>DATIZX010000001.1:0-40334 GCA_035516795.1 Verrucomicrobiia bacterium
TTGCAAACAAACAGCGCGCCACCGCGCTCGGGAATGTTGTCGCGGCCTTCGACTCGGATCCGATAAATCGAATGCGTGAACATCCACAACAGCAACCGCAGCAACGAATCCGGCAATAGCCAAAGAACGTACGCGGTCCCGGCCAGCGTCGTCACCGCGCCGGCGAAAAAAATCGTCCTGGGCGTCAACCCGGCTTTTTGAAGGGCGAAGTTGACGGCAAACCCGAGCATAACCCCGACAAAAGAGAGCAGGTTATTGGCGCCGAGCACTCCGCCGAGCCGATCAGACTCCGGGCGATGCTGGAGAATCGCACTGATCGGCACAACGAAGAATCCGCCGAAGAATCCCAAGGCGGCGAGCAGTAAGGAGACGTCCAGAAGTCTCAAGCCCGGTCGCGCCAGTAACGCGCAGAACACCGTGATTCCGACCGAACCGAGCGGCACGAGACCGTACTCGATTTTTCGGCCGGAGAGATAGCCTGCCGCCACGGCGCCGATGCCAACGCCGATGGCGATCGCGGTTTGCAGCAGGCTGTTGTCGCGGAACGAGAGGTGGAGGATGTTGTTGCCGTACAGCGTCACGTTGATGATCAGCAGGGAACCAAGAAAGGAGAAATAGGCGTTGCCCAGCAACGCCAGCGTGAGAACGCGGTCCCGGCGCATGTATGCAATCTGGTCGAACAGGTCACCGAGGAAATTCACGCGCAGACGGGCGCTCGGATCGGCAGCGGGAATGCGATTGATTCCCAAGCTGGTGAGGGTGCCCACGCACGCCAACCCAACCAGAATCGCGCCCGACCAGAATTGCCGGCCGGCAAAATAGTCCGCCAGAAATCCCGCAGCGACCGTGCCCAACAAAATGGCCATGTTTGTCCCCATCGCCAAGATACCGTTCCCCCACGACAATTTTTCCTCGGACAACAACTCCGGTAGCAACCCGTACTTGGAGGGTCCAAACAACGCGCTTTGCAGACTCATCAAGAACACGCATACCAAAAGCAGTTCGAGATTGGTGAAAGCCAGCCCGACAGTCGCCAAGGCCATCACGGCAATCTCAAGGATTTTCACGCCGATCGTCACGAGACGTTTGCTGTAACGGTTGGCCAGCCAGCCGCCGCTCATCGAGAAAAGGACGAAGGGCAACGCGAACAACACTCCCACCCATAGAATCAGCCAATCTTCCTCGTTCGTCGGCAGACGCAGTCCCAAAATCAGGAATGTGATCAACATCTTGTGAACGTTGTCGCTAAACGCGCCCTGAAATTGCGTCACCCACAGGCTCCAGAACCCGGCGCGCGAAGATTGTTCGGAGGTGCTCGTGGTCACAAGGCGCGGAGTCTATCGGCCCGAGCGCTACGATTCAAGCTGCCAACGGCGCATGCGGCCGTCGTTACCCCCAAGTTGCCGCCAATCGCGGACTGGCCCGTTGGCTTTTTCGTTGTATCCTTGGTAGCCCGTTCCTATACTCCGCGACATAGGATGGTGAAAAAACTCGCGACAATTCTCGGTTTGCTTCTGGCGTGGTCTGGCGCAGCCTTCGCCCGGATTGGGCCGGCGGTGCCTTTCCACGTTGGCGAGAAGTTGACCTATCAGATCTTCTGGGGTCCGTTCGTGGTTGGACGCGCCACATTAGAAGTGGCTGGTATTGAGAAGGTGGACGGTAATGATTGCTATCACTTGATCGCCAAGGCCAAGACAACCGGGCTGGCGGAATGGCTGTTCCCGGTGGACAGCACAGCCGAAAGTTGGCTGGATTGCCGCAGCTTGTTTACGCGCCAATATCGACAGAACCGCAGTGAGGGCAAACACAAGGTCAGTGATGAGACGCATTACGATTATGAACGCCAAGACGCGATTACCACCAATCTCGTGAAAGACCGCCAGAAGCATTTCCCGCTCGAACACCCTGTGCAAGATGTTGTTTCATCCCTATACTTTGTCCGCGCGCAGAAGTTGATGCTGGATGCTCAGAAGACATTCACCGTGAATGCCGCCAACACGAATTACGTCGTCACCATTCGTCCCGATGAGCGGAAGGAAATCTGGGTCCACCCGCTTGGCGACGTCTCCGCATTGCGCATCGAACCCACGCCCACGCTGCGAATCGTCTCCTCCAACAAGGGTCGGATGTGGATTTGGGTCAGCGACGACGCGCGCCGTCTGCCGTTGCTCCTGAACTCAGAATTGAAGTTCGGGAACGCCCGACTTGTTCTTTTCAGCATCGCCGAGAATTCGTCGCGCAATCGGACCAATCTGCCTGCTCCGCCCCAAGGACCGCAGTGGCCAATAACGAATTTCGGAGACTCGGCCTCCCGGCAATAATATGGAATTTCCCCCGCTCGACTTCCGGCGCATTCGCACCTATCCGATCCGCGAACGCCCGAACAAGGTGCATCTCGCCGAGATGGCCCGCGTCTGGAAAAAGGGTGACAGTTTTGCGCAATTCATGAATTCCTTGCCGCGGATTCTCGTCGGTAATGACTTTCGTGCGGTCGTCGATGCCACCGTAGCGGCAGTGCGGAACAAGAAGCCCGTGGTGGTCATGATGGGAGCGCACACGATCAAATGCGGGTTGAACCCGATTTTCATCGACCTCATGAAGCGCGGCGGCGTGAGCGCGGTGGCGCTCAACGGCGCAGGCGCGATCCACGATTTCGAACTGGCTTACATGGGCGAGACGAGCGAAGACGTTCAGCGCGGTTTGGACGACGGCAGTTTCGGCATGATCGACGAAACCGGCCGGCTCATGAACCAAGCGTTGGCCGCAGGCATGAAGCAAGGCATCGGCGCGGGGCGTGCGCTTGGCGAAATGATTGTCGGCGGCGCGCCGGGCATGGCCGGGGGTGGATTCCGCAACAAAGAATTGAGCCTTCTGCACCAGGGCGTCATCAGCAACGTACCGGTGACAGTCCACATCGCCATCGGCACCGACATTATTCACCAGCATCCGACAGCCGACGGCAGCGCTTTGGGCGAAGCGAGCTACCTCGACTTTCAGAAGGTTGCCGCCATCGTCGCGCAACTGGAAGGCGGCATCGTCTTCAACATCGGCTCGGCCGTAGTGCTCCCGGAGGTTTTTCTCAAAGCGCTCACGATTGCCCGCAACCTCGGCAATACGGTGAACAAATTCACGACCGTCAATTTCGACATGATCCATCAGTACCGGCCAACCGAAAATGTAATCCGCCGTCCGACGCACAAAGGTGGACGCGGCTATTCTATCATTGGGCATCACGAGTTGCTCGTCCCCCTGTGGGCTGCAGCGACGCTCGAACAACTGGCATGAAGACCGAAAAATTGAAGGAGATTTTAGGGCGATTTCCGGAACTGCGCATCGTGGTGGTTGGCGACGTGATGTTGGATCGTTTCATTTGGGGACGTGTCTCGCGCATCTCGCCTGAAGCGCCGGTGCCGGTCGTTGAGGTCACGGAACAGTCGGAGTTTCCTGGCGGGGCGGCCAATGTGGTGCGCAACCTGCGGGAGCTTGGCGCAAAAGTTGATATCCTCAGTGCTGTCGGCAATGATCCCGCGGGAGAAACGCTGCGCCGTCTCTTGGAACGCATTGGGGTCAATATTGCTGGCATCCTGGAGCATCCCGCGCGGCGGACGACGGTCAAAACTCGCATTATTGCGCACCACCAGCAGGTGGTGCGTTTTGACGAAGAAAGACCGGATTCGATCTCTGCATTTCAACATGACGAGTTGCTGAAACATTTGCGCAGCGCGATTCCAACAGCCAACGCGATCATCTTCGAAGATTATGCCAAGGGCGTGCTCTCGCAGGAACTTCTCGGTAAAATGCTTGCTATCGCCCACGCGAACAAGAAGGTTACAGCCGCGGATCCCAACCCCCGGCGTTTGCTCGAATACCACGGCTTGACAGCCGTTACGCCAAACCGCATTGAGGCCTTTGCGGCCGCCGGCATTCCGTACGCGGAACCGGCGGAGGAGGTACTGGCAGATCAGCCTCTGCTACGGGTCGGGGAAATACTGCTGAAGAAGTGGAGCCCCAGTAATCTGCTGGTTACGCTCGGCGAGCACGGCATGTGTCTTTTCCGTCCCAAGGAAAAGCCGCATCACATCCCTACCGTTGCGCAGGAAGTTTTCGATGTGTCTGGCGCGGGTGACACCGTCATCGCGAGTTTGACGCTGGCGCTGGCAGCGGAGGCGGATCCGTTGGAAGCGGCGGAGATTTCCAATCATGCGGCCGGTGTGGTCGTGGGCAAGGTGGGAACCGCTACATGTTCCCCCGACGAATTGATGCAGAGTTTTGCGCGAAACCGTGACTAGCGTACTGCGCAACCTCATTTCGGCACTGCTTCCTGTTCGAGTCGCAGTTTTTCCAATTGCGGCTCGATAATTTTCTCGCGGCAAGAGGGACAAATCGCGTGTGTGAACTGCGCCTCGGAGTGTTCGGCCACATAGCCTTCCACCTGCCGCCAGTAGTTTTGGTCGTCCCGTATCTTCTTGCAATAGCAGCAGATCGGCAGCAAACCTTGCAACTGCTTCACCTTGGAAAGCGCGAGTTCGAGTTCCTTCACGCGCTCAGCCAATTCCGCCTGTAAACGCAGGATCCGTTCGCCCACGTTGATACGAGCCTGCAGTTCGGCGCGATCAAATGGTTTGACGATGTAATCGTCGGCGCCCGCCGTCAACCCTTCAACAATATCCTCCTTGTTGCCCTTGGCCGTAAGCAGAAGAATATACAAGAGCCGCCCGTCGAGTGCCTGATGGGCCCGGGCCCGACGGCAGACTTCGCTCCCGTCCAAACCCGGCATCATCCAATCCAACACCGCCAGCGAAGGTGCCTCTGGTTTTGCCAGCGCCTCGAGTGCCTGTTGGCCATCGGTGGTGACCACCACTTCGTAATTCCATTTGGTAAGGGTGGCTTCCAACATGCGGCGGGACACAGCATCGTCCTCAGCAATTAAGATTCGCATAAAGCTGCCTCCTTCTGATGTTCCGCAAGTGCCTGCTTCAACCGGCCGATTTCCGCCTCTAACGTCGCGCACAGCGGTTCAGCCTCCTGCGAACTTCCGCGCTTCGCCTGGTCCTCCAACTGTTGCGCGGCGTGAGTGGCGGATTTCGCACGAAACGCGCCGACTGAACCTTTGAGAGAATGAGCGGCACGTTCCAATGCTTTCGAGTCGCCCCGGGCAATCGCTGCATGAATCTGATCGAGCAACTCGGCAGATTCGGATATGAATAATGTCACCAATTCCTGAAAGAGTTCCACATCACCATCAATCATGGCCATGGCCGATTCGTAGTCGAACACTTCAGAATCAACGGTTATCTGCTCGGTTGGTGTTCCCGTGGCCGAATCAGGTGCGGCCTCCGCCGGGACCAAACTCTCGATAGCCTCAAAAAGCAGTCGGGACTCGACCGGTTTGGGGACGTAGGCATCCATGCCCGCTGCCAGGCATCGCTCGCGGTCACCTTTGAGAGCGTGTGCTGTCATTGCCACGATAGGGATATGGCCGCCACTGGCCTTCTCCAGTTCACGGATTCGGCCGGCAGCTTCGAAACCGTTCATCTCCGGCATTTGTACATCCATCAGGATCAGGTCAAATTTACCGCTTTCCAGAGCAGCCAGAGCCTCCTTGCCATTCGTCGTGACCAGGACGCAGTGGCCTTGTTTCTCCAACAGCTTTACCGCCAGACGCTGATTCACAGGATTATCTTCGGCCAGTAGAATGTGCAGGTTGCGCCGCCAGATTCGGGAGTTTGTGGGAGCCGACTCAGATACCCGTAGCGGCTTCTTGCTGAGCGCCGTCACGATAGCGTCGAACAATTCCGATTGTTTCAGCGGCTTGGAGAGGTAGGCGGCCATTCCCATCTCTCGGCAGCGTGCGGCGAAGCCTCCCTGTCCCGCCGACGACACCATGATCAAAACGGTCTGTGCCAGAGATGGATCGCTCTTAATCTGTTTCGTGAGGCCGAAGCCGTCCGTACCCGGCATCATGCAGTCCAGCAACGCCAAGGTAAACGAACGGCCAGACGCTTGGGCTTCTTTCAGTGCGACCATGGCCGCTGCGGCGTCACAGGTAGTGGTGGGCTCCATATGCCAACTCTGCAGAATTTCTTCGAGAATACGTCGATTGGTCGCATTATCATCCACGACCAGCACCCGCAAATTCTCCAGATCAGCGAGGTGCGGTCGCGTTTTGGGTGCCAGCGCCTTGGAACGCAACAACCAGGTGGTGAAATGAAATGTGCTGCCCTGTTCGGGCTGGCTTTCCACCCAGATCTTACCGCCCATCATTTTGACGAGTTGCATCGAGATGGATAGGCCGAGGCCGGTTCCGCCATACTTGCGCGTGGTAGAACCGTCCGCCTGCGAAAATGCCTCAAAGATCACGTGCTGTTTGTCCTCGGGAATACCGATGCCGGTGTCCCGTACAGCAAAGTGTAACTGAATTCTCTCGCCCTCTTGGTCAGCGAGTTCGACGCGGACCACCACTTCACCTTGTTCTGTAAACTTGATTGCGTTGCCGACCAGATTGACCACGATCTGACGCAACCGAATCGGGTCGCCCACGAGTTCGTCGGGCACATCGGGCAGAATATGCGCGGCCAGTTCCAATCCTTTTTGGTGGGCGCGGACCGCCAGCGTTTTCAGCGTGTCTCCAAGATGGTCCCGGAGGCTGAAATCAATGGGATCCAAGTCGAGCTTGCCCGCCTCAATTTTGGAGAAATCCAGAATGTCATTAATGAGATCTAGAAGCGTTTCAGCGGAGAGTCTGACGGTGTTCAAATACTCCTTCTGTTCCGTCGTCAATTTTGTGTCCAGCGCCAACTCGGTCATCCCAATGATGCCGTTCATCGGGGTGCGAATCTCGTGGCTCATATTGGCCAAGAACTCGCTTTTGGCGCGTGTCGCCGCTTCCGCTTTGTCCTTGGCAGCGCGCAAGGCTTCATCCTGCCGCTGGATGCGTTCGAGCATGCGGTTGAATTCGTCCGTGAGCACGCCCAGTTCGTCGTTGGAAGTCTTCGCGACGCGAATCGAATAATCGTTGGTCTCCGAAATGGCGCGGGTCGAATGGAGCAACTCCAGCACCGGTTTGGAGATCAAGCGTTGCAGGCGGGACGCCGCCAACAAAGCGACCAGCCATGAGAACAGCATGATCATGGATACGATTCGCATATCTTGAACGAGTCGTCCGTACAACCAACGCAGATCGGATTCGATGAAGATTGTGCCGGCTCTCTTGCCTTGCTGGAGAATCGGTTGATAGAGGACAAAATGACCGTCCTCGATCCGGGCCATATCGTCGGTCAGCAACTCCGGTACGGGACGCAGGGCCGAGCCATCGTCGCGGATGTACTTGACCAAAAGACGGCGATCTTTTCCATAAACACAAACCAGAATGATGGATGGCTGTTGCCGTGCCCACGTTTGAACCTCGGTGAGAACTTCTGGATCGCTGAGGCTGCGACCCATTTCCTGCTTGGTGCGCAGCATTTCTGTCAAGGTGGAAAGATCGCGCGTCATCTGACGGCGGTAGCCGAATAACTCGTATGCCCCAAAGGCGAGGCAGGCCAACAGAACCACGCCCATGCTTGTTAGCATGGTGATCCCCATCAGTTTGCCGCGAATTGAAGTCTTGGCGAACAAATGCATTTTCAATTCTGAATTGTCATTCTCAAGGTCCCAGTCAGTGGACGGTCAATTCTCACCAGAACCGCACCAGCCAGACCCATCGAACGCTTTCAAAAAGCAGTGTTAATGCCATCGTCCATTACCTGTTCGGAAACCTCAGGAAAGACGGCGCAATAACCTGCCGGGATCATAAGAATTGTTCGCCGCAGTGAGAGGCGAAAGCCTGCCTGAGTACATTCCTGAACAAACTGGGATTTGCGCATGGTTCCAGCCCCAGAATCGCGCAAGCGCCAAGGAGTGGACGAAGGCCGTTTAGGTGGCGGAAGTGGCTGTACCGGCCGATTCTGTTCGTCCCGGCAGATGACGCTGGATACAGGCAATTATCTTCGCCAAAGTGGCCGGTTTCGGCAGGAATTCGCGACCGCCACGTTCCATTTGGGAGTTGGCTTCCTGCCCAGATATCAGTGAGGTAAGGAAAATCAGGGGCGTGGCACCGAGAACCGGGTCATTTTGGATTTGAAACGCCACATCTGTACCGTCTGCTCCCGGCATGCATACGTCCATGAAAATCACGTCTGGCCTAAACTGCCGGGCGGAACCAAGGGCTCGGGTGGCCACGTTTTCCACCTTTACCTCAAACAGACCGGTCTTCTCCAGACCGACAGCCAGAAGCCGGCTCGCGGTCACATCGTCATCTACAATAAAAACTTTGGATTTGCTCATTGATTGTTCTGTTCCCATGCATCCGGGTCTTTTGCCAGCAGGTTACGTTCCGGTTTTGGCATTCTCCTGTTGGCCGGCGCTCGGCGGAAGGGTCCCGGCGCGGATAGCGAATGCTTGTGCAATGGCTTGGTGCAATGCTTCTTGGGTGATCGGTTTGCGTACGATGAGGTCCGGTTGACTCGCCGCCTGCACCTGATCCAATGGCATATCGGCAAAGCCGGTCACCATCACCACGGGGATGGTCGGCGCTGATTTCTTGATCGTTTCCGTCATCTTGTCCCCATTCATTTCTGGCATCGCACGATCCGCAACGACCAAATCGAATTTCCCGCAGCGAAATTTCTGCAATCCTTCCTTCCCGTCAGCAGCGGTTTCCACTAGGTGTCCCTGGTGCCGTAGATATTCGGCCTCAATATCACGGACTTGAGCTTCGTCTTCGACTACCAATATACGCAATTGTCGTGGTGAAACCTGGTTCGTTGGAGCCGACGCAACGGTCTGCTGCAATACCGGCAGATTTACGGTGACACATGTGCCCTTGCCTTCTTCACTGACAACTTGGATCGAGCCGCGGTGACGCTGGACAATGCCATACACGATGGCTAGTCCAAGACCGGTTCCGAGTTCTCCCTTGGTGGTAAACAGCGGCTCGAAACATCGCTGGCGAACTTCTTCCGACATCCCTTTACCGGTATCACGGACCTCCATGATCACAAAATCATTGTCCACTCGCGTGCAGATGGAAATGGTTCCGCCCTCGGGCAGGGCATCCACCGAATTCGTAATGAGATTCATTACGACCTCACTCAGGTCAATGGGACTGCCGGAGACTCTGGCGGCTTCCTGGAGGCTGGTCGGCACGCAGATGGTTGCGCCCCGCGCCAGCATCAGATCCTTCCATTTCGGCTGGGTCAACTCCACCGCGTGGCGGATGACTTCATTGAGATCGACAGGCTGATAAATATCCGTTTCCTTGCGGTGGCGATAGAACTCGCGCAGGCGATTGACGATGCTCACAGCCTCCTGAGCGGCTGTGTTGGTCATCTGGATGTATTTCTTCACGCGGTTCTTGTCGTTCAGGTTTTCCGGCCAACTCAAGAGTAGTTCGTTGAAACCAAGAATTTTGGCGAGGACATTATTGAAGTCGTGGGCGACGCCGCTGGCCATCTGAGCCAAGGCCCGCAAGCGCTCCTGCTGAACGATTTGCTTCTGGGTCTCGCGCAGCTCCGATAACGCGCCCTCCAATTGTTGGGCGGTATCGCGCAAAGATTGCTCCGTCTTTTTGCGCTGCGTGATGTCGTGCACATTGACCTGCAACACCGGGCCTTGCGGACAGTGAACCAGATTGGCCCGGCCTTCGCATGTAAAACGGGTGCCATCAGACCGCACAATGCAGAATTCGCGAGACGGATCATCGATCCGGGCCACAATGGTTTGATGGTCGTGCCCATCGCCCAGATAGGTGTCGGGACTCAACTCAACAAAATGGCGGCCGCACAACTCGGCGGAACTCAATCCACACAATTGTTGCGCCGCCAAATTGGTCCCTACAATCTTCAGCGTCGCCGAATCCAAAAGGAAAATGGCATCGCCCGACGAATCAAAAAGTGCGCGATAATCGCGTTCGGAAATGGTAGCCCCATCTTCCAAAACCATGCCGACAATGATAAACAGGGATAGGATTGCGGACGTGAAATAGGCTCCGGACATAAGTGCCTGCGAGCCGTCCGCCAGAGGGAAGCCGATCAGGTGTAATCCCCAAAGCAGAAAGCCCATACCGAGAATCGTGGCACCCCGCGAGCGCGCCCGCGATCGAATGTACAGCAGCCCCGTATAGACCCCCGCCACCGAAAGCAGCAGAAACACGGGCAGCGTAATCCACATTTCGTTGCCCACTTTGTAGGCCGCGATGTAACTCCACACGAGAATCATCAACGTGCCCAACCCCAACTCGCGGAGGTCGCGCTTGTGCTCGGTCAGTTGAAAGCTTCCCCAAAACATAAACAACGCGCTAACGCCAATGCAACCTCGCGAAGCCATCAGTAAAAAAGGCGTCCCTGGCGCGTCCTCCAAGCCGATCGAAGCAGCCAGATGCACCGAGTAAAACATCCAAGATACGATCCACAGGCTCAAGTGTGGCCGCCGCGTTGAAAAATTCAAGTAGGCAAACAGCACGATCACCATCCACACACTGATGAGCGCCAGAACCAAGGCCGATTTGATCCATTCAGGCGGAAAGAGCAAACTCGATTGATCGAGGAAGCTCTGTGCAAATTGGTTATTCACGTGGCTTTCCCAGCTTGCGTGTTTTCCGCACTCGGCGTGCCAAAGGCTGGCTTCAAAGCGCCTGCAACTCAGTGGGATGGAAACGAGAGGGTCTGGCTTCGATCACTCCACGCATCTTCGCTGTCAAGATACTTGGATCAAAAGGCTCCTGTCAGAAAGCAATTCCCGGAGCCAATACGCCCCGATGAACGATCGCGTCTTCCGTGTAGCCCGAGCAGTATAGGAGTTTCAGGTTGGGATACACGGGCATCCCCACCTGGAGACGATCAGTGAGTTCTTTCCCTCCCAAGGCGCGGCTACAACCGTGTCAGAGATGCGGGCATTGCAGCGTCGGACATGTTAAACCCCGGTACGTTGGCAAACACCTGAGCCAGTCTTCGGTGCCCATACTTCACAATGTCATCGCAGGTGATGACGGTTGCTGCTACAGGCGCTTCGCCGACGGGTTGTTCGCATCGCACCGCAGCCCAAACCGTCGGGACCTCAACCATCTGATTCCCGGCTCTCGACCATGCGACGGTCGGAATCAGCGCGAGCACAATCCGTGATGCAAACAACCTGTAAAAGCTCTCTGGCAAGGTATATTGATTTTTCTAATGGGTCTGAGTTCCGCTCCGACTATACCTATTGGAAGACAGGTCCTTGCGCCCTTTCGCACAGTTGCCTGCAAAAATGAGTTGCCCGGACGTTTCTCTTGCCCTCAATGTCCCATCTCACCTATTTTGCGGGAAGAAAATGACTGCCTGTTTTGAAATCGTCACGACTGATTCTGGCAGTGCGGCGCGTTGCGGTCGACTCCATACGGCGCACGGCGTAGTGGAAACGCCGGTGTTTATGCCGGTCGGTACGCAGGGCACTGTGAAGTGCATGGCACCAGAAGAACTGTGCACGTTGGGAGCACAGATCATTCTTGGCAACACGTATCATCTTGTCATTCGTCCCGGCACCGAATTGATCGCCAAGGCTGGTGGTCTCCACAAATTCATGAACTGGGACCATCCCATCCTGACAGATAGCGGCGGTTATCAAGTGTTCTCCCTGTCCAAGTTGCGCAAGATTTCGGAAGAAGGCGTCGAGTTTCAATCGCATGTGGATGGCGCGACCATGTTCCTCGGACCGAACGAAGCCATGGCGGCTCAGGCCGCGTTGGGCAGCGATATTGTCATGGCCTTCGATGAATGTCCGCACTGGCCGTGTGATCGAGAATACGCTTGCAGTAGCTTGGAGCTGACATTACAGTGGGCAGCCCGCTGTAAAAAAGCTGTCAGCTCTCAGCCGCCAGCCACCAGCGGAAGACAACTGCTCTTTGGAATTGTGCAGGGAAGTGTCTATCCCGATTTGCGGGAGCGGGGCGCGCGCGAACTTGTTTCGATGGGATTCGATGGATACGCCATCGGCGGCGTCAGCGTCGGGGAACCGCCTGAAGAAATGATCCGCCAGGTGGAAATGGCGGTGCCCTTCTTGCCGTCGGACCAACCGCGGTACCTGATGGGCGTAGGAACGCCGCCGCAAATCCTGGAAATGATCGCGCGTGGGGTGGACATGTTCGATTGCGTGCTCCCGACACGCGTCGCCCGGAACGGAACAATTTTCACGGCGCGGGGCACCTACGCCATCAAGAACGCCCGGTATCGTGAAGACCTGGGACCGCTGGAAGAAGGATGCGGCTGTTATGCATGCCGGAATTTCACGCGTGCGTACATCCGCCATCTCTTCCGCACCAATGAGATTCTCGGGTTGCGTCTGATGACGTGGCACAACTTGCATCTGTACTTGGGCACGTTGCGGCGGGCGCGGGAAAAGATCGCCGCTGGAGGATTTGAAGGATTTCGACAGGAATTTGTTGCGCGCTATCAGGCAGAAGACGAGCAGTAGCGGCGCTTCTGAGAAGCGCCGGCGACGATACGGCTACAACCTGTGTTTCACAGAGGCGCAGCGACAACGAAAGTGCAAATAATGAGACCATTTGAACTGATTGCCATGGGACCGCCTCCGGGAACCGAGCAGGATCCCCGGGCCGGCATTCTGAACATGGTATTCATGTTTGCCATTTTGGGAGTGATGTTCTATTTCCTGCTGATTCGACCCCAATCGAAGCAGCGCAAGGAACAAGAGAACCTGATCAAAAACATCAAAACCGGTGACAAGGTCCTGCTGGGCGGCGGAATTTATGGAATCGTCTCGAACGTGAAAGAGAAAACCCTGATGGTAAAAATCGCTGACAATGTCAAAGTGGAAGTTTTGAAAAGTGCCATCAGTTCCGTCGTCCAAAAATCCACCGAAGCTGAATCTGTTTCAGCCCCACAGAAATAATGTAGTCTGCCATGAACAACAAATTCCCCTGGAAGTTAGCTGTCGTCCTCTTCATCCTCGGTGCCTCGGTGTATTCGATGTGGCCCGTTGACAAAAAGATCAAACTGGGCCTCGATCTGAAAGGCGGCACGTCGTTCCTGCTCCAAATGGATCTGTCGAAAATCGACGTCACGGGTCGGGGTCAGGCCATTCGCCAAGCAGTCGAGATCATCCGCAAGCGTGTGGATCGTTTCGGCGTGGCTGAACCGGTCATCCAGCCAGAGGGCGAGAATCGGATCTTGGTGCAATTGCCCGGCTTGGAGGAAAAAAAGCAGGTCGAGGCGCGCCAGACCATCGAACGTACGGCCTATCTGGAGTTCCGACTGGTCCACGCCGATAACGAGAAGCTGGTTTCCGAATCGCTGTCCGATCCGCGATTCGTCACACCGGTCGGGTATCAGAAGCTGGTTCGCGAAGAGACCCACGAAGGTCGTCCAATCACCCGGACGTACTTTGTGAAAGTCCGGCCGGAATTGACCGGCAGGCATGTCCAACGCGCTTACGTCATGTATGACGACCTCGGTCGTCCCTACGTGGCGTTAAGTTTCGATCAAGAAGGCGCGGCCATTTTTGCGCGGGTGACGTCGGCCAATGTCGGCCGGCAGTTGGCGATCGTGCTCGACGGCGAGTTGTATTCTGCGCCGGAAATCAGAGAGGCTATTACCGGCGGACACGCTCAAATCACTGGTAACTTCAGCCTGCCCGAGGCGCAGGAACTGGCCAACGTTCTGGAAAATCCGCTCGAAGCACCGGTCAAAATCATCGAAACGCGCAGCGTCGACCCCTCGCTGGGACTCGATTCGATTCACAGCGGTGTGCGAGCGGCGTTGATCGGTTCCATCGCGGTCGTGCTTTTCATGGTCATTTATTACCACCTCGCGGGTGTGGTCGCGGACCTGGCACTGATTTTCAATATTGTAATCTTGATTGGCGTGCTGGCGATGTTCGGCTTCACGCTGACGCTGCCGGGCATTGCAGGTATCGTGCTGACCATCGGCATGGCCGTGGACGCCAACGTGCTGATCTACGAGCGCGTCCGCGAGGAATTGGCTGCCAACAAGCCGCTACGAACTGCGATTGCCGCCGGGTACCAACGCGCGTTCATTGTCATTTTCGACTCCAATTTCACGACGATCATGACCGCGGTGATCCTGATCTGGCTCGGCAGCGGACCTGTGAAAGGCTTCGGCGTGACGCTAACCATCGGTTTGCTGGCCAACATGTTCGCGGCTGTGTTCGTCACGCACTGGGTGTTCGACTGGATGGTGGCGAAAGGCTGGATGAAATCGTTCGACATGATGCACGTCTTTCGCCACATTCCCCACGTCAACTTTCTCGGCGTGTGGAAGATCGCTTTTGCCATTTCTTGGGCGTTGATCATTGCCGGGATGGTCTCGTTCGTCAACCGTGGCGGACTAGATGTGGGCAAGGGGCGAGTTTACGGAATCGACTTCGCCGGCGGCGATACGTTGACCATGAACTTCAAACAACGGATCGACGAGGATAAACTTCGCAACGCGCTCAACACGTCCGGCTTTTCCGAATCCTATATCCAGTATCAGCGCAACTTGAGCACCGGTTCCGAGGTGTTGTCCATCAAGCTGCCGGAGGGCGCCGCCGACAAGGTCATGACTGACTTACAGAAGGACTTTCCAGGGGCGCAACTGAAACCGATTGGAAAGGAGCACGTCGGCGCGATTATTGGCAAGGAGTTGCTCAAGCAGGCTTTGTGGGCGGTAGCCGTGTCCCTGATCGCCATCATGATTTATGTGGCGTTCCGTTTTGGCGAATTCTCCTATGGTCTTGGTGCTCTGGTCTCGCTGATTCATGACGTGCTGATGACCATCGGTTGGTTCTGCTTGACGGGTCGTACGTTTTCCATGCCCGTGGTGGCTGCCGTGCTGACGCTCATTGGTTATTCGATCAATGACACCATCGTTGTCTTCGACCGCATTCGTGAAACCCGAAAACTAACCGGCGGCCGGCTGAATTATTTCGACCTGATCAACCGCAGCGTCAATGAAACCCTCTCGCGAACAATTCTGACGGCGGGTACAGTCTTTTTGTGCGCCGTGGCGCTATACGGTTTTGGCGGCAGCGTGATCAACGATTTTGCGTTCTGTTTCATGGTCGGCGTTTTGACAGGCACCTACTCGTCCATCTACATCGCCAGCCCGATCGTGCTCTGGTTCCATCGGGCGGAAGCGGCGCGAGCCTCCAAGGCTCTCGCCAAAAAGACCCAGACAGCAAAAGCGTAGACAGAGAATCAATTTTGGTTCATGGTCTTGCAGGCGTCGGCCCATGAATCAGATTCTTCCTGCAAAACGCTGGATTGTGGCCAGACCCGAACCATCTCTAGCGGCTTCTTTGGCCAGGTCGCTTAATCTCCGCCCCTCACTCGCCCAGGTTCTACTCAATCGTGGTTATCACGACGCCGAATCTGCTTTGGCGTTTCTGAATCCCCGCCTGCAAAATCTCCACGATCCATTTGAGCTTCCCCATATGTCCGCGGCTGTCGATCGCGTATTGGAGGCAATCGGAGAGCAACAACGGATTGTTATCTATGGCGATTACGACGTGGATGGAGTGACGTCCAGCGCGCTGTTATTGCGGGTGCTACTGGAAGCCGGAGCAGTCGTGCACAATTTTCTACCGCATCGAATGGAGGAAGGCTACGGTCTGAGCCGAGATGGCATCGCGCGCTGCCTCAAAGAAGCCAAGCCCGCCCTGCTCATCGCCGTCGATTGCGGCACCAGTTCGCGTGATGAAATCGCCGATCTCGGAAGACAGGGGATTGACGCGATCGTATTGGACCATCACGAGGCGCCCGCAAAATTGCCAGAATGCGTCGCAGTAGTAAATCCGAAGATTGGAGAAGGCACCGATCTTGCGAGCGTCGGGATTTCTTTCAAATTCGCACATGCGCTGCTGAAGCGAGACGCTCGGCTGGCAGAGCGAATCGATCTGCGCAGACACCTCGATCTCGTCGCCATCGGTACGGTGGCCGACATCGTACCGCTTACCGGCGAGAACCGGATTCTCGTCAAGGCAGGTTTGGAACGCCTGCCTCAGACGCGAAAGGTGGGTTTGCGGGCCCTGCTCGAGGTGGCCGATGTTTCGGAAAGGGTGAATCCCTATCATATCGGCTTTCGTATTGGTCCGCGTCTGAACGCGGCCGGACGGCTCGCTGACGCAATGGCGGCGCTGGAGTTATTACTAACCGAAGATCCGAATCGCGCTGCAAAATTGGCGGAAATGTTGGACGAACGCAACACCGAGCGACAGCACATCGAAGAAAAGATTGTCG
Organism: Verrucomicrobiia bacterium; assembly: GCA_035516795.1. Classification (GTDB taxonomy): domain Bacteria; phylum Verrucomicrobiota; class Verrucomicrobiia; order Palsa-1439; family Palsa-1439; genus DATJBF01. Next base: position 16,271 of record DATIZX010000001.1, read on the forward strand.
AAGCCGCACTTCTGCAGGCCCGGCAGTTCGCAGGCGACCGCGTGCTGGTGCTGGCGGACGAATCGTGGCACGTCGGCGTGATCGGGATTGTGGCTTCCCGCATCACCCAAGAGTTCTACCGTCCATCCATCGTCATCGGACAAAGGGGCAGAGGTTCTTGTCGCAGCATTGCGGGATTCTCCATCGTCGAGGCGCTGGCTCAGTGCTCGTCGTATCTTGAGAAATTCGGTGGACACGAAATGGCCGCTGGTCTGAGCGTGCGACGGGACAAGATCCCTGAACTTCGCCGGGCGCTAAACAAACTCGCCGGCCAGACACTTCACGGGGACGCCTTAACGCCCGCTGTAACTGTGGAGGCGATGATAAAATTGGAAGAGATTGATGACCAATTCATTTCACAACTCAGCCGCTTTGAACCGTGTGGCCCGGGAAATCCGACGCCAGTGTTTGCCGTTGAAGGAGTACAGCTTCGGGGCCCGCCGCGCCTCGTCGGCAAGAATCACTTACGGTTCAACGTCACAGACGGCGAAACGACCGCCAACGCGATCTGGTGGGGTCACGGTGAAGTGAAACTGCCTCAAAAGCGATTCGATATCGCCTTTAGCGCTGAATTACATGCGTATCAAGGAGTTGAAAGCGTTCAGTTGAAAGTGCGAGACGTGAAAGAAGAGGGTTGATGACTCATCGTCCATCACCCACGAACCAATTCGATCCTACGCAGCCTTGGTAACCCGGCCGCTCTTGATGCAATTGGTGCAAACTTTGATCTTCCGATGTGCCCCGTTCACGAGGGCATGAACGACCTGCAAATTCGGTTTGAACAAACGTGGGGTGACAGCGGTCACGTGCTGTCCGATACCGCCCTTCTTCTTGGCCTGACCGCGCCGCAGGATGGTGTTTCCGCGCACGTCGCCTTTGCCGCAAATTTCACAACGTCGAGACATGATATAGCTCCCTTGAATGATCGGGCGCGAACAATATCCAAAGGGCTCCACGGCGGCAAGGTTAAATTTCAACCTATGACGGCACGATAATTCGCACCCTGTAGAAACGTGCGGGAGAATTGGTAGCCCCGCCAGGATCCACAAGATTTGTCGTGGTGAGCGTAGAAGGAAGGACGAAGATCGAATCCACAGTGCTCCAGGTTCCGGTCGCGGTGGAACTCGCCTGCAGCACGAAATTGGACGGTCCGCTGCATTGCCAGCTCACACGAACGTCATTCCCTTGGATGGCTATCGCCGTAACTCGAAAGTCATTTTCCCCGGCGAAAGTACACAGCGCCGAGGCAAGAAGTGCGCACATGAATGAGAATCCAATTTGCCTTGTCATCAATGGGCCTCCGCGCAAACCGCTACAAATAGAGCAGAAATGGCCTTCAAAGTCCAGTTCTTAGTTGTCTTGGAAGCCAATAATCAAAAGCGTTGCAAGCGTGTCTACCTACGACGTTTGACCACCCTGGGGGCAAAGAGTGGTTTTGAAAAAGTGCAGGCACACCCAAACTCTGAGCCCAACTTCAGCGTCAGCAACAGAGTTTCTGCTCGACGAGTGAAACGAGTTCTTCGATCTTGACGCGCTCCTGCTTCATGGTGTCACGATCGCGCAGCGTGACCGTATCCTTCAGGTCCGAGCCTTTTTCACCGAGCGTTTCAAAATCGATGGTTACGCACCATGGTGTACCTTGTTCGTCTTGATAACGGTACCGCTTGCCGATATTTCCGCGGTCGTCCCATTCAGTGGTGAAATGTGGCAGGAGTAACCGGAAGACTTCTCGGGCTTTCTCAACCAACACCGGTTTGTTTCGCAAGAGTGGGAATACGGCCACTTTGACCGGCGCGATTCGCGGGGCGAACCGCATCACAACGCGCGTTTCGCTTTGCCCCTTTTCGTCTGTGATCGTTTCTTCGTCGTAAGCGGAACAGATGAGCGCCAGCGCGATCCGGTCCACGCCGGCCGAAGGCTCAACGACGTGCGGAATGTATTTTTCCTTGGCCTCGTCGTCGAAATATTCCATGGATTTGCCGGAAAACTTCTGATGCTGGCTCAGATCGAAATCGCCACGCGCCGCGATGCCCTCCAGTTCCTGCACTCCAAACGGAAACTCGAACATCACGTCCACGCAAGCGCTGGCGTAATGAGCCAGTTCCTCCTTCTTGTAGTTGTAACAGGAAAGTTTGCTGGCCGGCAGGCCAATGGACTCGTACCAGTTCATTCGCTCCTTCACCCAGTATTCGTGCCACTGCGCATCCGTCCCAGGCTTGATGAAGAACTCCAATTCCATCTGCTCGAACTCTCGTGAACGAAAGGTGAAATTGCGTGGGTTGATCTCGTTGCGAAAGGCCTTGCCGACCTGCGCAATGCCGAAGGGAATCTTTTGTCGCGACACACTGAGCACGTTGAGGAAATCCGCAAAAATGGCCTGGGCGGTCTCGGGCCGCAAATAGGCCACGCCGCCCACATCTTCGACCGGGCCAACAAAGGTTTTAAACATCAAATTGAACTTCCGCGCCTCGGTGAACTCGTGCGGCCCGCCCTCGGGACATTTCGTATCCGGCAACTGGTCTGCGCGCCACCGTCCCTTGCACTTTTTGCAGTCCACCATCGGATCGGTAAACGACTCAACGTGACCGCTGGCTTCCCAAACGCGCGGATGAGTGATGATTGTTCCATCCAAACCCACCACGTCGGTCCGGCTGCGAACGATATCGTTCCACCACGCGTCTTTGATATTGCGTTTCAGTTCGGCGCCGGCCGGACCGTAGTCCCAAAAGCCGTTAATGCCCCCGTAAATCTCGGAGGATTGAAACACAAACCCGCGGCGTTTGCAGAGAGCAACGATTTTCTCCATTAGAGGCGGAGCTGGCTTTTTTTCCGTCATGGCAACGCGGACTATGGCAGAAATCGTTTCGCTTCGTCAAGGTGCAGGAACTTGGCCAGTCAGTGCCCGATGGGTCTCGCTACTGCAAACCGCAACGGAAACGCAACAACTGCCCCGTGTCCAAGAAGGTGGGCGGAGCGTTACTTGTGCTCCGCCTTGCGGCGGGTCTTCCACCACTCTTTCAGTGCCGACGAGATATGGGAGCGATGTTCCGGCCGAAGGCAACGTCGTCGAGAGCGCGGTGATGGAACGTCGTTTGTCGCCGTCGTGTCGCTGCCCGCCGTCATGTGGTGCCTCCAGGCTTCGTAATGCTTCTGACTCCATTCGCGAACGGCACGCTCCCAGCCAATGTCATAGCCACGCTGCTCGCTTTCGATCTCGTTCTGCTGCGACCAGACCCAGTCAATCATTGGATGCACCAAACCTTGTGTGCGCAACCATCGGCGCCACGCACGGGCATGTTGGCGTCGCCATTCACGCTCGGCGCGTTCCCAGCCGATGTCACGACCGGCCTTTTCGCTTTCCAGCCATCGATACCTTTGAATCTCCTCGCGCTGGTAGCGAATCATCAATCCGAGAGAATCGATGGTTTCATTTCTTTGTTCCATTACCGCCCACCTCCTTCGCATCCTGTCAGCCTTTGGATCTTGCGGGCAAACGTCGTGCCGGTTTCTTCGGTACTTGATTCCGGAATCTACAACTCTCTTGAGAAAAGGCCATTATCCGATGAAAATTGATGCCGCTTTTTCGTTATGCTTTCTGGGCCGTGTCACTTTCCGCTCAGGATGTTCACTCAGGAACACTGAGCTTCGTACTGTGAAGAGGCAGCAACAGTGGGGATACAAATCCGAAACATCAGCGTTTTCGCCGTGCTCTTTCGTAGTCCGCACGCTCGTCGATATCCATCAACACGCCTTCGTCCGCCACCGGCAGCCGGGCGACGTCCCCGGCGTGCGCCGCAAGGAAATGTTTCAGCGTCAGCGATTCATCCAACGCCAAGATTTCCTTCGCGTACTCGGCGCGGAACAACAGCGGATGCCCCTGCCGCCCCTCATGTGTTGGAATCAGGATTTTGTGCTGCTTCTTCTCAAACTCGCCGACGAGTTCCTCGACGGTCTTGCGCTGCAATCGTGGCTGGTCACACAGCGCAGTCATGACCAGTGTGGCCTCCTTCGGCAGCGCCCGCAGCCCGGTTTGGACCGATGTGAACATGCCCTGTCGGTAGTGGAGGTTTTTCACGGTCTTGACCTGCGGCGCGGCGAGGGCCCCGCGCCCAACCGTGCCGTTTGTCGGGCGGGCTGGCTCAGCCCGCCGACGGTGGCCATCCGTAACCCCGCTTTCAAGCTTTGCCAGAATCTCCTCCGCCTTGTGGCCGAGCACGACCAGGATTTCGTCCACCCTTGGCGTGCGAAACGCATCGATTACGCATTCCAACATGGTTTTGTCGCCAAAGGGCAAAAGTTGCTTCGGCCGGCCCATGCGCCGCGATTCGCCGGCGGCGAGAATCATCGCGACGTTCATCGCGCCATCTGGTCGGCCAAGCCACCCGTGACCGAGAGCGAGTTTGGATTCTGCTCCCCGCGACGCACTGCGATCAATTCGGCCACCACACTGACCGCGATCTCCCCGACCGTCACCGAATGAATCGCCACGCCCATCGGTGAACGCACGCGCCGAAAATCTTCTGCCGTCGCGACGCCGTCCTTGATGAATGCTTCCATGATGGTGCGGACCTTGCGTTTGCTGCCGATCATACCGATGTACGCGGCCTGGCTATGAATCACTTGCTTCAGCACCACCGCATCATGCCGGTGGCCGCGCGTCACGATGCAGAGGTACGTGTTTTCGTCCAAGGGCAATTCCTTAGCGATCTTGGCCGGATCGTCCACAACAATTTGTTTCGCATCCGGAAAACGTTCCTTGTTTGCAAACGATGGACGGTCATCGACCGCAATCACCTCGAAACCGCTCCACGTCGCGAGCTTGCCCACCGCCGCGCCAACATGGCCACCACCGAAAATTATCAGCGTCGGCTTGGGCAAAATAGGCTCGAAATAAGCGGAAATGGCGGATGGTTGAAGGATGATGGTTAACGGTTCTGGTTCCGGTTCAGCAAGAACCTGCTCTGAATTTTTCGCAAGATCGGCAAGCATTTCATCGGGCAGTTGGTCGAAGGCCACCAGACGTTCGCCATCGAATAGCGCGCGTTTCCCAGCATGTTCGCCGGTGGTAAGGGTGACCAAAGTCCGGCGTCGCCGGCTCTCCGGCTCGGCCAAAAGCGCTTTCCAAACTTCGCGGCTTTGGGGATTCGGTTGGACGAACGTCTGTACCGCGCCGCCGCAAATCAACCCATCGTCCCAGCCGAAATCCTCGTCGAGCACAGCACGAAATGTGAACGACTCGCCGGTCTCCAAAGCGCGCAATGCTTTTTGCCGCGTTTCCGCTTCCAGACAACCACCACCGAGTGTTCCAATCACTCGTCCATCTGGAAGGAAAACCGCCTTCGCCCCACACTTCTGTGGCGTCGATCCCTTGGTTTCCACCAGTACCGCGAATGCCAGCGGTTGACCGCGTTCCAATAAAGCCACCAATTCTTGATAAATCGGGTCCACGGACAAAGGCTAGTGGGAGACCAGTCTGAAATCAAGCATGGGAGAGGAATCTGGAGTCGCCGTGTCCGACCACTTCGGGCCGTCGGTTGTTGCAACCGTTTACGCCATTTTGTCGTCAAACAAACTTTTTGAGGATCTCGCGTTCGAACCGAGAATATTCTGTGATCAGTTTGTCGTAAACGCGAGCCGCCCCCGGCTGGGGATGGATATCGCTATTCGGAACTGGGGCGGTAAAGCCGGCCACAATGTCCGCCCAATTCGGATTCTCACCGCGATGCGCAAGCCAGCCGTGAACGGCACGGAGCCCAGCACCGAGCGCGGCGCTTTTCGCCACTTCAATGCGAAAGACGGGACAATTGAAGACATCGGCCATGACCTGGAGAATTGCCGTGTTCGTCGCCCCCCCCCCGGTGGCATAAATGCGAGTCGGTTGGGTTTTCATCCACTGCGAATGAAGACGCATGGAGATCATTTGCGCCTCAACGATGGCTCGGCAATTGGCAGCGGCATCCCGTTCATCGAGGTTGGAGCGGTGGATACCCGGATGGTGGACGCGTGGAACAATCTCGGCTTCGAGCCAAGGAAGAAGAATCCCGCCGTTGTTTCCGGGCGGTGTGGCAGCCAGTGCGGTGCTGAAGCCGTTCCAGTCCAATCGGTACCGGTCGCGGATCTTCTCGCGGGCGAGCGAGCCGTTCTTGAAACAAATCAACGTCATGTAATCGCCCGTCGGCGCGACAAACACGTGTCCTTCTCCCTCCGCGTCAGTACGGCAGCGCTTCATGAGACCAAAATACGTGTCGCTGGTGCCGAGGCTGATGGCTGCGACTCCTTCTTCAATCAGGCCCAGACCGATGACGCTGCAGGGATTGTCACCTGACCAGACCAATGTCCGGGCCGAGGGATTCAGTCCATATTTCTGGACAAAGTACGGGGGGACCGTGCCAAAGGTTGCCCAAGACTCAGCCAGCGGTGGCAATTTACCGGACAGTTGCGGCGCTGTGGCCTCCAACGCAGCGGGGTGCCAGGTTCTCTTTTGAATATCCATCAAGTTCATCCCGGCGCCGTCGCCGTGATCGATCGGAGCGACCTTGCCGGACAGCAGCGTTGCCATGAACGAACTGACCAAACCAATGCTCGACGTCTGGGCGTAAGCCGCGGGATCCGTCTTGTAGAACTTTCGAATCTGCGGTCCGGTGAACCGTTCAAACGTGTCCGAGCCGGTGAGTTGCGCGGTGGATTTCAGCCCTCCCAAACTTTCGCGAATCTCTGCACATTCGACGCGGGTGGATGAATCCATCCAAATCGGGGACGTCGAACGGGCCAGACAATGGCCAAGGTTCTCCACGAGTGTCTTCTTCGCGTCGAGATGCGCGAGCACGCCGGCGGCGTGTTGATTGAGATAGACCGATCCGTGTTGCTGACCACTACCACTAAGGGCAAGGATGTCGCCAAGCAGTACCCCATCCCGTTTCATCTGGCTGAAGAGCAGATCGAGTGCCTCGACCCACATCAGCGGCGGGCTGTGAACCACGAGTGGGTCGTCGCTGCGCAGTACGCCGTGAGAGGTGCCATATTGCGGGAGGGCGACGTCGAAATTAACTGACCGGTCGTACACAACCTGGCGGGCGTCCAGATCGATCACGATCACGGAAAGACTCTGGGTGCTTGAATCGAAACCGAGGAACAGTCTGGGCATTTTCGGCCTCCACAGCCAATATTCACAGGGTATCAAGAGAGATTCCCATGGACAACCCGTTACTTACGGGGAAATGTTCGGAGTTCGTGAATCTACTCTGAAGCGCCGTTTCTTTCAGCCCCGCCAAGGTGAGCAATGAAAAGGGTTGCTACCGCAAATGCCAGTACAAATAAGCCTTGCAAGACAAGATAATCGTGGTAATAGTTACGCTTGGTGAAGGGTAGCTTGTAGCATCAGATACGTTCGCTTAAAATAACCTAGGTTTTGGCCGTTGACGCGTTTTGTTGTCGGCGCGCGTTTGGTCTGTCGCCGCAGCAAGTGCGACGACGGAGTAATGAGGTCAGGAAAAAATCGGACGAGGGGAAGAAGGGCTTGGAGAAGTCAATGGCGAGTGAAGTAACCGTACATGGCGCGAGGCAATCCAAGGATGTGTTGCCGCTTGGATTGAAGCTTTCTTCCCTGATTCCCCTGGGTCGTGAGAAAATCCGGCGTCATGACAGTGCCGGATTTAAGTGGATGCGGGAAGCGTTGGTTCGCACACGCGAGGCTTTGCAGACTCTGAGCGAGGCAGAGGAATTGCATCGGCTGCTATTTGAGAATGTGCCCCATCCGCGGTTTGTCTGTGACGGATCTGGTTTGCGCATCCTAGCGGTAAACGAGGCGGCAGTCCGCAGCTACGGGTATTCCAGAGCTGAATTCTTGCGTATGAAGGTGACGGATCTCTCGCCGGAGGGCACCTCGGAGTTCAAAGATTTCTGCACGAGACTTTCCTCCCCCAAATTCCTCGGCAATGGACGGCTGGGTCGGGTCTTCACCCATCGCCGCAAAGATGGCAAACCAATCGACATTGAAATCGACGCGGCTCCCATTCCGCTGCGGGGATCGATGCAGGGACGCCGAGTTTTTCTACTGCTGGCACAGGACGTCACCGAGAAGCGACGCGCCGAGCAACGGTTGCGGGCGCAGCATGCGACCACCTGCGCGCTGGCCGAATCATCCACGATGACCGAAGCCAGCTCACGAATTTTCCAGGCCATCTGCGAGAATCTCGGTTGTGACTGGGGCGAATTGTGGAGAGTCGATCCATCCGCTCGCGTGTTACACTGCACCCAGGTGTGGCATCCGCGGAATCAGCGGTTGCGGACGGCCAAACCCGCAGCACGCAACAGGGTTTTTGTCTGTGGTGGAGGCATTCCCGGCACCGTTTGGGCCCGCAACAAGCCCGTTTGGATAGCGGATGTCACCCGGCATCCGGAATTGCAGCGTTCGGCCTCCGTCGATCAATACGGTCTGCGCGCCGTGTTTGCGTTTCCGATTCGCCTCAACCGGGAGGTCTTAGGGGTGATCACGATTTTCAGCCGGCGCGTGCTGCCGCCCGACAGAGACTTGCTCCATCTTTTGGAAGACATTTGTAGCCAGATCGGTCAAGTGATGGGACGGCGGCGTGCGGAACGTCAATTGCTGGAGATTACGGAGCGCGAGCAGCAACGAATCGGACGAGATCTGCATGATGGCTTGTGTCAGCAACTGGCCGGGATCGCTTACACCGCCAGCGATCTCCAGTCCAAGTTGGAGAAAAGATTGCCGCCCGAAGCGGTAATCGCCGCGCGGATAGCCGAATTGTCGCGTGCGACGGCGGTTCAAGCCCGGCAGATCGCTCGGGGATTGAATCCTGTGAAACTGGGCACGACGGGTTTGATGGCCGCTCTGAATGAGTTGACATCCGCCATTCAGGCAATGTTTTCCATATCTTGCCGCTTTGAAGCCTCCCGCCCGGTGCACGTGCGCGACCATGGCACTGCCGTCCATCTATACCGCATCGTCCAAGAGGCCATCCATAACGCCGTGACCCACGGGAAGGCCACGGAGATTGTGGTTTCTCTTCGCCGTCAGCGCGACAACCTCGTGCTGGCCGTGATCGACAATGGTTGTGGAATTGGCCGTGAAGCGGCAGACGGAGAAGGCATGGGTCTGGAAAACATGAAATACCGCGCGCGCGCCATCGGCGCCCAACTGCAACTTTCGCCGCGGGCACGGGGGGGGACCATCATGCGTTGCACCATGCCGCTGAAAGAGAGAACATTGAAGTGAAAGCCGAACATACCAAACAACCAAGTGCCACCGAGAACAAACAACGGGTTCTCTTGGTAGATGACCACCCGATTCTCTGTGAAGGACTGGCTCAAAAGATCAACAGCGAACCGGACCTGACCGTTTGCGGCCAGGTCCGCGACGCCCACACAGCGCTGGCGGCCGTAGAGCGTCTGCGGCCAAACATTGCAGTCGTCGATCTCGCTTTGGGCGGTGATAGCGGCGTCGAACTTATCAAAGATCTAAAGGTGCGCTTTCCGCGAGTGCCGGCGTTGGTTTTGTCGATGCATGACGAGGCATTTTATGCGGAACGCAGCCTGCGGGCTGGCGCGAAGGGCTACGTAATGAAGCAGGAAGACACTTCGGTGCTGCTACGCGCCATTCGCCAGGTGTTACAGGGACAAGTGTATCTCAGCGACAAGGTGAAAGATGCCATTGTCAACCGGCTTGGCGGCAATCTGCCGGAAGGCGAGGTCAACTCCCGCGCCCAGCAGTTGAGCGACCGTGAGTTGGAGGTCTTCCAATTGATCGGGGACGGTTACGCCACGCACGAAATTGCCGAACGCCTGCATCTCAGCATCAAGACCGTGGCCACTCATCGCGAGAATATTAAGCGAAAACTCAAGCTGAGAAGCAGTGAGGAACTAGCCCGCTCCGCCATCCATTGGCAACGTTCTCGCCATTTCGGAGGCAGCCAAACGCGGCAGACCGCTTCCCGTTCGACCCCACGATCCAGACGTCACGCCTCCAAATGACAGCCTTCATGATCCTCCGCAGGCTCGGACTACAATAGGGGAATAGACGCCGGCATCAGGCGGCGTGTTGCAGGCGCAATTCGGGAGTGGCGGACAAGCCGGCTTGCAGAACTTTCACGGCTCGCGCATCATCTTTCGTCTTGAAGACGGCGTACGCTTCCTGAGGATTGGCATACGACGCATACGACCGAAGCACGTTGATTCCCGCATCCTGCAAATGCAGACCGAGCCGGTCGATGGCGCCGATGCGGTTTTCCAGTCCGACGACGACAACCGGATGGGTCGTGCAGTCAAACCCAGCATCCTCCAAGGCCTGTTTCGCCCGGGAAGGATCTTCGGTAACGAGCAACATTACCGTTCGGTTGCGATCGTTATACGAACAAAGCGCGCGAACGCTTGTCCCGCGTTCCGTGACCGTGGACAAGATCGCTTCTTCCGCCCCGGGGATCCCGTTGATGCAAATCGACAATTCCGTTCTTTGGAGAACAGACGCGGTCCGTCTTCCGGCATTCGGCAAGGCCGAGCGCTTCCGGCCATACAACCGCCGCCGTTGTGATCGGCCTACAACTTGTCGTGTATCATACATTCGCCTACCCGTGGCTCACCCGAAATTTACCCGTGCCCGGTTGGTCGAATCCTTCAGTGAGCCGGATGGCCAGACAGACATCGCACCGGCAACGTGAAGATTGTCCGTGTAGGTGAGGGTAGCGTGCGAGTAGAGGCGAGGGTGCCTGCGCTACGTTTTGGAGAAGCGCACGGACAATCGTCTACGATGCCGGTACAATGTTCTTTGCTGGTCATGTTGAACTCGCCCATTAATTTCAACGCACCTGAAACTACTGAAATTCACCCCCGAAGGCTATTGGCCGCGCAACTGATTCTCGGGTAGGTTCCATACCCTAGAACCCATCCGCTTTGCAGCCTAGAGTTCGTACAAACTCTCCAGCGAGGCCGGCTTGCGTCGGGAGACTCGTCCGTTTTCCCGACACAGATCTCGCAAAGTAACCATGCCCACCAGCCTTCTCCGTCGGTCCAGCACCGGCAAGCGATGAAGCTGCCAGCGCTGCATGAGATCCAGTGCCTGGCTGATGTCCTGATCTTCCCGACCGTATACCGCGGGAAGCATCATGACTTCGCGCACCCGGCCCGTGTGCGGGTCGCAACCTTGCGACGTCGCCCGGATGGTCAAATCCCGGGCCGTCAGCAAGCCGACGACTTTTTGGCCATCGCAAACGGGGAGCATGGTGACATTGTGGGCGCTCATTTTGCGCGCCGCCTCACACAACGAGGTGTCCGGTTCGACCACCTCCACGTTTTTTCTCATGACATCTTTGAGCTGCATCAGACGTTTCTCGGAGCCCGCAAATTGTGCGGTGAAGATGCCTGCGCCCAGGCTGCTCCGCGCCCCTGGCGCAGTTTTTGGTCGCGCGCGTGGGCCGAGCGACGCCGCGCCAGGCCAATGACCAGGATGGAGCCGCTGAGCACGAGCATGGCCGTGGAAGGTTCCGGCACGGCAAACACGCTGAGGTGAATCAGCATGTCGTTGTAATCGCCGGCACCACCTTCGTTAGCGCCCAATCCGTTGACCGAAAGATCTTCCACGCCAATCCAATAGCTTTCAAATCCGGTAGTCGACGATTCCTGAAACACGGCGAAATGTTGGTGTGTTGTATCACCGCCCGAGTTTAGCGAAGACTGGGTGAAATACACATCCGGGCCACTTTTGATATATAAGCCATAATAGTCCGCAGTGGGAGAGAAGTTGCTGCTGGCCAGGGCAACATCCGGACCCAAAAATAACGGATGCAGCGTGGTAGTATCCGTAATGTCATACCAGCCAAACTCGTTGATGTTCGAGCGGCCCGCCACCTCCAACTCCAGGATCGCTGTGCTCGTTGGCGCAGTTCGTTGAAAGTAAAAATTCTGATCGGCCGATCCGCCCGTGTCCGAACTTGAATCAAACGCATTACCCCAGAATGGCAAGGGGCCTGGCGCGCCGGGCAAGGGTGCGGTCAGTGCATTGATCAGGTAATAACCGACGTTCTGCTCCGGCCCGTCCATCGAAGAATTGTCCCAGTAAGGATGGCCGGTTTCAGTGAGGTTTGTGGCGGCCCAACTTTGAAAGCCCGCGCTGACATTTCCGATAATCGTGTCGCAGTAAGCCGGCGCAACACAAAGTATTAGCGCCAGTACGCCGGTCCATGAGAGTTTTTTGATGCCCATAAAGTTTTCCCTTTGGTTCACCCTGCGCGCATTGCGTGCGCCCCGTTCGAACACAGGAGGTCGGTTCTTCCCTAATTCCTTTCGTTCACCGTACTGATCAGGCCTGCGTTGTTGCCGCTCCAATCAGCTTCTTTGCAAGGAACTACCCGTCGAAAATCAGCTTTGTCTGTCCGTCCATCTCATTCCATGGTTCTCAGGTACTGCTTGAAAAAGGTTGGTTCCGGGAAACGATTACGCGGAAAAAGTCTGGAAATGCGGCCGAAAGCCGCACAATAAAGGATCGGCGCATTAAAGATTGCGTGAGTGCAGAGCACCGCACTGAAATAGGACTCGGAGGAGCATCTCATGCGCGTCCCCCTGCGTCGCAACGGCAGCTGAGGATTGTCCGTGTAGGTGAGGTTGGCGTGCAGGGAGAGAGTTTACTGCACACCACATTTGAAGTATCCCACGAACAATCTTCCACGCTGCCGCTGCGAAGCTTTCCTTTGGTCGTCATACACTCGTTTCTGGCTGCCCCGTACGATAAGGAAGACGCCGCAGGATTCCTATTGGCTGCCTCGCCGATTCTTCCATAGGTTGGAGCGCGGACAGACCCTCCACGGGCGACCCTACAACTCGCTTCCGTTGACTCCTAAGTCCTGCTGTGATTCCCGGCACAGCGCCGCCTATGGAGCCCACGAGTGACAGAGAAAAGTGGGTTGAAGCGGAAATCGCGGCGCCCCTGAACGCCGCAATCTTGGCGGGCAATAGATTGCACAGATTTCAATCTGGAAAACAGATCTCGAATCAGGGCAAAATGGAGAACCGCCGAATGCGACCTAGGGACCGTACCCGAAGATTCTTTAGGGGAGCTTCTGTAGAACCAATAAGTTGAGCGTGTACGGCAAAAAATCGAGCACTCTAAAATTCAAGCCAAAAGCCTTCAGCGCCTCCGCCCGCGTCATAAAGACATCCCAAGACCCAACGAGTTGCGTCGAGAGGGATGCTTTGGGATTACTTGCAGGCAGTGTGAAGTGCCCTCGCTTCCGGAGTTGCTCCAGATCATCTTTTCCCAGCATTTGTCGCTGATGATACCGACCTAGCACATCACATAATAGAAACCCGCCGGGGCGCAGGATCCGGTTCATCTCCTGAATCCAAAGGTCGCGGGTCTCGATTGGAATATGGGTAAACACCGAGGCGGCGTAGGCGAGATCGAACGAAGAATCCGCTGCGAATTTCAGCGGTGGAGTCGGATCATTCACATAAAATTCCACTCCGGGAATGTTCTGCTGGCACCACTTCACATGTTCTGGGACGAGGTCTGTTCCCACGAGACGAATCCCCTCAATGCAGCGAAAATGGCGAATCAACCGCGCGGAACCACATCCCAGTTCGAGCACCGATCCGAGTGTGCGGAGATTAAATGAGAACCGCTCCAGCAGTTGCAGCCAGTCGAGGAGCTGCCGGTAGGCATTCTCGAAATAAACGTCAGCATCGCGTTGCCGTGGGGCGTTGGCCCGACTCAGGACAGCGGTCTTCAGGATGATCTCCTCTGGACCGACCGGACCCGGTTCCACTTCCACCATGAAAGCTCCAATTTTCTGCCTGACGTACCAACGGAATCGTGCCTTGGCGCGTTTGTGTCTCGCGAGCTTTCGTCGCGACGATGGCAGGAAGAAAAGAATCTTTTCAAACAATGAATCCGGAATCCCCACCAACAGCCGCGCCAATGCGTTTTGCACCCGGTTCTTTCCAAGCGAGATCTTCATCAGCGGACTCCTCTGGTGCCAAAATCCCGAATTTGATACCACCAATCACTCATGTCTGCGACCACTCAACCCTCTCACAAGCTCACGGCTGACTTCCTTGCAGGCCAGTAAAACACAGTCGTCCAGGGAAGTCGAGCAGTTTAATTTGGATTAAGGTCTTCGGATGGTGGAAACGGCAGCCAGCCGCGCCAATTCCCTCTTACGCTCGTTCTCACAAAACGCTCAATGCTCTTGCCGGCGCGAGGAAATTGTGAAGGTCAAGCATTCCGTCATTCGGTTCTCGAGAAAATGACGTCCTCCGAAGAGAGCAAACGATTCGATTTGCCAGAGGAGCCATCATCCGAATCTCGATTCCTCGTGAAAAACTCACGATGAGAGACACGGGCCACACGAATATTGCGGTTTGCAGAAGGAATCCACACCACGGGTATGCGCTGAACTTTGCGTCGAACGATTCGAAACATGCCTATTCTCCTTTCTTGTCGCCTTTCTTTTGGCGACGTTTCAAAACAGTCCGTGCGGCGACTTCTTCGATGCGTTTGCCGTAACGACCCGACGCTTTGATGCGCTCGTCCATTCGTTGCTCCTTCTTGCCCGCCTCGCGAACATGCCTCCTCTGTGGCATTATCGCACCTCTCTACGTGAAAAACTAAGCCGCCTGTTCAGTGAGAGCAATGGGCTCATCGGCTGCTTGCGACCTCGGAGGAACTCCCAGAGGCCATGAGGAAACCTCTGAGGGAAGGACGGGAATTCCACCACTTGAACAGGATTCTTTTGTCGGGAGGAGGGGATTAGGCTCAGCAAGGCGCGGCAGAATGAGAGGAGGTATACTGGCCAGCCATTCCTCAAAATGGAAGGTGCATGCGCCGGGCAATGGAGCGATTTGAATACGCCCCAGCTCTTCCACATCAAGAAGAGGCGTTGTAAGGCGCCTCTGCTCAGTTCGGCATCAGAGCTAAGGCGATGAGGAAGAGGGCGATCGTGACGTTGCCGTACTGCCGCTCGACCGAGCGTTGCGTTGGGTGCGCACAATGTACGTCGCCACCAACGCGTCGTTTTGGTCGCGGTACGATACCCGGACGTGGTCGCCAACTTTCAAATTGCTGAATCGCGCGGCGGTGTTGTCCTCATTGGCAATTTCTGTGTTTCTCGCAAGCTTGAAGCTCTTGCTTAGCATGGCGCCCTTCACTGTCATTGTCTTGGACTGCGGGTTAATGGAAGTAATCGTTCCCTCCAGTTCTTGAATCTTTGGCAGATTCTGCCCGTACATCGAACTGCCATAATTGGAGTTCGTGGTGGCCGCTAGTGCGGTCGGACCAACCATCAATGCGGTCGCACTGATACTGGCTGCGATCAAATAAACTGTTGTCCATCTACTCATAACGAACCTTCTTTTAAACAGGCTTTCGACTTCCCGAGTTTCCATCACAAGATGGCCAAATGCCGATTCTACATTCGGAAATCGACCTAATCCGCGCCAAAATCCAGCCTCTTTCGACCAAGTGTTTGCTGTTGTACTCCAAAGAAAGCCGCCTGAAATGCAGCGATTCGCCTCCGGGACCTCACGTCGCTCGGACTCTCTTGCGAAGATCCTGTGCTAGATTCTTTCGATGAAACAGAAGTTTCGTATTATGACCTACAACGTCCACCGCTGCATTGGCGTCGACCGGCTGGCTGCGCCGGAGCGGATAGCGGCGGTGATCGAGCAGTCCGCCGCCGACATCATCGCCCTGCAGGAAGCGGATGCCGGGCGTGAACGCACGGGCGGGGTGGATCAAGCATTCTTGATTGCGCACCGCCTGGAAATGCATGTCCGTTTTCATGCCGCCTGGCAATTAGCGGAAGAACGATACGGCGACGCGATTCTTTCCCGTTTTCCCATGGGTCTGGTCAAAGCCGGTCCGCTGCCCCGTCCACGCAACCGCCTGTGGCGTGAATTGCGCGGTGCCTTGTGGACCTCCGTTCAGATCGATCACCAGCAGGTCCAGATGATCAACACGCACTTGGGTTTGGGACCACGCGAACGCATGCTGCAAACAGAGGCGTTATTCAGTGAAACCTGGCTCGGCGGCGCGACGTGCAAGCCACCTTTAATCTTGTGCGGCGACTTTAATGCCTTTCCCAATTCGAAGGTGCATCGCCGCTGCCTGCGCACACTGCGCGACGTGCACCGTTGCCTGGGAGTGCCGCGTCCGCGTAAGACCTTTCCCACGCGTTATCCGTTGGCGAGTATCGACCATGTGTTCCTAAGCGAGGAATTCGCCGTCCACCATGTCGAGGTGTTGCGCACGAACCTGACGCGCGTGGCGTCAGACCATTACCCGTTGCTTGTGGAGTTGAGTTTGTGAAAAGGCTCCCGAGAATGCGGGAGGGGACTGCGGGACCATCAGCCCGGCGTACGAAACCGGTTTACTCGTGTACGGCCGCGACGATGATTGCTTGCTTGAACGGGCTGGCCGACGCTCGACGTTACCGACGAGGCTAATTCAGTCAAACGACCCGGGCCAAGACCAGAATCAACAAAATGATTACGATCAGGCCCACTCCCCCGGAGGGGTAGAAACCCCACTCTTTGCTATAGGGCCACAGTGGCAGGGCCCCGATTAATAGTAGCACGAGGATAATGAGTACAACTGTACGCATCCCTGGTTTCTCTGGTCGTCAGACTGCCTTCCGTTCCTGTCTTTCGATCCCGTCAATTTGCCGGAACTGCCTTTCCGCTCTGTCCCGGGCAATCCTGGATGGCTCCTGTCCTTTGTTAATCAATTGGTCTTTCTTGCTGTCGATGGCATCCAAACCGTCATCGGTCGGCCTGCCCCATTCTTCCTTGACCTTGGCCCTCGCCTGTTTCCAATTTCCGTTCAGCCTGTCCTCATTCACCCCGGTCGCTTCCACCTATTCGAGGTTACGTCGGCGATCGAGCGCGAACAATCAGCGGAACACTGTTTGTGCCGTAGGAAAAAGTCTGAATGCAGATAAGCGTCGCCTACAAAACTTCTATTGCTGTCCAACCGGAGTGGAAGGCGATGACTCCAATATCTTTGCAGAGCGTTCTGACGTTTCAGGAGAACGCCCTCCGCAAAAGACAGGGCCGATCAATCCTGCTTGGGTTCGAGCGCCGCAATCCGTCGCATAATTTCACGACCAATATCCAGATATACGGCCTTCAGTTCGTCACCGCGAAGCTCTTCGAAATTTGCCGGCAGCGGATAGAGAAACGGCTCGCCGAACTTGACCCGGACCTGTGCCGGCCGTGGCAAACTCGTCCCGCGCGGCAAGGCGCGGTCCGTGCCGAAAATACGCATCGGTAGGATGGGCACCTTCGCCCGCGCGACAACCATGCCGATGCCGGCACGCGGTTCCTGGAGTTGTCCATCAGGACTGCGTGTACCTTCGGGAAACATCAACACGGCTTTGCCTTCTCCGAGCATCCGCAAGACGGTTCGCAGCGCAGCGATGTCGCCGCGGTCGCGATTGATCGGCACGCAATTCCAACTGCGGAGGATCCAGTTCGCCAGCGGATTGCGGAACAGCGTGTCGCGCGCCATGAAAAACGCTTCTCGACGACAGCACAATCCGAAGAAGGGTGGGTCGAGAAAGCTGACGTGATTGCCGGCCAGAATGAACGCGCCCTCATCGGGCAGCCGATCGGCGTTGTAGATTCGACCCCGATGATAGACGCAGAAGTAGACGCGATAGAGAAACCGACAAAACCGATACCAGGGATGCATTTAGAGTAAATCCGAAAACCGAAGTTCGAATCTCGAAACAAATTCAAAATCGGGACTAGAGCCCTGGCCCAGCCGAAGTCCGTTTGCTATTTTGATCATTCGAGCTTGCTTCGAATTTCGTGCTTCGAGTTTACCCTTTGTTTTCTACAGCGCTGCCGCGTTTCATCTCTCGTTGTCGAATGTGATCAATCACGATCTTGGCGCTTTCCTCGGCTGTTAACTTCGAGTTATCAATGACCGTAGCGCCGAGAGCGATTTGCAGGGGCGAAACGCTGCGGCCGGAATCTTTCTTGTCGCGGTGCCGGATATTTTGCGCGACACCCTCTGCCGTGGCCTCGATTTTCATGTCTTCGAGATCCTTTTTGCGACGCACCGCTCGCACCTCGGGGTTGGCATCGAGATAGAACTTGTACGGTGTGTCCGGGAAAACGACCGTGCCAATGTCGCGTCCTTCCATCACCAGGCTCCCAAATTTGGTGAGGGAACGCTGGTGCTGCACGAGCACCTGCCGCACTTCTGGTATCGCCGCAATCGTGGATACCTTCTCGGCCACCTGCGGTTCGCGAACCGCGTTGCCCGGATACACGCCGTCGAGCAACATCCGCACCTGACCGTGGACCAATTCGAATTCGATCTTGATGCGATGCAGCATGGCGATCACGGCAATGTTGTCGTCCACATCCACGCCTTCCTCGATGGCTTTCCAGGTGACGGAACGATACATCGCGCCCGTGTCCACATAATTGAACCCGAACGCCTTGGCGGCCAGCCGCGACACGGTGCTCTTGCCGCTGGCTGCCGGCCCGTCCACTGCCACCACTGTGATTTTCTCGCTCACTTTCTCAATTGCTCCAGTTTCTCGAAGAAATTCGGGAACGTCTTCCTCACACAACCGGGATTCTTAATCCGAATGCCCGGAACCTTCAATCCTAATACTGCAAAACACATCGCCAGGCGATGATCGTTATACGTCTCGATGTCCGCCCCGTGCAATTGGCCGGGCTTGGCTGGATGCACACGAAACCAGGTCGCATCTTCGTCGACGTCGACGCCTACGCGCCTCAATTCAGTCGCCATCGCATGAACGCGATCAGTCTCTTGCAGGCGCATCCGTTCAGCATCAACGATTTGAACAGGATGTTCGCCAAATACTGCACAAATGGCCAGCGTCATGATGCTATCACCAAGGTCGCGTAACCTCGAGACCCTGCGCGGCGGCGGCAAAAAGTTCGCGAATTTTTCATCTACCTGAAGTGAGTTGCGCGGCCAGCCGGAGATATCCACCAAGCCTTTGGTAAGAAAGCGAGCTGCCACAAAATATGACGCACTGGAGAGGTCTGGTTCGATCCAGTACTCGCGACGAAAAACTTCCATCATCTGCCGGGTCATCTCAACATATCCTCCCGGCTCGTCCGGCTCTGCCAATTTGACTTCAAACCCGGCTTCGCGGGAAATAAGCAGCAGAGCACTTGCAAATTGACTACTATGCCGTGCGCTGACAATGACTCGGCGACCGCGCAGACCCCTTGTTTTGATCGTCGCTGGCAGGCAATTTGAAGCAGAGACCTCAACACCCAACTCACGCAGTCCGCTGAATAGGTCTGCCATCGGCCTTTCGTTCATCCGCTCATCGCCGCGAATTGTGTATTCGCCGTGACCCAGACAAACAAGCGCCGTTAGGAATCGCGCCGCGGTACCGGCGTTGCCGACATAAAGTTCTGCCTTCTTGGCCGGTATCTCGCCGCTGCGTCCGACCACGGTGATTGTCCGGTTGCATTCCTCTGCTGGATCAGGTTCGACCCTGATCTCGAACCCCAGCCTCTGCAACGAATCGACCATGATTTGGGTATCATCGGCCCACAAGGCTCCGCGCAGGGTACATTCTCCCTCGTACAATGCCGCCAGAATCAGCCCTCTGTTCGTGATGCTCTTTGAGCCGGGCACCGTAATCGGACCAATGGCCGGCTTCTCCAAGGGCTTGATTTCGAGTATGTCCGGCAACGGCTTCATTTTGCCGGTCGCTCCGCGTGCTCTGCGTCTCTGCGGTGAAATCCTTTGCCGTTCATGTTCTGAACCTTAATTCATCGCGAAAATGTTTGGCGCGCTTGAGCATCGTGCGCAACTCGACCGCGTCGCCATTCGCGACCGCCGCACGGACTTTGCCCAGTTCCTCAATCAATTGGTCAAGTGCCCGGCCAATTTCCTCCCGGTTTTCGAGACAGATCTCGGTCCACATCTCAAACGGACCACTCGCAATCCTTGTAAAATCCTTAAATCCTGGGCCGACGAAGTTGAGAGGATGTTCGCCATCGTTGCAAACGACGTTGATGACGGCGGCGGCAACGACATGTGGCAGATGACTGATGCGCGCAACGATTTCGTCATGTTCCGCCGGTGCGAGCGTCTTCACCGAACAACCGAGCGCTTTCCAGAAATCGTGGACAATTTGCAGGGCAGCTTTGTCGGTGCCTTCCGTCGGTGTAACGATGCAAACGGCGTTGTCGAACAAATCACGCCGGGCTGCCTCAATTCCGGCCTGTTCCGATCCCGCCATCGGATGTGAACCAACGAATCGCGCCTTGCTTGCCCCGCTCCGAGAGGGGCCGGCCAGCGCTTCGGAGAGTGAAACAACAATGGGGTATTTGACGCTGCCCACGTCGGTCACGACACAGCCATCGCGCAGGCCGAAGCGAATCTTCTCGACCAGTCCGCGCATGGCGCCGATCGGCGTGGCGAGGACGACGAGGTCCGCGTCCGCAACCGTTTTAGCCAGATCGGTGCTGGCCTCATCGGCAGCGCCAACTTTATATGCTTCGTCGGCTGCCTCGGGTCGGCGTGCCCAGATGGCGACGCGCTCGGCCACTTTGCGCTGCCGCGCGGCAAGGCCAATCGAACCGCCGAGAAGACCGGGACCGAGAATGGAAAGTTTGCGCACCATCGAAAACTTCTTGTAACAGCAAACATTTCGTTTGGCAACATTGAGCGGCTTCCCTATAGTCACGCTTGGTAGGCACGGACCGCCGGGCCGTCCGCTCGCATCTTGGTCGCGCCCTACCATCACAAGGAGGGAAATGAGGAGGTCGCAGGTGTTTTTCGCACGGGCACTGGTTTTGACTGGTGCGACGGTCTGTATGTATTCTTGCACTTTTCCGAGTGCGCGCCGCGCCGCGCCGGCCCCGCCCATTCCGGAAAGGCCTGCGCGCGTTACTGAATTGCGCGGCGTGTGGATCAGCGACACCACGCGATTGGACTGGAACCGGGCGACGGCGGACCTGCAACGGGCAGGTTTCAATACCATTTACGCCAATCTCGCGTCGGGGGGCGCGGCGTTTTACCCAAGGAGCCACGCGCTGCCGAGCATCGTGGGCGGATCGATCGACCCCGTCGCGCGGGGCATTGAACTCGCCCACCAACGCGGGCTTGCCGTTCACGCGAAACAGATTGTCACCTTCATGTACAAGGCACCGCCCGGATTCCAGCGACAACTGATTTCCGCCAATCGCGTGATGCGGGGACCGGATGGTCGACCAGTGATGCAGGCTGGGTACACCTGGCTGTGCCCGTCGCAAGAGGCGAACCGCCAATTGATCGAGGAATCGGTGAAGGAATTGGTGACGAAATACCCGGTCGATGGCATTCAGTTCGATTACATTCGCTTTTGCGAGCAGCCGTCGTGCTTCTGTTCCAACTGTCGACGCGAATTCGAGCACTACATCGGCCACCACTTGAGACATTGGCCAGAGGCCGTACTGGAAGGTGCGTATGTCACGCAATTCAATCAGTGGCGACAACGGGAGATCAACAGTTGGGTTGCCGAACTCGCCGCCGCCGCGCGACAGGCACGCCCGGGGTTGGTCGTTTCGGCAGCGGTATTTCCCGATCTCAATCGCGCCCGCCAAGAAAAAGCGCAGGATTGGAAATTGTGGCTCGATCGCGGACACGTCGATTACGTTTGCACGATGACGTACACGCCCGATCTGCGCGAGTTCCAGACGCAGGTGCGGCAGGAGCAAGCCTCGGCGGGACAGCGCAACAAGGTCGTGGTCGGAATAGGCGCGTGGAAGTTCGACCACATGAGCCAACTGGCCTCCCAAATCAACGCCACCCGACAACTCGGCGCGCCGGGATTTGTTCTCTTCTCGTACGACGACGCCGCAGCACGCAATTTCCTGCCCGATCTTAGCGCCTCGAGTCCCAGATATTAGTGGCATCTTGATGGGGAGCATTCTGTAGCCGCAGGCTTTAGAGCGCCTGACAAAACCTATTTCCGTGTAGCCGCACCGTTGCCGCAAACGACAGCGGCGTCTCGTCGGACTCGGCTTACGGGTGCGTCTTCCCTGTGCAGGCTGAAGCCTGAGACTATAGTTTTGTTAACGGATCTTGCGAGGGCCCGGAGGCAACCTTTGTGCAAACCTGCAGCGCCAAGCCCGTCGTCGGCTTCTCCTTGACGCGGCAAAACCGCTGGGATAGCGTTGCGGTCGCGACGGTTCCGTGGGATGATGCGCGGAGTCGAGTGCGGGCGTAGCATAGTGGTAATGCGCCAGCCTTCCAAGCTGGTGAGGTGGGTTCGATTCCCATCGCCCGCTCCACTTTTTCAATGTAAACTTGCAAATGTCTCTTTTTGCGTGACAAATCCGTGACAAAATTGGTAGACTCCGTAGCGTCATATGAAGAAACGCTCCTCTTTCCTTGTTAGTGTCGGTTCGGTGAAAGTTCCCGTCTATGGCCTTTCCAGTGGCCGCTGGTGCATTAGCTATTATCAGGAGGGGCGACGGCGACGGGAAACTCGCTCCACCTGTGAGGAAGCCACCGAGCGTGCGAAGGAAGTTGCCACGGCCATCCACGGCCAGAAAGCCTCGGGCATCACGCTCACCGGGGTTGACCGTGATTCCTACGCCCGCTCTCTTGAAGTCCTCAAACCATTCGGAGTCACTCTCCATGATGCTGTCGAAGCATACGCCAAGAGCCGCCAGAAGCTTCAGAAAGTGTCCATCCATGAAGCCGTGGATTTCTATCTGCGACGCCACCAAGTGGATTTGCCCGCCAAGACAGTCAAAGAGATTGCGGACGAACTACTGGATGCGAAACGGCGTGATGGTGTGAGCGCCGCCTATCTCAAAGACCTGAGCACTCGGTTGCCTCACATCGCCGCAGCGTTCGCAGGGCCGATCGGACAACTGACTCATGGCCAACTTGAGTCTTGGCTGAGGTCTTTGCCCGGTTCGCTGCGGTCGCGAAACAATTACCGAGGATTGATTGTCACGCTCTGGCGATTCGCTCGGCAGCGCGGGTATCTACTCCGTGATCGGGCGACAGAAGCCGACATGCTGCCGCGCGCGAAGGACAATGGAGCGGAGATCGAAGTGTTCCGACCCGGAGACTTCGCGAAGCTGATTGCGAAGGCCGACCCGACCGTGGTGCCGTTTCTTGCCATCGGTGCGTTTACGGGCTTGCGTCACGCGGAGCTTCTGCGTTTGGAATGGGAAGATGTTCGATTTGACCAAGGTTTCGTCGAGGTAAAGGCGAAGAAGGCCAAAACCGCACAACGTCGTCTCGTGCCGATTCAGTCCAACTTGGAAGCTTGGCTCGCGCCGTATCGGGCGAAGACCGGGCCGGTCTGCGTGTGGTCTCGTATCGAGCGGAAAGCGTCGGTATTGGCCAGATCACTTGGGATTCGTTGGCCCAACAACGGTTTGCGGCATTCCTATGCCACCTATCGCTTGGCGCAGTGCCAGGACGCGGCCAAGGTCGCGTTGGAAATGGGTAATACTCCGTCGATGATTTTCCGACACTACCGCGAATTAGTGACACCGCCCGACGCCGCAGCGTGGTGGAACATCGCTCCGAAACAGACGGCGAACGCAGCGCCGATGCGAAGTCGGCAAGGGGCCATGTGAGCGATTCCCCCGTTGGTCGCGTGATAATCGTTTGGAAGGTTTACGGCACGTATTGCTGTGGTGTCTGATAGCCGAGGGCCGAGTGGGGGTAGTCTTCGTTGTAAGCCCGGATCCACCCGACCAGCGCTTGTTCGAGTTGTTCGACGGTGAGACATTCCCGCGGCCAGATCAGATCTTCCTTCAAGGTGCGGATGACGCGTTCGCTGTCGGCATTGCCTTTGGGGTTGTCATAGCTGGTGAAAATCTGCTGGATCGCTTCAGATACGCCCAGATCCGCCAATACCCCCAGGTCAGATGATCCGCCTTGAGCTGCTGCAACCGGGGCAGCAATTGCTGATCGCGTTGCTTGACACGAACGGAGCGTTGCCGGCTTACCATGGTTCGCCCTCGCTTTTTTTGAGTTCCACGGTCAACTCGCCGACCAGCGCCTTGA
>DATIZX010000002.1:0-16600 GCA_035516795.1 Verrucomicrobiia bacterium
GTGCGCTTGATTATGGTAGCGTTCAGATGGCGGTGCGCCGCTTCGGACAACGACAGCAGCGGGACAAGTCCGTGCAAGAAATCGTGGCCCGATTGAGGAAGCAATTGTTTTATGTTGAGACCTGACCCTATTGGGGCCTTGTGTAGTCGCAGGCTTTACGCCTGCGGGGCGGAAAGGATGTACTCCGGAACGCACCCGTTAAGGGTGCGGCTACACCGGACAGTTGTATGTAGCCGCAGGATTGCCGTGAAAACGTCATCACGGCGTCTCAAGCTGCCAGTGCAGCTTTCGGCTTAGGCCTGCGCGGCCCGAACGCACCCGTCAAGGGTGCGGCTACTGTTCGGATAAAGTGTGTCGCGACACTAGTGCTCTGTCAAAGTTGATTGGAAGGGTAGGGCGCGACCGCCGGGCGCGCCGCAACGGTCGGCCCGGCGGTCCGACCCTACCAACAACCCTTGTGATGCAGGTTGACGGAGCACTAGATTTGCGTCGGGATTACCGGATTGCGCCACGGGACCAGGAGGACAAGCTATCAGCTTTCGGCGGTTCAGCGTTCAGCCGAAGACGATGTCAAGTACGTGGCTTCGGAGCAGCGTTTTGCTCTTCTGCCCCCAACGCCTCTGTGAGCCAATGGGCGTTGTCGAGATGGAATTGACGGATTGCCAACAGCGCATCGTGGACATCCGCGAGGGCAGGCGATTCGACGATCGAATTGATCTCCTTGATAATATCGCGCTGGATTGACTCGGTCGTCTGAAGACAATCGCGCAATGATACTTGCTGGGGGCCTTCTTCCGTGGGTTTGGGCTGGCTCCGTACCGGCGCCCCGCCAAGTCGGCGGATCGTTTCCTCCAAAATGGCGCAGATCTCGGCGCACGACAGGAGTATCCGGTCGAGCAACTCGCATTGCCCGCCATCATGACATTGGCTCTTTGCCCGATGCAGCCAGCGCATGCCGACCAACTCATCGGCCAGCACCTTGTTCAGCTTTGATATCACTGCGACCGAGAATCAGTGTACAGCAAGGGCCGCAAATGGCGCCATCAGGGAAAGATACTACTGGAAAACCCTGAGAGATCTGAGGAACTGTTAGCCGTTACCCGTTGTCAGGAGCGAAAGCGCGTCTCAGCGTTTCGTTGGGCGGCAGCGCGGATTCATCAGTCGGTCTGACGCTCTAATCCAGCGCCAAGGGCAGGGTGACTTTGAATGTCGTGCCTGCCTCGGAGGAGGTGACAAAAGAAGCTTTCCCTTGCAGGTATCGTTCGCAGAGCAATTTGATGCTGTACGTCCCGATGCCACGCCCGCTGCCCTTGGTCGAAAACGAGCGATTGAATACCTGAAGCTGGACCTCACGAGGCATGACTTGGGAGTTTTTCACCCAGAAACTGACGTGCGAGTCGCCATCGAACTCGCATCCGGCCCAGACACCGGCGCCGGGCGGGGAGGCTTCCAAGGCGTTCTTCAACATGTTCCCCAAAATCCTCGTCAGTTGCGTCCGATCCGTACTCAACGGCACGTTCGCCGATGCCAGGTCGATCTGAATCGTTCTGGTGCGCGCTATTTCCAAACCGCGATACAGGTCGACGGCCTCCTGTAGAACGGACAGGGAATGCAGCGAGCTTGGATGGATGGGTAAATCGCCATTCTCGGCCGCCAGCAATTCTTTGTGGCCATTGACTTCATCGGTCATCCGTTGGACGCCGAGATGCAATTCCCGAATCAACTCGTCATCGTCGAGCGAGCCGGTTTGTGCCGCGAAGTCCGCGACGCCGGTCAACACCGTGAGCGTATTCGAGATGTCATGCAGGAAAGTGCGCTCCAACACTTGCAGCCTCTTTTCCTGGCTGATGTCCGTGGCGACGCAGATCGTAAATAACTCATTCTCGAACTTAAACGGGGTGGAAACCACGCGCAGGTCCAGCGCATCTGTGCCTGAATTGCGGAGCAGATGGCACTCTTCCGCGGCCTTTACTCCGCGCAAGGCAGACAGGATCGCCTTCACGGCTCCGCATTGAGAGCAAAATCGCGTCGTCCCGCAACCTCCGGGCGTCTCGTCGCAGTGCTGGCAATTCAATGCTTCGCCGGGCCGAAGCCCGTAGACGACCGAGCGATCCGTGAGTTTGAAAATATCTTCCACCGTCTTGTTGGCGTAAACGATCTGCCGATGTCGGTTGAGGATAAGCACAATATCGGCGACGGCGTCGTATAATTCGTTCAATCGGGGGATGCGCGAAGCAATGTCGACCTGGCGCTGTAATTCTTCGCCTTCAACACGCGTTGCGGCAGCAAACTCGGTAACAGGTTCCAAGAGGGATGTTTCCATAGGAGTTTGTTTTCAGCATAATGTGGGCCTCTGAATGCCGGGCTATTCCCGTGCAATTGTGGGCCATTCAAGCCCATCAATCCTGAGATAAGCGCTCATGTTTGAGACCGTTCCGACCATCGTGGGCATGACACGCATGTCCTTCCGATTAGCGACCGGTTCTAACCGACTCACCAAAGGCAGACAACCTTATTGGCGAGTTCCAAGAGCCTCCGCAAGCCAACGGATATTGTCAGTGTGAAATTGCCGGATCGCCAGCAACGGTTCTCCATAACCCGGCAAACCATGCTCTTCCAAAACCGCGTCAATGGGGGCGATGATGTCGCGCTGGTTTGATTCGGCTGTTTTGAGAGTGTCGGTCAGTGAAGCTTCAGGGGGTTGCGGTGAGAACTGTGCGGCCTGCGTGGGCACCGGAACGCCGCCGATCGCGCGTACGATATTCTCCAACTCGGTACAGATTTGATCGTACGCAGCAAGAACGCGTCGGATCAATTCTTTCTGACCGGGGTCGCGGCACCTCACCTCGGCCAACTGCAACGTGTTTCTGCAAGCTCGTTCGTCGGCCAAAATCTCATTCAATCTAACTGCGACTTCGGCCATGAGACAACTTGCGCCCGCCAGACAGGATGCATCAACAGGGAAAAACACCTAAGTCGTCCCTCTAACAATTCCTACACGATTAAAGAAGCCGAAGGAAATAAGCCGGCCTCTCTGTCTGCCGACGGAACCGAGCCAAGCCAAGAGGAGCGCGCGCACCGCAAGACTTGTTTGGCTTGTGGCCAGGTGCCGTTGCTCCCGATATTTCGCCGACTCACAGAGTCGGCCTACAACGGTCACGGTGACGAGATGCCCCGGTGCGCCCGCATGTTGCGGCTACTGCTCCGCATCAGTACGCAATCGCGGCGAAGACCGGAAATTCTTTCAGTCTCTCTCGGCCCTTGAGAAATGAGAGTTCGATCAGGAAATCGATCTCGGAAATCGACGCGCCCAATTGTCTGACGAGCGTGGCGGCGGCCATGGCCGTACCGCCCGTGGCCAGCAAATCGTCCACAATGATGACATTCTCGCCCTTCTTGACGGAGTCGATGTGCATTTCGCTGGTCTCGCTGCCGTATTCGAGGGTGTAACTGGTGACGACCGTTTTGTAGGGCAGCTTGCCCTTCTTGCGGACGGGAACAAGGCCGACGCCGAGTTTGTAAGCTACCGCCCCGGCAAAGATGAATCCACGCGCGTCCACGCCAACGACTGCGTCGATCTTTTTGCCTTTGTGGCGGTCGGCAATCGCATCGACGGCCATGCGGAACAGTTTGCCGTTTTGGAGGACCGGTGTGATGTCTTTGAAGAGAATTCCCTTGACCGGGAAATCTGGTACGTCGCGAATGGCAGCTTTCAATTCGTCGTACATGGCGGAATACCTAACGCATTGCGTCGGTAAAGGGAAGCGCAGAAACAGGCCCGCTGTGCTTCTGCAATCCAAGACCGTGTATAACTGTAGGCGCAGGCTTCAGCCTGCGCGGGAAAACTCGCACCCATGAAGGGTGCGGCTACAGGGAATTAGCGCACCCGTAAAGAGGGCGCCTACAAAAAACAGGCGCCTTAATTCCGAGAGACCGCGTTGGGACGGTCCTGCTTTTCCATGACGCGGCGGAGCTTCGTGAGAGCGATGTTCTGGATTTGGCGGACGCGCTCCCGGGTGACCTTGAATCGCTTGCCGACTTCCTCAAGGGTTCGCGGTTTGCTGCCATCCAGACCGAACCGCATCGTCAGGATCTCCGCCTCCCGGGCGTCGAGTTCCTCCAGAATGTCGCGCACTTCCTGCCGGAGTGTCTTGTCGCGCAGCAGCTCAAACGGCGTGAGAGCCGTCTCATCGCCAACGATTTCACTGAACTCGGTGGCGTCCTCTTCACCAATCGGTGCGTCGAGGCTGGCGGGGCGGACACTGATGGTGCGTAACTGGGCCACTTTCGACCGCGGCATATCCAGCACGTCGGCCAACTCCTGATCGGTCGGTTCACGGCCGAGCTTTTCGCTGAGCTTATGGCCGGCACGTTTCATCTTGCTGATCTTGTCAACCAGATGGACTGGCAAGCGAATGGTTTTGGCCTGATTGGCGAGCGCGCGTTTGATGGATTGTTTGATCCACCATGCGGCATAGGTGGAAAGCTTGCCGCCCTTCTTGGGGTCGAATCGCTCGACGGCTTTCATGAGGCCGATGTTGCCTTCGCTGATCAGGTCGAGCAGCGGCAGTCCGAAGTTGGAATAATCGTGGGCGATCTTCACGACCAGGCGCAAGTTGGCCTTGATCATGTCGGCTCGCGCCTGTTTGTCGCCTTTCTTGATGCGGGCGGCCAGTCGGATTTCATCCTTCGGAGTCAAGAGCGGAATCTGCCCGATTTCGCGCAGATAAATCTTGATCCCGTTTTCGCTTTCTCTATCGCGGTCGATCACCATGTTGCCGTCACCCTACAAAGAAACGCCATTGCGTTTTGGTTTCCCCGGCAGGCTATGCGGTCGTCGAGTCCTACGCAAGAACATTCAGATGTGCCATCGACCTCACGCCTGTCACTCGTTTAGATGCCGGCACCCGGCATTTGGTTCAACGGAACTTCGCGTAAAGAATCGGGGCGGGTATTTTCGCACCCGCCCCGACGATTCTCACCGTTTTCGTGAGTTTAGCTGATCTCGCGAGCTTTGGCCGCCTTTTCTTCTTTGAGTACGGCTTGTGCCGCTGCCAGACGCGCCACCGGGACGCGGAATGGGCTGCAGCTTACGTATGTCAGCCCGATGCGGTGACAAAACTCCACGCTGGCCGGGTCGCCGCCGTGTTCGCCGCAAATGCCCAACTTGATGTTGGGACGCGTCTTGCGGCCCTTTTCGATGGCGATTTGCATGAGTTGGCCAACGCCCGCCTGGTCGATGGTCGCGAACGGGTTGCTCTTGACGATTTCCAGTTCCTGATAATGCGGCAAGAAAGAACCGCTGTCGTCGCGACTCATGCCCAACGTGGTCTGCGTCAGGTCGTTGGTCCCGAAACTGAAGAATTCGGCGTCCTTCGCGATCTCGTCGGCGCACAGCGCGCCGCGGGGGATTTCGATCATGGTGCCGACCATGTAGGTGATTTTGGTCTTCTGTTCTTCCATGACCTTTTTCGCCGTGTCATTGACGATTGCCAATTGGTTCTGCAATTCCTTCGGAAAACCAACCAGCACGATCATGATTTCCGGTTTGACGGGTATGCCTTCCTTGCGCACCTGGATGGCGGCTTCGATGATCGCCCGGGTCTGCATCTCGGTGATTTCCGGGAAGGTAATTCCCAAGCGGCAGCCGCGATGACCCAGCATCGGGTTGGCCTCGTGCAACGCTGCCACACGCGCGGCGACCTTCTCCGGGCTGATGCCAAGTCGATGAGCCGTGACGCGCTGCGTCTCGCTGTCGTGCGGCAAGAACTCGTGCAAAGGCGGATCGAGCGTGCGGATGGTGACCGGGTGGCCTTCCATCGCGCGGAAGATGCCGGCAAAATCATCGCGCTGCAGTGGCAGCAATTTGGTCAAGGCTTCTTTGCGCGCTTCCGTCGTTTCCGCCAGAATCATCTCGCGCATCGCGTAAATCCGGTTGCCCTCGAAGAACATATGCTCCGTGCGGCATAGGCCGATGCCAGCCGCGCCGAACGCAATCGCGTTGGCGGCCTGGTCGGGTTGGTCGGCATTGGTACGAATGCCCAGTCGGCGGATTTTGTCCGCCCATTTCATCAACTTGTCGAACTGTTGATACGTGGGAGCTTGATTCGGAGCGAGCGACTTGGCAATGAGCACCTGCACAACTTCGCTGGGTGCGGTCTTGAGTTCGCCCTCGTACACTTCGCCGAGCGTTCCGTCGATGGAGATATAATCGCCTTCCTTGATGGTATGCCCCGCAACCTGCATCACACGCGCCGTGTAATCGATCACGATATCCGCCGCGCCGCAAACGCAGATCTTGCCCATCTGCCGGGCTACCAGTGCCGCATGCGACGAAACGCCGCCGCGCGCTGTGAGAATGCCTTCGGCCGCAATCATGCCGCGGAGATCTTCGGGGCTGGTTTCAATACGGCAGAGCAATACGCGTTCGCCTTTATGGGCGCGGGCGACCGCGTCCTCAGCGTTGAACACGACCCGACCGGAAGCCGCGCCGGGTCCGGCAGCCAGGCCTTTACACAAGAGGCGTCCCGCTTTCACAGCGGCGTCGCGGTCCTTGCGGTCGAAGATCGGCGCGAGGACTTGCGTCAGGGAATCGGCTGGCACCCGACGGACCGCTTCCTTCCAATCGATCAGTTTTTCGCCCACCATTTCGACCGCCATACGCACAGCAGCCAGGCCCGTGCGTTTGCCGTTGCGGGTTTGGAGCATGTAGAGCCTGTTGTCTTCGATGGTGAACTCGAAATCCTGCATGTCCTTGAATCGCGACTCCAAAGTTTTGCAGACGGTTACCAGTTCGCCATGGGCCTTGGGCATCTCCTGTTTCAATTTGGCGATGGGCTGCGGCGTGCGCACACCGGCCACGACGTCTTCGCCCTGCGCGTTGATCAGGTACTCGCCGTAAAACACTTTTTCGCCCGAGGCCGGGTCGCGGGTGAACGCGACGCCCGTGGCGCTGGTGTCGCCGAGATTGCCGAACACCATCGTCTGCACGCTGACGGCGGTACCCCACTCGTGCGGAATGTTGTATTTGCGCCGGTACACGATCGCCCGGTCATTCATCCAGGAACCGAATACCGCGCCGACGGCGCCCCAGAGTTGTTTGACCGGATCCTGCGGAAATTCCTGACCAGTCCGCTTGCGGATCAGGGCTTTGAATCGGTCAACCAGTTGCCGTAATTGTTTCGCATTGAGATCCACGTCTTGTGCGGCGCCGACTTCCTGCTTGAGTTCGTCCATCACTGCGTCGAAGGGCTCATGCTCGTCGCGGCCGGCCTTTTGGACGCCCATCACGACGTCGCCGTACATCTGGACAAAGCGGCGGTAACAATCCCAAGCCCAGCGTTCGTTGCCGGATTTGCGGGCAATGACCTCGACCGTATCGTCGTTGAGTCCCAGATTGAGAATCGTGTCCATCATGCCGGGCATTGATTCGCGCGCGCCGGAGCGAACCGAAACAAGGAGCGGATTCTGGCGGTCGCCGAATTTCTTGCCGGTGACCTGTTCCAAGTGCGTCAAGGCGGTCTTGACCTGTTCGTTGAGAACCTTGGGGTAGGTCTTCTTGTTTTCGTAATAGTACGTACAGACTTCCGTGGTAATGGTGAATCCCGGAGGCACCGGCAGGCCGATGCGCGTCATCTCGTGTAGATTGGCGCCTTTCCCACCGAGCAGCGGTTTTTGCGAGCCATTGCCGTCAGCCTTGCCACCACCAAAAAAGTAAACGTACTTCGGCGCTTTCTTACTCGAACGTTTTGCTGTCTTGTTCTTGGGCATGTTCTCGAACTTCCTTGTGAATTTGTACTGCCTGCTCAGAGGCAGGAATTGAGTTTTCTAATAACGGGGGAAAATCTTCGCGGCGCAGTCTAACAAAACCGCCCCCCCTGTCAACGTCCCTTTCGGCGCGTCCCGAGCCGAAGGATCGGCGACCGGTCTTACTTCAGGTCGCGAACAAAGCGGTCGATGTGTTCGACGGCTTTTTCAAGATCGGTCATCTTGCCGGAATAGCTGGCGCGGACAAATCCTTCGCCGCCGGGACCGAAAGCGTCGCCTGGTACCATCGCGACGCGCTGCTGTTCGAGCAACTTCATGGCGAACCCGCGCGACGTCAACCCGGTTTCACGGATTGACGGGAACGCATAGAAGGCGCCGTTGGGCATGTGACAGGGCAGGCCGATTTCGTTGAACGATTTCACGATGAAATTGCGTTGCAGCCGGTACTGCTCGCGCATTTTCGCCATCTCTTCCGCGCCGTGCTCCAAGGCCTCGCGCGCCGCTTCCTGGCTGATGATCGAGGCGCAAAGCATGGAGTATTGATGGACCCGCAGCAGCGCTTCGGTGAGAGCGACCGGTGCGCAGGCGTAGCCGATGCGGAATCCGGTCATCGCGAAGGCTTTGGAAAACCCGTGCAGGAAAATGGTGCGCTCCTTCATGCCCGGCAATGCGGCGATGGAAGTGTGCTGACCGGAATAGGACAGTTCGCTGTAAATCTCATCGGTCAACACCAGCAGATCGTTCTCGATGCAGACCGCCGCGAGCTTCTGGATGTCATCTGGTGTAAGCGTGGCGCCCGTCGGATTGGTTGGAAAATTCAAAACGATTGCTTTCGTGCGGGGCGTGATGGCCGCTGCCACATCCGCAGCACACAGCGAGAAACTGTTCTTCGCGCTTGTCTGAATCGCCTGACCAACGCCGTGAGCGAGACGGACGCTGGGATTATACGAAACGTAGCACGGTTCGTGGTAAAGAATCTCGTCGCCGGGATTAATAATGGCGCGCAGGGCGATGTCGAGGGCTTCGCTGACGCCGACAGTGACCAGGATTTCCGTGTTCGGATCGTAGTCGACATGGTAACCATTTTGCAGGTACTTGCTGATGGCGCGTCGAAGTTTCAGCAGCCCAAAATTCGACGTGTACCCGGTCTGTCCGCGTTCGAGTGAATATATGGCGGCCTCGCGGATGTGCCAGGGGGTGACGAACCCTGGCTCGCCGATGCCCAGGGAAATCACGTCATCCATCGACTGAACGATATCGAAGAAATCACGAATCCCCGAGCGTGGGATGCCTTGAACATGCTCGGCGACAAAGTCTTTTCTCATCTGAGGAGCTTTCGACATGGGACGGGCATTCTAGCAGGCCAATCCTCCAAAGCAAGCGGCTGGGGCGCTTTGTGCATAGGAAAGCTTCCTATGCAAGAAAACTGCTTTGGAGTGCAGATTTGTATGGACAAGCGGAAACCGAAGTGTTATCAACGCGATTGTTTTGGTGAGTCGTGCGAGAGCGGAGTCATTATGGTGATAGAATGACTGCTTTCTGAATGTTTGATGGAATAAATCCATCGACGGCGACTCTTAAGTACAGCCGACAAGGCTGTGGGTTGATGGCAAGGTGATAAGGGGCGCTTGCGAGGCGCTACAAATGGAGAGGGAACGAGTATGACAAGGCGAGGGGTCATTCCGTTTATCTTGATGGCATTGGTGTGGTGCACGGTCAGCACCGCTACGGTCTTCGACTTAACTGGGGGAGGAACAACTACTTTATCTACTGTTGTTGGCGCGAATTCTGGCAATTCGATATTAGTCGGCGACAAGTTGTTAAGCGGATTTACTTTCAACGCAACCGGCAACGATCCTGTAAACCTACTTGGGGCGGATAACATTTCCTTGATGGGACGTTCAAATTCGTTTGGCTTTGGGATAAGGATTCAGGGAGGATTTGACGCACAGGGTACTCAGAATTTTGACTATGTCTTCGATTATACAGTGACCGTTACGAATGCCGCATTCTTGATTTCAGATCTCCACATGGTCTATAACGGGCTTGTTGATGCCCCAGGATCGACTAGTGTCACGGAGACGTTCTTTACGAATGACCTCTATGTTGGCCAGATAAGCGTATACGATCCCCCCACTACGAATATGTCTGCGACTGTATACCTCGACACGCCGGTGTCGTCATTGTCTGTTACGAAAGACATTAACGTAAACGGAAATAACGGTGGCCAGGGCAAGATTTCATTTGTCGATCAGGTCTTTTCGCAAGTACCCGAACCTTCTTCATTCGTGCTGGTGGTCTCGGGACTGGCGACATTGTGGTTCTGGCGACGGCGAAGGAGTTAGGACGCTGTTCAAATTCAGTTGTTAGTTGTTTAATGGTGGCGGGCAGACCGCCGTGGGGAAAGATGGGTCGGGGCGGACTCATGGAGGACTGGTAAGATGGCGAAAGAAATAAGGACGCCGGCTTTGACATCGAAAGCATGTCGGGTTGGCGTGTGCACATTCATCTCAATGTTGGTTTTGTCGTTGACAAGCTACGCAGTTGAGCCGGGTATGTTGGCTCTGGATTCGGTCGAGAACTTTGCGGCATATGCCAATGGTTCTCTGAATGTAAGTGGCACGACGACAATTAATGGCGACCTCGGGCTTGGCCCGAATGGGACGCAGAATTTCCTCACCACCCCCACCGTCAGTGGAACGTACTCCAAGAGCGGCCTTGACTACGTGTCCACGACAATCACCAGCGTTTCTGCGTATGCGGCTGGCCTGATGGCAAACCAGACGATCAGTTATATTAATAATGGTACCACCATCACAGGCAACGGCGGCTATACTATCGTCAATGTTGGGTCGATCAGCCTCAGCGGCGTCGGAGGCCACAAGCTGACGCTATCAGGCGGGGCGGATGACATTTTCGTCTTGAATGTATCAAACAGCGTAAGTTTCTTGCAGACCAGTTGGGCGCCGGTCGTATTGAGCGGCGGCGTGACAGCGGATCACGTGCTGTTTAACTTGCTGAACGCGTCTCCCACTGCCAACGCCCTGTTTGTAACGAATGGTGTAACGCTCGTTGGTACGTTTATCGCACCAAATGCCAGCATGTTGCTTGGGTCGGTCACTCTCGACGGGGGCGTTTTTGCAGGCGGAAATGACCTGGCACTTAATGGATCGACAATAAACGCGGATATTTTTATGCTTCCGGAGCCTTCCAGCTTCGCTCTGGTTGTTATCTCATGCCTCCTCGGCTTGGGTCTGTGGCCGCGCCGCCGGCACCACGCTAGCGCCTAAAATCGACAGTTTAGATTGCTATGGGCGACAAACGAATGTGTTTGTTGCCCATTTTTTACGCCGTGCGTCAATTTATTGTAGCGGCGCTCTACGAGCGCAGTGGGATCGAGGGTTTTCAGTGATCGGCAGTCGCACTCGACGCCGGGGAGAGGCCAAGGGGTCACAGGCGGCAAACCGCCGCAACAGTTCCGAAACTGACATACTGTTTTCGGACTCCCTGGCAAAATTTTCTTTGTGTTGCCGCATTTTACGCTTGCATTCAGCCGCGAGTTTTGTGAGAGTGCATTGACTTGGAGAGGCCGTAACAGTTGGCTTGGGCAAGAAGCCGTAGTTTTGTAAGCAGTCCTTGCCCCGGCGGAGTTTTCCACAGCGAGGTGGAAAGAATTTGGTTCAAAACGGGTGCGCGCGAGTTGCGTCGTACTCAGATCGGGAGGGAGACTATGAAAAGGGCGAGGGTGGCTGGAAGTGCGAGTTTTTGGATAAAGCTGGTCGCGTTAATGGTGGTCAGTTCGGGTCTTGGCTTCAATCAACTGCAGGCAGCGACCCCCACACTCTATGAGTCGGCCTATACAGGCCCGGGTGGAGCCGCCAATTTCTATAAGGTTAATCCCGACACGGGCGCAGCCACGCTGATCGGGGCAATTGGCTTCAACCAGGTTGGCGCGATTGACTTTGACCCATCGGGGGGAGCACTTTACGCGGTGGGCAACCGCGTGTCGGACGGCACACAGGTGCTGCTAACAATCAATCCAACGACGGGCGCGGGAACCGAGATCGGCCCCACCACGCTGTCCGGCAACGTTCAAGACATTTCGTTCCGTAACAGTGATGACGCTCTGTTTGGATACTCCGGCGGCTATATCTACACCTTCAACATAACAACCGGTGTAGCGACTCTGTTGGGCGATACAGGCGATGGTTTCCCCAGCGGCAATGGATTGGCCTTTGATCCGTTCGATACCCTGTACAAAGCGGATAATAATAACCTCTGGACTATCAACCAGTCCACTGGGGCCGGAACCTCCGTATTGAGCCTGAGCTATCCCATTGCGGGCTCTCGCGCCAACGGGATGGACTTCGATAACTCGACGGGAATTTTGTGGGCGTCGGTGAACGCTGGCTCAGGCGGAAGCGGAATGAACTATCTTGCCACGATTAACGTCGACAACGGAGATGTGACCGAAGTCGGCATGACCCAGAGCGGGTCGGATGCGCTGGTCGTAAGCATCGCCCTGATTCCCGAACCAGGTACTTTTACACTGGTCGGTCTGGGCTTGGTAGGCTTGCTGACGTTGCGGCGACGCAAGAAGTAATCAGGTCGTCTTACTTCGAGATTCACTTGATTAGTTGGTGATGGCGGAAGCCTTCTGTTTCGTTCAGAAGCGCCCGGTGGGGCCGTCATGATACCCACTGAATTGCAGCACCTCGCCGACTCCCGACCGGGTGTCTTGACGATGCCTGGACCCTCGGTCTGTTTCCTTGCGCTGAGTTTTCTTGGTTACGCTGCGCTGCAAACGACCGGTAATCCTCCTTTTGCCGCGCTGATATTTGCTTGATTTCGGCGCGTCAATGGGAGTACTTGTAGCATTTGTCGTTTGCCCCGTCTGTATTGAGGAGGCGAAAGGGTTGAGGGGGTTTTAGGTGAGCAGTCTGCGGATTATGGCGGATGTTAACTGCGAGCATGTGGGAATAACTCGAACCTCCCATATCTTGTCCAATCTACGGTTGGTTGCCTCTGGCGAGAGCTTGAGAATCACGTATTCTGAATCAGTTGGCCGGTTACTGGTAACCAGCACTCGGGCTTATCTGCTCTGCTGCACCTTGGTTGGAGCCACCCTGTTTTTTCACTTCGCCACCTTGGCCGATGCCCAGTACACGGGCAACTTCCAAACCAACACCATCGGTGGCGTAGTCAGCAATTGGACGGGCAACTACATCGTTGGCTCGAATACATTCGCGGATGCGTTGCTGATTGAGAATGGCGGGGTGCTGTCGAACGGGTTCGGTCAACTCGGTTGCCAGCTCAGTAGCAATAATAGCGTGCATGTGGTCAACAGGGGCGTTTGGCGGAACGAGAGACTTTATGTTGGTGACGACCGAGCCTCTGGCAACTCATTGGTGGTGTCTGGTGGAACCGTGCTCGCCACCGGTCTTACCGTGGGTTTGGGCTCGGGGTCTTGCGATAATTCTGTCGAGCTGGATAGCGGTAGCATGATTGTCACCAACGCAACCGCGGATGCCGTTTTGGAAGTGCGCAGCGGCAAGTTGATCCTCAATGGTGGCGTACTGCAGGCGGATCGACTGGTGATGACGAACGCCTCTGGTCAGTTTGTTCGTAACGGCGGCACGCTGATCGTCGCCAGCCTCGTGCTCGACCCAAACCTGGACGCCAATGGCGATGGCATGCCCAACGGCTGGGAGCAGGCGTATGGCCTTGATCCACTAGGGGCCGTCGACATTCACGCGGATCACGACAATGACGGGTTGACAGACCTGCAGGAATTTCAGGCCGGGACTGATCCGACCGATAGCGACTCGGCACTCAAGATACTTGGAATAAAGGAACAGGGATGTGATGTTCTGGTCACTTGGGAGGCCGGCGGAGGTCGGACCAATGTGCTTCAGGCGGCACGAAGCCCGTGGGGCGCGTATTTCAATATCAGTTCCAATATCGTGATAACCAGCGTTGGGGATATCGCCACGAACGTATGCGACACAGGCGCGGCCACCAACACGAATTCCCGCTACTATCGCGTGGCTACCCGGAGCACTTCAGTTACGGGCACGATGGCGCCCTCTTTGGCCGTCACGTCGCCCGCGAACAATTCTTACACCACCAATTCGACCGTATCTGTTGCGGGTACAAGTGCCAGTGCCGCCGGCGTTGCGGGAGTCGACGTGAATGGCTTTGCGGCTTCGAGCACCAATGGCTACGGCAACTGGGTGGCGACGGTCTCGGGTTTGACCGCTGGCACGAATACACTCTCGGTGCTCGCCGGCGATAATGTTGCGCCGGCGAACATCGCGACCAACAGCACTCGAGTAATCTATGCCGTTGGCGATTTCGACGGCAATGGCGATGGATTGCCGGACGCCTGGCAGATTCGATATTTCGGCTCGGTCTACGCGCTGAATGCGCGGCCAAGTGTCGATGCCGATGGAGATGGACTGAGCAACTTCGAGGAGTATCAACTTGGTACGAACCCGCAGAATCCCGATTCCGATGGGGATGGAATTTCCGATGGGCCGCTTGCGCCGTCGGGTAGCGGGCTGCAAACGGGTCCAGATCCCGATCTGGTGATGGTCAGCGGCAGCGTCTGCTATCCATTCACAGGAGTTGCCGCCGTTACCATTGGCATGCTCAATATGAACGTTGGGCTGGCGCTCTGTCCATTTGTGCGAGTGAGTCTGAATCCAACAATGTCGCCGTCAACGCTCTTCAATATGTCGGGCGGCCCGGCAACCTATACTTTAGCGGAGGATTACAACCAACCCACCAATGACATCTACGTGCAATTTGCCGACTTGAACACCAACGTGTTGGGGCAGGTAATCCATAGAACGATTCCGTTCTTTTTCGAACCGGATTCTGCTCGCAACGTAGCCACCTGCGGGATCGACACCAACCTGGCCATAGCGGCACTCGATACCAACTCAGATTGGTGGGCGCGCAACGTGGCGATCTATACGACCATGGACGATGCTTCAACCAACTATGTGAGGAACCCCAATTGTTGGGCACAGGGGTTCGACCTCACTTGCATTGCGGCTTACAACTCATACGAGGGGAACGCGCGGTGTGGGGGCACGCTGATCAGTCCGCGCCACGTTGTCTTTGCCAACCATTATTATCCTCCAAACGGTACCGAGATGCGCTTCGTGGCCAACGACAATACGGTGGTTACTCGCGTGCTCTCAAACTCAGTCCAGATCAATCTCACGGATCTACGGATCGGCGTACTGGACTCTGATGTCCCAACCAATCTGGTTACTTTTGCCAAAGTCTTGCCATCCAGCTTCACGAACTATTTTCCCAATTCGCTCAAGCCCATGTCTTCAAAGTACATCCCGGCACTTTGTCTCAATCAAAATGCAGACGCCCTGGAATCAGATATCTCGGGCGTGACTGCAGGTGTCACGTTCCAGGCGCCCACCGATCCTACGCGCAGCGAGTTTTACGAGGACAAAACTTCCGGAGATAGTGGCCAGCCGGGGTTTATAATCCTCAACGGGCAATTGGTGCTGCTTACGGTTTATACTTATGGGGGAGCTGGGTCCGGCTGGTTCATCCCCGGGTATTTGGATCAAATCAACGCGGCGATGGCGGCGCTGGGCGGAGGCTATAGCGTGACGACGGTGGACCTGAGTCCATTTACATCCTGCAATGGCGACAGCGTGCCGTCACCGTAGTCTGATATCTCAGGCTGGTTAGCCGGAGATGTGGCCAGGTCCGTATCGGCTTCAGGTTGGCATCTTGCCATATTGCTGGCTGTCCAAATGGGAAGTTGGTGCCGAAAAAGCGAAGTCGAACAAATAACCTGGTTGCTCCCTGCAAAATCTAAGGACTTACCTTCAACCGCTCGACTTCTTCGTCACCGTCCATCATCACCGCCTGCTCCTTGTAAGTCTTGAGCATGAAATGCGTGGCGGTGGAGGTTACGCCCTCGAGACTGGCCAACTTCTCGGCAACGAATTGGGCAACCTCTCGCAGGGAGCGGCCTTCCACAAAAATCAGCAAATCAAAGGCTCCCGACATCAGAAACAGGGAAGTGACTTCCTCGAACTTGGCAATGCGCCGGGCAATGCGGTCAAATCCGCCTTCCCGTTCCGGCTGCACCTTGACCTCGATGACAGCCTTGACGAGGGCCGTATCGACTTTGTCGTCGTTGATGACCGCTTTGTAGCCGAGAATGATCTTATCGTCTTCGTATTGTTTGATCCGTCGCCGGACCTGATCGGCAGGGAGATCCAACATCTTTGCCAAATCATCCGGGGTTCGCAGTGCGTGCTCTTCCAGAAGCTTCAATAGTGGATCCATGTTTCCTCTTGTCCTTTTGGAAATGGTCGGGACGGCGAGATTCGAACTCGCGACCCCTTGCACCCCATGCAAGTGCGCTACCAGACTGCGCTACGTCCCGTTCCTTAGTAAAATTGCACTTTTTACAACTTCAATCTTGCCATTTGATACTGCTTTTATATACTGCTCACATGAAACGTAGCCAAGACGAGCCAAAAGGCCCGTGGCAAAAAACGCCCTACGCCAATCTGATCCGTTACGTTCCATCCCGAACATATTTCGCGCGAATCCGTATCCAAGGCAAGCTTATTGTCCGGTCGCTCAAGACCGATTCTATCGCCGTCGCCAAGCTCCGTTTGGGTGACTTGGAGCAGGACGAACGACAAGCGGCGGAGCATCGCGACGTCGTGTCTACCGGGAAAATGGCGTTTGGAGATTGCCTGGATCTGTATCAGCAGCGCCGTCAGGCTGACCCGAGTTTCAAACCGAGAACCAAGGAGTATTACGAATACCGCGCCAAAGCTCT
>DATIZX010000003.1:0-11429 GCA_035516795.1 Verrucomicrobiia bacterium
CTCGACGCAGCCTTGCTGTATGACGATTATTCAATCAAAGCGGTGTCGAGCCACCGCACTCCATACCGAAAAGCTGACACGACGACAACGGCGGACGTTGCATCTGGCCGATTGGGCTTGTCGCCCTATTCGCTGTCATGCTGAGCTCGTCGAAGCATCTCTGTCGTTTGCCCTCTCCGTCGCTTGATCTTCGAAGACAAAAGTGGTCAGACCACGGTTTATGATGTTATCTCCGACCAACCTTTCCACCATATTGACTTAGAGCGCCTAACAAAGCCCATTTCCCCGTAGCCGCAGGCTTTAGCCTGCGCGGTTCGAACGCACCCGTAAAGGGTGCGGCTACTCTTCGGATGAAGTGTGTCGCAACACTGGTTCACCAAGTTGGACCACGAGTTGTGCGCTAACGGTCAAGTTGCCACGATAAAGGCGGGCGCTGCATCTGGCCGAGTGGACATACGCGGTTGACTCCGACTTTGGCAAGCTCTTTGGCGAATGCTGTCGTGTGTTCGTTCATCGGCGCGACGCCCACGGTCGAGAGATTCGAGGCGAAGCGTTGCATCAGTTGCAGGACAGATTCCAATTGCCTGATCGGTTTGACGAAGATAACGCGGTTCAGGCACGACGCCGTAAACATCGGATCTTCTTCGAAAACGACCAACCAATTCGTCGGTAGCATAGGCGTCCCCGCCTGTGCAGTTTCCCCTGCGCCGTCATTTTCGCAGGCACAGAGGCCTACGCTACTGGCCCAAATCAGGACGTTCGTATCCGTTGCCGACCGGAATTCATATGCACCCCGCAGCTTGGCAATCTGCGCGGCTTCTTCGACGGTCAGTCGCCCGCGCGGCACACGTGCTTGATACGCAGCCATCGCTTTGGCCAAGGCCGCCGCAAACTCACGCGGACTGACTTCGCCGCTTTCCTCGACATAGAACGCGTGCGGCGACAGGCAGCCCTGTTGATCGTAAACCGACGCATCAAACGCGGCGGCTTCGACAAGCTGCGGCAGGTTCGTCTTCGTCAGGGCTTCTCTGGCGACCATGGCAAAGCTGAGCTTGTGGCCGTAACCGAGAAAATGCGCTTTCGGCTGGCACATTCGTCGAAGTGATTCGATGGTGTCATCGTCGCCATAAGCAACCACAGCGTCGGCTTCGGCCAATGCTGCTTGGGTCAGCGCGATTTCCTCGCGTCGCCAGTCAAACACTGCGATGCAACCGGCAAGTTCGGGATCGACTTGTCGCAATGACTCGACGAACAGGGTAGGGAACACCGGATCGCGGCTGGAAAGCTTGACCAGATTCGCCGACTTCAACAAGAGTCCGACGCAGATGCTCGCGATGCCCGGTGGCGGCACGTTCCCGGCGAGGAAATGCGCAGTCAATCGGGGCTCGGCAACCTCTTTCCTGAGACCTTCCAGCAATTCTCTCAACGATTCCTCGGTGATCGCGCCGAAAGTGAGATCGACGGCTTCATACACCATTTCTTTTGAAAAACCGGTGACTGCAGGTGCTTCTTTGCTGGCCCGCTTCCGCCACACGCTGTCTGGCTTGAGCCAGTCCCTTGCTGTCTGGGCCAGCGCACGAATAATCGCGTCCGTGCCGCGATGCTGAATGCGGTCGCTCGCCTTCAACGTTCGCTTCGCTGCTTCTTCAACCAGCTCTACCGATGTATTCATCTTTTGTAGGCCGACTCTGTGAGTCGGCGCGCCGTTGTTTCCCTGTACCTTTCGCCGACACGCAGTGTCGGCCTACATTCTTAACTCCTCTGCATTCAGTGAACAGCCACGCACTTCCGCGCCGGCTGCTCGTCCCAGAACCTCAAACCCGTTGCTGATGGCAACACCCAAATCTTCGGTCTGGATGCACATTGCACTCCACAGATTTGCCAGATCATAGATGCGAATCAGACCTCGTTCACCTTCCTTCGCTTCCTTTCCTGTGTTCGGATCAATGATCAATACCCGCGACCATGGCGGAGCAACTTTCCGGTCGGTCTGAACGCCTGCGAGCAATGTTTGATCGTAAAACTGGGTGCTTAGTTCGGTCATTCCGTACTCGTTGGCCACCCGCATCGGAGGGATGCCGAGAAACGTATCGAACATCTGGTACAACTCCTTCTTCGAGACTTCGCGCGACCGGCCCTTGAATCCACCGGTTTCCATGACTCGCGAACCGTCCGTCAAATTAAAGCGCAAATTCTGTTGCGCGAGATGATCGAACAAATGCACAGAGGCGAAGGCCGTCCCAAGTAGGAATACCGGCTGACGTGCCTTTTCTGTCTCCCGCAAAGTTTTCACCAAAGGCTCCAAGCACAGTGTTCCGCCTTTCACGAAGAAATTGCTGTCCGTCGTGCCAAACTCTTTCGTTACCACGCCCATCATGTGCGACAGAGAGGAGTGTGGCGCCTCTTGTGGCGACGGAGTAAGGATGAGCATTCGGAGGCGCGCCTGGTCTGGCAACAAGTGCGCCGCGAAATTCGGCTTGATCGCGGCATTGTACAGTTCCAGCGTGTGGAAGAAATGCTTGCCCGATTTCTCCCGCGTCGTCCCGCTCGTATGAAACTCGGCGACCGCCTCGTCAACCGGAAAGCATGTCAGCGCAAAATCCTTGAATGCACTCGTCGGCACAGCAGGAATTTGCTCCCAGTGCTCAACCATCTGCGGCGTTAATCTCAAGCGGTCGCAATAAGCCCGGTATGGTGCACACCGCTCGTATTGGAACGCGAAAATCGCTTGCGCAAGCTCGTTAAATTCGTCATGGGATGAAGATTGCGTCACGCCGCGCGCAATCAGAGCGAGCACACGCTGCTGAAGGTCGAGAGCGGTTTTGTTCATGTTTATCCGGTGCTGGTTGTCCGCAAACAGCAGCTAAAGGATGCGTTTTTCTGCTTGGATTGTCAACGCGTCGAAAGCAAATCGCTAAGCATACTTACACAATGATCCAGTTGCCGCCTGGTGA
Organism: Verrucomicrobiia bacterium; assembly: GCA_035516795.1. Lineage (GTDB taxonomy): Bacteria > Verrucomicrobiota > Verrucomicrobiia > Palsa-1439 > Palsa-1439 > DATJBF01. Next base: position 2,955 of record DATIZX010000003.1, read on the forward strand.
TGACGAGCGGGGGAGTGATGCCGAGAACTTCACTGTTGCTTCCCTCGGGGAGGGCGAGGATACCGCGTTGCAGCAATTGTTCACACAGACACGATGCGCTATTGACTTCGAGGCCGAGCATCAGGCCTTTGCCGCGGAGTGGGAGGGACGCGCGGAGCCTGTGCTGAGTTGCGAAGTATCGCGTCCGTTTCCCACCAGTGGCCACGACGGAGCGTGGCCCTCCAAGGACGAGGGCGAGGTAACTGCCAAGCGACTCTGCTCGTCCATTCAGCTTCAACCGCTTCATTTCGGCGATGGCGGCCAGTGCTGCGGCGCAACCTAGGGGATTGCCGAGAAACGTGCTGGTGTGAATCGCTTCGCCCTTTGATTCCGGCCAGCTATCCATCACTTTGGCGCGGCCGATGCAAGCTGACATCGGGAAGCCACCGGTCATGCCCTTGCCGACGCAAATCAGGTCCGGCACGACTCCCCAGTGTTCGCAAGCGAACCACCGACCTGTTCGACAGAAGCCGGTATAGATTTCGTCAAAGATGAGCAGCAAGCCGTGGTGGTCGCAGAATTTGCGAAGTTCTCCAAGAAAATTGTCCGGTGGCACGATGATGCCACCGCGACCCTGAATGGGTTCGACGATGACGGCGCCATAGTGAGAGATCGGGCGAGGTAGGGCGCGATCGCCGGGCTCGCCGTGTGGGTCTCGGACGGCCCGGCGGTCCGTCCCTGCCGTCGGTACGCGCCCAAAGGAAACATGCGTTGTGAACCCACCGAGTTGCTTCTTGAAAGGTGCGCGGAAATCGGCGCGCCACGTGGCGTCGAGTGCACCGTAAGTCAATCCATGGTACGCACCCTCAAACGCGACAACACCGGGTCGCTTCGTGTGAATTGCTGCGGTCTTGAGAGCGGCTTCGACGGCTTCTGCGCCGGAGTTGGCGAAGATGACGCGCCCCGCGGATTTTGACCACCGGCCAAATGTCAGTTCAACGAGTTCACGAGCAAGACGGACTTTGAGTTCATTCGGATGGACGTCGCCCATCGCGTGCGTGAGTTGTTTCGCTTGCGCCTGAATTGCCGCAGCAACACGGGGGTTGGTGTGTCCGACGCTGGCCACGCCGAAGCCGGCGGTGAGATCGATATAACGGTTGCCATCGACATCCCAAACGTTGGCACCAGAGGCCCGCTGCCAGAAGATCGGCCAATTGTGAACGATGTACGTGATGTTGCGCGATTCGTACCGGCGAAGTTGCCGGGCCAAGGCGCGAGATTTTGGACCGGGAATCGGCGTGCGCAGCAGAGGAAGTTGGTCGCCGGGCTTAGTCATGGAGTGCGGCGGCTCGACGCCGCTTTGCTTTAGCGAGGCTTGACTCGCTCGGTATCCAAAAATCGTATGGGGCGTACGGTCGCGCCGGGATAGGCTGCCTCAAGCCGCAGCACTCCAGATTAGAAGTCGTCAGGCACATTGAGGTGGTCGGTGCGGAAAGATTCGACTTTGCGTCGCAAGGCCGGTTCCGCATTCGCTTCAAACCATCGTGCGGAGCAGAACTCGTATTGCTCGGCGACGGGAACAAGATAGTGATGGACCGCATTGTTCTGGACGTAGTTCAAGCGAGCCAGATAGCTCTTCTCAAACGTGAGGCATGTATCCCAGTACTGAAACCAAACCTTTCGACCCGCAGTGTGATCGAGTTCGTTGATGGCTCTCGCGGATGCGGTATGCAAGTGACTAATGAAAGTCCTGAGAGTTGTCGCCCTTTCGGGTGCAACTCCGATCCAGTGATAGTGGTTTGAGAACACAGACCATGCCTGCAATTGCCAACCATGCTTCTCAGCGAGGCCGAGGAGAAGCTCCTGAAGTGATTTCAAGCGGTCTGAATCGTGAAAGAGGTGCTGTTTGTACAGTGTCCCCGCCGTAACCATGTAGGTATTGTGCGGAAGAAATAGATGCGCAGGGCGATGGTGCCACGGTCGGGAAATCACTTCGGCCATGATCGGAAGTGTGAGAATGAACGCGTGGCAAGTCAAGCCTCAGAGTGCGGCGGTTGGATGCCGCTTTGCAGTTATGAGGCTCGATTCGCTCCCTCCCGGGACAGCGAAAGGCGCGAGTCAAGCCTCGCGCCGATAAGGCTGTGTCAAGCCGCAGCACTCCAAATCAGCCGTGTTGGATGAACCTGTGAAAGGTATTGCCGGGCTCCTGATCGACAAGCAGGACGAGCCGGTTAAACCTCATCACCTCAATCAACTCATCAATGCTGAGCGTTTCGTAATCAGGGTCGTCTCCCGCAAACAACATCGCGAGGTCGTGCTCGGTATTACGACGGCGAACGGGCTTGCCATTGCGTTCGGCAATCCAGGTTTTGATTGTGTCAGGTTTGATGATGATGCGAAGTGACATGATTCCTCCCGTTAAATCCGAAGCACGAGATCCGAAATCCGAAACGAACGGATCGGTTTAAAGTCCCCGCTAATCGCTTCGGAATTCCTCATTTGGAATTGCTTCGAATTTCGAGATTCGAGTTTCGAACTTTTCGCCTCACACTCCGCGGGCATCGGCGCCCCAGACGTATTTGTGCCATTGGGTCTGCATGCGGACCGGCAGTTTATCCGCGAGCATCCATTCAGCAAGATTCTTTAACGTTGCTGGTGTGGAGACTGCCGTGCCGGCGGTGTTGAGTTCGTTTCCCGTCGCTGAGACAGCGCCTTCTGCACCCCAAACGGGCGAGAAGAGCACCGTGCAGATGCCCGGCAACCCGTATTCGGCGAGCACGCCCTTCGCCCAATCGTAGTCGGCCCGGTCGGCAATCACGAATTTCACTTCGTCCTTTTTGTCGAGATGGCGGATATTGTCGTACAAATTCTTCTCACACTCGCCACTGCCGGGACATTTCAGGTCCATGACCTTCACAACGCGGGGATCAACCCCTGACACATCCACCGAGCCGCTTGTCTCTAAGAGCACCCGTTTGCCAAGATCGCAAAGGCGCGTCATCAATGGGAAAACGTTCGGTTGGAGAAGCGGTTCCCCGCCGGTGATTTCGACGAGTGGGCAATTGAATTCTAAAACCTTCACGATCACGTCGCCGACGGTCATTGGCGTGCCTTCATGGAACGAATAAGTGGTGTCGCACCAAGTGCAGCGCAGGTTGCAGGCGGTCAGACGGACAAACACACACGGCAACCCCGCATACGAGGACTCGCCTTGGATGCTTTGAAAAACCTCGTTGATGATAAGTGTATCGGCCACGGGAGAACGGTATCAAAGGTCAGCGGAGCCGTCAATTTTGTGAGTTTGGAAGAGTGATCGAGTTGACTTCATGCCTATTCAGGCCATATTAGCGCGCGGTTGGCGTTGCAACCTGGTCTGGGCGAGCAAGCGATGAAACTTTATTTGGAAACCAGCGTGCCCTATTTGTTGTTTTCGGTGGATACCCCGCACCGTCGGGTTGTCACCGAGGAATTCCTGAATGGACTCAATAGGAGTTCCGACCAGGTTTATGTGTCTTCGCTGCTCGAAGAGGAAATCAGTCATGCGACGGCGGAGCGAAGTGCGACCCTGATCAGCCGTTTGCAGAGATTGCCGATCACAATGCTACGGACTCCCCTTGAGGCCGTCGAGCTTGCCGATCGCTATATTGCCGATGGAATTGTCCCGCGAAAGCTGAAGTGCGATATCCTCCACGTCGCCATCGCCGTGTGCTACGAATTGGATGTGGTCCTGAGCTGGAACGGAGTCATTACCAACATGTACCGGGTGATGCGGATCTGTGAATTCAATTCTCGAAACGGATTGCCCTTGGTCGTCGTTCACACCCCGGAAGTCGCTTTCCATCCCCGATGAAACCCAGTCCCAAACTGCCACAGCCAAGGATCTTTGAAGAAATCCGCGCCATGCGTCAAAAGGTTCACAGCAAGGCCCAGAAGCTTGGTTGGGAACGATTCGTCGCCGATATCAATCAACGCGTCGGACACCTGTTGGGCAAGCCGGTCGCGCCGGCTCCAAGGAATCTTCGCCGCAAACGCAGTCCACTCCGACCGGTGGCAGGCCGGTCCTCGGCTCGGCGTCGCTCCTCGCTGGCAATTCGTTAACCCAAAGATCCGACCAAGCCTCTTGTTTTCGTCATGGTGGGCGTTTTCCGCGAAACAATTTCTCTGTTGAGGTGTCAAAAAGCATTGATTCCGCACCCCGAGACGTGAATATTGGTGCCTGTTCACCGCGTCAAGGAGGCGTGGTGAGATCGATGGCCAAGTCAATGAACTGAGGTGAAGTATGAAGATTGTTAAAGTCCTTTGGGGATTAATCCTTTTTGGAGCGCTGATCGTGGTGGTCCAGCTTGCCGAGCCGCCCCAAGATTCCCCGGCCGTGCGGTTCCAACGGTTGCCCGACGTGAGTGTTTTGCACACGGCACACGCCATGTGGGCTGGCCGTCAAGCCGGTCCGGCGCTGTTGCTGATGGATTACGTCATTGAGAATCACTTGCCGGATGCGAGCGAGGCGACCGACGCGCGTCAGAAAATCTTCGCCCAACTCGCCGTGGACAACACGCCTGTGAGCCGATTGAAAGCCGTTGGTTGGTCCGCCGTGCTGGCTGGTGGGAATTCCTTTGATAATTTGGCGGGCAACACGGTGGCCGACGCGGTTTCGTACGGCGAAATTGTTGAGATCGCCCGGCAAGGTGGCTTTGAAGGTTACCAAGACGATTTCACCGATGCTCTGAACCATATTCTGGGCATGGCGACAGTATTTCCTCCCGCCGAAAGCGCGATTCTTCTGGCCAAAGCGGCACGCCGCTCTGGTGCGATCAATCCCTCGCTCACCAAGCAACTGCGCCAGATGCTGACCCTGATCCAAACCGATCCGAAGTCGGCGCTGTCGGTGGAAAAATTCAAAGACAACTTCATGCCGATGTTCGAACTGGCCAAGCATTGCCGTACGTGGTCGGAATTCGAAACCATCCTCCAGCAGGCTGACAGCACGGATCAGTTGAGAGTCCTGACGAAAATGGCCTCGATCTCGCCGTCCGCGGCGAAGCAGCTTGGGCAGGTGCTCGCCATAACGTCTCAAGAGGGAAAGCCCACGGTGTCCGCCTGCCTCGATCACATTCTGCATCAGGGCCCTCGCGGATTGGAGACTTTGCATGCCGCCATAGGGAAGGGGACCGCTGGATTAAAATTCGTCACAGAAAATCCGGGTTTGCAACCGCAAAACATGACTCGCAACGCCCATCCCAAGGGCGCGCTGGCTGCGTTGCAGGACCACTATCAATCAGTCCGATACGCGTACGGCGGCATTGTGACTGCGGGCAAATACCTGGTGATTGCGGTTCTGTGCGGCCTGTTGGTGTTGGTCGTGATTCCCGGTCGATATCTGGAGAAGCTCATTGCCCGGCCCGGTGGACCGGTGGCCGCGCCCGGTGCCATTCATTATTTTCTATCGGCTCTGGCGGTGGGAGTCGTGTTGAGCGGATTGATTTACGTGCTGTCGTTGGCCATGCGGCCCGTTGCGCAATCGTCAACCACCGTTGCCGCTGCGACCGGAGAATCGGGGATGCCGGCCATGACCGAAGCGACGGACAACGCCTTTTTGTCTGAATTCGTTGTGGTGATGTCTTTGGCCATCCACGTGATTGTCTGGTTCTTTGTGCGCGGAAAGATCCGGGTCGTCGAAGACAAGGAGAGCGAGCCGGCGGCGTTGCGTCTGAAACGGATCGAGAACCTCGACATCTTTCTCGATTTGCCGTTGTTCACCGGCTTGGCGCTGACGGTCATCGCCCTCATCCTGATTGCCTTGAACGCCGGCATGAGCCGACTGTTTGCCTACACCGCTACCGTCGTCGGCATTCTGTCAGCAGTCTCGCTGCGAATCCGTTACGTGTTCCCCTTGAAGGAGCGCCTGATTCAGGTCAAGCAGCCCTAGCGAACCATGAAGACGTCCATTCTGGTCGTAATGCTTGATTTTCTCGTGTGTTCGCTGTTGCTGTTTGTCACCGGCAACGGCGGAGAACAAAGCCGTTACGCCACGTCCCCACCGCCCGCCGTGCACGCCGAATTCTCGGCGGCCGCGATGCAGGCCCAGCAAGACGAGTGGAATCGTGATTACGAACAGCAGACGCTTTTGGCCCAGTTGAAATCCGAAACCGCTGCGAAAGAGCAGTTGCAAGCCCGTTTGAATGAAACGAGCACCGCCCTGGCCGCGCGCGAGGCGAACCTGAGAGCCTTGTCGGAAGAGAAGAACCAAGTGGAACAGGCCAAGGCGCAAACCGAGCAAGCGTTGTCGGACGTCGAGACTCGACTGCAACGCGTCAGTACCGAGCGCGAAAAACTTCAGCAGGAAGGCGAAGCCGCCAAGGAAAGCCTGGCGAAACTGCAAACCGAATTTACCGGTCTCCAGGCACAACAATCCAAGCTTCAGCAGGAACGGACCCAACTGGCGCAACATGCGGAACAATTGGGCCAGACCGTCGCCAGCCAGCAGGCAACGATTAACACCCTCAGCCAGGAAGTCCGCGCTTCTCAGACCCGCGTGGAGTCGCAAATCGCCGATGTCGCCCGTGGTCAGGAAGAAATGAGTTCGACCCTGACCCAGCTCGACGCGTTCGCGCGGACCTTGCCCGCCGCCATCCAGCAGAACGTGGCCGGCGTCCGTGAAGACCAGCAGACCATGCAACAGAATGTCGCTGCGCTGGCCGAGAGCGTGAAAGATATGCAGGCGGGGCTGAATTCCGACGAGAAAACCCGCCTCTTCCAGGCCGTTGCGGACGTCGCCAAAGAACAGCAAGATTTACAGTCACGCATGGATACCCTCATCAAGGAGGGCAACGGCACCCAACTAGGGCAAAGCCTGAACGCCATTCAGGCCGGTCAGGAAGAATTGCGTCAACAAGCGGCCAAGCTTGGCGATCAAATCGAATCGATCAAAGCGCGTGGACCCGGCCCCTATAAAGCCGTCAAACAAGCCCGTCTCGAATTGCTGGTTTCACTGGCCAAGGTAGATGCGCAGGGCATCTATCGATTCAAGAAGGCGTCGTATCCGCCCGTGGTCAACGTCAACGGTCATGCCTACATCATTGCCAACTCGCAAACGTTGGGTCTCACATGGTGGGGAGCCAGGGACGACAACGAGTTCACCGAGATCAAATACACCGCCAACCGCACCGAGGATCCGGCCTGGTCCAGCCAGTTGACGGCGGACGCCTGCGTGTTGCAGGCCGACCCACATGTGGTGGCGATTGAAGTGGCGCAATCGGCGCCCGGATTGAAGACGATGGAACTGGCCGGACCGGATGCGCCCCTGCAAACCGATCAACGTAAACTCCAGATTTTCAAGAGCACCGCCGCCGGCTTGAGCTTCGAAGCCGATACATCGCCTGATCTCGTCGATTCCCGGTACCTGGTCGTCAAACGCCCGTTGCGTGGCATCGCCGCCTGGTTCGAGAACCCCGCTTACCGGGCCGATGTCGGCGATTACGTGGTGACTGCCGACGGCAAGCTGGTGGGGATCATGGTCACCCGCGGGCGATGTTTCGTCCTCAGCAAAGAGAACATTGGCAACTGCAAGTTGACGCTGCCGTTGGCTGACCGTATCCAATTTCAGCGCGCCATCCAGCACTATCCCCGGTCGTAGCCGCCCATTATTGTAGGGCGCGAACGCCCAAGCGGAGCGCCGGGTTTCGCGCCGCGTCGCACGTGTTGGTGTCTGCTTGCCGTTTCGCCAAATATTGTTAGACTGCACAGCCGGAGCGAAGAACGGCTGGCTAATCGGCTTTTCTGATAAGCAAATGACTGCGGAATCGGCAAATTCACACGCAGCGACGACCCTGAGCAGCAAGACTCGAGATAGCATCAAGAAGATGCTGCGAAAGGAAAAGCGCAGCGCTTATGTTCTGATGATCAGCGGAATAATTGTGATATTCGGTTCGCTCTATGTCGGCTTTGATGCCCTTATGGCAAGCGGCAGAATGTCCAAGGGATCGCGTTCGACAGAAGCTATTGCTCTTCGACAACATCGCACCGAAGAATTATTGCCCACTCAGGAGAACATTCGGGCAATCGCGGCAGCTGAAGCTAAGCGCGAGGCTTGGGACACAGAATACCTCCGGAGCATTATTGCGGATGTCGGATACCTACTCCTTGTCGTAGCGGGTGTGGGCGGTCTTCTGTTCATATCAGCTTTCAAGTGCCACCGTCTTGTTCGTATAATCGAAAGAGGCGTAAGCGCAAAAGACGACTCTGGAAGTATTCAACACGAAGAGGGAAGACGGACCTAGCTCGACAGCACCTCCGCGCTTCCACGGCGCACCAGTCATCTTTCCCCATCTTTGCGCTTGCCCGAGCGTCAAAGAGGAGCAAGGCCCCAATAGGGTCAGGTCTCAACATAAAACAATTGCTTCCTCAATCGGGCCACGATTTCTTGCACGGACTTGTCCCGCTGCTGTCGTTGTCCGAAGCGGCGCACCGCCATCTGAACGCTACCATAATCAAGCGCAC
>DATIZX010000004.1:0-12804 GCA_035516795.1 Verrucomicrobiia bacterium
CCAGCAGGTCCGAGCAAAACAACGGGCAGTTCGGCACTACATCGACCCGCTGACCGAACCCCTCCGCCCAATCAAAGAGTTACGTCAACGACCACCAGCGAAAAAACTTAGTTCTCGTTTCCGACTGACGAACTTGGGCTAGGTCGCTCTGAGCCGTCATAAGGTGCGGCGATTCGCGCGCACGGGCAGACGGACCGGAAATACGAATACGACAATGGATTTTTCCCCGGCGGTCCCCCACGCAGGCTAAAGCCTGCGACTACAGGCTGGGGAATTCCGACGCGCGCAGGGTGAGCCAAGTCGGACGAGACGCCGTGACGATGTTCTCACGGCAACCCTGCGGCTACAGGCTGTCGGAATAGGAAGAGACAGAGATTCTTCGCTTCGCTCAGAATGACAAACATTGTGAACAAGCGTCAGGAACAGCGCCCTAAAATGGATTCAACAGTTGCGGCGGGACATTGGGCATGCTGGCAGCGGCAGTGTTCGTGGGAGCAATTCCTTTGGCCTTTTCCAGAAGGTCGAGAAGCTCGGGTGCGGCGACGTATTCCACTTTGCGCAACTCGGTGTGTTCGCGTCCATCGGGGCCGATGAACGCCAGTGTGGGCACGCCCCAAATCCCGAATTCTTTGCGCAACTTTTCCGTTTCGGGAGTGCCTTCTTGCGTCAGGTCGGCTCTCAACGTCACGAACTGCTTTGCTTCCTCAACAACACGCTTGTCCCGGAAACTCGTGCGTTCCATTTTGCGGCACGGTCCGCACCAGTCCGCCGAGAAATCGATGAAGACGGGGCGATGCTCGGCAGTAGCTTGCTGGACGGCGGCAGCGGAGTACGGTTGGAACGTAATTCCGCCTGTGGTGGATGCCGTGGCCTCCAGCCACAGCGGGCTGACGATCCATGCCGCCACCGCAATCAACGCGACGCCAAACACGCGTTTCACCCAAACCATCCATGTTCCCGATTTCGGCAGACGCGTCAACAATCCGGAGAATGTGCCGAGCACGATGTAAGGCAAACCTAATCCCGACGCGAGCGCAAAGAACATCCACCAGCCCAGCCAAGGGTTCCCGCTCTGGCCGACAAAGGCCAACAGGGCGACCACGAACGGGGCGAGACATGGCGCCGCAATGACGCCGATTACCGCTCCGAAAAGAAACAGGCCGACATAGCCGGCCTTCGAGGATAAGCCCGTCGCTTTCTGCATGAGAAACTGCGGCGGCTGCAATTCGTACGCGCCGAACATGCTCAACGCCAGCACTACGAGTAAGAGCGCGATGCCGACCAGCACGACCGGGCTTTGCAGGGCCGACCCGAACAAAGAACCAGTGAGTGCCGCAATCAACCCAAGCGTTGAATAGGTGAGGATAATGCCGAGGCAGTAAATCAGCGACGAGACAAAAGCGCGTCCGGTACTGCGTTGCCCGCTTTGGCCGCCGAAATAACTGACGGTAATGGCAATCATGGGATAGACACAGGGAGTCAGGTTGAGCGCCAGACCGCCCAAAAAGACGATCAGAATGGTGATGAGCCATCCGCGTTGTTGAATCAAATGCGCAATCGAACTTTCGTTCGCACCGTTGCCTGCCGTAACCAGCGCTGGAAGAGGAGCAGCGTTTGGTGCCTTGCCGAAAATCTCGGGGTGAACTGGCAACGACTTGGTGCCGGGCGGACCGATTTCGGTTTTGATCGTCACCGGGACGGTTTTGGGAGCTATGCAGAGTCGGTCGTTGCACGCCTGATAGCGTAACGAGCCTTCGAGGGTCACCGGTCCGGGTTTCGCGTCGGCTTTGGTCCGCGCCTCAATCAAGATGATTGTCCGGCCGGTGTAAAGTGCGACGGGTTCATCGGCCCAGCCAACCTTCATTCGTTCGCCCAGCGGATAAGTGATGCGGTCGATGCTTACGGAAGCCGAAGACGGAAAGTTCAACGTGGTAGGAATCAGGCCCTCCGTGCTGACGTTATTCGCATTGACGTGCCACGGCTCTGCCAGGTCGATGATCACGGCGATGCGAAAAGGAGAGCCGGGCGCGAGTCGGTCGACCGAGAGTAGCGACGAGACGGTCGCTTCTTGCCCGGGGGTTGGAGACAACTGGGCGATGCCAATCCCTGGCAGCAAAGCCCACATCGCCAACAGGAGCGTCAGTAGCCGGTTACTTCGCTTCCGCATGGGACACGACCGATTGCCCGTTCAAGTCAGAATCCAAAACATCTTTGCTCGTAATCCCCACATACTTCTGAACGATATTGTGATTCTTATCGATAACGAAAGTGGTGGGAACGGCGGTCAATCCACCAAATGCACTGATGGTCGCATAGTCCGCCACCAAGAATGGAAAGCCCGGGTGTTTCTGCTCGACGTAAGATTTCGTGGTCGGCTCACCTCCCTGCTCAATCGCCACTGCCAAGATGGCCAATTCTTTCTCGCTGCGTTCCTTGCGTATGTCGGACAGGATTCCAATCTGTCTGAGACTGGGTTTGTCCCAGGTCACTACGAAAGAGACGATCAACGCTTGACCGGAGAAATCTGCGAGTCGAACGGTATTGCCCTGCACGTCTTTGAGCGTGAAATCCGGCGCGCGTTGCTTCGGGCCCGTCTCGCCAGCTGCAAATGCACAACCAAGCAACCCGAAGACTAGAAGAAACGCAACGAATCCACCTCGAGCGGGCGTCCGCAGCGATTTTGGAATTGGTCTCGGACTCATGTCGCAAAACCTAGCATGAATTCCCCGAAACGATTATTCAAGTCTTTCGCGGGCGAAAACTTCGCCAGCCGCGTCCAACGCACTCGGGCAGCCAAAGTCAGTCCGCCGTCGGAAAGAATCAGGATGCCGCGGTCAATTCCTCGCCGACCTGCCAGCGAACAAACCGACGGATCACGATGTTCTCGCCCAGTTGCGCAATTTTGGCCGTGATGTGATCCTTGATCGTGATCTCGGTATTCTTCACGAACGGTTGTTCAAGCAAACAAACCGTTGAGTAAAACTTCTCCAGCTTGCCGGCGATAATCTTCTCAACAGCTTGGGGCGGCTTGTCCTTTACCTGGGCGCGATAAATTTCCTTCTCGCTCTCGACGATGCCGGCGGGCACGTCTTCGCGTTTCACATAGCTCGGATTGGCTGCGGCGATCTGCTGCGTGATATCCTTCACCATCTCGCGAAACGTCTCATTGCGCGCAACGAAATCCGTTTCGCAGTTGATCTCGAGGAGCACGCCGAGTTTGCTGCCGTGGTGGATGTAACTGGCAATGCAGCCTTCCTTTGCGGCGCGGCCGGCTTTCTTGCCGGCGACAGAAATTCCCTTTTTGCGAAGAATCTTCTCCCCTTCGGCCAGATCCCCCTTGGCCTCCTGCAACGCTTGTTTGCAGTCCATCATTCCCGCGCCAGTCTTGTCGCGTAACGCTTTTACGAGTTTGGGGTCAATATCCATGGTTGTCGTGATCGTAGATTGTTAGACGTTGCGAGCCGTGTCAGCTCGTTGCTGCGGCCGGTTGCTCGGCAACCGGTTCGCTGGGCTGAGCCTCCGGTGCGGGAGGCGGCGCCGGGTATTTCCGGCCCAACTCGGCTTGTGCTTCGGCAATGGTGTTGGCGATCACATTGGTGACGAGTTTGATCGCGCGAATCGCGTCGTCGTTGCCGGCGATCGGATACGTGACCTGATCGGGATCGCAATTGGTATCGACGATGGCAATGAGGGGAATCTTCAGGCGCTGGGCTTCGTGCAGGGCGATGGTCTCGCGCAAAATATCGATTACGAATACCGCAGCGGGTAATCGTTCCATATTCACGATGCCGTCGAGGTTACGATGCAGTTTGTTGTGTTCGCGGCGCAGGAAGGCGACTTCCTTCTTGGGCAAGCGCTCGCCTTCGGGCGAGGTGAGGAGCCGGTCGATTTCCTGCATTCGTTTGACGCTGTTGCGAATGGTGCGCAGGTTGGTGAGAGTGCCTCCCAGCCAGCGATCAACCACATAAGGCATTCCGGTGCGAGCGGCAGCGTCCTTGATTTCCTGTTGCGCCTGTTTTTTGGTGCCCACCAACAGCACGGTGCCCCCAGCAGCTATGATGTCGTGTAAGAAACCGCAAGCGACTTCGATTTGGGTGAGTGTCTTGTTGAGATCGACGATATGAATGCCGTTGCGGGCGGCGAAAATGTATTTCTTCATCTTGGGGTTCCAACGCTTGGTCTGATGACCGAAATGAACCCCGGCTTCCAACAACTCTTCGACTGTTACGTTTGCCAATGGATCCTCCCCTGTTGCATCTCGCGCCCGGCGATCCTGCTGAGGACGCAAGACATCCCGTCAAATGACTGGATTTGAGTTTATTGTTTTTGTGCCCCGAAACGCTCGGAGCGGTCATTAAGTTGCCTGATTTCTTTCAGCAACGTTGGAATACTAGCCTCGCAGCATCCCTTTGCAAGCGCAAAAGACCACCGCATGGAGAGGACTAATACACTTTGATCCACCTATGATAAGGTTCAAAATGCTTACGGGTCATTCGGCAAAGGCCGATTTGTGCAATCCAGCCAGACGGGAACGATATACGGGTTCGGACGTGCCCAGTTTCCGCCATTCACGTGCGGCCATGAATGAATTAGCTTTTCCTTGCTTTTCGCGTCTACTGAAACAGGACAATGGCGTCTGGATCCCCGTGCGGGCGGCTTCACGCCGTGCTGAGGCCAGGTTCATCGCAAGCCGGATCGGATGAAATCAGGGGATTGCTCCACACGCGCGACGTCTGCCCGTTCGTATTTTGAGGACGACCGTGCTGGTACCTATGTTTGGCATCCAGTCGCATGCTGTTGCATCGACGCGTAAGAGTGAATCTACGCAACTTGTTGACGGTTAGCATGTTGATGGGTAATTCAACTCCAATTTGCTGACCAAAGCTGGAACGGCTGATAGGAGAAGAGATCCGCATTGCGCCGTTTACGAAGCCAGGTGGTTACCACTTCACCCGACCCGCACCATGCTTTCTCATTAAGGGTGAAGTTACTCCCAAACGGAATATGAACACTTAATCTTGGATAATCTCGGCAGGCTGTTTGCGCAAGCTTTGAATTTGGCGGCTTACAGGGTAAGATTTCTGTGAGAATTCGCTTGCATTCTGCGGACTCCAAGGTATTATTTGGTCTTACTTGGAGAGCGGCGGTTAGAGGTATGCGCTGTTGGGGCGATGTTTAATAGTACGGGATTGGGTTAGGAGGCTGGTAAAATGGGTAATACGAAGCGGGTTTGGGAGATGACGATCATAAAGCAATCGACAGTACTTAGCGTGTTGCTGACGGTGGCGCTAGCATGGGTTGTTCCCACATCTAAAGCGGCCACTTATTCGTTGACCAATGGAACCTCAACTGCGACTTATGATACTGCGAATGGGTTGACCGCTTGGACGGCGAATTATCCGCTTAACGGTATGAACGTTGCCAACCAGCAGCAGTTCTGGTATCGGATCGGTTCCAGCAATCCCGAGGCGTCGATTGGAACGTTGACGTTGGTCGGCGCTAACGCTACCGATGCAAATTTCGATGGCTACAAGGACACATTGAGTTCGCTTTATACCAACGCAGCTAGCAAGTTCACCATCTCGGTATCGTCTTTTCTAATAGGTTATGCAGGCCAACCTGCCGGCGAAAACTCAGACATCAACACGACAATCAAAATTACCAATCTGAATGGCAGCGCGCTAGATTTTCACCTCTTTCTTTACTCAGATTTCAATTTGGGTTACGGTGGTGGTTCAGACAACGACATCGTTCAGTTTCTAAATTCGACCACCGTTATTCAATCAAACAACGTGCCTTATCCCTTTGGGGGTGTTCTTCAGACCCAGGAGATTTCGGGGCTTAGTCCGACGGAACACGAGGCCAATACTTATCCGGCAACTTTCACTAGCCTGACAAATTCTTCGGCCACCACGTTGAGCGGAGCGGGCGGTCCCTTGACCGGCAATGCAACATGGGCATTTGAATGGGATATGAGCATAGGGGCAAACTCGTCACAAATAATTCAGCTTGATAATCAATTGCAGGTTCCAGAACCGAGCAGTTTGATGCTAGGTCTTGGCGGGTTACTTTTCTTTGCGGCAGTACTTCGTCGTCGTATAAGCTAGGCACCGTCGTACATTCTGGTCGCAGTCAGCGTTGTCTCTAGTTGGGACACAGAGTCGTATACGATGTAGTTGTGTCCTTGGCAGTGGTTCAGGTGAGGTTGAACAGCGAGACAAAGCGAGGGAAACGGGTGAAAGGAGTAACATAATGAAGCTGGTAAGTCGTATAGTCCTCAAGGGAATAGGGTTGTCCGTTCTTGTCTATCTTGTCGGTTACGTCATTCCCACCGTCAAAGCGGACGTGGTTGTTCTGACCAACGGAAACTCCACGGTGACGGTTGACTTGGGAAGTCAGGCTGGTGTATCCGACTGGGCGATCGACGGCGTTCACGCCCTACAGAAGCAATGGTTCTGGTATCGCATTGGTCCCACAGGCGGTGAGCATTCAATTGACACCGCGGGGCCGGTTGCCTACGGGTTGAGTGACGTGGATTTTGATGGTCTCAATGACACACTGGTGTTTCAGTATGTCAATTCGGATCCCTCCACGCCCTTTACCATCAGTGCGCACATCCAGCTGACAGGTGGACAGCCAGGAGACGGCAGTTCCGGTATCAGCGAGGTGATATCCATCCTCAATACCGGCGCCAATCCGCTGGATTTCCATTTCTATCAGTACAATGATTTCAATCTGGATCCGGCCAATCCGGCAAGTGACACGGTTACATATCCGTCGGCGAACGAGATGGTGCAGAACAATCCGAATGGCGCCTCTTCCGACTGCGGAGCCTTACCGATCCCGACTCATCACCAAGCTGATCTCGTCTCGAATAATCCGACCAATGTTCTCACTCTGTTGAACGATTCGTCTCCGACGACTCTCAACGATCAAGATGGTCCGAAGACGGGAGACGCCGCTTGGGGCAATGAATGGGATGTGATCATTCAACCGGGCAATGTCTTTCAACTCAGTGCGAACAAGAAGGTTTCGGTTGCGAAGCCCACGGGACCCGGGCAGATCTGCGTACACAAATTCTACGACGCCAATGCCGATGGAATTGACAACGATGGTCAAGTCGTTGTCGACTGGCGGTTTAACCTGACGGGAACCGACGGGAAGGGCAACTGCATTTCCCAGAAGGGGTACACTGACGACAACGGCAACGTGTGCTTCACCAACCTGCCCGCGGGCAACTATACCGTTTGCGAGGTCTTCCCCAGCCACAACTCCTGGGTAGCGACGACCGCCACCAGCGTTCGTACCAACTTGTCGATGGGCCAGACCATTTCGCTCAGTTTCGGTAACATTTGCATGGGCGATGGCCAATGCGTTCCGGTGTCAACCTGGTGCCAGTGGTTTGGTCAGTCGAACCTGACCTCGAATGATTTTGCCGCTCTGACCGCCCTTTGCTTGCGCAATTCGGACGGTTCGGATCGCGACTTTACATCATCGAGTCTATCGGCCAACAAGTCCGCCTATAATAGTTGGGTTTACGGCCAGAGTTCAGCAAACATGGCGTATTCGTTGTCGGTGGAATTGGCGACCATGGTGCTGAGCATCCGTCAAGGCAGCATCACCAACAGCGCGACGCAGTTGGTGTACGCCCCCGGTTGCGGCAACGCCGGTATGAACAACAACTTCATAACCGTTGACGATCTGGTGAGCGAGGCTAGTGCAGCTCTGTGCGCCGACGGTCTCACGAAGTATGGGGACTCCAATCGTGCGTATCAACAGGCTCTGAATAGCGCACTGGACAAGGCCAACAACAATCAGAACTTCGTTTCGTCAGATCCCTGCGACACGTTTACCGAGAGTCATCACTTTAAGCTGTGCGACCGGCACGATGGTCGCCACGACTATGATGATAAAGGTAATAAATGTCGGCACCACGACGATCCTTGTTACACTATCTGCAGCGGCTGGGGTTGGTAGACGCTAACCCATCCGACTGAACAAGGTAGGTAATTATCAACGCTCTGCGCGCTCACCAGCGCGCAGAGCGTTTTCTTTCCGGGGGAAGACTGTCCAGCACTTCCCGCGCAGTCAACAATGGTTATAGGCAGGGCCTATTCAGCCCTTATGCTGCACGGGGACATCACTGCCTCTGGCATTCCGTGAAGTATCTTTTTATCGGCAGGACAAACGGTGGCCAGGACTCCACCAAGCGTTGCTCTATCTCCTCCGACGAAATAGTAGGGGCACAGCCGCACGCGAGCCTTGAAGGGTTGCATCTCATTCGCTTCAAAATCGAAATACTGAGAGTCAAAAAGCTTTGACTTCTCGAATCGCTGCAAGATAAACGGATGCTCTGGAAAGCTTTCCAGTGCTCGCCGAATTGCCTCCGCCCACTCGTTCGCCGGCAGGTCATGTCCCACATAGACGCCACGACTGCCCCAGGCCCGTTCGCTAAAACCAGAGATTTTCAGAACCAATTCGCGTTGCTTTTGAGAAAAATGTCCCATCTCAAGCCAATCGTGGATGCCCAACTCGGGAATCACCGCATGCGGCGGCAAGGGCGTCGGATCCATAATCCACGTGTAGGGGAACACCCCACGCAAAGCAGCCAGAGTTTTCTCACCGAGTTGTTCACGCCAAAAATGCTTCAAGCTGTCCATCCACAAAAAGGCGAACAACATCTTCTCTTCCAAATGCGGCTTGATCGGCGGCGTAAGTTTCAAGTCGCCTCGTGCCACTGCTTCGAACAAGATCCTGGCATTTGGCACGTTCGACCAATCAAACAATTCGAAGAACCGATAAACGGTGGCGACGGTCCCCAACGTTGTCGTTTCCTCCGGTCGTATGACGCGGAAATCGATTTGGCGCCCCAACCACTCCATCTCGGGACGGTACGTGGAGGCTTCTTCGGAAACGACAACCACCAGCGGCTTTTCGAACGTCGCGTCGAATCCTTCCGTCATTCCCTGCGGGCCGCCGATAACGTCGTCACCTAGGGCAGAATAGGTTTTCGCGAGCCAACCGGTTAATCCGATACCTCCGGGCACGGAATCCAATTCCGTGATAAAAAAGTGATCGTCCGTAAGGATCACGTCGGGGCGGATCACGCGCGGGATCTCACCTTTGAATCGGCTCAAGCGCGAGAACTCGATCAAATCTTTCGGCTTGCCCGCATCCAGATATTCAGCAATCCACGCCGGCAGTTTCCCTTGGACGCTGTGCCGGTAGAGGATGTTGCAAGCGCGATAAAAAGCCAATAATTGCGAACCGAGCGCCTCCAGTTTGGCGACGAGATCTGGCGCAAGCGGAAACGCTTCCGGCGAAATGCGCCAGGTCGCACCGGCGAATAATCCATGCGGAGGGAGTTGATCCCGAATGTACCGGGCGCGCTCGGCAGCAGAAGTCGAGCTCATTCACGCAATTGCCCGGTGCCCGTCACCACGAACTTGTAGCTGGTCAATTCCTCCAAGCCCATCGGGCCGCGAGCGTGAAGCTTGTCGGTGGAAATTCCGATCTCCGCGCCAAAACCGTATTGTCCGCCGTCGGCCAGACGCGTACTGGCATTCCAGAAGACACTGCTGCTGTCCACCTCGCGAAGAAACTTCTGCGCGGTGGACTCGCTCCGGGTAACGATGGCATCGCTATGCGCCGAGCCATACTTGGTGATGTGTTCAATTGCCTCGTTCACACCATTCACCACACGGACGGCGATGATGAGGTCGAGGTACTCCGCGTACCAATCATCCTCGGTCGCCGGCCGAACGCCTTCCACCACCTGCCGCGTTCTGTCGTCACCGCGCAACTCGACCTTTCGATCCGCCAATGCCCTGGCGATCCGGGGCAGGAACCGGCGGGCGATCTTCTCATCGACCAATAAGGTCTCAATCGCGTTGCATACCGCGGGACGCTGGCATTTGGCATTCAGAACGATTTTCTCTGCCATTTCCAAGTCGGCATCGCGATCGACATACACGTGGCAAACGCCTTTGTAGTGTTTGATAACCGGGATACGGGATTTTTCTGCGACGGCGCGGATAAGGCCTTCGCCCCCACGCGGGATGCAAAGGTTGATGTACTCATCGAGTTTGAGCAACTCGTCGATCGCGCTCCGGTCGGTCGTAGGGACCACGACAATACTGTTTGGCGGCAAGCCAGCAACATTCATCGCCTCCGCAATGGCCAGATTGGAATGAATCGCTTCCGACCCGCCGCGCAAAATCACGGCGTTGCCCGTCTTGAAGCACAAGCAGGCCGCGTCCGCCGTCACATTCGGACGCGACTCGTAGATGATGAGAATGACACCGAGAGGCACCCGCACTTTTTGGATGCGAATTCCGTTCGGACGGGTCCACTCGCTGATCGTCTTCCCAATGGGGTCAGGCAGTTCCGCTACTTTGCGAATTCCATTGGCCATTTCGCGAATGCGTTTATCGTCCAACGATAATCGGTCGAGCACAGCGGCCGACAAGCCGGCTGCCTGACCGGTTTCGATGTCCTTTGCGTTCGCGGCTTTGATTTGCGCGGCACGCTGCTCAATACCGTTGGCCATTTCTAACAGCACGGCATTCTTCGATTCGGTATCCAGTCGGGCCAAAGCCCGGGCCGCATCGCGCGAGTGTTCCGCCAGCAACCGCATTTGCTCTTTGAGATCCATTACAAAATCACGAGATCATCCCGGTGAACGACCACCCCGGAGATGGACTTCCATTCCGTGCTGCTAACCTTCGCCAAGCCGCGGGCGAATTCAACTCGATTCTTATCCGTGATACTGACGACGTCACCTTTCCCAAATTTGCCGTCCGCAGATACGATGCCTTTGGCCAACAGGCTTTTCCCGTTGTCTCGCACCGCACGCGCGGCGCCATCGTCGACGACGATTGCACCCACTGGCCGCTGAAAGAACGCAATCCAACGCTTGCGGCTGGCCAATTTGCCTTCTTTCGGAACAAACAGCGTCCCGATATCCGCACCAGTAAGCAAATCCTCCAGCACGCGCCTGCGCTCGCCGCTGGCAATCACCATGGGAATGCCGGCGCGCGTGACAATCCGCGCGGCTTCGATCTTCGATCTCATGCCGCCGACGCTTGTTGCACGGTTAGTCCCTCCTGCAAGCTGTTCGATCTCGGCTGAAATGTCACCGACTACGGACAGCGGAATCCCTTGTCTCAGGAGTCCTTCCACGTGTGAAAGAATGACCAACAAGTCGGCGTCTATCAGCGTGGCGGTCAGCGCGCCCAGCAGGTCATTATCGCCGAACTTGATTTCGTCAACAGACACAGTGTCGTTCTCGTTGACAATCGGGATCACGTTTCGAGCGACGAGCGTCATCAACGTGTTATGCGCATTGAGATGCCGGGCGCGGTTTTTCAAATCATCGTGGGTGAGCAGCACTTGCGCAATGACGATGTTGAATTTGGAGAAGAGCCCGTCATAAAGTGCCATCAACTTGCTTTGGCCAATGGCCGCCGCCGCCTGCAATTCATCGAGCTTTCTCGGACGTTGCGACAGCGCCAGTTCAGCCATTCCCGCAGCAATTGCACCAGACGAGACCACAGCTACCTGCCGCTTCTCTTGGTGGAGCACCGCGATCTGCGCGACCAGACATTCGATCTGCTCCAGCGCGAGATGATTTTGGCTGTCGGTCAACAGACCGGTGCCCAGCTTGATCACGATCCGTCGTGCTTTGCTGAGAATCTCTTTTCGGAGCGCCATGGTCATGTCGTTTGCTTACCAAAACCGGGCTCTCCTGTCGAGGCAAGCGCAGATTTGCCCTGCGGAAATACGGTCCAGAACCAAAGGGTCACGCCACCGAATAATGCAGCGTTGTTCAACAATACGAGACCAGCCGCGCGAACCCCAGCCGTTCTTCCCTCCCCGGTCCTAATACTCGAAGTACGATAGACCTGCTGGCACGAACACGGATTTTCATTGTTGTAGTCGGCAACTTATCTGTTCTCTGCTTAAGAGAAGAATCCTGGCACTCCAAACCGAATGGCCTCATAACATGCTTGAATCTTGGTTGGCAACCTGAGATGGTTTGGTCAAACGATTTTCCTAAAACCAAGGGTCGAGGCCGAAAGCGGGATGATTTCAGCAAAGAAACGATTCACCATCAAGGACATTGCCGAGCGCAGCGGGGTGTCCATTTCCACCGTTTCGCTCGTGCTCAATGGCAATCCCCGCATCAGCACCGCCACTCGGGAGCGGGTTCTCAAGACCATCCAGCGCCTCGGCTACCAACCCAACCGCATGGCGCGCACCTTGGCTTGGCGGCATACCCGAACGTTGGCCGTGCTGCTGCCGCAACTCAAACACGGCTTTGCGGACGTCTATTTCGGCGAGATTGTCAGCGGCATTTACGACCGGGCCTGCGAGCGGGGATACAAGATCCTTCTGGAAGTCGCTCGTCCAGAGTTTGTTGAGAGCAAGGAATACCTCCAGTTGTACGACCAGAAATTCGTGGACGGCATTTTGTTTATCGGCGCCAACGCCCGTCACCGTTTCGTGGAAGACTTTGCCGACGGGTCTCGACCGATGTTGATGGTCAACAATTATTCCCAAGAGTTCGATCTGAACTCTGTGGTCTCCAACTATCGGCACGGCGCTTCCCAAGCAGCCGAACATCTGATCCATCTGGGCCATGAACGCATCGGGGTGATCAGTGGCGGTTTGCTCGAGATCCAGACCTGCCAGGACATCTTCGATTCCTTCAAGGAAGTGCTGGCCAACGCCCATATCAGCCTCGCCCCCGACCAGATCGCTACCGGTTGGTTGACTGAAGAGGGGGGGATCAAGGCCGCCGAG
>DATIZX010000005.1:0-57123 GCA_035516795.1 Verrucomicrobiia bacterium
CAACGGGTTGTTTCTTCTCGGTGGCGGCACGCTCGTTGTGGACAAGTTGGTCGTCACGAACGGCTGTTATGGCGTATTCGACAACTTCAGTGGAACCGTCACCGTCGGGACGCTGGTTCTCGACCCGAACGGCGACGCGGATGGCGACGGCCTGCCGAATTGGTGGGAACAAGCGCACGGCCTCGATCCATTGTCTTCAATCGGCAACGACGGGCCCGATGGCGATCCGGATGGAGACGGCTACTCGAATTGGGAGGAATACGAGGCGGGGTCTGACCCGCAGAACCCGTTGTCCACGCCTTTGCAGATCACGCCGCAGTCACTCCAAATCACATCCATTGCCGTGCAGGGTAACAACATCGTGCTCACCTGGACGGCGGCTGGCGGCTCCACCAACCAAGTCCAGGTTTCACCGGGCGATGCTGGCGGCGTTTACTCGACCAATGGTTTCGTCAATCTCGGTCCTCAATTGATCATCAGCGGTAGCGGGAGCGTCGCCACCAACTACACCGACACCGGCGGCGCGACCAACAAACCCGCGCGCTACTACCGCGTGCGGCTGGTGCCCTAAAACTGACAATGAAAACCGGGTGAATGAATGAAAACGAAACTATTTGCATGGATGTCGTGGATCGTCTTTTTGGCGTCGGCCGGGGGAGAGTGGTGCCTCAATGCTGATCTCCCGTTGAAGCCGGCGTTCTGGCTGCTTGTGGCCGTCGCGGCACTCACCGTGCCCTCGGCGCGAGGCGCGTTGACTACCAACGTCTGGAAGAACATCACCGGCGGCAAGTGGGAGACGAGCAGCAACTGGTCGAATGGCACGCCGTCCATTGCCAACGCGGACGTCGGGATTACAAACGCGTTTGGACCGTTGATCTTCTCCAAAGCGATCACCATCGATGCCACAACCGCCAGCGGTTCTCCCGGCTCGATGACCATCAGCAACCTGAACATCTCCGCGCCAGTGGTCCCGAATGGTCTGCATCAGGAGCAGGGCGTGAACGAGTTGCTCATCCAGAATACCGCATCGACTCCGTTCACGATCGTCAATCAACTGGTTTTGACGACCGGCAGCGTCATGTCGGTCACCAATTCCAAGGTGCTTATCAACGGCCCCATGTCGGATGATGGATACTTGGAGGTCGATAAAAACGCGACTCTTATAACAACTAACGGGGACTTCAGTGGTTTTGGCGACAATCTGATCGGCGTCAATCAATCGGCGCAAATGGTGGTAACCGGCGGCACCTGGGTAACGCGGGGTTTATTCGTCGGCAACTACTCCGGCAGCACGGGCCTCTTGAAATTGGTCGACGGTTCCATCTCCGTCGGCAGCGGCGCCCCATGGTCAGAGGTCGGAAGCGATTACGGTGCCTCTGGTACAATCGCCATGAGCGGAGGAACGTTGTCCATGGGTTGCCCGTTCTATGTTGGCCCTTCCGCCGGTGCGGTGCTCGTTTCGGGCGGTTCTTGGACACAGCCAATCGCGGACCTGAACATCTATGGAAGCGGGCAAATGATAATCTCGGGAGGTTCAGTGGGGGCCGATGCAGTCTATATATTCGAAAATGGGCAAATGGTGATCTCGGCAGGTTCAATGAAGGCTGACGCATTAAATATATTCGACCAGATACTCAATGCCGGCACTCTAACGATTTCCGGTGGCACCTGCGACCCGTACTCCCTCACTATTGGGGGAACCAACTCACATCCCGGGACTGTTTGGTTAACGGGCGGTCAACTGGGCGGGCTCGCAAACGAGACATTCATCGGGGGACAAGATGAAACTCCGTCATCGGGTCAGATGATTGTGTCCAATGGTGTATGGGTCAGCACTTGGGTCTATGTTGGCTCCGACCTCTGGCTTGACCCCGAGCTCGACGGGACGCTAACCATCGCCGGAGGTGTGAGCAGGATTTCCTCGACTTTGACCTTGGGCAATTACGACTGTTCCAGCATCGGGCTCGTAAATATTACCGGCGGCAGCTTGTACGTGACGAATGCTACCGGAACCGCCGTGCTCGATATCGAGAACGGTACGTTCAATCTGAGCGGCGGTACCGTTGTTATGGACAAGATGATTCTCACCAATCCGTGCGCTAATTTCGTCCACACCGGCGGCACGCTCGTTGTCGGTGGGGTGACGAACACCCCCGGACTTTTCCAAATCACCTCCCTTGCCGCACAGGGCAACAACATGGTGCTCACCTGGACGACGGCTGGCGGCTCCACCAACCAGGTCCAGGTTTCACCGGGCGATGCTGGCGGCGCTTACTCGACCAATGGTTTCGTCAATCTCGGTCCGCAATTGATCGTCAGCGGTAGCGGGAACGTCTCCACCAACTACACCGACACTAACGGCGCGACCAATAAACCCGCGCGCTATTACCGCGTGCGGGTTGTCCCGTAGGGGCTGGTGCCGTGAAACTGATGCAGAAAAACGATAGGTGAACTAATGAAAATGAAATTATTGGCGTGGACGTCGTGGATTGTCTGTTTGATTTCGGCGATAGGAGAATGGTGCTTCGATCTTAATCTTCCCCTGACGCCCGCATTCTGGTTGCTCGTCACCATCGCGGCGTTCGCCGTGCCATTGGCGCGAGGTGCCCTCACCACGAATGAATGGACCAGCTCTTATGGCGACAAATGGGAGGCTGCGACGAATTGGGCATCGGGAACGCCGTCGTTCAACAACGCCGTTGTGGGGATTACGAATGGTTTCGCACCATTGGTTTTGACCAAATCGATCACGATCGATGGAACGACCGCCAGCATCGCACCCGGCTCGATGACCATCAGTAACCTGATCCTCTCGGCACCGAAGGTTACGCTTCCCCCATCACAGCGCCAAGGTCGCAATGAATTGCTGATCCAGAATGCTGCGTCGATATCGTTCGAAATCCTCAATACCCTGACTCTCAGTAATGGCGGCGTGATCTCCGTCAGCAATTCCAATGTACGGGTGGATGGCGCGAGCGGCTTTGTCGTGCTGTACAATGATGGCTCCATCAATCTCGACACCGGCACGCTCATCTGGAGTAACAAGATCGCGGAGTTGGGGGTGAACGGGCAGGGCACATTGACCATCTCCAATGGAATGGTTCTCTCGGGTGCGTCGGAAATTGGCGAGAATCCGGGCGCGAGCGGAACCATCAACATGGCTGGCGGCACCAACGTGTCCGACGGTTACATGTTTGTCGGCTATGCCGGTGGCTCGACCGGGGCCGTGTGGCAAACGGGTGGACGCACGGTTGTCACCAACGCGCTGACGCGGATCGGGAATGATGGCATCGGGCAGTTCACGCTCTCCAACGGTACGTGGTTGGCCCGGGATGTGATTGTCGGGTT
The DNA here is from genome assembly GCA_035516795.1 of Verrucomicrobiia bacterium. Taxonomy (GTDB): domain Bacteria; phylum Verrucomicrobiota; class Verrucomicrobiia; order Palsa-1439; family Palsa-1439; genus DATJBF01. The sequence continues at coordinate 3,349 of DATIZX010000005.1, forward strand.
CACGGCCGGCGCGCAAGGTACGTTGACGGTAGCCGGCGGCACCGCGGCGATGGTCGGGCCGTTCAACATCGCGGGTGGACCCTCGAGTTCTGGGTACGGCACGGGAACAGTGCTGGTAACAGGCGGGGAGTTCGTCATCACGAACGCGCCGGCGGCCGTCGGTCCCGGGAGCGGAGACTTCATTTTGGACGGCAGCCTCGTGCTGACCAATGGCGGCACGCTTCTCGCCACGAATAGTTTCACATTCGTCGGCTACCACGGTTCGGGGATCTTGAGCAATCAGGGCGGCGTGGCGACGTTTAGGGATTTCGACGTCGGCAGCCTGCCCGGTTCCCGCGGCACCCTATCAGTGAATGCCGGCACAACGGCGCTGAGCGGTCCGCTCACGGTCGGTGGTGCAGGAAGTACTGGAATCGTCCAGATCACCGGTGGTCAGTTGGTGGTCACGAATGATCCGACGAGCGTCGGTTCCGGCAGCGGATTGATCATCGACGGGAGTGCCACCGTCTCAAATGGCAGCAGTATCACGGTCAGCAGCGTCACCACCATTGTCGGCAACGCGGGTAGCGGCAGCCTCACCGTGTTCGGCGGCTCGATGTTTGTGGGCAATCTCTCTGTGGGCAATTTGGCCGGATCGAGCGGCACCATCTGGATTACCGGTGGACTGCTTAGTATCAGTCCGGCTTTCATTTCGTACCTGGGGATCGACGGTTCGGGTCAGATAATACTCAGCAACGGAACACTCCGGGCCGGGGATCTGACCGTCGGTCTTGGCGGAGCGGGGACAGTGACGGTTGCGGGCGGCTCGCTGGAAGGCCCGGCGGCGCTCACGTTGGGGGACGGATTTGCCGTGACGGGCACGCTCTGGGTCACCGGCGGCACCGTTGCGTTAACGAACGAGAGTTTCAACAACGAAATTGGAGAAAGTGGCGGGCAGGGCTTTATGACCGTCTCAAACGGTCTGGTGTGGGCCAGGCAGTTGGACATCGGCACTTCCGGCGAGGGCACGTTGACGATGGCCGGTGGAACGAACACAGTTTACTCCAGTGTGATTCTCGGGGCTTCCTCCTGCGGCGCCTCCGGTACCGTCGTTGTTTCCGGCGGACGACTGGACGTCACCAACGACGCCGGCAACGCCATGCTCGAAGTGCGTAGCGGCTCGCTGATCCTCAACTCCGGCACGCTGAACGTGGATGAGCTAATCATCACCAACGCTTGCAGCCACTTCATTCGCAGCGGCGGCACCCTGATTTACGGCACGGTCCTGCTCGACCCCAACGGCGACGTAGATGGCGACGGCATTCCAAACGGCTACGAGCAAAGCCACGGCCTCGATCCGTTCAATCCAACGGATGCGTCACAGGACAACGATGGCGACGGCCAGAGCAACCTGCAGGAGTATTTGGCTGGCACCGATCCCAATGACAGCGCCTCGGCGTTTCGCATCACGTCAATCAGCCGCACGAATGATGACCTGCTCGTCACCTGGATGACCGGCGTCGGAAAAACCAACGCGCTGCAAGCGACGACCATCGGCAGCTACGCAACCAACGGTTTCGCTGACATCTTCGTCGTCACGAACACCACCGGAACGGTCACCAACTACACTGATCTCGGCGGCGCCACGAACCAACCAGCAAGATTCTATCGCGTGCGGTTGGTGCCGTAGAAAGGAAATCACGCAAACGAATGGGTTTACCATCGGTATCATCGGCTTGCTACTGTTCGGAAATTGCGTCGCATCCCGTGCTGCATTAACGACAAATTCGTGGAACGTCACAGTCGGCGGAAAGTGGGAAACGAATGCAGATTGGTCGGTGGGGACGCCGTCGACTAGTCATACTGCTGACACGATCACGAACGGATTCCCGGCTTTCAACGGAGTTAAAGCTGTCACGATTGATCCAACGACGGCAGCAAGCGCTCCCGGTTCCATGACCATCAGCAATCTCATCATTTCCGCACCTGTGGTCCATGAAGGAATGATCACCTTTCAGGGCCTGAATGAATTGCTGGTTGAGAATACGGGATCGGCAACGTTCAACATCCTCAACACCGTGCTGTTGAGTACGGGCAGCGTCATGACGGTTTCCAATTCTCCGGTGATCGTACGCTCACAACTTAGCGATAACGGATATATGGAACTGGACAATGGCGCTGTGCTGACGACTACCAGCCCGTGTGTTTCGTACGTGGGATATGATCGCGTTGCACAGTTCGCCGTGACGGGCGGTGTTTGGCAAACCGGCAACTCTTACGTCGGCTATAATTACGGTAGCACCGGTTTGTTGGAAGTCAGCAGCGGCACGGTCACGTTCCAAGATAACACGGACCTGTACATCGGATACAACTCAGGGGCATCCGGCCAACTAACGATGAGTGGAGGCACCTTGCAGGCGACCAATTCGGATATCTTCATCGGCTATTTTTCCGGGTCCAGCGGTTCCATCACGCTGAGCGGCGGTCAACTGCTGGTGCCGGACAATGCGCTGGAGATCGGTTACGAGGGAGCCGGGCAAGTGACGGTTGAAGGGGGTTACCTGTCGGCAGGCTATACGTCCCTTGGATTCCAAGGATCCGATGCAGCAACGCTGACCATTTCTGGCGGCACCGCCGACCTAGGGCTCTTGGACATCGCGGCCGGCAACTACAGCGCGGGCTCGGTCTGGCTCACAGGCGGTCAACTCCTCGTGTCCAATTATGACACTTCCACGATCGTCGGCGACGCCGATTTCACCTCGGGCCAAATGATCGTTTCTAACGGCTATTGGCTGACGGCTGCCGTGCAAATCGGCAACACCGCCTACGCCAACGGCACGCTGACGATTGCCGGCGGCACGAACATTATCTTCGCGCCGCAAAATGGCTCGGGAACACCTTTCATGCATGTGGGACGGGAAGGCGGCTTTGGCCATCTCTGGATCACGGGCGGTCTGCTGCTGTGTACCAACGGAACCACTATCGTCGGCGATCAGGGAGGTTACGGTCAGATCGTCGTTTCCAATGGGGATTACATCAGCAAGTTCATCTTCCTCGGCGATTCCGGGGCGTCCAACTGCCTGATGAATCTGTATGGAGGCACCACAACGATTTACTCGAACCTCAACATCGGCCGGTTTGATTGCCAGGCAGCGGGTATTGTGACCGTCGCGGGCGGCACGCTTTATGTGACCAATGCCCAGCACAACGCCGCACTCGATATCGAGACTGGGACCTTTGCGCTGAACTCCGACATTGTCGTCGCAGACACGATTGTCATGACCAACTCCTGCGGTACGTTCATCCATACCGGCGGGACATTCGTTTATGGTTCCGCCATCCTGACGCCAGACGCCGATGCAGATGGCGATGGGATTCCCAATGGCTATGAGCAGGCCCACGGCCTCGACCCGCTCGATCCCACCGATGCCGCGAAGGACAACGATGGCGACGGGCAGAACAATCTCCAGGAATATCTGGCCGGCACGGACCCCAACGATAGCACTTCGGCATTCCGGATCACCAATCTCCTTGTCACCAATCAGGATGTCCTGGTCACTTGGATGACGGGCGTTGGCAAGACCAACGCACTGCAAGCGGCGACCTCTGGTAGTTACGCGACCAACGGTTTCGCCGACATCTTCACCGTCACCAACACAACCGGTATCGTCACCAACTACCTCGACGTGGGCGGCGCCACAAACGAACCAGCCCGCTTCTACCGCGTGCGGCTCATTCCATAATTGGCTATCACGAACACGACATCGCGGCATCGAGAGTTGCGAGTGCTGACCCCGTCTCCACCGGGTGCGGCTGGCGCCGCAAGGAGACCAATGAATGCGAGACAACGAACCTTCCTGGCAGGGGCAACACTGGCGCTGGTCATGTTCGCGATTCCGCAGGCGTGGGCGCAATTCACGGCCAATAACCAAACCAACATCATCAGCGGCGTGACGAGCAACTGGGTTGGCAGCTACATCGTCGGCTCGAACACTTTCGCCGATGCGCTCCTCATTCAAGACGGCGGGGTACTGACAAATCTGTCTGGCTACATCGGCTACGAGATTGCCGCCGGCAGCAATGCCGTGGTTGTGAGCGGGATGAATTCCGTCTGGTACTGCATCGGCGATCTCTATCCGGGTTATAACGGCCCGGCCAATCGAATGATCGTCACAAATGGCGGTGCCGTGTTCGACGACAACAGCGAGGTCGTAAGCGACCACAATACGATACTGGTCACCGATGCCGGCTCTGTCTGGAGCAACCGCTTTAGCTTGAACATGGGAGGCGTGGGTGGCTCGCTGACGATCACGAATGGGGGAGCGGTGTACAATGAGTATGGGACGGTTGGCACGTTCTACAGCAACAACGTGGCGGTGGTGACCGGGACCGGTTCGATTTGGAGCAGTACAACGAACCTCTATGTGGGAGATTTCGGCTCGAGCAATGTGCTGATCATCCGCGACGGTGGCATTGTGTTCGATAGTCTTGCCTACATCGGCGCGAACACCGCCAGCAACAATGCGGTTATGGTGACCGGCACGGGATCCGTTTGGAGCAATCGTATCGCCTTGGAAGTCGGGTACGGTGGCACGAGCAACAAGTTGAAGATTCGCGACAACGGGCAGGTAGCCAGTAGCAATGGCTACATCGGCGCGAACAGCTCGGCGAGCAGCAACAATGTGGTATTGGTCACCGGCACAGGCGCTCTCTGGAGAGTTGGTCACTTGGAAATCGGTGCGGAGAGCGGGCACAACGCATTGACGATCACCAACGGCGGTGCGGTATACGACAGCGAGTGTTATGTCGGCAAGGGTCTCAACGGTACAAACACCGTGCTGGTGACAGGCTCCGGCTCGGTCTGGAGCAATTCTTCCTACTTGTATATCGGTTACTTGGCCCCCAGTAACACGCTCACGATTGCCGACCACGCGACGGTGTGGAGTGCGATTGGGAACATCGGCCAACAAAGCGCGCACAATGCCGCATGGGTGACGGAGTCCGGCTCGGTTTGGAGCAACGGTTACATCTACGTCGGAGCTTTTGAAGGTTCCTGCAACAGTTTAATCATCAGCAACGGCGGCCAAGTCGTTGACTTCTCCGGTACCATCGGCTCTGGCAGTACCGCCTCCAACAATGTGGCCACGGTCACGGGAATCGGCTCGGCGTGGCGCACCAGCGGCGGTCTCTACGTGGGCGACTCCGGCAGCGGCAACCAACTGATTATCACCGACAGCGGCACCGTTGTCGCTAACGCCCTCTACGTCGGCTACAAAACAAGTTCGAAGAATAACCTGATTGGCATTGCCGGCGGTGAGCTTTACGTGACGAATGCGGCGCACACTGCGGTGCTTGACGTTCGTTGTGGCCGGGTCACGATCGATGGCGGCTGGCTGGAAGCGGATGTCCTGATTGTCACCAACCCCTGCGGAACGTTCATTGAGAGCAGTCCCGGTACCGTCCACTTCGGCGAATTGATCTACGACCCGAATTCCAGCGCGACCGGCGATGGGATTCCCAACTGGTGGAAGGTGCAATACGGTCTCGATTTGCTGTCGACCAACGGCATCAACAACGCGAATGCCGACCCTGACGGCGACGGTAGAAGTAACCTGCAGGAATACCTCGCCGGTACGGACCCAACCAATAGCGCGTCGTTCTTCGGGATTACGGCAATCACGAACGAAGGCAACAACATTCGCATTACGTGGATGACCGGCTCCGGTAAGACCAACGCGTTGGAGCGTTCCGTCGGTGACGAAAACGGCAGTTACTCAAACAATTTCGTTGACGTCTTCATCATTACTAATACGTCCAGTCCCTTCATCAGTTACCTCGATGTTGGCGGCGCGACGAATTTGCCGGCAAGATATTACCGTGTGCGACTCATTCCATAATTGGTTGGCACGAACGTAACATCGCGGCGTCTTGGGCTGTCGGGGCGGCGGTCGGCTCTGCCAAATGTGATTGGTGCCCTAAGTTGCTAGCCCGGACGGTTTGACATGGCGCAAAACTTGCGCTACGCGTGGTGTGAACCCCATGACGGGTGCTAGGGAAATAAGGGCTGGTCGCAGTACACGGCGAGAATGTTTGGTCGTTCCGCTTTTCATTTGTGTCCAAATTTGTACCCTGCTATTCCTCTTTTGGGCCGTCGCGCCGGCCCAAGCTGATCCACCTTTGCCGTCCATTCCCAGCCGCACCACCAACGTTCTCAGCTTCGGTGCCTATGGCAACGGAATCAGCAATAATGCCGCGGCGATCAACGCCGCGATCACCGCCATTAACGCTGCTGGCGGCGGCACCGTCGAGATCTCTCCCGGCAGCGCGTCGCTGACCAATTACCTCTCCGGTCCGATCACCATGAAGAGCAAGGTCAATCTGCAGATCGACAGCGGCACGAAGCTGCAGATGCTGCCGCTGAGCACATGGGAGCCCACCTACGGCACCACCATCTTCATCAATGGCGCTACCCTTAGCGATGTGGAAATCAGCGGCCCGGGAACTATTGATGGTCAGGGAACGAACTGGTGGGTCAAGTATCCTAGCAGCACTTCATCGCGGCCAAACTTTATCCAGTTTGACCATTGCACGCGGGTGCTGATCACGGGTGTGACGCTGCAAAATCCCCCAGTATTCACCATCTATTTGAAGAACAGCGATACGAGCGTGACGATCGATGGCATCACGATCAATACGCCGTACGATTCCCACAACACCGACGCGTTTGACATCAGCTCCACCAACGTGCTGATCCGCAACTCCTACATCAGCACCGGTGACGATGATGTTGAAATCGGGGGGAGTGGTGCCGCCGCAACGGACATTACCATTTCCAATTGCACGTTCGGGACCGGACACGGCGTGTCCATGGGCAGCAAGATCGGCGGCGGAGTGAACAACGTGGTCGTGAGCAACTGCTGGTGGACTGGCACCGAATACGGCATCAAGATGAAATCCGACTACGGCAGCGGCGGGATTGTCGACGGCATCAGATATTACGACTTGCACATGACCAATGTGAATTTCCCCATCGCGCTTTACATGAACTATACGGCGATGGGGTCGCCGTCCAAGAGTATCACCATCACCCCCGCGAACGCCGCAGCGGACAGCGCGGGATCACTCACCAGCTCGACACCGGTCTACCGAAACATCACGATCAGCAATCTCACGGCTGTGGGAAACAGCGGTATCCAGGGCCCGGGCAATATTGCCTGTATCATGTATGGAAAGCCTGCATCGCCCGTGACGAACGTCACTCTGAGCAAAGTCAACATCCAAGGACGCAACAGCGGCGATGGAACCTTTTGCCTCTATCACGTGCGAGGCATCCAGTTCGTCGATTGCAATCTGACAGCGCCAACCAGCGGCACCAACACGCTGACCTTCTACAATGCCCAATTCACCATCACCAACAGCGCCGCCAATCCCAATGGGATGACGATGACCGGCCTGGGCTCGCCGTCCAACAACGTGCTGTCCGTTTTCAACGGACAAGCCAGCACACGCGACTCCCTGTTCGGTGCCAATCCGCAACTGACGCTGGCCAGCAGTATCCTCACGGTCAGCAACAATTTGAGCGCAGGTGGAACATCCAAATGGAATTTCGGTTTGGGCACGAACACCACGAAAACGGTCGTGACCGGCAATCTCACGTTGGGCGGCACGCTGAACGTCGCCGATGGCGGCGGCTTCAACACCGGCACGTACACGCTGTTCACCTACGGCGGCACGCTCACATACAGCGGTCTGACGATCGGCACCACGCCGAACCCCAGCTTCACCTACACGGTCTCCACCAGCACCGCCGGTCAGGTGAACCTGATCGTTGCCGGTGCCACGCCGCCGCCCGTAGCCAGCTTTAGCGGCACTCCCACCGGCGGCACTGCGCCGTTGCCGGTAACTTTCACGGACAGTTCTACCGGATCGATCACCAATCGGTTTTGGAACTTTGGCGATGGCAATACAACCAACTTTGCCGTCTCCACCAACCCAGGTCACACCTACAATGCCGGCACTTACACGGTTACCTTGATCGTCAGCGGTTCGGGAGGCAGTAGCACCAACATTCAGAGCAACTACATTGTGGCTACCAATCCGCCTCCGCCGGTGGCGTCCTTCAACGGTAGCCCCACCAGCGGTGCGGCGCCGTTGGCCGTGACCTTCACCGATACCTCCAGCGGTAATATCACCAATCGATTCTGGAATTTCGGGGATGGCAACACCAGCAATGCCACCGTCACCAGCGTGGCGCACACCTACGGGGCCGCCGGCGCCTACACCGTCAGCCTGACCGTCCGCGGCTACGGCGGCAGCAACGGCAGCACCCAGTCCGATTACATTGTGGCGCTGAACCCGGCGCATTTGGTGGTCAATCCAAGCAGCCTCAGTTTCGGATCGGTGACCATCGGCCAGACCAACAGTTTGAGCTTCTCCGCGATTAACACGGGCGACATTTCCCTGACGGGCACAGCTACCAGCGGTTCGCCATTCCCGATCATCAATGGCGGATCCTACACGGTGGGCGCCGGACAAACGCAAACGGTGACGGTCGGGTTTGCGCCGGGCTCGGCGGGCACGTTCAACGGTTCAGTCATCTTCGCCAGTACGGGTGGCAATTCGACCAACGCCGTTAGCGGCGTCGGCCTGACACCCGGCAGTATCGCGGTCACGCCAGCGACGCTGAATTTCGGAACGTTGGCGACTGGTACCACCGCGCAGGCCAGTTTTGTGGTGACGAACTCCGGCGGCACCACCGTCAGCAATGGAACGGCCACTGTGACTAGCGGACCTTTCTCAATCCTGTCGGGCGCGACCTTCAGTGTGCCGGGTTTTGGCACGAGCAACGTGGTGGTGCAGTTTGCACCGGTCAGTGCCGGCGGGTTCACCAACAACGTCGTGTTCGCGTCGGCCAACGGCGGGGTGGCAACCAACACGGTAATCGGCACGGGTGCCATCATGCCAGCAGCAAGCTTCAGTGCCAGTCCGACAAATGGTGTGGCGCCGCTACTGGTAAGTTTCACCGATAATTCCAGCGGCACGATCACCAGTAACTTCTGGGATTTCGGCGATGGCGGCACGACCAATTTCACGGCGCCCACCAACGTGTCGCACACGTACCAGGCCAACGGTACGTACACGGTGACGCTGATTGTCACCGGGCCCAGCGGTGCCAGCACCAACATGCAGGTCGGTTTGATCACGGTTCTGAGCCAGTTTCAAGCATGGCAGGTGCGATATTTTGGCAGTACGAACAACCCGGCCGCCGATCCCAACGCGGATCCCGATGGCGACGGCATGAACAATATGCAAGAATTTCTCGCCAATACCGACCCAACCAACAGCGCGTCGACATTGCGTATCGTGAGCGCCGTTCAGACCGACAACGATGTGCTCATTAACTGGACCTGCGGCCCGGGCACGACTAACGCGCTCCAACGTTCTTCCGGTGATGCTGGCGGCGGATACAGCACGAACAATTTCAGTGACATTTGCACCGTCACCAACTCCGTCGGTCCCACCACGAACTTCCTCGACGTCGGCGTGGCCACCAACGTTCCCTCGCTGTATTATCGGGTTCGACTCGTGCCGTAAGCGGTGGACGCCCTGGCAGAAGCTGAAGGCACTTACCGCGCCGGGGGAGATTCTTTTGACGGGGAAGAATCCTCTTCGGATTTGAGCAGCCAGTAGGAAAAAGTGGGCGCGGTAATTCCCGCTCCGGGCTGTTTGCTGTAGTCGTTGGGAACCAGATTCGCCTGCCGGACTTTGTCCAACACGCGGATATCATAGATCTCCTCGACGCCGCTGGTGAATTCAAAGCTGCCCACCAGTTGACCGGATCGGATATCGATCACGGTGACGCCGCACAGGCGCTTGGCTACCTTTTGCTCGATGGGCAGACCGCCGAACACGCGTTTCTCGCGGATCTTGCAGAGTCCCACGATGGCGAAATTGTCGATAAACGTCAACCCGCGCAGATAGCTCGGCAGAAAACAAACCACTTCACAGGTTCCCGCGTCCGCATCCACGCAGAGCAATTCGCCGGTGCCAGAATTGAGCACCCAAAGCCGGTTCCGGTGCCAGCGCGGAGAATGCGGCATCGCCAAGCCATCACGGATGATCGCGCCGCTCGGCACGTCCATCAGGATGCCACCCGTTGCCTTGTTCTCCCGCCAACCGCGCGGTTGATCGCAGGCACCCAGGGCGGTCACGGTTTGCGGTTTGCCGTCCCGAACAGCGAGACCATTCAAATGACAACGGTCTTCCGGGGTCAACGCGCTAATGAATGGCGGTTGCCACCGGGGAATGAAACTGTACTCCTCGCTCGTGGTGGCGAGGCAGGAGAACCGGGTGTTGACGAACCAGAGTTCACCATCGCCAGCAAAAGCGAGGTCGTGCGTGAACAGTGGCCCGGTAAAATGACTCGCTCGTTGAAGATAGACGGCGTCGTACCGGCCAGGATTCTGCGGTGTGAAATCGGTCGCCAACAACGGCGCGTTGGCAAACCACTGAATCTGGGCGGACGTGGCGAGGGCCAGAAAATCGCCCCGGACGTCAATCCCCATCGCATTATCGAAATTTCGCGCGTTGAGCGAAATTTGCCGGCCATTCCAACCGATGGCCAGGAGTTTGCCCGCCTGATAGGTGGACACCAACAAAGAAACCCGGCGAGTTGCTATCCACTCCCGGAAGCCGTCCGTTGCGGTGCACTGAACTACCGGCGAAGGAGGTTCGGACAGCGCAGCGCCAGTTGATAACTCATCCGCCATCAGGTTCGACTACATCAATCTCAGAAGCCGTCCGCTACTTCTTCTTAACCGGATAAAGCCGGGCCCAGAATGTGTCGGTATATCCGTAACTGTATCCGTCATAGGAATAAGGGACTTGCTCGACCCACGATACACCCAGGTCCCCCTTCTGACTCAAGGCCAGAGACGGAGAAACATTTCCCGAAACTGTCTGCGTCGGTTTGGCGATTGTCGAGGCAATCCCCTTGGGTTTTCCGCTGGACTTAAACCGCCGCGCTTGGACCGACGAAGTCGTCGTATCGGTTGGATAGCAGTATTTGTATCCGTAATCGTCCGTGTAACAGGTCTGCTTTCTCTTGGTCACGGATTTCACCCAGGCGACGGCAAAATCACCGTCCTGGTCCATGGCGATTCCGGTCGAGCCAAGAGCTGTCTGCGTCTTGAAATTGGGGTCCGTATCGTTTTCGTCGTAGGTCGCCTTGGATGTAGCCTTGGCGACTTGCGTCTCAGCGGGTGACAGATCTGACGTTGCGCTGTCATAACGGCGGAAACGGATGGTGCTTTTCGTGGTCGCTCGATACGCCTGCACATTGTAAGTGTAGCAATGCTTGGTGCCGTAATAGCTGTAGCAGCTCTTGGTGTGTTTCGTGTAGCGTTTGGTGATCACCTGATCACGGCGCCACGCCACGGCGAAGTCCCCGGTCTCGTCCATGGCGATGACCGGGTCAGAAAGAGTGTAATCTATGGTCAAGTTGTCAGGATCGAAGTTGTCGTCGTTGGGCGGCGTCGAATCGACGCGGAATCCGGCGGCAGCCGCCGTTCCATTCGCATCAAATCGGCGGACGTACACCTGCCCAGCGCTCAGCCACGTCACCGCGAAGTTGCCGTCCTTGTCCATGGCCACATCCGCGAGTGAGTTATTATCCAAGGGTTGATCGCTGAGCGTGATTTCATCGGTCAGCGCATTGCCATCAGCGTCGAAAAGGCGTCCGAGCAGCGTGTCGCCCCCGGTGATCCAGACCACAACAAAATTGCCGTTGCTGTCGATGCCGACCCGGGCCGATTGAGAACTGTCGTCCGCCGACCCCTGATCCACCACAATCTCGGTACCGTTGGTGGTGGCGTCGGAAGCAAACCGTTGCGCCATCACCTGCGAACCCGAGTACCAAACGACAGTAAACACGCCATCCGCGTTGCAGGCTACGGACGGGGCGGGAGTCGCTCCCGAATCCACGGTCAGGCTGGCAACCGTGGGCGCGTTGCTCAGGGCGAGGCTGTTGACGTCGTACCTGCGGAAAACCACGCTCGGGCTGGGGTCGTAATAAGCCTGCGTACCCCAAACCACCACCGCATTGCCCAGTCCATCCATCGCGATGCGTTTGCCACCGGCATCGATTACGGGATTATTTGTGTCATCGACCTGAAATCCGGCGGGAGCGGGGGCTGCGTTCCCCGAGGTCACGCTCAAGCCGATCAATACGGCGGCGGCGATGGGTTTCAGTTGAAACCGTTCGTTCGTCAGGTGTTTGGTTTTCATCTGGCTCCCCGAGCTTACGAGTTCATGAATTTGAACAATTAGGGCTTAAAGGACAATCCGCGACGAAACCTAGCTTGGCCCTTATAAGTGCAGCCCACGCGTGTGTCAAGGACGAACTCGTATAGCGGACGTCTCATTCCGCCAGCAAATCGCGTTGACGATTTCGCTGCCGCTGCGTCATCATGACAGCGATGGCAAGAGACGGCCTGCCCGTTCCGTAATGTCTGTCATTATGCAAATCTCCGTGAAATCGACCGGGACCATTGACCGCACGATGGTGGTGGAATTGGCCGCCGAACAGGTCGACAAAGAAGTCAGCCAACGTTTGCAGTCCCTGGCGGCGGAGCTACGCGTGGATGGATTCCGGCCGGGCAAAGCTCCCTGGGCGGTCGTCAAGAAGCGGTACGAAGCATCTGTCCGCCAGGAAGTGCTGGAGAAACTGGCGAAGGAAACTTTCCAACAAGCAGCCGATACCTATCGGTTGCGGGTCACCGGCTCACCGGTCATCAACTTCGAACCCATGGAAGATGGACGGAACCCGCACTTTGTTGCCAACTTCCAAGTCTACCCGGAAATCAAGATTGGGCGCGTCGACACATTGCAGATCCGCCGCCCGGTGGCCACCGTGCAGAATGCGGATTTGGAAAAGATGATCGCGGTAATCCGCCGCCAACATGCGGAGTGGAACGATGTTGCCCGGCCGGCGCAGAGGGGCGATCGGGTCGTTGTTGATTTTGAAAGACGGGTCAATGGCAAGTCCGTGGAAGGTGGTCGCGCAAAAGGTCACTCGGTGGAATTGGGATGGGGCGGTGAATCGAAGGAGTTCGAGGCAGCGTTGGTGGGCATGAGCGCGGGCGAAGAGAAGGTTGTGGCGATCACATTTCCTGAAAACCATTCCAAGAAACACCTAAGGGGCCAAACCGTGTCGTTCCGCCTCAAAGTGAAACGGGTTTCTGAGCCGGTCCTGCCAACGGTTGATCTCAACTTCATCAAGAAATTGGGCATCGTCGACGGCTCGCCGGAAGCCTTCCGAGCGGAAGTTACGAACAACATGACCCGTGAACTGCAGCACACCATTCAGTCTCAACTCAAACAACAGGTGGTGGATGGCTTGGCAGCACTGCACGATTTCGATATCCCCGAATCGCTCGTAGCCGACGAAATCCGTCGTTTGCGCGAGGAGATTTCGCCGAACGCCACTCCGTCCGTGGACGGACTCACGAAGGAACACATGGAGTCGCAAGCTGCGCATCGGGTCAAGGTGCGATTGATTGTAGACGCGGTCATTCGTCAACAGGGACTGCAACCCGAGCCGGCGCGCGTGGCCGCCCGGTTGCAGGATTTGGCCTCCACCTGTACCGACCCGACGGCATTGATTGATTACTATCGCAGTCATCCACCGGCCTTGCGGGCGATTGAAGAGGCGGTCTTGGAGGAGCAGGCGGTAGAATGGGTATTGAAGCAAGCCAGCGTAACCGACGAGGTTTGTGATTTCGACAGCGTGATGAAGTCGCACCAGATGATCTGATTCTAGTGACGGTTGTCTCTTCCCTTAGTTTTTCCTGACCAAACCGGATCATCGCGTGGCACGGTTACCGCTGGAACTCTTCTGCAGCTTGCAGCCAGCCGCCCGAAGTGGAATGTTGGCCGCAATCAGTTAATCGGGTGGCGCAGCTGCCTTTGTGTGATGACACCGACTCGCAAGATATTCATTCGAACAATCGGGCTGGCCCTTTGTGTCGGCAATTACAACGGCGCAAAGGCGGTCACTTCCGAATTATCACAAGGCTGGGCCCTGCGATCGCAAAACCAGGTGGCCGATAGCGGTACGGTCGTTTCGCAGGTTGGCTACGATGTGTCTGGTTGGTATCCGATCACGGTTCCGTCTACCGTCATGGCCGGCTTGGTAGCCAACGGCGTCTATACAAACATTTTCTTCGGCAACAATCTTCAATCTGTCCCCGACCTGACCACGCAGAATTGGTGGTATCGTGATGAATTTACGGCGCCGCCGGATACCCCGGGTCAGCAATACTGGCTGCGTTTCAAAGGGATCGCTTACCGCGCCCGAATCTGGCTGAACGGTTCCTTGCTCGACTCCAATGCGGTCGGAACGCTCGTAAGCCATGAGTACAACGTCACGGATCTTATCCATCCCGGTTCGGCCAATGCGCTCGCGCTCGAAGTGACCCCGCCGTCAAGCAGCGGAACCAATCTTTCGTTCTGGTACGTGGATTGGAATCCCAAGCCGCCGGATATGAACGCCGGTCTCTGGGGAGAGGTACTGCTGGACGTCTCGGGTCCCGTCGTGTTGCGCGACCCGTATGTGAAAACGGTGCTCCCATTGCCGGCCACCAATTCAGCCGACCTGACTGTTTATCTGGATGCCTGCAACGGTTCGAGCAACACAGTGATCGGAGAACTGAGCGGACAGATTACCAAGCCCGGTTATCCAACCATCACACTCAGCACCAATGTTTCCCTCGCCGCGCACGAGCGCCGCGAGATTGCGTTCGATCCGACTGCTTTTTCTCAACTCCATGTCGCCAACCCAGCGCTTTGGTGGCCGGCTCCTCTGGGCAGCTCCGAATTGTATCACCTGCAACTCACGTTCAGCGTCAGCGGAGTCCCGAGCGACACCGGGTCCCTTGAGTTTGGAACTCGGCAATTTACCGATTACGTCAGTCCGCCAATCTTTGGCAACACGTATCGCGGGTACAAGGTCAACGGCCAGAACGTCCTGATCCGCGGAGCAGATTATGTCTGGGATATGTTGATGCGGTGGGACACCAAGACCAATCAGACCCACATGCAGTATGCGAGGGACATGGGACTAAACCTCATCCGTTTTGAAGGGATACTTGGCAACGAGGAGATTTACGACCTTGCGGATCAAGAAGGAATCATGCTCATGCCCGGTTTCGTCTGTTGTTCCTATTGGGCTTCGTGGGGTTCCTGGACTGCCGAAGACAACCAGGTCGGCACCAACTCTTTGGAAAGCCAGATGCGGCTGTTGCGGGCGCATCCCGGCGCATTGGTGTGGGCGTATGGGAGCGATGAACTCCCCTCCTCTTCCGTGCTCACCGAATATCATAACATCGCCACGGCACTGCATTGGCAAAATCCGACGCTGGATAACCTCGCGTCTTTCAACAATCCGAGTGGTGGCATCCCGAAAATGAACGGCCCTTACGTGTGGGAGCCGCCCGTTTATTGGTATGCCGACACGAACCGCGGCGGCGCATTCGGTTTCTGCGCCGAGCAAGGCGGAGAATCCGTTCCGCCCGAGGAAAGCTTGAAAAAGTTTATTGCACCGGCCGATCTCTGGCCGATTGGTTCCATTTATGGTTACCACGCCGGCGCCAGTCCGTTCGACAATCTGAACTTCTATTCCCCGGCCGTGAACAATCGCTACGGTACGGCGACGAATGCGACGCAGTACGCCGACCGGGCTCAGTTGCTCAATTACGAATCCGAGCGCGCTCAGTTTGAAGCCTACGGCGCGAACGCCTACACGCTCGCGCAAGGGACCGTCTACTGGATGCTCGACAACGGTTGGCCATCCGTCCACTGGAACCTGTACGATTATTTCTTCAAACCGGGCGGCGGCTATTTCGGAACCAAGAAAGCGCTCGAGCCGATCCACATTCTCTACGATTACAGTACAAACCAGGTCAAAGTGTTCAACTCCACGCTGACCGATGCCAGCAATCTCACCGCTTCCGTAAAGATGTACAACATCCCCGACCTCACCTTGAAATATACCAACCAGGTGACGATGAGTTTCCCGGCCAGCACGTCCACTGAAGTCTTCACTGTCCCTTCCCTTGTGGGTCTGACCACAACCTACTTCCTTCGGCTCCAGCTTACGGACTCAAACGAGCGGTTGGTCAGCGATAATCTATACTGGTATTCGACCTCTCCCGATGTGCTGGGTAACAGCTCTACTTGGTACAACACTTCAATCGACTCCTATGCCGATCTGACGGGACTCAACAGTCTGCCGCCGAACACAAACGTGACAGTCTCTGCGACCCGGACGATCAGCAACGGACAGGAAATGGCGACCATTACTCTGGCGAACACCAGCCCAACCAACATTGCGTTTTTTGTCCGCGCGGAGGTCACGTGCGGCGAAAACGGTTCGGAAGTGTTGCCCATCAGATACACTGATAATTATGTGACGCTCTGGCCAGGCGAAACGACGACGCTCACGGCCCAATACGAATCGACTGATCTCGGCGGGCAACCCGCCTTTGTCCGGATCCGTGGCTACAACGTTCCTGAGTTCTCGATTGCGGCTCCGCTTTCTGTGTTCCGGATCACAGCAGTCAACCTGCTGGGCAATGACATCGAGATCGTTTGGGACACGATCGGTGGACAGACGAATGTTGTGCAAGCCGCGGCGGGAGGCGTCGGAGGCGAATTTAGCACCAATTTCATCGACATCAGCTCGCCGATCATTGTCAACGGCAGCGGCATTGTAACCACAAACTTTCTGGATGGCGGTGCTGCGACCAACAGTCCCGCCCTGTACTACCGGGTTCGTCTCGTTCCGTAGGACTCTCTTCCGCAAGCACCGCCTCGAGGCCGAAGCGGAATCGGTCGTCGATTCCACTCCCGCCGAAAACAGATCGGCTCGACTTGCAGGCCATCGTTTGATTTACTCAGCGAACCAAGTACGATGGGAGAGCAAGGTGAAACGCGATAAGAGACTTTTGTTGTTGCCGGGCCTGATGGTTTGTCTAGCGCATGCAGCGGTTGCTGTCCAGCCGCTGGAGATTCCCCTCTGGCCGCCGGGCACATTGCCCAAAATTGAAGGCGCCAAGCCGGAACGGGTAATCATCCGCGGCCGGAAGAAACCCGATCGCTCGGTGACCAACGTGACCGTTCCGACGCTCACCGTGTACCTGCCGGACGGACAGGAAACCAACACCATGGCCGTGGTAATTTGCCCCGGCGGCGCTTACTCGCACCTGGCCATTGACAAGGAAGGGAATGCAGTCGCCTGCTGGCTCAATACGCTCGGCATAGCCGGGATCGTTCTCAAGTACCGGATGCCCCGGCCCGATCTTTCTGATGGGCAAACGCCGTGGCCGATTCTGGATGGCGCGCGGGCGGTACGCCTGGTTCGCAGCCATGCCGCCGACTGGAATATCGACCCGCATCGCGTGGGCCTGATGGGATTCTCGGCGGGGGGACATGTTGCGTCCAGTGTCGGCACGCATTTCGATGAAATATCCGGCATCGTCACTGACGTGGTGGATCAATTGAGTGCGCGACCGGATTTCTTGGTACTGGTTTATCCCGTGATCTCGATGCAGCCACCGGTTACGCATCGAGGCTCGCGGCGCAGCCTGCTCGGACCGAAGCCCGACCCGAAGATGGTGGCGTTGTATTCCAACGAATTGCATGTGACGCCCCAGACGCCGCCGACGTTTCTTGTCCAAGCCCGAGACGATCCGATCAGCGTCCAGAATAGCCTGCTCTTTTACGCTGCTCTACAAAGGGCAGGCGTCCCATCCGAACTGCATGTTTTTGAAAAGGGCGGACACGGATTCGGCTTGGGGGTCAACGGCAGCGAGCCGGCCGAATGGCCGGCCTTATGTGCGGTCTGGCTGAAGAATCTGTAATCGTCTGGCTCTCCGGTCGCCGGTGCCCGCAATTACGACGCTCCTTTTCAGCGACAGCAGTTTACGCGCGGCGAAAGAGGTCAGCCGCGCCGACTCGGATCAGGCGCATCGCTGCAAGGAATGCTCGTGAGGGACGCTGGCTTCCCGCTGCTGCGGAAGAGCCTTGCTGGTAATTCCGACGATTCCGCCTCTGGCGGTTACCACAATACCGCTGACGCGCTCGTCCCCAAGCCTCAGAAAGCAGGGTCCACTGCAAATGCGAGAAGAACGGATTCTCAAGACAACCATCAGCGTTCCTGGAAAATCGCCTTCCACCGCATCCACGAACTCGCCGCGTATCACCTCATTGTTGTATTCGAACGTGAGGTGCTGATTCCCATAGGTTTCTTTGATTTGTCTGATTCTCTCTTGAGCGCGCTCCACCACCGCATCGTAGCTCTCCGGCTTTGCTCCGGCAAATATGCTGAGTCCATCCAAGCGACTCGGCAGCTTTGTGCGGGAACGTTTCATCATTGACCTCCTTGCTGTTATCTTCATTCTGCAAACCAGTGTAGTGGACAATGACTAGCACTGCCTATTGGTGGCTTCGCTGTTTATCGCATGGGGAAAATTCCTAGGCGCCGCCATCGAAGTTCGCAAGAATCAAGAGCGCCCGGCGCGACGAAAATCAGACGACGCGCGCGTAAACGACCAGAAAAACCAACACCAGCGCGCAAAAGAGGACGGCAGCGTTCAGGCGCACGCTGAGATGATGCAATGCCTTCCATTCCTGCTCCAGCTCCTGGTCGGGTTGCCTGCCCGCCATTTCGACCGCCGCCCGACGATCACGCAAAGTGTTCATGTGAGGCATGACGCCCTGACGAAGCCACAAATCAGTTCCTCCCATCCCCGCCAGCAGCAACAAACTCAGGATCGCCGGCCACTTGCCGTAGGCGCGATCCGCCAGCAACAACCCCACACAAACAATCCCGATCGCCGCGCAGACGATGCCAATCAGATAGTATTTGGAGAAAATTCTGCGAATCAATGCCGCCGCATCCTCCGGTTTCAGAGTCCTAAAGACCGTCGGGGCGACTGCGAAACTAAAAAACACAATGCTGCCAAGCCAGACTGCCAGCGTCACCAGATAAAACCATTTCACCCACTGCGTCATGCGGCGGAAGACTAGCAACCTCCTGTCCCTGCGGAAAGTGGAAAATCTTGAGCGCGAACGACTGTCGAGGGTCTAACGGTTTGGTGAAACAACTCCGCCCCGACCTTTATGCCATCCGCGGCTGGATGGGCTGGGTTCACCTGCTCGTGGACGAGGACGGCGTCGGGCTTGTGGACGCTGGATTTATTGGCGACGAACGGCGCATTCAACGCGCAATGCGCTCGCTGGGTTACCGATCGAACGATCTCAAAGCCATCCTGTTGACGCATGGGCATCTGGACCACACGCTGAATGCCGCCGCGCTGCAAAACTGGAGCGGCGCGACTCTCTACGCGCCGGCTGGGGACGAGCTTCATGTCGAGGGCCGGTATCCCTACTCTGGTCCCGCCCGTGTTTGTGGGTGGCTGGAAGCCACCGGTCGCGCCGTGCTCCGTTATCAGCCGCCCAACGTCAACGTCTGGATGCAAGACGGCGATGAGTTACCGTACTGGGGCGGGTTGCGCGTAATGGCGCTGCCTGGACATACCGCCGGTCACGTCGGATTTTATTCCACTTTGAAACGTGTGCTCTTTGTCGGAGACGCTTTTGCAGCGAGCTGGCGAATCGTGTGGCCACCCGCCATTTTGAGCACGGATACCACCGCCGTCCGCGAAACGTTCTTGAAGCTGGCAGCCGTAGAGGACCTGATGTTGATCCCGGCACATTACTTCGAGTTCCACGATCAATTTGCCGCCCGCGTCCGCGCCAAGGCGGCGTGCCTGAACAGCAAACTTTCCCAAGAGCCGGAGTAGCGTCGGCTGTCGCCACCAAATACCGAAGCGCCTGAAAATTCGCTCAGTCGAACAATCTGCTTTTCAATGCGGAAAGTGGTGTGTCATGCTGACGACGGATTGGCGAATATGAAAAACAAGCTTCGCTATGGCATACTCGGTACCGGCTGGATGCTCGGGAAGTACGCTGAGGCATTTCGTCTGGCTGACGACGCGACCCTGATGGCCGTCGCCAGCCGAAACTTGGAACGCGCGAAAACCGCGGCAGCCCAACACGGAATTCCGCGCGCGCACCCGAGTTACCTGTCTCTCCTCGCGGATCCAGAGATCGACGTCGTTATCAACGCGCTCCACAACGGGTTGCATTGCGAGTGGACGGTTCGCGCCCTCGAAGCGGGCAAACACGTTCTTTGCGAAAAACCCTTGGCCTGTTCCAGTGCCGAAGTCGAACGCATGTTCGCCGCAGCGCATGCTCATAGCCGTTGGTTGATGGAAGGATTCATGTACCGGTTTCATCCACAAATGGCCGAAGTGAAACGTCGGGTCAAGGACGGTGAAATCGGACGCGTCTTGCACATCCGGTCCGCGCGCACGGCGTACGGTCGTCCCAACGACAATCCGCGCTACTGGCGTGATGCGGGCGGCGGGGCATTGATGGACATCGGTTGTTATTGCGTCAATTTCATGCGGTTCTTCGCCGATACCGAGCCGAAAAGTGTCGAGGCGGCGGCGCATTTCGACGAGAAAACCGGAGTGGATTTCACGCTGAGCGGCACCCTGCGATTTGACGCCGATTTGAATGGGCAATTTGTGTGCAGCATGGAAGCGGAACCAACTTATGCTTCGGAGATCTTCGGCACGGAGGGGAAACTTCTCATGCCACACCCGTGGATGCCGCCAGCGTGGCCAACGGAATTTTACATCACGCGCCACGGTAAGACCGAGACGGTTCTCGTGCCAGTGCCGGATATTCCTGTGGGAGCGGCGTCCTCGCCGCGACCGGGAAGCAAAGAGTCGTCCACACTCAATCTCAACTTTATGCCTTTCGCGCTGGAGTTGCAGCACTTCACCCGGTTCGTACGGGAGAACCGCGCGCCGCACTACCCGCCCGACGTCGACGCCGAGCGCGATTCTCGTGGCAACATGCGCACGATCGAAGCGCTGCTCGCATCGGCGCAAAAAGGACACGCGGCGGAATTGCCGGTGTGACATTGCACCATGGTGCAGGCGGCCCGCCTGCAACCAAATTCGAAATTCGAGTTTCGAAATCCGAAACAATGAAGGCCAATTCGAATATGGTAAACAGGCAAACGTAGAAACCATTTTGTTTCGGTAATTGTCGCCTTGGGTCATTCGAATTTGTTTCGAGTTTCGGGCTTCGATTTTCGGATTTGCTTTGCGCAGCCGGCTTGAGAAATTTCCGCGGCCTAACAATTGTGCGAATCAGCGCTGCAGAGTACTGCTACCGTCCTTCTCTCTGCGCGATGATCAAATTGCGGATACGCTTCGGATCTGGAATCCCTTCGATCTCTTCGTCGGGATCCACCGTGGCCGACGTGGAAATCGTCAGATTACCCACCCCGATGATCCTTCCCCAGAAGCTTTGATCGATTTCGATAGAACGAATGTCGCGCGCGTCAAACTCGCGGTTGCTCTTCGAGAGAAGTCCGCGTTCGAGCATCACGCGGCCCGGATAGACTCGCAGAATAAATGAACGCCGCCGCCCCCAAGCGACCAATGGCGGGATGATCAGGAAAAAGAAAAATAAGTGCCAGAAATAATTCCACCACGACGGGCGCACTTCGGCAAGCAACTCGTTCGTCACAACTGCTGGCTTGCTCGCCTGTGCCAGATGCGCGGCAACTGGAAATCCGCAGGACGGACAGGTCGCAGCCGCCGTTGAAACCTGATGGCCGCATTCTGGACAATCGACAAGCGCCATGATGTTCGCCGCGCATCCTAGGTCGCCTCCCGAAAGGCTGTCAAGTTTGTCGCGAGATAGTCTCGCCCTGTGTGCTTGTTTCTGTTAAGAGAAGGGCAAGTTGGAACAGCACAGCATCGAGGCAATCGTTCGAGAATTGAACGCCGGCAAGGTGCGCTATCTGATCGCCGGCGGACTGGCAGTCGTTGCCCACGGTTACGTGCGATTCATGGCCGACCTCGATTTGATTCTTGATCTTCAGGAAGACAATGTGCGACACGCCATTCAAGCCTTGAAAGCCCTTGGTTACCAACCTCGCGCACCCGTGGCGATCACGGAATTCGCTGATCCCCAAAAGCGACGCCAATGGATCAAGGAAAAGGGATTGACGGTTTTTTGATTGTTTAGTCACGAGCACGCCGCCACGGAGATCGATTTGTTCGTTGAACAGCCGTTCGACTTTGAGAAAGTCTATGCGGCTGCGGCTTGCATGGAGGTGGCCCCCGGTCTGCCCGCCACTTTCGTCAGCTACGAACATCTGGTAGAGTTGAAACGCCGGGCCAACCGGCCACAAGACGTGGAAGACATCGCAAAGCTGGAAGCCATCCGTCATCCGCCAACATGAGCGAACGAACCGATACTGCTGACCGGGTTTGGGAACACGGGTGGGAAGACCACTCTCAGGCGCAACTCTTGCGTCTCGCACGGCTCTCGTTGCCGGAAAAGATCGCCTGGTTGGAACAAGCTCACCGCGTTGTCCGCCATCTCGCGCAGTCAAAGGATGAGACGTCAAAACCGGAAAATCGTTGGAACCGTTGAAACTTTTGCTGTAGGCCGACTCTGTGAGTCGGCGAATTCTTGTAGGAGCGACATGCCCGTCGCGACCAGCTGTCTCCTCGCCCCATGGGGGAGAGGACAAAGGTGAGGGTTTCAGCCCAACCTTGACCACCGTTCTCCCCCGCCCTATCCTGCCCGCATGAAGCGCAGTAGCCTGACGGTTTGGTTATCGGTGATCAGTGCTCTGTTATTGGTTTTTCATGCCCGCGCCGAAACCGAAACGATCGATCTCAAATCGCTCGCGAAGAAAGCGCGGCCCGCCGTCATGCTGTTGGTCGTTTCCGATGCCAACGGGAAAGAACTCGCCACAGGCACCGGCTTCCTCGTCTCTAGCGACGGCAAGTTAAGACCGAAGGATTCACTAAGATGAGGGCGCTAGTACGCGCTGAGTCTAAAGAACGACATGAGACTCTAATGGCGTGGGCGACTTTGATCATCGGAGGAATAGGCGCGCTGACAGGACTGGTCGCCGTGTGGCGAAGGTGACCTTTGCAGCGTCTTGAACCGGTCACCCGCCGGTGACTGAACGCTGCCGTTCGGCGCATCTACGAACGGAAACCTGATGGATCGAGGTCAACTCCGTAGAGGCTGTTGAAAAAAGTGGTTGAACCTGCGGATCTGGTTGTAGGCCGACTCTTTGAGTCGGCGATCCCTTCGAGAATTCCGCCGCTTCGCAGAAGCGGCCTACAGTTGAACAGCTGGAATGTGAGTTTTTTCAACAGCCTCGGTCGTCTGTAGGTCCGGAGTTTGTCACTCTGCGTCAACGCGTTCGGCGATGCAGCGGACGGCGTAGCAGTCGCGACAGGGATGTCACAGATTTCGCGTGCGCGACGGAGAGCGTTTCGATTGACTTCTTAATTTGCGTTAAATTTCTTGATTCGCGCGGCGTTCCTATCTATGATGCGGACGCAAGGACGGATTGATTTTTCTGTGACTAAGATCACTCGCATTCAAGCCCGCGAAATTCTGGATTCTCGTGGGAACCCAACCATCGAAGTGGACGTGGAACTTTCCGGCAAGCCATACGGCTAATTCCACTTCCCCCTTGATAGTCGCCAGGGTCAACTCCGTGGCCCGTAGTTTTTGGCGCATGATTCTGTCCTCACCCGGCACATCGTCGCTTGCGTCTGGTTTGACCTGACACGAAGATGCTTCAACAAGCTCAGCATGACGCCAAAGATCGGTTGATATATCGCTTAACGATATATGATCGGCAGTTCGCAGGGTCGAACTCGACACGCGGCAAGCTGGGTTTGCCACAGCACTGACCGTTACCGTCTCTGGCCGTCGGGAAGATGAGGTCGAAAGTTGTTCCATCGTAGCAGGCTGTTGGTGATGGTCGGCTCGGCAGCGTTCGAGGCGGGATTGACACTGGCGTGGGCAATCCGTAAGATGTAGGCGTTCACCCCGATTGGGTTCGGCGTCTGCCTGGGTCGCCGGGGCCGCTAACATGCCAGGTAAAAAGGGGGCTCCAGAATCACTGGAGCAAACTCATGAACGGAAAATTGACCACCGTGGTGGGAGTAGCTGCAGTGGTGTGTCTGTTGATCGGGAATTCTGCGCTCGCGCAGTCGACAGGAACTGTTTATCAAATCTCGTTGAAGGGGAGTCTGGTAAAACCCAAGGAGGTGAACAGCAACCACACTGCCGTGGCCACGGACACCTTCACCACAGGGCGCTTGATCAATCTGGCACGCGGACGATCTCCCGAGGTCACCGTCCCGGACAATGAGAAACTGGCGCTGGTTCTATTCTTTGATTCCGAAGGCAGCAATCCAACCGGCGGCATCACGGTGTATGACACGGCCGGTCAAAGCAACCTGGCGCTTGTCGTTGAGATGCAATCCCTGTACGGCATTCTCGATTCCGTGACAGGCAAAGGCCGCATGAATATGGTCGGTGAACTCCAGGCCACCGGCCTTTTGAGCGGCGGCTGGCTCGCCATTAGCGGCACGGCGAAGGCCACCAACCCCACGACCGCTCCTCATTTCACCATGATGACCGGCAGCACTGTCGAGGGGGAGATCGCGGGGAATGATGGCTCCAAAGACTTTGACGTCATGATCACCAACGGCAAGCTCAAGCTCGTGGGAACACTGGGGACGATAACGATAACCCCAGAATAATCAGCAGGGACAACGCTCCAAGCGACACGACGGCTTCTGCAGTTCGGTTTGCCTCTACGAGACCGGAAACGGCACTCGATGCGCAAATCGGGCGATATTGGCAGATGACCGATGAACAACGGCACTCTGGGGACGCAACGGTGCGCGTTCCTCGGGTGACGTCTTAATTTGCGTTAAATTTCTTGATTCGCCGGGCGTTCGTTCTATGATGCAAACGCAAGGAGGGATTGATTTTTCTGTGACCAAGATTACTCGCATTCAAGCCCGCGAAATTCTGGATTCGCGCGGGAACCCAACCATTGAAGTGGACGTGGAACTTTCCGGCGGCGCGGTCGGTCGTGCCGCCGTGCCCAGCGGCGCCAGCACCGGCGAGCATGAAGCCTGGGAACTGCGCGACGGCGACAAGAGCCGCTTCGGCGGCAAGGGCGTGCAGAAAGCCGTCGCCAACGTCAACACAAACATTGCCCGGGAACTCATCGGTCGCGATGCATTGGATCAGGTCGGCATCGACCGCACGATGATCGATCTCGACGGCACGCCGAACAAAGGCAAGCTCGGCGCCAACGCGATTCTCGGAGTTTCACTCGCAACGGCGCACGCGGCGGCCGCCCAGCTTGGCGTGGAACTCTTCAAATACCTCGGCGGACCGAACGCGAAGGTATTGCCCGTGCCGATGATGAACGTCATGAACGGCGGTGCGCACTCCGATGCGCCGATTGATTTGCAGGAGTATATGATCATGCCGAAAGGCGCGGCGAGTTTCCGCGAGGCGTTGCGGATGGGCGCGGAAGTGTTTCATGCGCTCAAAGGCGTGCTCAAGGCCGGCAAGTACAGCACTGCGGTCGGCGACGAGGGCGGTTTCGCTCCAGCGCTGAAGAACAACGAGCATCCACTGGAAGTGATCATCGCGGCGATCAAGCAGGCCGGGTACAAAGCCGGCAAGGACATCTTCATCGCACTCGACCCCGCCTCCAGCGAGTTTTACGACGCGGCGTCCAAGAAATACGTGTTCAAAAAATCCGACGGCTCGAAACGCACGGCGGCGCAGATGGTCGAGTTTTACAGCGCGCTGTGCAAGAAATACCCGATCATCTCGATTGAGGACGGCCATGCCGAGAGCGATTGGGACGGCTGGCGGCTGATGACCCAGAAACTCGGCGACAGGTTGCAACTCGTCGGCGACGATGTTTTTGTCACCAATACGAAGTTCTTGAAGAAAGGCATCGAAATGGGCGTGGCGAATTCGATCTTGGTGAAGGTCAACCAGATCGGGTCGCTCACCGAGACGCTCGATTGCATTGAGATGGCGAAAGAAGCCGGTTACACCGCGGTCGTCAGCCATCGTTCGGGTGAAACGGAGGATACAACCATCGCTGACATCTCCGTGGCGACCAATGCCGGCCAAATCAAGACCGGCTCGCTCTGCCGCACTGATCGCGTCTGCAAGTACAATCAACTTTTGCGCATCGAAGAAATCCTCGGCAAAGACGCCGTGTTCGGAGGAAAAATCTAGACAATGAACTGGCAGGGGCTTTGGACCAGACTGCAGTCGCTCGGTTTCCTTGTTTTCGTCGGAATCGTCGGCTGCGGCGTCGTGTTGTTGTTCCTTCCCCTGCTCCACCAGCGGCATGTGATGCAACAGGACATCGCCCGGCTCGACCGCGAACTCGAACAGCAAGACGCGCTCGAGACAAAGCAAAAGACCGAAATCGAAGCGCTGAAAACCGATCCCGGTTTCGTCGAGCGCACTGCGCGCAACAAATTGAACCTCGCGCGTCCCAACGAAGTCATTTTCCGGTTCGAACCACCGCCGCAACCGGCGAGATAGTTGAAGATTGTAGCGGCGCTTCCATGAGCGCCGTGTTCGTTCGTCAGCCCTCGATCAGAATTTTGGTCAGCAGACCGCCGCTACTATGAACGAGGCCTTGTCCCGCCGCGAACGAAGAAGGCTTGACGAAGCGGCACCAGCTCTCTAAGGTTGGTTTACACATATTGACTGCGGGGTGGAGCAGCCCGGTAGCTCGTCAGGCTCATAACCTGAAGGTCGTGGGTTCAAATCCCACCCCCGCTACCAATTTCGTGCGCCCGGTTTCACTGAAACCGGGCGCGCTTGTTTTTTAGAAACAATTGCCCTTGTGGAATGCAGGACTTACCATGGCAATCACACGTTCGCTATGAATTGTCAAAGCGTGGACTAATGAGAAAGAACGCCATTCTGTCGCTTGCCTTTCTTGTATTGCTCGCATTTCCCGTTCGCGCCGAGCGGGAAATGCGGGAACTCGCGACGGGCTGGAGATTCATCCGGCAGGATGCCGGACTGGACGCCGACTCCACTGGCTGGCAGCAAATCACGATTCCACACACGTGGAATGCTTTTGACGGTCAGGATGGTCCAGCGCCGGGCTGCGATCGAAAGTTGAACGTCAAATGCGCGAATTACTTTCGCGGCGCGTGTTGGTACGCAAGGTCGCTGGACATTCCCGCCGAATGGAAAGGCAAACGGGTCTTCCTTCGTTTCGAGGCGGCGGCGACCGTTGCGAAGGTTTACTTGAACGGTGAACTGCTCGGCGAGCATCGGGGCGCGTTCACGGCATTCTGCTTCGAGCTGACGCCCCACGTGAAGTGGGGGCAAAAGAACGACCTCCGTGTGCAAGTGGACAATTCTCATTTCGACGACGTAGCGCCGCTGGCTGGCGACTTCAATATGGACGGCGGTATCTATCGTCCCGTATGGCTGATCGTGACCGATCCGGCCTGTATCACCCCACTCGATCACAGCTCGCCCGGTGTGTACGTGACGCTGAAGTCCATCAAGAACAACGTAGCGACGCTGGAAGTGAAGTCGCTGATTTCCAACGGACAGAATTCATCTACAAACCTGGAGGTCGTTACCGAGTTGAAAGAGGCCGATGGGAAAATGGTAGCCTCTCTTACCAATCAAATAGAAGTCGCCTTTGGCGCGACCGCGCCGGTCATCCAAACGTTCACGATCCCCCATCCTCATCTCTGGCGAGGTCTGAACGATCCCTATCTGTACTCGGTTACGGTTCAGACTCAGCGCAACGGAAAACCTGTGGACGAAGTGGTGCAGCCAGTCGGTTTGCGGACCGTGGAAATTTCGGCGGAGAAAGGCTTCCTGCTCAACGGCAACCCGTATCCGATTTATGGAGTCTCACGTCATCAAGACAAACGCGACAAAGGTTGGGCGTTGAGCGCTACTGACGAAGAAGGAGATGTGCGGCTGATCCTCGAAATGGGAGCGACGGCAATTCGGTTCGCGCATTATCCCCAGAACACACATTTGCATGACCTTTGCGACCGCGCCGGTTTGCTGGTTTGGGACGAAGTGCCCTTGGTTAATCAACTGCCTCGGCTTGCCGACCCCATGGCGACACCAGGAGGAGAAGTCACGCCGTACTTTGAGAGCAATCTCGAACAACAGATGCGCGAGATGATTCTTCAACTCGGCAATCACCCTTCCGTTGCCTGGTGGGGACTGTTCAATGAACTTGGGCGCACCAACGCGGTCGCGGCCTTGCCGCTGGTCGAGCGCCTCAACCGGCTTGCCCACTCGCTGGATCCCACGCGAATCACCGTTGCGGCCTCAAACAAAACGGGGCTGCCGGTCAATCATATTGCCGACGCCACCTGTTACAACGTTTATCCCGGCTGGTACGGCGGGATTGCCGAGGACATGACGAAACTAATCGAGGAACGCTTTGCCGAACAGGCCCAGCGGCGCATGGGGATCAGCGAGTACGGCGCCGGCGGCAATCCATTCCAGCATCAGGAAGGAATTCTCAAGAAGCCAGTATGGCAGGGGGATTGGCATCCGGAAGAATGGCAAAGCCTCGTGCACGAACACGATTGGGCCGCCATGAAAAACAACCCAAAACTGTGGGGCACATTCCTGTGGACGATGTTCGATTTCGCTGCCGACTGGCGCAACGAAGGTGACCAGCCCGGCCTCAACGACAAGGGCATGGTCAGGCAAGACCGCAAGCTGAAGAAGGACGTTTATTATTTCTATCAGGCCAACTGGTCGAGAAAACCGATGGTTTACATCGCCGAACGTCGCTTGACTCCGCGTCGAACTGCCAAAACTGAAGTGAAAGTGTATTCCAACTGCAAGGAGGTCGAGCTAATAGTCAACGGCAAATCGCTTGGCAAGCTTGGGCCGGATGCAATCAATACCTTGCGGTGGAAGAATGTGACGTTGAAATCGGGAGCAAATCAGATCGTGGCCATCGGCAAGGACGGCAAACAGCAATGTGAAGACGAGTGTGAATGGATTCTGGAAACCGACGCTCCTTCAGGGCCCTGAATCCCTCGCCCCCAAAGGATCAGGCTTTCTCGGTCCCCCAGCGGCGATGAAGGAAACGTTCCCAAGGCGAGAACAGGATTTTGTCAGCCAGCAAGCCAATCAGAATGATGACCAGCATGATGCCGATGACCTGATCCATCGCCTGTAATTCGCGTCCATACTGCAGCAGATGCCCCAGACCGAAGCCTGTCAGAATCGTCACGAAGATTTCGGCCGCCATCAACGAGCGCCACGCAAAAGCCCAACCTTGCTTCATGCCGCCGACGATGTACGGCAGCGACGCCGGCACGATCACTTTGACCCAAGTATACAACTGCTTGGCTCCCATCGTGCGCGCCGCTCGGGCATAAATCGGCGGCACCGTGCGCACGCCGTTGTCCGTCGCGATGATGACCGACCAGAGCGTGCCCATGATGACGACGAACAGCATCGCCGATTCCGTCTGCCCGAACCAGAGTAGAGCCAGTGGCACCCAACACACGCTCGGCAGGGTTTGCAGTCCGAGGGCCAAGACGCCCAGCGTGTCTTCGCAGAGTTTAAAGCGAGCCGTGACCAATCCCAGCGGCAAACCAAAAAGCAATCCCAGAGCGTAGCCCGCCAGCAGTCTTCGCATCGTGACCATCGATGCCTGTTCGAGAGTGCCGTCCTGCAAGGCGCCAACCAGATAGCTACCCACGCTCAGCGGTGACGGCAAAAGCACCGGTGACCAGATCTTCATGCGTACGAGCATCTCCCAGATGCCGAGTAAGAGCGCAAAAAAGCCGATGACGAAAGGCCACCGTTTCATTCCGCCACCTCAGCCAAATCGGGGTTCAAATGCCGTTTTAGAGCCCGGGTGATCTCCGTTGAATATTGGGCCAGATCGACGCTGTTGATGTCACGCGGCCGGGGCAGATCGACAATGAATTTTTCCTGGATGCGACCGGGATGGGGTGAGAACAATACGACCCGGTCGCCCAAGCAGGCGGCTTCACGCACGTTGTGGGTCACGAATACGATGGTCTTTTTGCGCTCCTCCCAGATTCGTTGGATATCACCATAAAGTTGCTCGCGCGTGAGCGCATCGAGTGCGGCGAACGGTTCATCCATCAGCAACACGCGGGGATTGGGAGCCAGCGCCCGCGCGAGCGCCACCCGCTGTTTCATGCCGCCGGATAGTTCGTGGATATTGGCCTGCATGAATTTGTCCAAACCGACCAAATGCAGATAATACTTTGCCACCTCCCGGCGCTCTTTGCGGGTCAGGTTGGGCTTGAGCCGGAGCCCAAACAACACATTGCTCATCACGTCCAGCCACGGAAACAGCGCCGATTCCTGGAACATCATCATCCGCTCCCGTCCCGGGCCGGTCACCGGTTTGCCATCGGCCAAAACGCGTCCGCTATCGGGGATTTCCAAACCGGCAATGATATTCAGCAAGGTGGATTTGCCACAGCCGGAGGGCCCCACCAAACAAACGAACTCGCCTTCGCGAACATTCAACGAAACATTGTCGAGGGCATGCACGACGACATGCCGCGTACGAAACCATTTCGAGACCCCCTCGACCGTCAGTTTCTCTGGCGCAACATTCTGAAGTTCGTCCCGGATCGCCATCATTTGACTTCGGGCAATCCTTTCTCCTTCAAAACTTCGTTCAACAATCTAAGATCGTAGATGCGCGAAAGATCAGGGTTCTCATTCAGAAAACCGATCCGCGATGCGTCCTCGGCGGATTTCAAGAGTGATGCGCTCACCGGATCGTACGTGATCTCCAACCGTTTCCAAGCGCTGTCGAGAGTCGCCTGCGGCAGCGCCCTGGTGGTCTCCGCCTTGATTTCTTCATTGAAAATCCGTTTGGCTTCGTCGGGATGATCGTTGATCCATTTCGTCAACTCCACCTGCGCCGCGATCCATTTCTTCAGAAGATCGGGCCGGTCTTTCAGGAATTTCACGCTGCTGACAAGGTGGGTGGTGACGTATTTGCCACCGGTTTGTTTCCACAGCGAACTTTCATCAAAATAGACTTTTCCATTCGCCTGCAATACCAATCGACTGACCCATGGCTCGACCGTCCAAACGGCGTCCAAATCGCCTTTCTGAAATAGCGTAAGCTGATCGGGATTCGCCGTCGGTATCACGAAGGCGTCCCCACCGGTCATGGTGATGCGCAATCCCTTCGACCGCAGCCACGCCCGGCAGGCTACGTCCTGTGTGTTGCCAAGCTGCGGCGTGCCAATTCTCTTGCCCTTGAAATCCGCATCGGTTTTGATGCGTCCGTCGGGTTGCACCACCAGGGCGGCTCCGCCGCTGCATGCACCGGCCACGATGCGAATTTCCTCGCCCTGTGATTTCAGGTACGCGTTAATCGCCGGGTTCGGGCCGACGTACGTGAGATCGACCGACCGCGCGAAGATCGCCTCCATCGCGCTCGGCCCGGCATTGTAAACAAACCATTGCACTTCCACGTCCGGCCCAAGCCGCTCCTCAAACCAACCCTTCTCTGCCCGACTCAACCCATGCGCAATTACACCCTGGGCGTGTGTCACGTTTGGGAAATGGCCGACACGAATAACAGTTGTGGAAGCCGCCTTCTCGGCGGCAACTACGGGGACGATCGCACTCATGCCGCCGAGGACGGCAGCCACTACGCCAGTGAAGCTGCGAAGTATGTGTTTCATGATTTCTCCTCCAGAAACGGCAATGGAACTTTGTCGCGTTTGATCTTCCGCAGTGTCACGTCCACCACGTTTTGCAGCGTGTACTTGTCGAGGATATCGGCGATGGCGTTGCGCACATCCACCATCAACAAGCGCAGTCCGCAATGCGCTTCGTCCGGACACGAGCACGGCGCGTAAGCGGTCACGCTCGCGCACGAAATTGGCGCCAGCGGCCCGTCGATGTACCGGACCACGTCGCCGATTTTGATCCTGGTCATCGGCTTCTTGAGAAAATAACCGCCGCCCTTGCCGCGTTTGCTATCGAGATAACCGCCTCGATTCAAGTCGAGCAGGATCGCCTCGAGAAACTTGATGGGAATGTTTTCCTTCTCGGCCAACTCGCGAATCTGAAGCTTGGGCCGCCCCAATTCCTGGGCGATCCCCAAATTGATCAACGACCGCAACGCGTATTCACCCCGCTTGGATACCCGCATAATTCAGAAGGCTACTATACTGGTAGACAATTGCAAGCGGTTTTTTGAGACCGTCGATAGCGCCATCGCAATTCCCCGGTGCTTTTTTGTTGCGCGGCGCGGGAAATCCGGGTAAATCCGTGCAAGGCGCGGCGACATTGCCAGCGGCGAGGAAATCAAAATTATGAGTCAATACGGATTGGAGCATCACGGTATCGTAAGTCCCGGCACGGTGCATTGGAACCTGCCGGTTTCCCAATTGGTAGAGGAATCGGTCAAGCGCGGCGAGGGCATGTTGACCAGTAGCGGCGCGCTGAACGCGATGACCGGCAAGCGCACGGGCCGATCTCCCCGCGACAAGTTCGTCGTGGAAGAGCCTTCCACGCGCGACAGGATTTGGTGGGGCAAGGTCAATCAACCGATCAGCGAGAAGAATTATCTCGGATTGCGCCAGGAAGTGCTGGCGTACCTGCAGGGCCGCGAGCTGTTCGTGATGGACGGATTTGCCGGCGCCGACCAGCGCTACTCGATGCCGATCCGGATTGTGACGGAGTTTGCCTGGCATAACCTGTTCGTGAAACAGCTTTTCCGCCGGGCGAAGCCGGAACAACTCAAATCGCACGTGCCGGAATGGACGGTACTCAATGCCTGCCGTTTCCTTGCTGACCCGAAGAAGCACAAGCTCAACAGCGAAGTGTTCATCATCGTGGATTTTTCGCGAAAGACCGTGCTGATCGGCGGTTCGCAATACGCAGGCGAGATCAAGAAGAGCATTTTCTCCGTGCTCAATTTCGTGCTGCCGCAAAAAGATGTGTTGCCGATGCATTGCTCGGCCAACGTCGGCAATGCCGGCGATGTGGCTTTGTTTTTCGGATTGAGCGGTACGGGCAAGACGACGCTCTCCGCCGATCCGTCCCGCGGCTTGATCGGCGATGACGAACACGGCTGGAGCGACCAGGGCGTGTTCAATTTCGAGGGCGGCTGTTACGCCAAGTGCATCAAATTGACGAAGGAACGGGAGCCGCTGATTTGGGGCGCGATTCGGTTCGGATCGGTCATCGAGAACGTCATGGTAAATCCCGAAACGCGAGAACCGAATTATTTCGACGATTCAATCACGGAAAACACCCGGTGCGCGTATCCGCTGGATTTCATACCGAATGCCGTGCCGGGCGGTACGGCTGGACACCCGAAAGCCATCATCCTTCTGGCGGCCGATGCGTTTGGGGTGTTGCCGCCGGTGGCGCGATTGAATCCGGCACAAGCCATGTACCATTTCATTTCGGGTTACACAGCGTCGCTGGCTGGCACGGAAGCCAACATAGGCAAGGATCCGACGCCTACGTTCTCGGCTTGTTTCGGGGCGCCCTTCCTGCCTTTACCGCCACAGGTGTATGCTGAGATGTTGGCCGAGAAAATGAAAAAGCACGGCGTCAGTTGTTATTTGCTGAATACCGGCTGGGTTGGCGAGCCATTCGGTCACGGGGCTCGCATCCCACTGTGGCAGAACCGCCATAATGTCGCGCAGATTCTCGACGGCACGCTGGATGCCGCCGAATTCCGCGTAGATCCGACCTTCAAATTCGAGGTTCCGAAAGCGTTGCCCGAAGTCCCGCCGGAATTGCTGGCTCCACGTTACGGCGCAAAGAAGGCTGAAGATTACGACAAACGAGCGAAAGAATTGGCGGCCAAATTTGCAAAAAACTTTGAACAGTTCAAAGGCGCTTCCGAGGAAATCATGGCGGCCGGGCCGAAGATCTGATAATCGGTTGCTGGCCATTGTGGCTGGCGCGACTGCCGGGCCAGCCCTGTAAAAGCGCCAGAGTGGTTCTACAAGGCTTGCGTGCGCCACGGTCGTCGGTTATTCTGCGGTGCCATGAGGGAAATGGGGGCTGCTCGCGCAGCGCGAAAGAGACAAACGGCCGTAGTCCTCTCGGCTTTCTTGACGCTCTCCAGCGTCGCGAGAGCCGCAGAGATTGTCGATGGCGTGGCGGCCATTGTAAACGACAAGGTCATTACCTACAGCGAGGTCCGGGATTTCGTCCAGCCGGTCGTCCAACAACTGCGCCGCAATTACACTGGCGACCAACTTGTGGAACAGGTGCGCAAGGCGCAGATGGACGCGCTGAATCAGCTTATCGAGCGCACGCTGATCATTGAGGAATTCAAGGAAAAGGGCTACAAAATTCCGGAGACGGTCATTGACCAGCAGATCAACGATATCATCGCCGACGATTACGGCGGCAATCGCGCCGCATTCATCAAGACTCTGGAAGCCCAGAACCTGACATTGGCCCAGTATCGCGACCAAGTCCGCGACCGGGTCATCGTGCAGGCCATGCGCGGCCACAAAGCGCAGCAGGCGGTCGTGGTCTCGCCCTACAAGATCGAGAAGTATTACCAGGACAATCTCGACCAATACAAAGTGGGCGATCAGATCAAGCTGCGAATGATATTCATCAAGCGCGGACAGGAATCAGAAGCCACGAGCCATGCTGCGGAGGGCGGCAGCAATGTTACAGAACAGGCGGTTGGGAGCAATTTGGTCGAAGCCGCTTCGGAATCGAATGCACCGCCGAAGGATGTGCAGAGCGAATTGGCTGAAGAAATCGTGGCGAAGCTCGACGCGGGCGACAGTTTCGAGAGCATGGCACGGGTTTATTCCGAAGCGAAAGAAGCCAAGGAAGGCGGCGACTGGGGTTGGATTGGCAAAGACGTATTGCGCAAGGAGCTCAATGCCGTCGCTTTTTCATTGAAACCCGGGCAGCACAGCCGGGTAATCGAGACGGCGGAAGGTTACTATATCCTGCACGTGGACGATGTGAAACCCGCCCACACGATACCGTTGGCGGACGTGCGGGACGATATCGAGAGGATTCTTCTGCAGCAGCAGCGTGCCAAGATGCAGGAGGACTGGGTCAAGGACCTCCGTGGTAAGGCGTACATTCGCCTGTTTTAACAACTCGAAGCACGAAACCTGAAACCATTCCAAGTGCGGACAGGCAATCACCAACGCGCCATGCTGGCTCATTTTGACTTCGACTCTGTTCGGTGCCTCGAATTTCGGATTTCGGATTTATGAGCCGCAGGCGAATTGGCATTACGCTGGGTGACGTGGCCGGTATCGGTCCGGAGATCGTTGCCAAAGCGCTCGCCTCCCGCAAACTGGATAAACACTTCGAGTACGTGGTGATCGGCAATGCGCGGACACGTCGCCGAGCCGATGCAGCCGATTGGGTGGTTGAAGGCGCACGACGCTGTCTGGCCGGCGATTTGGCTGCCTTGGTCACCGCCCCCATCAGCAAGCAGCTTCTGCGGGACGCCGGCTATCGGTTCGAGGGGCATACCGAGCTTCTGGCTTACGTCGCACGGAGAAAGCGCTTTGCCATGATGCTGGTGGGTGGTCCCTTGCGGGTGGCATTGGCGACAATTCATGTGCCACTTGCCAAAGTGCCACGTTTGCTTACGACCCGACGAATCATCGAGGTCATCGAACTTTCGCACGACGTTTGCAGGCGTTTTGGAGCCAAACGGCCCATTATCGCCGTAGCCGGATTAAATCCGCATGCGGGTGAAGGCGGACTGCTTGGCGGGGAGGAAAAGCGTATCATCGTGCCAGCCGTCCGCCGCGCGACGCGGAACGGAATCCGCGTCATCGGGCCGTTGCCGGCCGACACCTTGTTTCATAAAGCGTATCAGGGCGCGTTTGATGCCGTGGTGGCCATGTACCACGACCAGGGGTTGGCGCCGCTGAAAATGATCGCGTTCGATACCGGGGTGAATCTGACGCTGGGTTTGCCGTTCGTGCGCACCTCACCCGACCACGGCACCGCTTTCGATATCGCCGGCAAAGGAATCGCCAACCCCGCTAGCATGATCGCTGCCATCAACCTTGCTGCCCGTCTTGCCGCGCGGAAATAAGCTACCGCGTGACCAAGGCAGGGAGAGCGGCAAATTCTGCTTTGTGTCTGGGTGCCTTGGTGGTTTGATTGTGGGACATGACCCTGACCGAAGTTCGACAACTCCTCGCAGAACTGGAGGTCCGCCCGAGCAAGGCGTTGGGGCAGAATTTCCTCGTTGATGCCAACATCCTACAGATTATTCTGCGCGAGGCCGACATCCGTCGCGACGAAACCGTGCTGGAGATCGGGCCGGGATTGGGAATGTTGACGGGGGCGCTTCTGGATCGCGCGAAAGGAGTCTTTGCCGTCGAAAAGGATCGGCATTTCGCCGAGTACGTGAGGCAGAAGTTTCCAGCACTCCATCTCATCGAGGGCGACGCCATTAAAGTGCCGCTGCCGAATTGTGACAAAGTTGTCGCCAATCTTCCCTACAACATTTCGACGCCGATTCTTGAGCGGCTCGTGGATAGCGACTCACGACCGCGCCGCACCGTTGTGACCGTGCAGCGTGAAGTGGCGCAACGTTTGGCAGCGACGCCACGGCACAAGGATTACGGTGCGCTGACGGTGTTCACCCGGGTTCATTACCATATCACCATCGCTCATGTTGTTTCCCCAAGATGCTTTTATCCGTCGCCGCGTGTGGAGAGCGCCATCGTGGTGATGGACCGGCGGGACCCGCGCGTCAAGCTACAGCCGGGCGCTCCGTTTCACGAAATTGTGCGAGCGGGCTTCGGTCAGCGCCGTAAAATGCTCCGGAAGCTGCTTGCCGGCTTCGGCGACATCGACGCAGCGTTTGCTGCAACGTCGATTTCTCCGACTACCCGGGCTGAGGAGTTGAGCCTCGAACAGTGGATCTCGCTCGCAAATGCCATTGAAGAAGTGCAGCAGCAGGAACCTCGCTAGGACAACCTCTCCAACCAGCAAAGGGATTCAGGTGGTCGTTGCCGGGGTGGATGGCATGGGCGCGGGAGTGGCCGCCGCAGGAGCCGACGGCGCCAGTTTCAATTTGTTCTTGGCGGCTTTGCCTTCCTTCGTCTTCGGCCAATGGTGCGCGACGTATTCGAGCAATTTGCGTCCGAACTTCAGTTCTTCTCCCGTTCCCTCGCTAAAGTGGAAACCGACGTAATACAGGTCGGGCGCAGCCAGCGTCTTCTCTCTCTTCAGACGGTCGAACAATTTGAAGGGTTTATCCTGAAGAACGATTTGGAAGCCGCGCAAGGCATGGTCTTCCGCGCGCAACTGCGGCGCCAGATCTCTGGCGGATTGTTTCAGGTTGCACACACTCAGTTCATACCGAAGTTCGTTGTCGAACGAATCCGACCGGGCAATCTGCCGCAGGCATTCGACTGCTTTACCCCACTTCTTCATCTTCTTATGCTTCAGACCGACCTGGCGATAAACATCATCGGCCAATTTCGGGTCGGAATTGCGCAGAAGATAAAGAATGGCTTCGTGGCGCCGGTCACCGGCTTCGAGCGCCCGAGCAGCCAATGCCGCAAACTTCTTGAGCGATTTCTTGTCCACCGATTCGCTGTGTGGTTTGAGAATCTTCGCCAGCCGCCACGCCGCATCGAGTTTCCGTTCGCGAGCGAACGCGCCCAGCAGCAACTGGGTGGCGCCTTTGTGCCGGGCGAGCGCCCCGGCGGCGATTTCGCTCACCTGCGGATCCGGATGTGCGAGCAGGCCCATCATCAGACGATTGCTGGCGGAATTGTCGGTCACCGCCAACCGGCGTGCGGCGAAGGCGCGGACACTGGAATGCTTACTGCGCAGAAGCTTGCGCCATTGGCCTTCGTAACCCTTGCCGAGCAGCAGCTTCTCGATGATGTCGAGCGCGATTTGCACAACGTTTGGATAATCCGACTCGCCGAGATACTTGAACATCTGGCCCGCGACTTGATTGACCGCGGTGCCCGTGTGCTGCAAGCCTTTCAGGCCAAGGAGCGCATTGCGGCGGATATAACCGGCGTTTTTCGGCGTCGAGTATTTCACCAGAATCTTCCGGGCGTCGGGCGCGCCGATGTACCCAATCAACAGCAAACAGGAGGTCAGCACGCGGTCGTTCTTCCTGACGCGGGCGCTGGTCATGAGTTTGGCAACCTGCCGGTGCAGAGCGAGTCGATCTTTCGAGGCGGCATCGCCGATGTGACGCCGAACTGCCTGACAAGCTTCTTTGACCAGTTCGAAATCAGGATCGAAAAGCACATCGAGGATCAGTTGCATCGCCTCGCGGTTGTGGATGCGCGCCAAAATATCGACCAACACTCGCTTTTGCTGCGGACTGGCTTTTTCAAACTGGCTGCGAAGACTGGCGACGTTATCTCCGCCGGAACGCGCGATTATCGCCGCAGCCCGAAGTTTGGTTTCTACATCTGGCGCGTCCAGCAACGGCAGCACGTAAGGGACGACAGCGCGCGTGCCCAAGACCTCAAAGGCCTCCAGCACGTATCGGGTAAGCAACTGGTTGGCGTCCTTTAGAGAGGCGCCAAGGGCTTTGACCACGGCGTCTTGTTTCGGACGCAGTTCGGCAATTACCATGGCGGCGGCGCAGCGCCTCATTCCATCTGGGCTTTGCAGCATGCCGCAAATCGTCTGGAGCGTCTTCTCCATTATGGGGCGATACCGTACCAGAACACGCGGACGCTTGCAATGCAGGCGCACTTCTTGTAGTCTGCCGACGACCTGCGTAACCACGAAAACGCAAGTCATTGCGAATGTGATGGTTAGACACAAGGAGAGCACGGTGGCTTACAGTTTAGAGCAACTTCGGGCGATTTATTTCCGACCTTTTTTTGAGCTGATTCAGCAGGCCAGAGCCACTTTTCTGCGAAATTGGAAAGGGGATGAAATCCAACTTTGCACCCTTCTTAGCATCAAAACCGGCGGTTGCAGCGAGGATTGCGCGTACTGTGCCCAGAGCGCTCGCTATGATACCGGAGTGCAGCCACGGCGGCTGATGTCTACTGAAGAAATATTGGAAATAGCCCACCGTGCCCGGGCAAACGGTTCGACGCGATTCTGCATGGGCACAGCTTGGAACGGTGTTCGAGAAGGAACCAGTCAATTTCAGTCCGTGCTCGAAACGGTGCGGGCGGTCAGCGAATTGGACATGGAAGTCTGTGTGACGCTCGGCCATCTAACCGAAACTGCGGCGCAGCAATTAAAGGCTGCCGGCGTCACCGCCTACAATCACAACATCGATACCAGCCCCGAATTTTACCCGCAGATTGTCACTACCCACACGTTTCAAGACCGTCTCAATACGATTCGCGCCGTGCAGAAGGCTGGTATGTCCGTTTGTTGCGGCGGGATTATTGGGATGGGCGAGAGCGTTGAAGATCGCCTGCGGATGTTGGAAGTACTAACGAACTTCGATCCGCCGCCGGAAAGTGTACCCATCAACTGCCTCATGGCCATGCCCGGGACGCCGCTGGAAGAGCAACCGCCCGTGGATGTGTTTGAATTGGTGCGGCTTGTGGCGACCACTCGTCTCGCCTTGCCACTTGCCAAAGTGCGTCTTTCGGCGGGCCGTACGCGGTTATCTCCGGAGGCGCAGGCGCTGTGTTTCTTTGCCGGGGCGAACTCGATTTTTTACGGCAACAAACTGCTCACGGCGGAAAATCCCGAAGCTGATGCCGATCGCAAACTGCTCGCGGAACTGGGGCTCACGGCACAGCCGCCATTCACAAGCATGGCTCTGCCTGTCTCTGAAAACTCTGTCTTGCCAGAGACCGCCTGAAACGCTACACTAGGCTTGCTCGTCCTGTCGCGAGCGCGTGGTGGGTGCCATGACCCTCGAGGAACTCAGACTTTTGCGGGTCGTACAGGGCGTTCTCGTGCGCAACTACGTTGACACGCAGAAACTCGATGTCCAGGTCATCGGGTCGTCGGTTTATATCGAGGGCGAATTCCATGTCTTCGATTACCAGCCCGGCAAGAGGAAGGAAGACCGTCTCGAAGCCGACCTGGCCATAAAACGCAATCTCCTGCACATTGAGCAGCAGATCCGTGGACTCGGCGAAGTCACCTATCTCGAAATGAAACTGCGCAACTGGGAGCGCCGGGGCATGCAGTGGGTCGCCAAGCACGAGGTCAGTTGATGGCGGGAGATGAATGCTTCGAAAAAAAGCGATTGGACATCTTTGCCGCCGGATATACTGGCTTGGCTTACGATCCCAATGGTCGCGGTATTCACGATTCTGGTTGTTAATGCTGGACAAATTCTTCGCTGGCGACCGTTGGTCGGTATCTACCTGGTGGCGCTGGGATTCGCCGTCGTCGGAATCGTGCTTCTGGCCCTCGCAAAGCTGCCTTTGTACCGGCAGAGGCGCTTCTTCAGTTTTGGATCACGTTTTCTGGATTCCCCCCATAGAAGGTTGTATCGGTTGGCTTACGGTATGGTGGCGGCATCGATCGTTCTACTTCTGCTGCTTATATTGATCTCTTGAAAACTCTTCTGCCGGTAACGTTGTGTCATAGTTGCCCTCGTAAATCTCCAAGCGCGATTTCTCCTCGCTCGGCAGCGCCTGGCCCGGTAGCAACTCCGCTTCTTCCAATCCGCGGGGAATCCAGAAATCACCGATTTTCTTGAAACTGGTGACCGCGAAACGGCGCAAGAGAGTCCCCTTCGCGTCGAATGCCTCGGCTTTCAACAGGGCAAAAAACTCTTTATCGATCCACATTTTTACGCGAGCATATGGTTCACCATCCGCCGTGCTCTCGATCGCGTAGCAATCTCGTCCCCGTACCCGTTCTTCACCGAGAAATTGGGCGGTAGGCCAGTGCAAGAATGGCAGGCCGAGATCGTAATAAGTGAAATCTGATCCCAAGAATTTCTTCGTGCGCTCGGTGCCAGTAAGCTGCCCCTGACCACGGACGTAAAAAGTTGGGGCGCCATGAACCGGTTGCACGATCAGTGCCGCGGTTTGGCCGGCGCGATAGATAGTGCGAGTTTCGTCTGCAGTATTCTTCATCAGGATGTCTACCGGGACGGCGTCCGCATGTCCCACAAACAGCCGCGCCTTCAGCGAAAAATCCCTGGAGGGCCGGTTCGCCAGCACACGGGCGAGGATCGCCCGCGCGTCCTGATTCGTGGTTACAACATCGGCGCGGGCGCGGAAGGCGAACAGGCTCACCAAGGCGATAACTGAAAGCATCTTCATGTTGAACCACCTGTAACGCAAAAGGGCGGTGGCAGCAAGCGTGGGTTCCCGCTGTTCGTCGCAAGAAGATTCACGATGGTCTTGACTTGGCGGGTGTTTTATTATACTGGTCAAATGACCAGTATGAATGCTTTGACCAAACGACAGCAGCAGGTTCTCGACTTCATTCAACGCCACCAGCAAGCCAAGGGACATTCGCCCAGCCTTCGTGAGATTGCGGCCCACTTTGGTTTTAACAGCATGAACGCCGCACTCGATCATGTGGGCGCGTTGCGGCGCAAGGGGTTCCTGATTCATGAAGCCGGCTGTGCCCGGGCACATCGGGTGGTCTCGCCGCTGGACGAATTTCGCAGCCGCGTGGTGGACATTCCGGTGTTGGGCTCGATTCCAGCGGGTTTTACCGAGGATCTCCGGCAAGAGGCGAAAGGCTGCATCTCCGTAGACGTGGAGACGCTCGGCATCAAACCCACCGCGCGGACCTTTGCCTTGCAGGTGCGCGGCGATTCGATGATTGGCAAACACATCGTCGAGGGTGATTTCGTCATTTGCGAACACGGTCTGACGCCGCACACCGGCGACGTGGTCGCAGCGCTGATCGACAACGAAAGCACGCTCAAAACCTTCGTGATGGACCGCGGCAAACCCTGGCTGCGCGCCGAAAATCCACGTTACCCGAAGCTGATCCCGGCAACCGAGTTGGTCATTCAAGGTGTCATGGTGGGGTTAATCAGAAAGCGTAAATAACCACAGAGACACAGAGGTCGCAGAGACTCTGTGTCTCTGTGGTTCAATGCAATGGTGTTTTCTCGTTCCATCGTTCACCTCGATGCCGACGCGTTCTTCGCATCGGTTGAACAAGCGGCTGATCCGCGTTTGCGGGGCAAGGCCATCGCGGTGGGCGGGGAAAAACGCGGCATCATCGCCAGCGCGTCGTACGAGGCGCGACGCATGGGCGTGTACACGCCCATGCCGACCGTGCGGGCGCGCAAACTCTGTCCGAAGTTAATCGTTGTGCCGGGAGACTTTGAAAAGTACGAACGTTTCTCGCGCTGGATGTTTTCGTATGCGCAAGACTTCACACCCGATGTTGAGGTCGGCTCAATCGACGAAGGCTATTTCGATGTCACGGGAGCACGACAATCGCCGGTCGAAATTGCCGAAACAATCCGCGGCGCAATTCGGCAATCGCTGAAAATTTCCGTCAGCGAAGGCATCGGCCCGAACAAACTGATTAGCCAGATCGCCTCGAAACTTCGCAAGCCCGCGTCGTTCATTCGCGTGCCGCCAGGCGAAGAAATCCCGTTTCTGCATCCGCTGGAAAACCGTTGGCTGCCGGGTGTCGGACCAAAAACTGCCGGGCGATTGAATGCAGCCGGCTTGGCGCAGATTGGCCAGATTGCGCAGACTCCGTTGGAATTGCTCTCGCTGTTGCTGGGCGGCGCGGCGCGCGAGACAAAACAATTTGCCAACGGCATTGATAATCGCCCGGTGCGTAGCGCGCCGGAACCCGCCAAATCCTATAGCCAACAGGAAACGTTTGGAGCGGACACAATTGATGAAGATTTCGTCGAGGCAACACTGCGGCGGATGACGGATGAGTTGCTGAGTAAAATTCGCGTGGATGGCAAAGCGGTTCGCACCCTAACGGTCAAAGTCCGCTACAACGACATGGCAGAAGATCGGTGTGGCGAAAGCTTGCGCGAGCCGACGGATTTGGAAAGTGATGTGTATGGACGGCTGCGTCCTCTGTTGCGACAGGCCTGGAAGCGTCGGGTCAGTCTGCGATTGGTTTCGCTGAAATTTTCCCACGTCTACGATGGCTTTTTCCGTGCCGAATTACCGCTCGAACCGTCCTCACAACAACACGAAGCGCGACGGCAATTGGCGCGCGCGGTCGATGAGTTGCGCAAAACACGTGGCCGATATGTCGTCATGCGCGGACACGACCTCGCGCTGCGTGCAAAAACATCTGAATCCACAAATTCGAAATCCGAAACAAATCAGACTTTCGGAATTTCCAATTTGCCGCATTGTTTCGGGTTTCGGATTTCGAAATTCGAATTTATCCCGTTGCACGTCCACAGCTACTACTCGTTTTTGGACTCGACGCTTTCTGTGGAAGCTGTCGTAAAACTCGCGGCGCACCATCAACTGCCGGCCATCGCCTTGACCGATACCGGCAACCTGCACGGTGCGGTCGAATTTGTTCAGACGGCAAAGGCGCACGGGATTAAGCCGATTATCGGCGCGGAATTGGACGGCAAACTTTACTTTGTTGAGAATGCGACCGGCTACAAAAACCTCTGCCGACTTCTCAGTAAAAAGGGATCGGACACAACCGGTCTGATCGTCGAGAATGCCGCAGACTGGCCGGCGGTTCATTACGCCACGCCAGTG
Source organism: Verrucomicrobiia bacterium (assembly GCA_035516795.1). Taxonomy (GTDB): domain Bacteria; phylum Verrucomicrobiota; class Verrucomicrobiia; order Palsa-1439; family Palsa-1439; genus DATJBF01. The sequence goes on from DATIZX010000005.1 coordinate 46,953, forward strand.
GATCGGCTCAAGTACGACATCGTGCAGAGCATCCGCACGTTGACGCTGTTGCGCCAGGAGCACCCTGAAAAAAGATTGGGCGGAGAATTTCATTTTGCGGCGGAGACATCACTCCCGCGAATGAAGAGGGCGGCGGAAATCACCGAGCGGTGCAACTTCGAGTTCGAACTGGGCAAGTTACAATTCCCGGCGTTCAGACCGCCGGACGGTTCGACGCCCGCGCGATTTCTGCACCAACGAGTGATGGAAGGATTTTACCGGCGTTATCCGACGCGGTATCGCGAACTGGAACCGCAGATCGAAACCGAACTCGCCATCATTCACGAAGTTGGCTACGAAGAATATTTTCTGTTCGTTTGGGACATTTTGCAGGAATGCCAGCGGCGCGGCATCGAATGGCTGACGCGGGGAAGCGCGGCCGATTCGCTGGTGTGTTACTGCCTTGGTATCAGCGATGTTTGTCCCGTCCGTTTCAAGCTGTATTTCCGCCGCTTTCTTAACAAGGAACGGATGAAGTTGAACAAATTGCCCGACATCGACGTGGATTTTCCGCACGACCGAAAGGATGATGTCATCGACTTGATTTTTGAGAAGTACGGAACGGAGCAGGCAGCAGTGGTCGGCGGATTTTCGACGTACCAAGGGCGCAGTGCGTTGGCCGACGTGTGCAAGGTGCTCGGTGTGTCTGAGTATCAGGTGCGGCGGTTCACGGAGAAAATTCCGCATGGGCACGCGAGTGATTTGGAGCAAACGATCGCGACCATGCCGGAATGCCGTGACCTGCCGGTTGATGAACCGCCTTATTCTGTGGCGCTGAAAGTGGCCGGGTTTCTCGACGGTTTTCCGCGATATCCGAAAATGCATCCCTGCGGCATCGTGTTGTCGCGCGAACCGATGACCGATCTCACACCGTGTTTCCGGTCGGAGAAAGGTTATCCCACCACGCACTTCGATATGGATTCGGTCGAGGTGATTGGGTTGGTGAAAATCGATATTCTTGCTCAAGGCGGGCTGGCCGCCATGCGTGATGTGCACGAAACACTTGTCAGGCGCGGAATCGATATCACCACCCGGTTGCCGCGGCAGGATCAAGAGATGGACGACCCTGCTGTGTGGGAAATGATCGCCAGCGGTGGCGCCCGTGCGGTGCATCATATTGAAAGTCCGGCCATGATTTCGTTGTGCCGCATGTGCAACGTGCGTGAGATCGATGGATTGATTGCGATTGTGAGCGTAATTCGTCCCGGTGCGGCCAATGGGGTGAAGAAAACCACGTTCGCGCGTCGTTATCAGAAATTTGAACCGATAACGTATCCGCATGCGTCACTCGAGAGATGTTTGCAGAGCACGTTCGGCATGGTCGTGTACGAGGAGCATATCCTGCAAATCTGTGAAGCTTTTGCGGGATTGTCCCCCGGCCGTGCCGACGTGTTGCGACGTGCGCTGGCAAAGGAAAACGCGGAGACGATCCAGATCATCGGGGAAGAGTTCGCGCGCTGTGCCCGGGCGCGCGGACGCAGCGAACAGGAAATTGCGGATGTGTGGGACACGCTCTGTGGTTTTCACGGCTACGCGTTTTGCAAAGCACACAGCACGGTGTACGGCATCGAGGCCTATCAATCGGCGTGGCTCAAACATTATTATCCCGTTGAATTCATGGCCGCCGTGTTGTCCAACGGTAAGGGATTTTACCGGTCCATCGTGTACGTCTTGGAATGTCATCGACTCGGCATCCCGTTGCTGCCGCCGACAGTCAACGAACCGGGCCCGATGTTTGCCGTCATGGCGGACCAACGCATTCGCGTTCCCCTCACCCGCACGAAAGGCGTGACGGAACGCGTCCAGAAACGAATCCTTGCGGAGCGCGAACGCGGCGCATTTATGTCAATCACAGATTTCCATCGCCGCGTCCAACCATCGCGCGAGGAAATGGAACTGTTGCAGCGCGTCGGAGCGTTTGATGAATTTGGCCGCAGCCGGACCGAACAATTTTGGGAGATATTACAGCTAAGCGAAAATGCAGGCCGGCTCTGCGAGTCGGCGCCGCTGTTCGCTGCTTCACAGAAGGGGCCTACAGTGAGACCAAAAATTCCCCTATCCGCGCCCAGCCGACGCGAACGATTGCAGGCTGAGTCCGAGCTTCTGGATTTTCCCGTGAGCAGCCATCCGTTGGAATTGTACAACGAGATCGCGTGGGACACGTACTGTCCGGTAGCTGAATTGGGAAATCACGTCGGCGAAACGGTCACTTGTTGCGGATTAATTATTGAAGATCGCGTTCACGAACAGGTGACCGGCGAGCCGATGAAATTTATTACACTGGCCGACTGGACAGGGATGATCGAGACGGAGTTGTTCGCCAAGACTTATCGCAGCTACGGATTGGCGACGGTGCGTTATCCCGTGCTGGAAATCACGGCAACGGTCATGCCCTACGAAAACGGTCGGGGCTATTCCTTGCGCGTTCATCGGGCTGGCAAACCACGTCATCAATAGTTTCGATCCAGCAATTCTTCATGCCCGAAGCGCTCATTCACCGGAACCAAAGGTCAACTGGTAGGCTATGTAAGTTTGGAATTCGGTCGGCCCATCGATAGATCGACCTGCGGAAAAAAGCAGATGGTGAAGGCTGCTGAAATCGATGACGGTACCGAGATTAAATGCAGTGTCAGCTCGACCGCCAACTTCCGCAATCGTGGAATGGTAGAACTCCGTGCCAATCAGAATGTTCTTGCGAAATTGACGCTGCAATACGGCGCCCACGAATCCCCAATCCCGATTATCGGCACCCGGATTGACGTGATACCCACCGCCGCCGTAGATAGTCCACGCGCGGTCCTCTTCGCCCCAAGACTTCTGCAGCCAAACGGGCAGAAAAGCTTGCACGTGCCCAGCACCCAAACCCTCATTGGCCTTGCCAGTTGGAACCTCTAGCAGCGGGAAAATACCCACCTGCGGGAGACGAGTTGTTTCCTGGACGAACCGATACTTTACGCCCAGTTCGGTGTCGCCGTAGCCGTAATGACGAGGGCCGTGCGCCGGCACGTCGTAGGCCAGTGGAGCAATCAGGTGGAGTTGCAGATTGGAAATCGCGCCGTAGTTCACCTCAAAATGCGGCGCCGTTCCTGACCAATCATCGGCGGTTTTGAGATGTTGAGAGGCGACGTAGAATTCCCAATGGCGATACGCAACCGGCTCCGGGTCGTCCGTTAAGAACGGCGGACCCGCCGACGCTCGGAAAACGAAGAACGGCATTCCGAAGAAGAAGAAGCACAGCGAAGCGACAAGGAAACGTCTTCCGTTGCCTTCTCTGCTAAACACTGTACTCCCTGTCGTGGACGGATCGCCGAGTTGTACGGATTTCAGCCTGCCACATTGCTGGCCTCCCGCAACGCCGATTGAATGGCCTGTTCAAACTCAGATTTGCCGCGGGCACCGATGAAAGTTTTCAAAATCCTGCCGTCAGGTCCGATGAGGAATGCCGTCGGGACAGCCTGAATCCCGCCGTAGGCGGTGGCGACCTGGCTGTTTCCGAGAACCACTGGATAATTGATGCCAAATTGTTGTACGAACGGTTTGACGACCGCGGCGCCTTCTTCATCCAACGCGATTCCCAACATCGTGAACCCCTTGTCCGCATATTGCCTCTGCAATTGGATGAAATTGGGAATCTCTTTCCGGCACGGACCGCACCACGTCGCCCAAAAATCCAACACGACGACTTTGCCTTTGAAATGGGACAGGCGCACCGTCTTGCCCGCTAGGTCGGGCAACGCAAAATCCGGCGCTTTTTTCCCGAACGAATTTGACCGGCGCTCTCCTGCCGTTCCGGGGCGCTGAGCGCACGAAACAGCAGCCAACAGCGCAATCACTATTGCCGACAGACAACGCGCCCGGTATTTTTGCGCGCTTCTGAAGGGCATAGGCACGGCCTTCAGCGCAGGACTCATTTCGCTTCATCCCTTTTCTGTATCGGGAAGCCGTTGGCGATCCAATCTCGCCGGAAATTCTTCGGGAGGTACAAAACCTTGACGTTCTTAAACCCCCGGTCTTGCACCGTGCGGAATGCCGGGCGGATGTTGGGACACTCCTTCCACGGACAACAGCCACAGTAGAGAACAACCTGCTTATCGCGCGGGAGATCTTGCACCGCCTGCTTCAGGGCTTGGAGGCCTTCCGGTTTGGACGCCGGTCCGATGAACTTTGACCCTGCGATATGACCGCCTTGGTACAGAACAGGATACCCCACATAAAGCACCAACGGTTTCTCCCCCGAGGCTTCCGCCAGCGTTCTTGCGAGTTCTTCAGGCTTCATGAGTTGGTTGACGCGCCAAGGGTCGGAGGGAAGCGTGCGAGCCGGCTCGGGTTGGTCAGACTGCCCACTCGAACTCACGACCGTGCCCCAAGCGCAAGCCAGCACAACAGCGACCATCAGCGCCGACAGCCGAGGAACCACAGTTCCCAATGATGTCGTTGCTTTCATCTTGTCTCCTTTGGCTGATTGGTTTGCTTGTGGCAATCGCTGCAACGCTGGAAACGTACACCGTAATGCCACGGGGGCAACTCCAGCGTCGGGCCGTCGGTTGCCAGACGTTTCGTCTGTTGGGCCCATTCGACAATCTGTTCGGGACGCGGGCGAATCTTCATGTCCGGACCGCGAGGAGTTGCCGGATCGTAGCGCCAGTGAATCACGAGCACGGTGCCGCCCGGTCGGACCACACGCGCAGCTTCGGCCAACAACCGCACCGGGTCTTCTCCGTGCAAAATGTTAAACAGCAGGCAGGCATCTTGGCTGGCCGACTCGACGCCAAATCCATCGGCGAACACATCGCGTACAACGTACACAATGTTCCGCGTTCCGGCTGCCGTCGCTCGTTGTCGCGTACGCTCGACCATTGCGGTCTCAATGTCACAGGTCGTCAGCATGCCGGAAATTCTCTGGGCCACCGGGATCGTAAATGTTCCGTACCCGCAACCCAATTCCACTACGTCTTTGAACGCGACATCAATGCCGAGTCGGTCCAGAATGAGCGGGACATCAAACAAGGTTTCCCAGTAGGCCTCTTCCGGCATCCCGCTTTCACGAAGTTTCATGGCCTCAGAACGTCAGGAGCCGGTCGGAGTCGCGAACGATTTCGTAAAGGTCTTGCAGCGTCGAGAGCGGGCAAATCTCCGAGCCGCTCGACTGTCGCAGTTTCAGGCAAGTGCCGCAGGCCAAAAACTGCCCGCCGGCGGCGAGCACAGCCTGCGCTTGTTCCTTCACGTTGAACTTTGGCTCGTCGATTTGGTCGAGTTCCACGCCTTTCCCGACGAGGAAGATTCTGACCGCGTCGCCCTGCTTCAAGCTGTAGTTGGCGAGCCGCAATGCGTTGAACACCGTTTCAGGCTCGGTCTGGGAGAGGATGATTCCAATTTTCATGCGTTTTGGTTGTCTGCTTTGTCAGAAGGTCTGCGCGCTCGCGCAATCCGCTCGAGCGATCTGGCCGATGGCAAATGCGCTCGGACAAGATCGATCGTCTTGCATGCGCCGATCGCTGGGTGAGGTGTGGCCATCATAAATGCGCTCCTGTTTTTTTCAGTCTGCCCTCGTTCGCCTAAGCGCGGCGTCGAACGACCAGCGACCCGGACCAACGATCAGCAGGAACACCAAACACAGCCACATCGAAAAGTCCGTCCGCGCCTCGTGGATCATGCTTAGAAAGCCGTAATGCGGCCGCTCGGTTAAGGTGAATCCCCAGAATCCGTGGCCGAGCAGGATCGGAATCTTCGTGGAGAGAATGGCCACCGAGATATCAATCAGCAACGCAATTGCCGCCAGGCGCGTGAACAGACCGAAAAGAACGAGGGCCCCACAAATCACTTCCACTCCGCCGACAAATGGGCCGAGCAGATGTGGCGCGGGAATTCCGATCCTGGCGAATCGCCCGGCGGCCAACGCATCCGGGTACAAAAATTTCAAAATGCCTTCGACAAAGAACACGCCACCCACCAGGAGACGAATGAGTATCGCCGCGCCGGGACCGCGACCGTCCAAGAACGAATTTCTGACCTTCATGACCGAGCCTCCTTCATAACGTTTCGCCTGCTGCAGTTTTTCGCAGCAAACCTGTCAGCGACCGCGATCTTGTCAAGCACGCGGCAGCGTGAAATAGAACGTGCTACCCTTTTCAAGTTCGCTCTCGGCCCACACTCGTCCGCCGTGTGCTTGCACAATGTGCTTGACGATGGACAGACCGAGGCCGGTTCCGCCCAGTTCCCGGCTGCGCGCTTTATCCACCCTGTAGAAACGCTCGAAGACGTGCGCCAAATGCTCCGGAGCGATGCCCGGACCATTGTCGGCAACCGCTGTTTCGATAAAACCATCCCTTTCGCGGGCGGTAATGGAGATATGGCCGCCGGCCTGTGTGTAATTCACGGCGTTGTCGAGCAGGTTGAAAAACACCTGATGCAGCCGTTGCGCATCGGCGCGCGCAGGAGGAAACTGCTCGGGGATTTTCAAGGATACGGTGATGGATTTCTCCTGCGCCTGCCGTGAAAGCTCATCCATGACGGATCGCGCCGCAGTGTGCAAAGAAATCAATTCCAGATTCAGACGCGCCTGCTGCGATTCCAGAGCCGAGATGCTCAGCAAATCGGCGATGAGCGCCTCCAGGCGCCGCGAGTGACGCTGAATGGTCTCGAGGAATTGTCTCGCCGTGTTTGGGTCGGCCGGTTGGTCATCCAACAGCGTCTCGACGTAACCCTTGATAATCGACAACGGCGTGCGGAGTTCATGGCTGACGTTGGCTACAAACTCTCGACGCGTGTTTTCGAACTGGCGCATCCGCGTAATATCATGGAACACGACGATCACGCCGCTGAACGCGGCGGTCTGGTCTGGCAGGCGCGTGGCGCTGAGTTCGTAAGCACGTTCATTGGGCGTGAGAAACGTGAGCTCCCGCCCGGCGACATCGCCCTTCTGAATGACTTCCATGACGAGTTCGTGTAGTGCCACATTGCGAAACGCTTCCAAAACAGTCTTGCCCGAGACCTCCGCGCTGATTCCAAATTGGCGGTGCAACGCGCGGTTGGTCAGACGCACTTTGCCATCGGCACCGACGACCAGCACCCCCTCGGTCATTCCGGCCAGGATGCCGCTCAGATCCGCTTTCTCCTTGCTCAACTCGCGCAGGCGCGTTTCGAGTTGCGTAGACATGTCGTTGAGGGCTGCGGCCAGTTCACCGAGTTCACCTTTCACCTTGCCCGGTGCCCTCACGGTGAAATCCCCCCGTGCCACACGTCTGGCCACCTCGCGCATTTGTAGAATGGGTTGTGTCGCGCGACGCGACAGCCAGAATAGAATCGGCACTGCCGCGAGTCCAACGGCGATGCCGGACAGAGCAACCGTACGCAACACGTGTGCCGTGGTGTGCTGGACCTGTAGAAGCGGCAACGCCACGCGCACAATTCCCTCGAGTTTGTCTTTGCCTACCGGGACCGCCACATACAGCAAGTCAACGCCAATGGTGTGGCTGTGGCGGGTGGCAACGCCCAAGCCCTCCCGAATGGCCTGTTCCACCTCGGGCCGGTTCCGGTGATTCTCAATGCTTCCCAGTTCGCTTTCCGGCTTGTCGGATTCGCCGATCACAGTGCCATCGGGCGCAATCACCGTGATGCGGAGGCCGGCTCTTTTCGATAGATCGTGGCTGAGGCGATTGATGTCCGTGAAGTCGGGCTGCGGTGCGGTGAGGCGGGACTCAAAGACGTCGCGCACGATGGCAGCATCGCGTTTCAGGTCGGCCTGGATCTGCCGTGCGAGATAGGGCGGCAGTGTAATCCGGATGGCGAAATAAATCACCAGCAGCAGATCCACGAGCAGGACCGCCAATCCGAAGAACCACTTCCATGGCAGCGACAGTTTCACGAGATCCTCTGCAGAATACTGGACGCGCTCAGTTGGGACAATCAAATCAGCAGACGCACCAATCACCTCTTACATCTTGTTGCCATTCCCCCGAAATTCCGTTACACACTTGTAACATACAGACTTGGAGAGTCATTATGCTGAAACAACTAATACCGCAAGAGTACGATTTCTTTAAGTCGTTTGATCAGGCCACCGAGCAGGCCGTGAAGGCGGCGAAACTGCTGCTCAAGTTGACCGAAGACTACTCGAATGCCGACCCGATTGCCCGCGAGTTGAACGCGGTCGAGCATGCTTGCGACGATGTGGCGCACAAGACGATGGAACAGCTCAATAAATCGTTCATTACGCCACTCGATCGGGAGGACATCCACGTGATGATTTTACGAATTGACGACGTGGTGGACCTGACGAACGCCGCCGCCAACCGCATGGCGTTTTTTGGCATCCAGAAACCCACGCAGCACTCGGTCAACCTCGCCAAGCAAATTGTGCGCGGTTGTGAGAAGCTCGCCGAAGCTGTCCACGGCATGCGCTCGACCAGAAACTACGAACAGGTCATGCGCGACTGCATCACGGTACACGAAGTCGAGAACTCGGCGGACGACATACTCCACGCCGCGCTGGCCGAACTGTTCGCCACGGAGAAGAACGCCATCGATGTCATCAAATGGAAGGACATTTATGAGACCATGGAGAAGGTCACCGATCGGCTGGAGGATGTGGCCAACGTCCTGCAAGGTGTCATCGTCAAGATGAGCTGACGCAAAGAACGCCATGGCCGCCTTTCTACGAGACGTTGCCAGTATCCTGCATCATCCGTATGTCGCCCTGATTGTTTTCACGGCTCTGGCGTTCGACTTCAGTAATGGGTGGCATGATGCCGCCAACTCCATCGCCACGATCGTCGGCACCCGTGTCCTGCGCCCGATTCAGGCAGTCATCTGGGCCGCGTTGTTCAATTTCCTGGCCGCCTGGATTTTTGGCGTACACGTTGCCGACGCCGTCGCGAACTGGGTTCACGCCGATTATGTGACCGCCGAGGTGATTTTTGCCGGGCTGCTCGGCGCGATTGTATGGAACGTGATCACGTGGTACGGGGGACTGCCGTCGAGTTCGTCACACGCGCTGCTCGGGGGATTTGGCGGCGCGGCGATCGTACACGCCGGTCACTGGCAGGGAGTCCTGCACACGGCCAAAGTTGTCGTGACCGTGGAATTCATCGTCATAGCCCCCTTGCTGGGCATGGTGCTCGGCCTCTTGTTCAGCTTCATTGTCATGTGGGTTTTCCGCAAGGTTTCCCCCATCAAGATCGACCGCTGGTTTCGCGTAGCCCAACTTGGTTCGGCGGCGGCTTACAGCCTTGGTCACGGCACCAACGATGCGCAGAAAACCATGGGCATCATCGCGGCGTTGCTGTATGCCAGTATCTGGCGCGCTCAACAGGGAGCATTCGCCTCTGGCAAAATCGAGTTCCCTTTTTGGATTGTGCTCGTCTGTCATCTGGCCATCGCGCTCGGCACGATGGCGGGCGGCTGGCGCATCGTGAAAACCATGGGGATGCGCATCACCAAATTGCGGCCCTACGACGGGGCCTGCGCAGAACTGGCCGCTGCCACTTCGCTGTTTACCTCGGCCTCAATGGGCATTCCTGTGAGCACGACGCACACCATCACAGGCGCCATCGTCGGGGTTGGCTCCCTGCATCGACTCTCGGCAGTGCGTTGGGGCGTGGCGCGTCGGGTGGTCTGGGCCTGGGTGCTGACGATTCCCTGCTCGGCAGTTGTGGCGGCCGCAGTTTATGAAATCTTGAAAATGCTTCGTTAGGACTGCCCGGCGAACCGGTAACCGACTCCGCGCACAGTCTCGATGTAATCCGCGGCCTTGCCAAGTTTCTCCCGCAGTCGACGCATGTGCGTGTCCACCGTACGCGTGTCAACGTCTCCTTCGTAACCCCACACGTCGGTCAACAACCGATCCCGGGTCTGCACCCGCCCCCGCCGCTCCATCAACGTCGCCAACAATTTGAATTCGGTTACTGTCAATTCAATGACCTTCCCCTTGTGACTGACTTCGTGCTTGCCGGTATCCACGGTGAGGTCTTCAAACTTGAGCACTTCGGCCGGCGCGGCTTTGCCACTCGCGCGCCGCAACACGGTTTTCACGCGCAGCACCATCTCCCGCGGGCTAAACGGCTTGGTCACGTAATCGTCGGCGCCAAGTTCCAAGCCAACAATGCGATCCACCTCTTCGGCTTTCGCGGTCAGC
>DATIZX010000006.1:0-18136 GCA_035516795.1 Verrucomicrobiia bacterium
GGGCCGAGGGTTTCCGCAAATCCGGTAGCACAGGCCTCCGTGACTGTAGTATTTGAACTACCGAAGGCAGGGACGCCTGCACCACCAGCTTCTTTCACATAAACTTCCTTCCACTCGCCGCGCTCGACTTTCACCCGATGCACGGGCAGGGCATCTAGGAATTCGTTCGAGAATACGCAACCGACAATCGAATCCGGCAGCGGTTCGCCAATCTCGACCATTCGATAGGCCAAATCCGGTTCGGCAGCCAAAACGTCGTTCCGAAGTTGACCGCGATGTCCGCCAAACTCGACAATTTCAAACTCAGCCGGGTGGCCGAGTTCCTCACGCCATTTCCGGAATTGTTTCGCCAGTAATTTGCCAAAGAGTGGTCCGACGCTAACGCTGGTGAAGTAATCGCCGGCTTTACCGATGCGGTGCCGGGCCTTCGTATAGTACCCATGCTCGGGATGGTAGAGCGCCAATTCCATGAAACGCTCGAACGGGATCTGGCCGCCGTTGTTCTGGATCTCTCGCCGAATGACTTCGATGAGCGCCGGATTGCTTTCCACGTGATTCACGATAACGCAGCATCCAGACTCCGTGAAGGCCAAATAACACTTGCAAGGGTGGATGAGTACGATTAGTTTTCTTGCGAAGCTCGTCACGAAGTTGATTCGTCTGGCGTGATCGGACTGACCCCAAGGCTTGGCGATTGTGGAACAACTACAACAGTATGTCCCTGTCGGACTCTTGATGCTGATCGCCCTAGGTTTCGCGGCGGGCGGCCTCATCCTGCCGCCGCTTTTGGGCAAAAAACGCTCGCACGACCCGGTCAAAGATAGCCCGTACGAATGTGGTATGCCTCCCATCACGGACTCGCACACCCGTTTCAGCGTGAAATTCTACCTGATCGCCATGCTGTTTATCCTGTTCGACATTGAAGTCGTCTTCTTTCTGGGTTGGGCCGCGGTGTTTCGTGATCTGATCAAGCCCGTCTCGGAAGGCGGCATCGGTTGGGAAATGCTGTTGGGAGCGCTGATGTTTCTGGCAATCTTGGAGGTCGGACACATTTACGCCTGGAAGAAAGGCGCGCTCGACTGGGCGCCAAGAAGAAAACTCGAATCACGAAATCCGAAGTTCGAAACAAGCTCGAATGAAAAAATCTCCCAAACGACAGCACGCTAGACGTTTTGGTAATTCGAATTTGGAGCTTGTTTCGGATTTCGATATTCGAATTTCGGATTTGTTACTGCCATGAGTCAACAGGTCGAAACCGGTTTTGATCCCAAAATCGAAGGTCGCGACGTGGTCGTGACGCGAGTTGACGCGGCGATCGACTGGGTGCGGAAAAATTCCTGCTGGCCGATGCCAATGGGCCTCGCCTGTTGCGCCATTGAACTGATGGCAGTGGGCGCGAGCCGGTTTGACATTGCGCGGTTCGGTTCTGAAGTTATGCGGTTCACGCCACGGCAGTGCGACCTGATGATCGTGGCTGGCACCTGCGTGTACAAGATGGCGGGCGCGGTCAAACGCGTTTGGGATCAGATGCCCAATCCCAAGTGGTGCATCGCGATGGGAGCTTGCGCCAGCACGGGCGGAATGTACCGTAGTTATGCCGTAGTTCAGGGGGTCGATCATTTTCTGCCCGTGGACGTTTACATTTCAGGCTGCCCCCCGCGCCCGGAGGCGCTGTTAGACGGGTTGATGGCCGTGCAACGCAAAATCGCCCATGAAAAAGCGCTGAAGAACATGAAGCAAGGTGAAGGCGCTTTGCCCATCGGGGCAACGGTGAAAGGTCCGGTGATCGTACGCGGCGAGTACGCGCCGCCGTTCGACGAAAACAAGTTTTGGAAATAGAGGAAATGACGCCACAAGAAGCAACCGAGAAACTCAGGGCACGCTTTGGCGAAACCGTCGGCACGTCGGTCGAATTTCGCGGAGAGATTACCGTCTCGGTTGCTCCCGGCAAAATCGTGGAAGCTTGCCGATTCCTGAAAACGGAATGCGCGTTCGACATGCTTACCGATCTTTCCGGTGTGGACAACTACGGTGAGGACCCGCGCTACGAGGTGGACTATCATCTTTACTCGTTGACGAACCGGTGCCGCTTGCGACTCAAGATCAGGATTTCCGAAGAAGATATGACAGTGGACACGGTCTCCGGTGTATGGCGGACGGCCGACTGGCATGAGCGCGAGGCCTTCGACATGTTTGGGATCCGCTTTCGCGGCCATCCGAATTTGAAGCGGATCCTGATGTGGGACGGCTATCCCTATTACCCGTTGCGGAAGGATTTCCCCCTGGCCGGGATTCCAGCAGAGCTGCCGGATACGGCGGTCGATGCGGATAAGGTTCGCGCGGCGCCAATGCTGGGAGGTCCGTTTGTGGCGACCAACGGCACCGTCAGTTCCGTGGCTCGTGAGCCACGACAGGCGGACACCGTTGTTGAGAATATCGAACGCTTGAAGCATCCGAACAAAGAGGAGCAGGTGTGATTGTGCGGTGGTCTATGACTGCCCAGGTGAAGAACAACAAAGTCGGCGCTCATAGAGCGCCGCTACAATCAAGATGGCCACGCAATACGAAAGCGAATTGATCGATTCCGCTGCTCGTGCCCAGCAGGCGGCCGAAGAGCCGTTGGATGGAGAGCGGATGATCCTCAACATGGGGCCGCAACATCCGAGCACCCACGGCGTGTTGCGGGTGGTCATCGAGCTCGACGGCGAAGAAATCATCAATCTCTGGCCGGACGTCGGTTATTTGCATCGGGGCGACGAGAAGATTGCCGAGAACATGACCTACACGCAGTTCATTCCATACACCGATCGTCTCGATTACCTGGCGCCGTTGGCCAACAACGTCGCCTACGCCTGTGCTGTGGAAAAGCTCTGCGGAATCGACGTGCCGCCTCGCTGCCAATACATCCGGGTGATTTGTGCGGAATTGGCGCGCATCAGTTCGCATCTGTTGGGCGTCGGTGCGCTCGCTCTCGACATCGGCGCGGTGACGGTTTTTCTCTACACCTTTCGTGAGCGGGAAAAGATCAACGACATGTGTGAATGCATCTGCGGCGCGCGATTTACGACCAGCTACACCCGCATTGGCGGTCTGGCCAACGATCTGCCGCCGAATTTTCTGCCGATGTTGCGGAAGTTTTTGAAGGAATTCCCGGCGACGCTCGAGGAAGTCGACCGCTTGCTAACCCGCAACAAGATCTTTGTGGAACGCAACCGCGATGTCGGGATTCTGCGCAAAGAGGACGCCATTGATTTTTGCGTGACCGGTCCCGTATTGCGCGGCTCGGGCGTGGAATGGGACCTTCGCAAAGCCCATCCGTACAGTTCGTATGAACTTTTCGATTTCGACGTGCCGGTGGGCACGGTTGGCGATTGCTTTGACCGTTATCTCGTCCGCATGGAAGAGATGCGTCAAAGCGAGCGGATCCTTCATCAGGCCATGGATAACCTGCCGAGCGGGCCGATCAATTCGCCCGATGCGAAGATTTTGCTCCCGGAGAAAAAAGCCGTGCTAACAAAAATGGAGGAGCTGATCCATCAGTTCATTAACGTGACAGAGGGAATCAACGCCCCGCCGGGTGAAGTCTATTTCTCGGCAGAAAATCCCAAGGGAGAACTCGGCTTTTATATCATCAGCAAAGGCGGTGGCGTACCACATCGGCTGAAGATTCGGGCACCCTCGTTCGTGAATCTCCAGGCATTACCGGTAATGGCCAAGGGCCACATTGTGAGTGATTTGGTCGCCATCCTCGGCAGTATCGATTTCGTGATGGGGGAATGTGACCGATGAATGCTTTCTGTGGTTGCATGGTGGCGCAACCGTCTCGGCTGCGGTCGTTCAAAGAGCAACGGCAGTTACATCCACAAGCGGGACGCTTGCGCCACCAACAGATTGGTAACGCATGACAATTCCACAGCAACTCGAACAACGCATCGACGAAATCATCACGCATTACCCGCCCGATCACAAACGGGCCGCGGTGCTGTGGTTGCTGCATTTGTTGCAGGAACAGTTCGGTTTTCTCGGCAAAGAACAGGTCGAGTGGACCGCCGCCAAGCTCGGCCTGCAGCCGATGAATGTTTGGGAGTTGGTGAGTTTCTATCCGATGTTTAACGCGAAGCCCCGCGGCAGATTTCACATCAAAGTCTGCCGTACGCTTTCCTGCGAGTTGTGCGGGTGCGGCGGAATACTGGAGCGACTGCAGAAGAAGCTCGGCGTAGGGCTGGACGAGAACACTTCCGACGGTCTGTTCACGATTTCCACCGTCGAATGTCTCGCATTGTGCGGCACGGGACCGGTGATGATGATCAACGATGAGACCTTTGAGAATCTCACGCCAGAGAAGGCCGAAGCGATTGTGGACCGGATCAAGGCGACCGGGCAACTGGAGCCACAACCGTTGCCGCCCGTGCTCCCAGCGCATCCCTTGGAGAAGCGCACCTTACTCGCGAACATGAGCAAACCCGACTACACGGGTTCTATCGCCGATTACATCGACGAAGGCGGCTATAAAGCGTTGCGCAAAGCCTTTACCTTGAAGCCGGACGGCGTTGCGGCCGCGGTGAAGGATAGCGAACTGCGCGGCCGTGGCGGCGCTGGGTTTCCGTGCGGGATGAAGTGGGGTTTCCTCGATAAGAAATCCGGCAAGCCGATCTATCTGATCTGCAACGCCGACGAATCCGAGCCGGGCACCTTCAAAGATCGCCAATTGATTCACTACGATCCGCATCAACTCCTCGAGGGGATTCTGATTTCCTGCTACGCAGTCGGAGCCCACGTTGCCTACATCTACATTCGTGGCGAGATGGCGCTCGGCGCGAAAATCCTCGAGAAAGCCATCGCCGAAGCGCGCGCGAAAAAGTTCCTCGGCAGGAACATCCTCGGCAAGAAATTCGATTGCGAGATTTACCTCCATCGCGGCGCGGGCGCTTACATTTGCGGCGAGGAAACCGGCCTGCTCGAATCGCTCGAAGGCAAGCGGGCTTACCCACGCATCAAACCGCCATTCCCGGCGGTGGTGGGTTTGTTCGGTTGCCCCACCGTGGTGAATAACGTTGAGACCCTCTCCAACGTGCCGCACATCGTCAATCACGGCGCGGCATGGTTCAAGGCGATGGGCGTGCCCGGGTCGACCGGCACGCGCCTGGTCTGCGTCAGCGGGCCGGTAAAACGTCCGGGTTATTGCGAATTCGAGATGGGCAAACTCACCGTGCGCCAGCTGATTTACGATTTGTGCGGAGGGCTGAAGGACGGTCGCTCGCTCAAGGGAGTGATCCCCGGGGGCAGTTCGATGCCGATTCTCAAACCCGATCAGATTGACGTGCCGCTCGATTTTGAGTCGTTGCGCAAGGCGGGAACGATGGCTGGCAGCGGCGGCGTGATTGTGTTGGATGATTCGAGCGACGTCGTGCAGAGCACACTGAATGTGGCTCAGTTCTATGCACACGAAAGCTGCGGGCAGTGTACGCCGTGCCGGGAAGGCACCTTGTGGATGGAGAAAATGCTGCATCGAATCAAGAATGGCCACGGCCGGCCGGAAGATGTGGGGTTGCTGTGGGATGTGGCCGACAACATTGACGGCAAAACGATTTGCCCGCTGGGCGAAGCCGCAGCCTGGCCGGTCAAAGCCTTCGTTACGAAATACCGCAACGACTTTGAAGAAGCCTGCAAGGAGAACGGCCACGGCGGTTGACCAAGAATGAACGCGAATAGACATGATTCAGGAATTTGTACAGCGAGCGCCTCGCTTGGCGCCGTTCCCACGCGCTGTCATTTCGAGTTTGTCGAGGAATCTTTGTCGTGATGCCCGAGCAAACCGTCAAACTAACCATCGACGACCAGGCGGTGGAGGCGCCGCGCGGCACGAATGTCATTGAAGCCGCGAAACGCGTCGGCATCGAGGTGCCGCACTATTGTTATCATCCGAAACTGAAAGTGGTCGGCAATTGCCGGATGTGCCTCGTTGACGTCGGGATGCCGAAACTCGGGCCGGACAAGAAGCCGGTGCTTGATCCCGAAGGCAAACCCGTTACTGTCTTTGGACCGAAACTCGCCATCGGTTGCAACACACTTGTCGCGGAAGGGATGGTCGTTCACACACGGTCAGAGAAGGTCGTCAAGGCGCGCGAAGGCGTGATGGAATTTCTCTTGATCAATCATCCGCTCGACTGTCCCATTTGCGATCAGGCGGGCGAATGCCGACTGCAAGAATTCAGTGTGGATTACGGCAGGGGACAGAGTCGATTCGTGGAAAACAAAGTTCACAAACCGAAACGGACACCGCTCGGTCCGAAAATCATGCTGGATGATGAGCGGTGCATTTTATGTTCGCGTTGCGTTCGTTTTATGAAGGATATCGCCGGTCAGGATTGCCTCGGCTTCACGCAGCAGGGCAGCCATTCCACGTTGACGTGCTATCCCGGCCAGGAACCAAACACGAATTACGACCTCAACATTGTCGATATTTGTCCGGTCGGCGCGCTGACCTCGACCGACTTCCGCTTCAAACAGCGCGTATGGTTCCTGAAAGAAACAAAAAGCATCTGTCCGAACTGCGCGACCGGCTGCAACACCGTGGTGTGGACGCGCGAAGGCGTGGTCTATCGGCAGACGCCGCGGGACAACGATGCCGTCAATCAGTGCTGGATGTGCGATTACGGCCGGTTGCACTACCAGTTCATCAATGACCCGCAGCGCATCACGTCGCCAAGCGGAAAATCGGCCGCGGTGGGGGAACGGTTCAATCTTTCCTGGACCGAAGCCACGCGTCAAATCGCCGACCGGTTGAAGAGCGTCAAACAAGTCGCCGCCATTGGTTCGGCGCGGGCGACCACCGAGGAACTTTTCCTTTTCAACAAGCTGACGCGGGAAGTTCTCGGCGCAGAATTGGTGGATTGCGTGGCGCACACCGGTGAAGGCGATAAGTTTTTGCTGAAGGCTGACTGCAACCCCAACACCGCGGGCGCAAGGTTGGTGGGCCTGATTGGTGGGAGTGCGGGATTGGAAATTGGTGCCCGAATTCCGGCCATCGCCGAGGCCATCCAGGCCGGAATCGTGAAGGCGCTCGTTGTTCTCGGGGAAAACGTTGCGGAGCACGGGATTGGCGAAAATCTGCTGGCCAAACTCGAACTCCTCGTTGTCATCGACACGCTGCCGAATAAGACGACCGAGTTGGCTCACTACGTATTGCCCGGCGCGACGTTTGCCGAAAAACGTGGCACGTTCATCAATGCGAACCATCGACTCCAGCGCTTCAACGCCGCCATCCCCTCACCGGGCCTGGCTCGACCCGATTGGCAAACACTTGTAGCGCTGCTGAATGAGCTTGGCGCCGACGAAAACTATCTGACCATCGAGGATGTTTTTGCGGAGATGACGCGCACGCTGCCGCCCTTGGCCGGATTGAATTTGTCGAAAATCGGAGATTCGGGAGTGGGGTTGAAGATGGAACAACCGGGTGCGACAGGGCAAACGGGAGGTGGTGGCGCAAGCGTCTCGCTTGCGGCTGTTCGATCCCAGAAATGAATGCGCGATCACAAAAGGATTCCAAAGGAACGACCACAATCGAGTCGGTCGCGCCCCTGCGCGACGCCGCTTGGGCCGCCGGCGGCAACCACCCAATCAGTGAGTTCCATTTTACCCGTCGCCGGTTGCCCCACCGGCAAACTCCCGGCGAGGTGTATTTCGTGACGTTTCGCCCCAGGCAAGCTCGCGTGCTCCACCCACACGAGCGGAACATTGCGCTCTCGGCGTGTCGCTTTTGGGATGGCAAGAAGATCGAGCTCTACGCGGTGGTCATCATGCCGAACCAGGTTCACTTGCTCCTGCAACCCCGGCCGGCTGAGAACGACTCAAGTGGGGTGTACAACCTCGCCGAAGTACTGCGCAGCATCAAATCGTTCTCAGCCCACAAGATCTCAAAGAGCAGCGGGATCAAGGGTGCCGTCTGGCAGCACGAGAGTTACGACCGAATTGTCCGTGACAAGGCCGAGTTCGATGAGCAGTGGAGGTATATCTGTAGCAACGCTGTGAAGAAGGAACTGGCACGCGAGCCTGACGAGTATCCGTGGCTTTGGTATCAGGGAATAGAGGACGCAACAACCACAAGCGAGACGCTTGCGCCACCAGGGCTAGAGATGAGCAAGTCATGATCACTGACATCGTCATCGATCTCGTCAAGATCGCCTGCGTGCTGGGCGTAATGCTCACCATCGTGGCGTACACCGTCTTGGTGGAACGCTGGGTCTGCGCGTGGATTCAAGACCGCATTGGGCCGAATCGCGTTGGTCCGTGGGGTCTTCTCCAGCCGCTGGCAGATTTTGGGAAGTTGGTGTTGAAAGAGGACGTGCTCCCGCGGCATGTGCAGAAATTTTATTACACTCTCGCACCAGCTCTCACCATGGTTCCCGCGTTGCTGACGATTGCAGTCGTGCCGTGGGGCAGCCAATTACCGATTGCCGGGCGCATGATTGATTGCATCATCGCCAATATTGACGTAGGCATTTTATTCATTTTCGCAATTGCTTCGCTGGGGGTCTACGGAATCGTGCTGGCCGGGTGGGCCAGCAACTCCAAGTATCCTTTCCTCGGTGCCGTGCGCTCCAGCGCGCAAATGATTTCCTACGAAGTCTGCCTGGGATTGAGTGTTGTCCCGGTCTTCATGCAGGTGGGTTCGCTTAACTTGATGAAAGTCGTGGAGTATCAGGCGCAACACACCTGGCTGATTCTCTGTCAGCCGATTTCGTTCTTCATCTTTGTCACCAGCGCGTTTGCGGAGACCAACCGATTGCCGTTTGATTTTCCCGAGGCTGAGCAGGAACTTGTGGCCGGGTACAACACGGAGTACAGCTCGATGAAATTCGGCATGTTTTTCATGGGGGAATATTCGAACATGTTCGTGGCCTCGGCATTGATGGCGACTCTGTTTCTCGGCGGTTGGTCGTTGCCATTTGCACCGTTCAACGCACCGGCGCAAACGTTGGCGATCGGACTCATACAAATTGGCGTCTTTCTGGCGAAGACCATGTTGTTCCTGTTTCTATTCATCTGGGTGCGCTGGACGTTGCCGCGTTTCCGCTACGACAAACTGATGGCGCTCGGCTGGAAAATCTTTATCCCGCTGACGATTGCCAACATCGTGTTGACCGGCGCCGTGCTGGTGGGGCTGGAGGTGATGAAGGCGAATCTGTAGAGTCACGGATTCCAAAACGCCATATGCAAGTCAGACGACCACAACTGAGCATTTGGGAGAAGATGTACTTCCCGCAGATCTTCAAAGGATTATGGCTGACGTTGAAACACATCCCCAAGCGGAAATTTACGCGTCAATATCCGGAGGAGAAGCCACCGCTGTACGGCGACTATCGCGGCGCGCCGGTCCTGGTGCGCGATCCGCAGGGACGCGTCAAATGTGTGGCGTGCCAACTCTGCGAGTTCGTCTGCCCGCCGAAAGCGATCCGCGTTATTCCGGGTTACCGGCCGGAGGAGCGGTTCGACGCCAACGTGGAGAAGGAACCGAAGGATTTTATCATCGATATGTTGCGCTGCATTTACTGCGGCTATTGCGAAGAGGTTTGTCCCGAAGAGGCGATCTTCTTGCAGCGGGATTTTTCCATCACCGGCTACAAGCGGGAAGAACTCCAGTTTCATAAGGACAAGCTCCTTGAATTGGGAGGGGTGCGCGCGGATTCGATTTGGAAATGGAAATATGCCGGTGCACCGCCGCCCGACGCACCGGCCGCACCCGAACGGAAGCCAGAGGGCGTGGTGCAACTGTAGCGGCGCTCTGTGAGCGCCGAAGAATCAGGGAGTTCATGGTGGCGCAGGCGTCCCGCCTGCGGTTGTTTAGAAATGGAACAGCCACAACCGGGACGGTCGCGCCACCAACTGAATAGGAAATGAACGTTCACGACATATTGTTCTGGTTTTTTAGCATCGCGATGCTGTTGTGCGGCGTTGGCGTGATTGCCAGTCGCAATCCGGTCAATAGCGCGATGTTTCTGGTCGTGCTCTTTTTCTTCATGGCCGGGCTGTTTGTGCTGCTGGAGGCGTTCTTTCTCGCGGCGATTCAGGTGCTGGTGTACGCGGGCGCGGTGATGGTGTTGTTCCTGTTCGTCATCATGCTGCTCGACATAAAGGCAAGCGAACGGCGGAAGTTTCGCGTATTCGCCGTATTCGGCGCCGTCGCCGTTGCCGGTGCGTTGGTGTGGGAATTGGGCATTATTCTCGGCCAACCTCTGAAGCCGCTGGCGAGCAACACCGGGGAGTTCCACGGCGGACTCAAAGACGTGGTAAGCCTATTATTCACCCATTACATGCTGCCCTTCGAGTTGACCGCTCTGTTGCTGCTCGTGGCGATAGTCGGCGTGGTGTTGCTATCGAAGAAAGAATTGAAATGAGAAATGGATCTGAACCACAGAGGCACAGAGAACACCGAGTTGTTATAGCGCGGGCTGGAGGCCGCGCCGCAATAGCGATCTCTTCTCTGAGTCCTCTGTGTCTCTGTGGTTTAAGCAAGTCATGATTACGCTCAATTACTATCTCTGGGTCAGCGGAATTCTCTTCGCGCTCGGCATCGCGGGCGTCGTGCTGCGACGGAACGCGCTGGTGATTTTCATGGCGTTGGAAATGAACCTCAATGCCGCCAATCTGGCGTTGGTAGCCTTCGCGAAATACAATAAGCTCGCGGGCGCGCAGGTCTTCGTGTTTTTTGTGATTGCCATCGCCGCCGCCGAAGTGGCGGTGGGTCTGGCGATCATCGTCGCCTTCTTCCGTCGAAAACAAACCGTGAGCGTAGATCAGGTGAGTTCCCTGCGACTATGAATCTTTTGGCAATCATGATCTCCGGCTTTGGCTTGATGAATGACCGGCCGGTCTGCGCGGTTTGGGTCCTTCTCTTTTCGCCGTTGGTTGCCACCGTGTTGATCACCTTGTTCGCGCAACGCTGGAAAGGGTTGAGTGCGTCGCTGTCCATCGCGGCAGTTTTGCTCAGCTTCGCGATTTCGCTGGGACTGTTTATTGCTCTGGCCTTCCACGGCCTGCAGCACTTGCCCCATTCGTTTCAGTGGCTCGTGGTCGGCAACGTGCGTATCGAGTTTGGGATGGTGACCGACCCGTTGGCGATCTTGATGTCACTCGTGGTCACGGGCGTGGGTTCGGCGATTCACATTTATTCACTCGGTTACATGAAAGGCGACGCCGGATTCTCAAGGTATTTCGCCTGCATGTCGCTCTTTACTTTCTCGATGCTGGGAATCGTGATCGCCAGCAACTTCATCCAGATTTTTATCTTCTGGGAACTGGTCGGCCTGAGCAGCTATCTGTTGATCGGGTTCTGGTTCGAGAAACCCAGCGCTGCCGAAGCCGGGAAGAAGGCCTTTCTAGTCACCCGCATCGGCGATTTCGGGATGATGCTCGGCATTTTACTACTATGGTCCTACACCGGCACGTTCAACTTCAGAGATCTGCAGGCAAGATTGCCGATGATGATTTCCCATGAGACGCTGGCGTTACCCACGCTGGCGTTAATTGGCGCGTTGATCTTCTGCGGCGCAGTCGGTAAGAGCGCGCAGGTGCCGTTGCACGTCTGGTTGCCCGACGCGATGGAAGGCCCGACGCCCGTCTCCGCTCTCATTCACGCAGCGACCATGGTGGCCGCCGGCGTGTACATGTTGTGCCGCGTGTTCTTTCTCATCGCGCCGAGCGCGGGAGCACTGACTCTCATTGCGTGGATCGGTGGGATCACAGCTTTGATGGCGGCCATCATTGCCATCGCGCAGAACGACATCAAACGCATCCTGGCGTACTCGACGCTCTCGCAACTGGGTTACATGGTGATGGCGGTCGGGCTGGGCGGACCGACGCAGGCGATGTTTCACCTGACCATGCACGCGTTCTTCAAGGCGCTGCTGTTCCTGGCCGCGGGCAGCGTGATCATCGGCCTGCACCACGAACAGGACATCTGGAAGATGGGTGGACTGTGGAAGAAAATGCCGATTACCTTCTGGACGTTTCTGATTGCTTCGCTGGCGTTGGCGGGAGTGCCGCCGCTGAGTGGCTTTTACAGCAAGGACGAAATTCTGGTGTTGGCGTTCGAGAACAACAAGTGTTTGTTCGCCATGGGTGTGGGCGCGGCTGTGTTGACCGCGTTCTATATCGGACGCGAGGTGTTCGTGGTGTTCTGTGGCAAACCGCGCGATCAGCATGCCTACGAACACGCCCACGAGTCGCCGCTGGTGATGACGCTCCCGCTAATTTTCTTGGCGATTCTTTCGATAATCGGTGGGTGGGGGAGCCGGGTGCCGGAGTTTTTGTCGCCTTCGCACCTGGCGGAGCAACACTCGCCGGTATTGAGTGCAGGGTTGATCGCGATGCCGGTCGTGGGATTTGCGCTGGCATGGATTCTCTACTGGAAACCAGAGCCGAGCGATGCGCCGGTCAAATCGGCGCTGGGCACCACGTACGTCTGGATACAGAACAAGTTTTACTTCGATGAAGTTTACCTGTGGATTGTGAAATATGTCCAGGGCACGATTGCGAACGTGTGCGAATGGTTCGACCGTTGGATTCTCCAGCGGCTCGGAATCGGTGGCCTTTCGCAAGGCACCGGTTTGCTCGGTCGCACCGTGCGTCTCCTCCAAACCGGCAGCATCTCCGGTTACGCCTTCTTCTTCGGTCTCGGCGTGACCGTGATCATTTACTACGTGGTGGTGAGGTGAAGAGAAGGATGAAGGCAGAAGGCAGAATGATGAAACGCGAGGCTAGGCACGAGCGTGCCTTTCGCGAAGTAGTCGGCCTCATTCAATCGGCTCGCGGTCGTGCTCTGCAAACCGTCAATACGGAGTTGATTGATCTCTATTGGCGCGTCGGTGAATTTATCAACCGCAAAGTCGCGACAGACGGATGGGGGAAGTCTGTGGTTCTGCAACTCGCTGCCTATCTGAAGGGAGTTGAACCTGACCTCCGTGGTTTTTCCTCCCCAAACCTGTGGCGAATGCAGCAGTTTTACGAGACCTACCGCCAGCAGACAAAACTCTCACCACTGGTGAGACTTTTGCCGTGGACACACAATTTACTGATTATGGGCAAGTGCAAACGCCCAGAGGAACGGGAGTTCTATTTGCGCCTCGCCACCCGCGAGCATTGGGGAAAGCGTGAGCTTGAGCGTCAACTTGACGGTGCACTGTTTGAGCGCACGGTTCTTTCGCCTGCAAAACTCTCACCAGCGGCGAGAGTTTTACACCCTACCGCTGAGATGGTCTTTAAGGACGCTTACCTTTTGGATTTTCTCAACTTGCCGGACGTCCATTCCGAAGCCGATCTGCAGCGCGCGCTGGTTGCCAATCTGAAAAAGTTTCTCCTGGAATTGGGGCGGGATTTCTGTTTCGTCGGCGAGCAATACCAATTGCAGGTGGGAGGCCAGGACTTCTACCTTGATCTGCTGTTGTATCATCGCGGACTGCAATGCCTCGTGGATTTCGAACTCAAGATTGACGACTTCAAACCAGAATACCTCGGCAAGTTGGAGTTCTACTTGGAAGCCCTCGACCGCGACGTGAAGAAGCCGCACGAACGCCCCTCCATCGGTGTGTTGCTGTGCGCGTCCAAGGACAACGAGGTCGTCGAGTACGCATTGAGTCGATCGGTCTCCCCGGCGCTCATTGCCGAATACCAGACGTGCCTGCCGGCGAAGAAGCTGTTGCGACAGAAACTCCACGAGTTTTACGAACTGGCCCAGTCAGACGCCGCCCAGAAGCCCGATAAGAAGGGGAAACGACCATGATGCAACCACGCCCGCTGCAAACCGGCAGCATCTCCGGCTACGCTTTTCTCGTCGGCCTCGGCGTGACGGCGATAATTTACTACGTGGTGGTGAGGTAATGGCTGAGACAAAGACAGATTATCGTGCGCTGCCAAGTGTAGTCGAAGCTCCGCAGAAGTTGCGCCGACTCACCGAATCAGAGTTTGCCGCAATGAAGAAAACACAGATGCAGACCGTTCAGTCTCTATGCGACGGACATGAAGGAACGGTAGTTTGGTACAACGAGCAAGAATATGTCGTTCAAATTAAGCTCCGGTCGAGGCCAGACGTGTATGTAGTCACACCATGCACATTCACTCCTACATTCGGTATGGATCGTATCGATGGCATGTTTGCGGAAGACGCCGAGGCTTATGTGCTCCAGTCCGAACTAGGATATCCGAGCAAACGGCTGGCTGCCTTTGAAGGCAGAGACTCCTTAGACATTGAAAACTACCTTGCCAACCGCGGAATGCCGGTGAGTCCAGCGCAGCCCGACGAGAAGGTTCAAAGAAAGTGGTGGCAGTTCTGGAAATGAAAGAACCATGGAATTCTTCCTGACAACCGCCGTTCTTCTCCCGCTTGCGGCGGCGTTTCTGGCGTTTTTGTTTCCGGCGAGGAAGCCGGGGGCGATTCGGGCATTGGCGATTTTCGCGACGGGCGTGTCGCTGCTGCTCATTCTCTACATCTTCTCGCAGTTTGACCGGACCCAGAGCGGGTACCAGTTCGTGCACGGGATCGAATGGTTACCGTCGTTGGGCATCAATCTGAAGTTTGGCGTGGACGGCATTTCGATGACGTTGTTGTTGTTGGTCGGGTTCGTCTCGTTTGCCGGCACATTGATTTCCAGTGAAATCCATGAGCGCCAGAAGGAGTATTACATCCTGTTTCTCGCGCTGACGACCGGGATCAGCGGGACATTCTGCACGATGGATCTGTTCTTCTTCTATTTCTTTTACGAGTTGGCGGTGATCCCGATGTATCTGCTGATTGGCATGTACGGCTCGTTGCCGCCCGGCAAGCATGGTCGCACGAAAGAATACGCCACGATGAAGTTGACGTTGTACCTGACGGCGGGCGCGGTGCTGGCGTTGATCGGGTTGCTGATGATCTACTATTCAACCGGAACGATGGACATCCAGAAGCTGCAGCGCAACATCTGGGTATCGACGAATATGCAGATGCGGGCGTTTCCATGCTTGTTGTTCGGGTTTGGTTTCCTCGCGTCGATGTGGCCGTTCCACACGTGGTCGCCGCTGGGATACGCGGCGGCGCCAACGGCTGCGTCGATGATGCACGCCGGGGTGCTGAAGAAACTCGGTGCGTACGGGATCATTCGGTTGGCGTTGCCGTTGTTGCCCGAAGGCGCGCGGCATTGGGCGGACCTGATCGCGATTCTGGCGTGCTTCAATATTCTGTACGCCGGCTGGGCAGCGCTAACACAGAAGGATTGGAAATTCGTTATCGGCTACAGCTCGGTCAGCCACATGGGCTATGTGCTGCTGGGCATTGCCACGCTGAACGTCGTCGGCGTGAGCGGCGCGGTGCTGTTGATGTTCGCGCACGGTGTAATGGCGGCGCTGACGTTCGCGTTAATTGGTTTCTTCTATCACCAAACGCACAATCGGTTTGTGCCGGACCTGAGCGGACTGGCGCGGAAGATACCGTTTATCGGCGTGTGCATGGTGATGGCGGTTATGGCATCGAGCGGATTGCCGGGGTTTGCGAATTTTGTGAGCGAAGTGATGGTGTTCATCGGGGCTTGGAAGCAGGGTTCAACCGTATTCCGCGTGGCAACGATCTGCGCGGTCTGGGGCATTGTTGTAACCGCGACGTATCTGTTGTGGGCGGTGCGGACGAGTTTCTTCGGTCCATTCGATGAGAAGTGGAACATGCTGAAAGACGCGACGACGTTCCGCCAGAAATTTCCGTATGCGCTGCTGTTGGCCGTATTGTTGGTGGTCGGATTCTGGCCGCGCTTGCTGACGGACGTGATTCAGAAGAGCGTGGCGGTTTCGGTGGTAAGCCGCGTGACGTCAGACGGAGAAGAAGCGAGTCGCGACAAAAATGTCGCTCCCACGTCCCCGGTTACACGTGCTGCATGGGTTAACGCGACCGGCAACAGAGAATCGACACGAAGATGAATCCACCGCTTCCTTCGTTCTACGCGATTCACTTGGAATGCTTGCTGGTCGTCTGGGGAATCCTCCTTCTGCTGGTGGACGCATTCATTCCGGTGAAAGACAAACGCACGATCGGGTACATGGCGGCCGGATTCGTGGCCGCAGCGCTCCTCTACAGTTTTACGTTGCACCCCCTCAACGATGTCACCTTCTTCCACGGGATGTACCGTTTCGACGCGTTCGCGCTGTATTTCAAGCGGCTGTTTTTGCTGGCGCTGACGATGGTGTTGGTGATGGCGGCGGAGTTCTCGGACCGTATGGAGTCGGGCGTGCCCGAATTCTATGCGTTGCTGATGTTCTGCGCAGTGGGCATGTTGATCCTCGCCTCGGTCAACGACTTTATTCTCCTCTTCGTCGCGCTGGAATTGGTGACAATCACCTTCTACATCTTGGCGAGCTATCTCCGCCGGCAAGTTCCGTCGCTGGAAGCGGGAACCAAGTATCTGATCCTCGGCGCCCTATCGAGCGGGTTCAACGTCTATGGCATCGCCTACATCTTTGGAACAACAGGCACTACGAACTTCGACAAGCTGGCGGAGATACTGAGGGCAGCGACCGCAAGCGGGACGCTCGCGCCACCGTTCGTTTTCGGGATGCTGCTGGTGCTGACTGGAATCGGCTTTAAAATCGCGAGCGTGCCCTTCCAGATTTGGGCGCCGGATGTGTATCAAGGCGCACCGACACCGGTGACGGCATTTCTCGCGGTGGGCAGCAAAGCGGCGGGATTTGCACTGTTACTGCGCGTGTTGTTCGCTGGCCTGTTGCCGGTCAGAAGCACGTGGACCATGCTCCTGTTCGTGCTCGCGGCGGCGACCTTGCTGTACGGCAATCTTGGCGCGATTCCACAACGCAACATCAAACGGCTCCTCGGCTATTCCTCCATCGGTCATGCCGGTTACATGCTGATGGGGATTGCCGCCGTCAACGCGTTGGGGGCCGGCGCGGTGCTGTTTTACCTCGGCCAATATGCCTTCACGGTTCTCTGCGCTTTTCTGGCGATTGTCGCGGCGACCAAGGCGACTGGTAGTGATGAGATTCCAAGTTTCTCCGGGCTTGGTAAACGTTCTCCGATTCTCGGGTTGGCGCTGTTTTTGTCGATGATGTCGCTGGCTGGCATTCCGCCACTGAGTGGCTTCTTTGGGAAATTTCAATTATTTGCCGCTGTCATCCAACGGGCTGCGACGGATTGGCATTATTACATTCTGGCGGGAATCGGTGCGGCTGCGGTGGTGATTTCCTTGTATTTCTATCTCGGTGTTGGCCGGGCGATCTATCTGCAGGAAGCTGCGGCGGAAGCAGGACCGATTGCGGTCAGCAAACCGATGCGGGCGGCGCTGTATGTCTGCATGGCGGCGATGATCGGATTAGGGATTTACCAACGACCGCTGGTGGAAGCGGCAATTAAAGCTGCAAACGTATTCGGGTTGCGTTAGACTTGCGCCATGGGCAACGTGAATCGCATCAACGTCGTGTTTCTTTACGCGGAGAACCTGGCCACACTGCGGAAGTTTTACGAATCGGCCTTCGACCTTGGCGAGCCGGTCATCGACGCCAAATGGTGGGTCGAGTACGAGGTCGGTGACGGTTCCCATTTGGCGCTGCATCAAGCCGATGCGCTGCATTTCGACGGCGCCGACCGCTCGAAGAACACTGTCAAGTTCAGCTTCGAGGTCACCGAGATCCAGAAGTTCACAGACAAGCTCAAGACGCTGGGCGCTAAGTTTCATTACGGGCCGCGCAAGGAGTACGGTTTTCACCTGGCCGAATTCGAAGACCCAGAAGGCAATTGCCTGCGCCTGTACGAAAAGACGAAGAAAGCATGAACGTTGAAAGTTGAGGTGTCTATGTCAACTCGGATAGAAAAAGATTCCTTGGGCCCGCTGGAAGTGCCGGCGGAGGCTTACTACGGCGTGCAAACGCAGCGGGCGGTCACGAATTTTCCCATCAGCGGTTGGCCACTGCCGCCGCGTCTCATCCACGCCATGGGGCAAATCAAACGCGCGGCGGCAAAGACCAACCTCGAACTCGGCTTGATCGACAAAAAGATTTCCGACGCGATCGTTCAAGCGGCGACCGAGGTGGTTGAAGGCAAGCTCGACGCACAGTTTCCCGTCGATATTTTCCAGACCGGCAGCGGTACTTCGACCAACATGAA
>DATIZX010000007.1:0-58938 GCA_035516795.1 Verrucomicrobiia bacterium
GCCGATTCGATCCGGCCGTCCGGCCTCGAACATCTCGATGTGATTCCGAGCGAAGTGGATCTCGCCGTGGCGGAGGTGGACGTGGCGCGGGCGGAGAATTACCTGCAGCGGCTGCAGTTTGCGCTGACGCCGATTCACAATACCGAGCGCTACGAATTCATCCTCGTGGATTGTCCGCCGTCGCTCGGAATTTTGACGATGAATGCGTTGGCGGCGGTCGACGGCGTGATCGTGCCGATGCAGGCGGAGTATTTCGCGCTCGAAGGACTGGCCGTCATCACCCGCGTGCTGCAACAGATTCGCGACAGCGGCGCCAACCCGTCGCTGGAACTACTGGGCATCGTCCTGACGATGTACGATGCGCGCACCAACCTGGCGCAACAAGTGGCCGCCGAGGTGCGCAAACATTTTCCCGACAAGGTCTATAAGACGGTGATCCCGCGCACGGTGCGGTTGGCCGAGGCCCCGAGCTTTGGCAAGCCGATTACCCGGTACGATCCCCATTCGTACGCGGCCAACTGTTACCGGTCGCTGACGGAGGAATTGCTGGGAGTGGTACCAGGGGCGGCGACCGAGCCGGCTCCAACGACGGTGTCGGCACCGTCCGCAAGCACGCCGTCGACTCCGGCGGTGCCTAACACTTCGTCGGTGACAGCGGCCTAGGACGCAGCACGCGGGATCACGCGTGTTCAATACTCCTGAATCGGTTGTCGTAGACCAGGTTGGCATTCGACTCGATGAGAGCCAGTTTCTTCTCGCGTCGCCATCCTTTGATTTCGAGTTCTCGCCGGCGCGCGGCGCTCTTGTCAGGATGCCTCTCAGCGAATCGCAACCGTATCGGCGGTCTCAGTTTCGTCCATTTCGCCCCTCTACCTCTGGCGTGCGACGATTGTCAATTGATGGGCTGCCATGAGGAGCGCAGCGACGAATGGTACGCCCGGTGGCAACCACTTTGAACCAGGGCTATATGGCTGGCTGCGCGAACTGATCAAACTGCGCGATGTTTTCATGGCCGACCCAGCAACAGCCCAACTGCTAGCGGCATAGGTTTCCTTTGCATCGCAGTACAACATCGCGCCAAGGCAATCGGTCATCTTCACGAGCGGAGATTGCCTGCTTTCGCATCGAGGGCATGAATCGGTCAGGCCGCAGTCGTCCCATAATGATCCACCCAATCATCGCTATGCGCGTTGAGCGGACGTCCGCCACAAGCGAGAGTGAATGGCACCGGGCCGATTGTAAGTCGGCTATGGCCCAACCTGGATGCGGTAGAATCGTGAGGGCGTGTTGGTCGCGCCCCCGAAGTCAGTCAACGGCAACAATCCACCGTTGCCGGTAGCGGCGCTTCCGATATTGACCCAACTGCCCGCCGTTAGGGAATTGCAGCCTTGCAACTGGTAGGTGCAGCCCACCGCCGACCGGATGCCGATGACGGCATTGGCACCGACCAGATTGATTGTCGTGACCGGCAGTCGCAAAACACCGTTGTTGATATTGGTGAAGGTGGAGTTGAACTGCACACCGCCGCCGCCGGAGACGTCGATGAGGCCGCCATTGATCACCGGGCCAAAGAAATTCAACAGACCGCCGTTGCGGGCGATAATCACCCCGTTGTTGGTAATCGCATTGTTGAACACCAAGGTTGTGGCGTCGGCCAAGATCGTGCCGGCGTTGACCACCACCCCGTTGATGGTGCCCGACCCCAAGGCCGTGGCGTTGGCCGATATCTTCAGGCCATTGCCAAAGGAAGAGATCCCGCCCAGCAGGGTCAACGTCGCCGGGGTCGCCCCATTGCCCACGACACATGTCTGGCCATTGGCGTTGGTGATCGCTTTGGTGTTGAGGCAGCCGCCGCTGAAGATGAATTGACTACTGGGATTGGGAAGCACAATCCCATTGACCGCCAGCGTGCCCCCCGCCAAGGTCAGCGTACCCGGATTACTGCTGAGACCAACGAACACATCGGCTGCTGTCACCGTGCCGTTGGAGATCGTCATCTGGCCGACGCCGGAGTTGCCGATGATGCTGTAGCCGTTGGTCATCGTCATCTGGCCGCTCGTAACCCACACGGAGCCGGTCGCAACAGCAGGACTGCCAAACTGCCCGACGATCAAGCGTGAAGAAATGTTGGCGACACCGCCGGCCATCGTCAGTGTGCCCACATTGCTGTAGCCAGCGTACAGATCTTCGAAACTGGCCTGGCCA
The DNA here is from genome assembly GCA_035516795.1 of Verrucomicrobiia bacterium. GTDB lineage: Bacteria > Verrucomicrobiota > Verrucomicrobiia > Palsa-1439 > Palsa-1439 > DATJBF01. The sequence goes on from DATIZX010000007.1 coordinate 2,206, forward strand.
CCGGACACAGTGTAATCGCCCGGAGCGCTCACGCCACATTCCAGCGTGCTGCCGTCCCATGCCAGATCCCCGCCGATCTGATCCGCGCCCAAGCTGTTGATCGCAATCAGACCGTTCGTACCCGCGGGACAACTGATCGTCCCGCCATTGGCCAAGAGGAGGTCGCCCTGGCCCCCAGCACTGCTGCCCAACAGGATGGTGGAGGCCAGCAGCGTGCCGTTGGACACGGTCATTTGTCCCACGCCCGAGCCGCCGCCGAGCGTGCCATTGTTGCCGAGGCCAAGCACGCCATTGGTGACCACGAGTTGGCCGCCATCGGTGACGGTAACGATCCCGGTGGCGTTGGCCGAGCTGCCTGCCACGAGATTCGAGCCAGCCTGCTCGCTGCCGCCCGCAACTGTGACGGTGGCGTTGTCCACCTGGTACGTCTGGGTGTGTTGGACCACGCCGCCGTTGGTGACGACAAGATTGTCGGTCTTGAACGTGCCCGTGCCGAGAATGAGCGAGCCGCCATTGACCACGACGCGCGCGGTGCTGCTGCTGTTGGTGACAATCAGGCTGCCGCCATTACTGACGATCAAGCTGCTGCTGGGGCTGGAAATCCCCACATTGACAGAATTGGTCGCCAGCACCGCCGAGTTGTTTACGACCATTGCCCCATTGGTCCCCAACATAAGCCCACCCCAAACTCGTAGCGGCGTGTTCGTGCCCGCGTTGTTCAAGAACAGCGTGTTGGTCGCTACCCCGGGTGCGGACACGGTCAGATTCCTGATGGTCATCGTACCCGGGTAACTGCCGGCGGTGGTGCCGTCGATGGTGACGGTGTTGTTGCCCGCGTTGGTGATAAGATCGACAGCATCGCTGCTGGACGGCCCCGTGCCAAGCCACCAGTTGGTGGCTGTCTCCCATTTGGCGCTGCCGTCGATCCAACTGTTAGGCGGCAACATCATGGTGCCGTTGTTGACGACGCCGCCGAGGAAGTTCACACCGCCGTTGGTGGCGACGATCGTGCCGTTGTTGACCATGAGGACGGAGAATTTGATGGTCGTGCCCGCGACGGCGGTGATGGTGCCGTTGTTGGTCACCGTGCCGGTGAAGCTCAGCGTGCCGCCACAGTCGGCGAGTAGCGTGCCGCCGGAATCGACCACCACGTTGCCCGTGATCGTGCCGCAACCGGTCAACGAGGCGTTATTCCGAATCTCGAAGCCGTTGGCGAAGGAGTGGACACCGCCAAGCATGTGGTAGGTCGCCGCGTCAGTGCCATCGCCGTCGGCAAACGTCAGGCCGTTGGTAATGGCTGCGCCCGCGCTGTTGATCACGCCGCTGTTGAACACAACGGCGCTGCCGGCATTGGTGGCGATCAGTTCGGTAACGCTGACGGTTCCGCCGGCGACGGTGAGCGTCCCCGAGCTGCCGGCGTACGCTCCCAGAGCCAGGTTGTCGGCAAACACGGCCCCGCCGTTGGTCACCGTCAGTAGGTTGCCCACGCCTGAGTAGCCGACGGCCAGATTGCCCTGGTTGTTCCAAACCGAGCCCGAGCCGGTCACGAGCACGACGTTGTTGCTGGCACTGCCGTAGTAGCTCAGAACTCCGGTGTAGTTGCCCGGAAAACCGCCGGTGCTCACGACCTGGCCGCCGTTGGCGATGGTTAGTTGGTTGCCCCCGCCGTATTGGCCGACAGCAAAGCCGTTGTTGGTCCAGACCGAGCCGGGACCGGTGACCAGCACAACGTTGTTGCTGGCGCTGGAATCGACGCCCACACTGCCGGAGCCGACGACTTGGCCGCCGTTGGTGATGGTCAGTTGGTTGCCCGCGCCATTGAGGCCGACCCACAGGTAGCTGCTGTTGCTCCAGACCGAGCCGGAGCCGGTAACCAGCGCGACGTTGTTGCTGCTGCTGGCCCACACGCCCAGCTCCCCGTTACCGTCGACGACTTGGCCGCCGTTGGCGATGGTCAGTTGGTTGCCCGCCCCGTAGTTGCCGACGTACAGAGCGTTGCGGTTGCTCCAGATCGAGCCGGCACCAGTGACCAGCACGACGTTGTTGCTGCTGCTGGTGAAGTCGCCCAGAAACCCGTAGCTGTTGACGACGTGGCCGCCGTTGGCGATGGTCAGTAGGTTGCTCGGGCCCATCTCGCCGACATACAGCTCGAAGCTGTTGCTCCAGACCGAGCCGGAGCCGGTGACCAGCACGACGTTGTTGCTGCTGCTAGGCAAGTCGCCCACATATCCGTTGCTGCTGACTGCTTGGCCGCCGTTGGCAATGGTCAGTTGGTTGCCCGCGCCGCCGAAGCCGACGTACAGACTGAACTGGTTGCTCCAGACGGAGCCGGAGCCGATAACCAGCGCGACGTTGTTGCTGCTGCTGGCGCCTTCGCCCAGATACCCGGAGCCGCTGACGACGTGGCCGCCGTTGGTGATGGTCAGTTGGTTGCCCGCGCCAGAGTTGCCGACGAACAGATAGTTTTGGTTGCTCCAGACCGAGCCGGCACCCGCCACCAGGACGGAGTTGCCGCTAGAGGTGGAATTATTGCCCAGGAGTCCGTTGTTGTCATAGAGTGCGCCGCCGTTGGTAACGGCCAGCGTGTTTCCCGAGCCAGCGACACCGACCAAAACGGCGTCAACACCGGCGAGGCCGCCGCCAGTCGTGTCCACTTCGAGCGCCGAGTTGGTCACGGTGATGCCGCCACCGCCGCCTAGAGTGACAGCGCCCTTGATGAGGAACGGCGTGGATAATGTCCCGGTGCTACTCAGCACAAGCGTATTGGTCGAGCCGGACGGGGCGGACACGGTGAGATTGTTAATCGTCATGTGAATACCACCAGCGTTCGTGGCTGTGGCGGAATCAATGGTGACGGTCTTGTTGCCGGCGTTGGTGATAAGATCGGCAGCATCGCTGCTGGACGGCGCGACAGCCAGCGACCAGTTGGCAGCCGTCTCCCATTTGTCGCTGGCGGGGTTGATCCAACTGTTCAGCCCGATCTGCTCGGGAGTGGCACAGTAGATGTCGTTGGTGGCGCGGGCGATGCCGTCACCCAACTGGCCGTAGTAGTCGTCGCCCATGGCCCAGAGGCTGCCGTCGGACTTCACAAACAGGCTGTAGTCGGCTCCGGCGGCAATCGCCGTGACGTTGCTGGGCACGATGTGCTCGGGACTGAGGTGGTTGGTGGTGGTGCCGTCGCCCAATTGGCCGTAGTAGTTGTAGCCCATGGCCCAAAGGCTGCCGTCGGACTTCACAAACAGGCTGTGGTACTGTCCGCCGGCAATCGCCGTGACGTTGCTGGAGACGATCTGCTCGGGACTGAGGTGGTTGGTGGTGGTGCCGTCGCCCAACTGGCCGACGTCGTTGGCGCCCATGGCCCAGAGGCTGCCGCCGGACTTCACAAACAGGCTGTGTCCGTATCCGGCGGCAACGTTGGTCACGGTCGCGGCTTGGGTCGTGACAGCCCGGAACAACAGCAGAGCGAGGCCGCACAACCGCCCGACTCGATGCAGTTGCCGGCCCGGGGACAAGGGCGAAGGCGAGGAGGCAAGGAGGTTCATGTCAGCAGGCCTTGAGAAGCTCGCGAGCAATGCCGCAAACAGCGGCCGTGAAGTTCGTGGGTTCATTGTAGCTCGTCCATTTTTGTCTCCACGCCTATGACCCGATGGCGAGGTGGTTGGTTTGTATCTCGCCCGCCCTCCAGTTTGCCCTCGACCATCCAGGATTGAACAATGGCAAGCGGGACGCTTGTTCTATCATCTCGGGGAAATTGAGGTCGGGGGCGCGAAGGTGTGGTTCACAGTTGGTCGTGCGAACATGGCACAATCGGCCCGCGACGACTTGAGATGGACATCTCAAAATGCCTCCGCAACGCGAAACGGACTGACGCTGAGAGGATGTCAACTCGCAGCTTCGGACTTCGGGAAGGCTATCACTAAGTGAATCCTCATGTCCATCAGATTCGGGCACTCAAGGTTGGCTCAGGATGGATGGGTTTCGTAAGCCGTGTTCGGGACGTTAAGGTCTCACAAGAGGAGCGGCGATGACACCGACCTCAACCTGCGTGCTCTGTCAGACGGATACCATAGTCATTCCATGCCGAACACAAGCAACGGTCTGCCGTGCGTGACCGTGCGTGACAAAGAATGTCTTCCGTCTTCATGGAACTTCGCGAGCGTTCAACAGCAATTACAAGGTGTAGAATGCCACAAAAGACCCGTCCTTGTTGGTTTTCGTGCGTGTCGTGCAGTTGGTTGAGTTGGTACGCCTAGTGGTACCTGCTTTGAACCAAAACTATACGGCTGGCTGAAGGAATTGGCTAAATTGCGCGATGTTTTCATGGCCGACCCAGCAACAGCCCGATTGCTAGCGGCGTACCTAGACCTAACTAGTGGATGTGGATATCGGACGGTTTGTGGTTGTTCCGTCGCTTAGGATTCAATAAACTATACCAATCCGCTAACAGCTAGGTAGTAGAGGCATGTTAAAATCTGAGTTGCGGAATATTCCTCCAGATCAGAAGCAAGAGGGGTCAGACTTACCGAAATGGTTTGGCCTACTGGTTTACTCGTTTTTTCCCATGGTTGGTCTGATTTACGCCTGCGGCTTCGTAATTGTTTTCAGTTTCTTCAAAAGTTACGGGATTAACAACGTGGATTTCGTTCAGGCGAAATTCATTCACGTTGGCAGTGTATTTGCGATGGCTTGCCTTGTAATCATTCTCCCAATGAGCTGGGCGGTTTGGGTGATCCGACCGAGAATGGCGGGTGTTCGGCAGGCGATAAAGAACGGAAATCTGATAAAGGAAATTGCTAAGGGAATAGACGCTTCGCTTGCGCCGACTTGGACAGTCGACAAAGCGCACGGAATTCACACCGCCTTACCAGTCATACTAAGCGTCGTCATGATGCTGTGGAGCTTCATCTTGCTTGTGACGTTCGCCTCGCCAAGATTTCCAGAGGTTCATCCTAAGTTGCTTCTGGCTAACTTTTTGATCCCTCTTTTTGTTTTGTTGATCGCGTTCGTTGCTGATCTACCTGAGGGCGGGCGGCTGTCTTCCGGGCAAGATACCTTTTTGCGTGCTGGGAGATGCGCGTTAAGGACGTGGTGGTTCGTCGGGGGCGTCGTTTGCTTCGTCGCATATCTCCTGAACATGGACATGCTGGATGATTATAAAATGCGATCGTTACTGGTGTATCGGTATTTTTATCCACCACTGATCATAATGTGTGCAACTGTCTCGGTCCTCCTAATTTGGGGAAAACAAGATATAGCGCAACGGCGACTAGTTGCCTATCGATGGTTCTTGTCTGCATTACAGTGGGCACTTTTCATATCGCAGTGCTGGGTTTTCATATGGACGGTGAGGGGCGACGTATTAGGAGTCTCGCTTTGGGAGATTCTTTTTGGGAAGGACCGAGGCCCGAAAGAAATGGTGCGAACCATGAATTTGCCGGAAGGGGGAGTGTATTTTGTTTTCTTTATGTTGCTGATCTTTTTCTTTGGATTCCGAATGCGCTACCGAAGCAACCAGATAAAGGACAAATCGCACTATGTACAAACAATTATCGGAACGGGCTGCATCCTAGTTACGTTGTTTTATCTGTCTTTGTTGAGCTTTTCCCGTTGGATCTACCCATACATTCCGGTGGCAAAAGGTGGCGGCGACTATAGCGAGTGTCGTCCTGTGCGACTTACCTTCAACAGCAATACGACTGCCGAGGGTGAATTTTTGGTTCCACCGGAAATCCAATCGAAGAATTCGTCGAATTGTTTGATCGTGTTAGATGACAACAGTAGTATCGTGTTTCTCGTAGACACAAACGACGCGGGAGGCCCTTCTGACTGGCGGAGCTGCTCTCGTAAGCCGCCAGTCTACGAAATCCGGCGCAACGTCATATCTTGCATCACGTACTGGAACTTCGACGAGACGAATTCAAACCGAAGGGCGGAATTGACAAGAAAGAAGAGAAAAGAACCCGCGGCGCAGAAGCCGAATGTCGCGAGAGTTGTCGGACCCTGAACATGCGCATCCCCATGACCTTGCCCCCTGAAACCGGACAGTTTTTGGGGAGCCGGTCAGCCTGACCGAGCATGGCACAGAATGCGCCGTAAAGAGCAACCTGCTTGACGGGGTAGTACCCCGAGCGGCACATCCGCCGTTAGGCTCTCAAATCACAATTGAGTTCACAGGCTCAGCCGTCACACGCTTGAATGGCCCCGCCGCTTCTGTTAGGAAGTAGATTCAGGTGCTATCCTACAAATCCAGTTATCAGGGGAATCAGGGTCAAGTGGTCTGGCATGGTAGGCATTCAACGGTCGAGACCGAATTCGACGCTTACCTACGTGACAAAGTCAGCAAGAGGCTCTTCGACGAAGAACATCGAATTGATGTCGAGGGGGACCTGCGCGCGCTCGCTACGACACAGATGGCGAGTGACACCCTCCGCCAACTTCTCCGGTCCGAACCCGACAAATATCCATGGGAAGTCGGTGAAGCATTGGCAGAATGCTTGTTGGAGGACGAGTTCGGCCTCCAGTGGCCTTGGAACATGGATCGCGATCGCAGAACACCACGCGCCAGTCTTCCGGGAGCAGATCTTGTTGGCTTTATAACGGAGGGGGGCGAAGTCCGCTTGGTGCTTGGAGAGGTAAAGACCTCGCCAGATCCAGCGGCGCCTCCAAATCTGATGTACGGTCGCAGCGGGATGATACATCAAATCGACCGCTTAGCCACAAACTCCGAGATTCACTGGGCACTAGTGAAGTGGCTGCACGCGCGATGCAAGAACACGTCACTTTGGCAGAACTTCCAGAAAGCAATACAGAAGTATCTGCGATCTGGCGGCCACGAATTTATATTATTCGGCATTCTGATGCGAGACACGCAACCGAAGGAACTTGACCTCACAAACCGAGCAGTAGCTATCGCCGCTCGTCTGAGAGCGCCGTGTAAACTAGAACTAGACGCGTGGTACCTACCGCGACCCATACCCGAATGGCCACGTCTGGCGAAAGGGGGTCTGTCGTGAGTTGGGTCACGGAATCTCTGCCTGGCGAACTCCTCGATCAGGCCCACACAGAAGCTTCTCGGCGCCTGCTTGGGGTAGCGCTTCATATAGAAACAGAGCCCGCAGACAATGGCAAGCTGAGCTTCGCCGCAAATTCGCTCGAACTCGCTGCAATCGATTTCTTAGAAGACGAAGGACGCCTTGTTGAAATGCGCCAAGTTTGCGCCGAAGCGTTTCAGCTGCTTCGTGTGCTCCCACGACCGGACAATCCAATCGAAGCTGCCAAGTTATGTCTACGCATTGGATGTCTGGCCGTTTTGGGTGAACGAGGAGCTGACGCCGCGCGTGTCCTAACGGAAGCTCCTTGGCCACCATTACCCATCAACTCGCAATCCTGGGGTGAAAGGGTGCTAGCAACCATTTTGGATGTATGGTTGCGCTTGGTGCGCAAGAAGGGATGGGAGGATTTGGACGAGGTTCAAAGACTAGTCGTATCGCTGCGCGAACAACAGCAAAACTTCGAGGGGACCTACCTAGCGGGACAGGAGGAGACTTCCCGATCGTCGGCATGGCAGCTAGTTGCGTTTTACCATCTTGCAAAAGCAGCTGACATCCTCGCCACGTACACGGTTCAAGGTGATGTGGGGGGTCGGTTCGATATAGTACAACAGTTGGAGGCGCAGTTTGATCGAGCTCTCACAGCGTGTTCCAGGGCGGAGTTCATCGAGCTGCATACGCTGACGCGTCTGCTGACCCGCACCGCTCGGCAGTTGATAGAGAATTCAATTTGGACGGTTACGCGGGCCGTGAATAGTCGCGTTTCACGATTCGTTCAGGAGCTTGTGGGAGAAAAGGGGCGTCCGATATTCGAAATGTTACCACCGCAACGACGTGCACTGCGGGAGAATGGCTTGCTCGGATCGGGGCATCGCGCAGTAGTTGTCAATCTGCCTACGTCCAGCGGTAAGACGTTCATTGCGGAATTCCGCATACTCCAAGCACTCAACCAATTTGAAAGAGAGAAAGGCTGGACGGCTTACCTAGCGCCCACACGCGCGTTGGTTAACCAAATTTGCACTAGACTCCGCAGGGATTTCGCCCCACTCGATATTCATGTAGAGCGTGTAAGCCCCGCCTTGGAGGTGGACGGTTTAGAGGCCGGTCTGCTCATAGACAAAAATGAAAATACCCGTTTTCACGTGCTCGTCACGACACCAGAGAAACTGGATCTCTTGTTGCGTACCGGTTGGGAGGAAAAAATAGGCAGACCACTGACCCTAGTCGTTGTGGACGAAGCCCACAACTTAGCTCAGAAAGAACGGGGGATCAAACTTGAATTGTTGCTAGCCACTATAAACCGTGAATGTCGATACGCACAGTTCTTACTCTTAACACCTTTCATACGTAACGCTGATGAGATTGCGAAATGGCTCGCTCCCGAAAGCAACATGGATGTGGAAATAGGGCTGGACTGGCAGCCGAATGACTTGTCAGTGGTACTGAGCAAGCCGGTGCAAAGCGGGGACAATAATGAACTTTTGATTGCGCTCGAAACGCTCCACACCAACAAGACAACGCTAACCGTTCCCGAACAACTCAGGCTCGCGGGATCGAATCCTCTGGGGATCACCTGGAAAAAAGCCACCAAGGGGGCTAGTGATCTGGCTGCGGCCACAGCTGAGATCTTGAAGGAGCGGGGCCCTGTGATTGTTCTAGCCGCGCGACCAGCTTGGGTCTGGAGTCTTGCGGCTAAGTTCAAGACTGAGAAAAATCGGATCGCAGCACCGGAACCTAACGTGCAACTTGTACAGAGGTACCTATCCCAGGAATTTGGCGAAGATTTTGAGCTGTGTGAACTGCTAAACTACGGCGTTGGAATCCACCACTCAGGACTTTCGGAGGAAGCGAAGGCCTTGATGGAGTGGCTCATCGAAAACGAGCAGATCCAAGTGCTCGTTGCAACGACTACAATTGCCCAAGGCGTGAACTTCCCTGTATCTGCCGTAGTTCTGGCTCACAACACATACTACGACAAGAGTGCGGGAACTGTTGAAATGCCTCCTGAAGATTTTTGGAACATCGCCGGACGTGCGGGCCGTGTTCACCAGGAGAGTCTCGGTTTTGTCGCCCTTGCAGCAATAAATGACACGAAGGCTTTGGAGGTTAAAAGCTTTGTTAATCGGCAGGTTCTTTCCTTGAATTCGACGCTCATCGCAATGGTTCAGAAAGCCATGTTGACCGGGGAAGGGCTATCCCTTCATCAGCTGTTTTACCAGCCCGAGTGGTCCACATTCTTGCAGTACCTTGCACATACTTATCGGCAAATCGGCGACCCAGAGCGCTTTTCCAATGAAATCGAGCAGGTGCTTCGCGGAACCTTGGGCTTCCAAAGTCTGCGCCGCACCAACATGGACTGGGCAGCGAAACTCGTTACGGGAGTTCAAGCCTACGCAGACCGAATCGCGGGCAAGCCTCTACAGCTTGTCGACAGCACTGGCTTTTCATGGGAAAGCGTTAGCATCACTCTGAGCAATTTGGCAGAGGAGCGGATTACAGAAAACGTCTGGGATGCAAATCTCTTTCGAGCTGGAAACGCTGACCTTCCCAAGATGATGGGGATCCTTCTCGCGGTGCCAGAAATCCGCGAAAATCTCCAAGCCGCGACAGGTGGCCGTACGCCCAATGGAGACCTCCTCGCGCGAATGATAAGCGACTGGGTAAACGGCGCTAGCCTTCCTGATATGGCGAGCAAGTACTTCACAGTCACTCGGAGCGGAAAAACCGTCGACAAGACGACGGCCCTCACTGAATGCTGTCGCAATCTGTTCGGCAGACTCACGCAAACAGCGTCATGGGGTATCGCAGCATTGCAGACCATGACCTTTAGAGATCGTTTTGATCGACTGTCTGAAGATCAGCAACAAACGCTGAGGAATTTACCCGCACGAGTGTTTTACGGGGTTAATACAGACGAGGCAATCGCGTTGCGCCTCCTAGGTGTGCCGCGCGGCGCAGCTCAACCACTGGCGAGAAGCTTGGGAGCAGCGATCAAAACAACACCGGTGTCCGACCTACGATCACAACTCAGAGCATCCAACACAGAAGTCTGGGCACGCGCAATAGGTGCAACTGGCGGGGATTACTTCCAAGTATGGAGAATCCTTGAAGGGCTTGGATGAGAATTCCAACCTCACCATTCTCTAACGCTTGAGACGCTGATATGACGCATGCGGAGATTGGTTGCCGTGGAATCTGCCCCGAGAAAGCGTCTTTGCCGACGTATGTGTTAGTGATAATATCTCTGGCCGATGCTCATAAAGGCATTTTTCATTTTCCTCTTCGCTTTGCCGGTGGTTCTGGCCATTGTCTTCATGGTCTGGCATGTCATCCACATGCGCCGTCAGACGCGCTGGCCAATCTCGCAGAAGCTCTTGCGTCCGCCCGGCGAGAGTCTGCGCCGGAGGTTGGAGGAAATGGACGAGCGATGGATCTTCTACTGGCTCGGCATGATCTTGGCCTGGATGACCTACTTGTTAGTGATGTTTACCCTTTTGAAGGCAGTCGCACCAAACAGCGCCGCCCTCTTCTTCACCATCATTGGCGTAGGGGTAGCTGTTGCCGCCGCTTGTGCTTGGTGGGTTAAGAACGTCATCACCAAGCGTGCCGACTACGCCCTCGGCTTCTATGGGGAGCGTGTCGTGGGCGAGGAATTGAACCAACTCATGCGGGAAGGTTGCCACGTCTTCCACGACTTCCCGGCGGACCCGAAATGGAATATCGACCACATCGTTGTCGCCCCCTCAGGCGTGTATGTCGTTGAGACTAAGACGCGCCGCAAACGCAGGGCGCAGAAGGGCAAGCCCGATCACGTTATCACCTTCGATGGGGACACCCTGACTTTCCCACATAACGAACAGAGCCGGTATGGTCTCGATCAAGCCCGCGAGAACGCGAAATGGCTCAGCGGCTTCCTCAGCAGTTCGACCGGCGAAAAGGTCTGGGTCGATCCGATTCTCACCTTCCCGGGCTGGATGATTAACCGCAGCACGGACAATGCGTCGGTTCAAGTGCTCAATCCGAAGGAAATTGGCAAAGTCGTTCTCAGCCGCCCCGCACGCCTGACCGCCCAGAGCATCAAACAAATCGTTCATCAACTTGATCATAAATGCCGAGATGTGGAGTTCTGACCGTGGGTGGCGTTGTGCGCCCAAGCTGAGCAGCGTCCCCGTTGCCCTTGCCTCTGGCGTGGCCGCGGACTAGACTTGCGAACCCTGACCGAAATGAGAAAAGCCCTTATCCACTTGAGTCTTTGTGACAACCGTGGGCGCCGCACCGTGGGCAGTTTCTTCCGGGATACGGCATCGCCACAGGGGGAGGGATAGGATGCCACCGCTTCTCGCTGATCGCATTACGGAAAGCATGGCGGCCGTCAGGGACAGCTACCACAGACTCGTGCTCGTTGTCGGACCAAGCGGCTCTGGAAAGACCACTGCGCTGCAACAAGTCCGCGATTCTGCGAAGGCCCCCCTAGTCAACGTCAATCTGGAACTGTCCAAACGCCTGCTCGATCTCACGGAGCGCCAGCGGTCTCTACAGATACCCAAGCTGCTCGATCAGATTGTCAGCGAAACAGCACACGATGAAGTGCTGCTCGACAACAACGAGATTCTGTTCGACGTCTCCCTGAAGCAAGATCCGTTGCGGCTCTTCCAAGGGTTGTCGCGCAGCCGAACGGTTGTCGTATCTTGGAATGGGCGAACCAATACCGAAAACCTCTCTTATGCCACGCCCGACCACCCGGAGTTCCATCAGTATCCATTGGCTGACATGACGATTGTCGCGGTTGAGGGTACGGGTCAAATTCGTCTGCCCGAGGAGACCAATAAATGAAATACGGCGACCTGATTCAGTTTGAGCCCATCGAAACCGTGGTGCAGCTACGCGACGCCGACAAGGCGAGCGCCGCCCGGCAACTCGTGAGCACCTATGTTTTCTCCGAAGAAATGGCCGAGAAGCTGACAAGCGTCATCATGCCGCAACTTCAGTTCGACCAGCCGATGGATCACAAGGGATTCCTGGTGGTCGGAAACTACGGTACCGGCAAATCACACCTCATGTCCGTGATTTCCGCGCTGGCGGAAACGGCCGAGTTGACGACTCATCTGAGCGACAAGACCGTTGCGAAAGCTGCCGCGAGTATCGCCGGACGATTCAAAGTTGTGCGGACAGAGATCGGCGCTACCACGATGTCGCTGCGTGACATCCTCGTTGCGGAGATGGAAGAGCATTTGTCAGCGATGGGAGTTGCATACGAGTTCCCATCGGTCGCGAAGGTGTCCGGCAGCAAGCGCGCATTCGAGGAGATGATGTCGGCGCTCATTAAAAAGTATCCGGACCATGGTTTGCTCCTCGTGGTGGACGAGTTGCTGGATTACCTCCGCACCCGCAAAGATCAAGAATTGATCCTTGACCTGAACTTCCTTCGAGAAATTGGCGAGGTGTGCAAGGACTCGCGCTTCCGATTCATTGCTGGCGTTCAGGAAGCTATTTTCGATAGCCCACGGTTTTCGTTTGTTGCCGATAGCATTCGGCGTGTAAAGGATCGTTTCGATCAGGTCTTGATTGCCCGTAAAGACGTGAAATTCGTCGTCGCCGAACGCTTGCTCAAAAAGACGGCAGATCAACAGGCCAAAATCCGCGACTACCTGACGCCGTTCACCCGGTTCTATGGGCGGATGAACGAGCGCATCGATGAATTCGTCCGGCTCTTTCCAATACACCCGGACTACATCGATACATTCGAGCGGGTCACCGCTGTCGAAAAACGCGAAGTGCTCAAAACGCTATCCCTAGCGATGAAAAAGCTGCTGAACCAGGAGATTCCCAAAAACAGGCCGGCGTTGATCGCCTACGACAGTTATTGGACAACCTTGCGTGAGAATCCTTCCTTCCGCGCCGTGCCGGACATTAAAGCGGTCATCGATTGCAGTCAGGTTCTGGAGGCGCGGGTGCAACAGGCATTCACTCGCCCGGCATACAAGGACATGGCGCTTCGTCTCATTGAGGCCCTGTCCGTGCATCGTTTGACCACGCGGGACATCAACGCGGCTTTGGGCGCGACGGCCGAGGAGTTGCGCGACACCTTGTGTCTCTACCAGCCCGGCATCGAGGAGTTGGGCGGTGATCCGGCCGACGACCTCCTGTCCCAAGTGGAAACAGTGCTAAAGGAAGTGCTCAAGACGGTGAGTGGGCAGTTCATTTCGTTCAATCCCGACAACCGCCAGTACTACCTCAATCTCAAGAAGACCGATGATTTCGATGCGCTGATCGAGAAACGTACTGAGGCTCTCGATTCATCCTTGCTCGACCGCTACTACTACGAGGCACTCAAACGAGTCATGGAATGCACCGACCAGACCTACATCACCGGCTACAAAATCTGGCAACACGAGATCGAGTGGCTGGAGCGAAAAGCCGCCCGGCAGGGCTACCTGTTCTTCGGCGCTCCCAACGAACGATCCACCGCCGTTCCGCCGCGGGATTTCTATATCTACTTCATCCAGCCGTTCGATCCACCACACTTCAAGGACGAGAAAAGGCCGGACGAACTCATGCTGCGGCTGACTGCCGCCGACGATGCATTTCGGGATGCGCTCAAAAAGTACGCGGCGGCGCTTGATCTGGCGTCCACCTCGTCGGGCAATGCCAAGGCGACCTATGAATCCAAGTCGTCCGGGTTCCTGCGTGATCTGGTGCTCTGGCTTCAAAAAAACATGACGACTGCTTTTGAGGTGACGCACCAGGGACGAGCCAAGTCCATTACCGAGTGGGCCAAAGGCCGATCCATCCGCGAGTTGTCCGGCATCGCCTCGCATGAGCGCATCAACTTCCGTGATCTCGTCAATGCCGTCAGTGGCATTTGCCTCGGCCCGAATTTTCAGGATCAAGCGCCGGAATATCCCGCGTTCTCGGTCCTCATCACGACCGCCAACCGTCCCCAAGCCGCGCAGGATGCCCTTCGTGTCATTGCCGGGCAGACCCGCACGAAGCAGGCCACGGCGGTTTTGGACGCACTGGAACTTCTCGATGGCGAACGGCTTGACCCCTACCGGTCGAAATACGCGAAATACGTTCTTTCGACAGTGAAAAAGAAGGGGCATGGGCAGGTTGTCAACCGCTCGGAATTGGTGCAGGACGTATTGGGTGTTGAGTATCTCGCGCCGGAATCATTCCGTCTCGAACCAGAATGGGCCGTAGTTGTGTTGGCGGCACTGGTCTATTCCGGGGACGTGGTCTTGGCAATTCCGGGGAAGAAATTCGATGCCACCATGCTGCCGCTATTGGCAGGAACTGGCATTGATGAACTTGCGCAGTTCAAGCACATCGAGCGGCCCAAGGAATGGAACCTCCCGGCGCTGAAAGCCGTTTTTGAACTGCTCGACCTCGCGCCGGGCATGGCGCAACTGGTCGCTCAGGGAAGCGAGGGACCAGTCCAGCAGATGCTCACCGCCGCGGGCAGCATGGTCAAACGGCTGGTGCTCCTGGAGCAGACTCTGCAGGGCGGTCTGGCTTTCTGGGGCCGGAACCTGTTGTCGGCAGACGAAATCCAGTCGCGACGTTCCCAACTTGGCGAGGCGAAGACCTTTCTGGAATCACTTCAGGCGTACACGTCCCCCGGCAAGCTGAAGAACTTCCGGTTCGATGCGCCCGAGGTGAACAGCCAGCGCAAGGGCATTCAAACACTGGTTGAGCTCGAATCCTTGCAGGAACTCCTGACGGACTTGGGTGCGACGGCAGCGTATTTATCGACCGCCGAGGCAATCCTGCCGGCTGAACATAGCTGGGTCGCCGCAGTGAAGAAGACGCGGGACGAGGTGTTGGCGCAGATTGGCGATCCGTCCAAACGCAACGCGACCGGTTTCCGCCAGCAGGCCGGGCGACGGCTCGCGGATACGAAGAAGTCGTTTGTCCAGGTCTACCTTGGCATGCACGTCAAGGCCCGGCTGGGAGTGAACGAGGACAAACGCAAGGCCAAACTTATGACTGACGAGCGCCTCAAGGTGCTTCAGAAACTTTCGACCATTGACCTCATGCCGCGCCAACAACTCACGGAGTTCCAGAACCGCTTGGCGGGACTGAAGAGTTGTTTTGCGCTGACTGAGCGCGATATGGAATCCGCGCCGCTGTGCCCGCACTGTGGTTTCAAGCCGAGTGTCGAGTCCGCCACCATCGCCGCGTCAGCCGTGCTGGCACAGATGGACGACGGGCTGGACAAGTTGGTGGACGACTGGGGCCGCACCTTGCTGGCCAACCTCGACGATCCGACCACCAAGGGGAATCTGGCACTGCTCAAAGCTGGCCCACGCAAGCTGGTGGACGGGTTCATCAAGAAAAAGGCGTTGCCCGACGACCTTACGCCGGACTTCATCCAGTCGCTGAAGGAAGCGCTCTCCGGGTTGACGAAAGTCACGATCAAAATGGATGACTTGCGCGCGGCGATTCTCGCGGGCGGCTCACCAGCCACGCCGGCCGAGATGAAGAAACGGTTTGAAGAGTACTTGGACCAACTCACCAAGGGCAAGGAACCCGGCAAGGTGCGCATCGTGTTGGAGTAAGCGAGGACACCCATGGCAAATTCCAACAACGAAGGGCCGCGGCTTTTCAAAGAGAAGCTCGTGCCTGCGGCTCCGGGCTCCGACCAGCTTTTCAACACCGAATACGACGCCGGCCATGGTGGACCTGTGGAATGCCTGGGCACGACATTGCCCAGCGACGAGAAACGTCGGGAGCATTTTCTGGAGAAGTTGCGTGAGAAGCTGAAGGACCCGGACTTCCGGAAGATCGAGGGGTTCCCCATCGGAACGGACGAGGACATCCTCGCATTATCCGACCCGCCGTACTACACCGCCTGTCCGAACCCATTCATTGCGGATTTCATCAAACACTACGGCAAGCCCTACGATCCGAAAACACCGTACAGTCGGGAGCCGTTCGCAGCCGACGTGAGCGAGGGGAAAACGGGGGCACTTTACAATGCACATTCCTACCACACAAAAGTGCCACCTAAGGCAATCGAAAACTACATTCGGCATTTCACTGAACCCGGTGAGATCATTCTTGATGGATTTTCCGGGACTGGCATGACCGGTGCAGCCGTCCATTGCACGAATGAGGATCGGCGATGCATTCTCGTTGATCTTTCCCCGGCTGCAGCGTTCATCTCGGCTCTTTACAACTCATCCGTCGATCCGTCGGAATTCAACCGGTACGCCGATGCCATCCTGCAGACAGTTGAGCATGAGACACAGGTGCTTTACGAGACACGGCAGCCAAAGACGAACAAGCTGGCGATCATAGATTCCGTCATCTGGTCCACGGTGCTGATGTGCCCGTCATGCAACAGACCTGTACCGTTCTGGTTCCTCAAGGAGCGAGGTGATCAGTTTGAATGCCCAGAATGCAAAGCCATTTCAACGAGGACTGCTTACGAGTATTCGGTGGAGTCCTTTGTCGATCCAGTTAACAAGCAGCTCCGCAAGCGCAACAAGAAAGTCCCTGTTCAGATTACGTATAAAGTCGGTTCGACCAGACGGGTAAAAGCTCCAGATGAGGCTGACATACGTAGCCTCACTGATGTAGCAAGGATTCTGGAGGCCCAGTGGTTTCCAACAGAACCTTTCTTGGGCATTGGCGCGGAATGGGGTGACACTTATCGTGCTGGCTACCACCGCGGCTATGAGTATACATACGACTTCTACTTCGTTCGGGCTCTCGCGGTACTCAGCCGACTACGTTCTGCTGCTATGGAGGCGCCACGCCACCTTCGCATTCACCTCCTTGGACTGCTTACCTCAGTGGCATTTGCTGCCACACACCTCTACAAATA
The DNA here is from genome assembly GCA_035516795.1 of Verrucomicrobiia bacterium. GTDB lineage: Bacteria > Verrucomicrobiota > Verrucomicrobiia > Palsa-1439 > Palsa-1439 > DATJBF01. The sequence goes on from DATIZX010000007.1 coordinate 19,084, forward strand.
CCGCACAACAGGTGGTGGGCAACCTGCAGGAAACAATCTTTATATCCCGGCATTGATAAAGGAACAGAATGTCATTGCGGCTCTGAGGCGCAAACTGAACGACTTGGTCGCTGCTGAACAGGTGAAGAGAGGGTGGCGCCGCTCCACTTGCGTTTCTAACGCGTCAGCTACCGAACTGCATGGAGTGCCAGATGCCTCGGTTGATTATGTTTTTGTTGATCCGCCGTTTGGGGCCAACATCATGTACTCGGAGAGCAGTTTCCTGTGGGAGGCGTGGCTCAAAGTTCGCACCGATCAAACTCCTGAAGCAATCGTAAATGATACGCAGCACAAGGGATTGCCCGAATATCAGGCACTCATGACCAGTTGTTTTAGAGAGTTTCTTAGGGTGCTGAAGCCAGGGAGGTGGATGACAGTTGAGTTTCACAATTCTCAGAATGCGGTATGGGCAAGCATTCAGGAGGCGTTGGGTTCTGCCGGGTTTGTTGTAGCTGACGTTAGAACATTGGACAAGAAGCAAGGCACTTTCAAGCAAGTGACAACCTCGGGCGCTGTTAAGCAGGATCTCATCATCTCTGCATATCGCCCCAACGGAGGACTTGAGGCTCGCTTTCGGCTTGAAGCTGGGACGGAAGATGGTGTCTGGGATTTCATAAGGACACACTTGAAGCAGCTTCCTGTATGTGTCCTAAAAGCTGGCCGTGTCGAAGTCATCGCTGAGAGGCTAAATTACTTGTTGTTTGACCGTATGGTGGCGTTTCACGTCCAGCGTGGTGTGTCTGTGCCAATTTCAGCGTCAGATTTCTACGCTGGGCTGCAGCAGCGATTTTCCGAGCGGGAGGGAATGTATTTCCTCACAGATCAAGTTGCCGAGTACGACAAGAAACGCGTGAGCGTTAAAGAAGTGCTGCAACTGGAAATCTTTGTCTCTGACGAGGCAAGCGCGATCCAGTGGCTCAAGCAACAACTTACCAAGAAGCCACAGACGTTCCAAGAGATTCACCCCGACTTCATTCGGGAAATCGGTGGCTGGCAGAAGCACGAGAAGCCCTTGGAATTGTTGGATCTGTTGCGCGATAACTTCCTGCCGTATGACGGCACTGGCGATGTACCCAGCCAGGTACATTCCTACCTTTCCAGCAACTGGCCGGACCTGCGCAAGAAAGCGAAAGACGATCCAGCGCTCCGGGCCAAAGCCAAGGACCGTTGGTACGTGCCCGACCCGAAGAAGGTTGGCGACTTGGAAAAACTACGCGAGCGATCCCTGTTGAAGGAGTTCGAGGAATACCGGGTATCCGCCCAAAAACGGCTGAAGGTATTTCGTCTCGAAGCCGTCCGCGCTGGATTCAAGCGCGCTTGGCAGGATCGCGATTACGACACGATTATCGGTGTTGCCCGGAAAGTTCCCGAGGAAGTGCTACAAGAGGATCCGAAACTCCTGATGTGGTACGACCAGGCGATGACGCGCAAAGGAGAAAACACATGATAACGAAATGGTCGGTCTCGAATTTTAAATCCATCGCCAAGGAAACGCCGCTTGATCTGGCTCCGCTGACCATTTTCGCCGGGCCAAACAGCAGCGGCAAGAGCACAATCCTGCAATCGCTCCTGCTCATCAGCCAGACGGTGGCCCACAAAGTCGGCAGCCGGTCGGTCGTGCTGAACGGCACCTTGACCCGGCTCGGCCAGTTCGATGACCTCAAGTCCAACGGGAGCGAATCTGACCAGATTACCATCGGCTGGGAATGCCGCCCCGTCGAGGTCGCGCCGTCGTCGATGGGTTTTTCCGGCTCGGCCACAGTCTATGGACGGCGCAGCGATTCGATCAAGGAAATCGCCTGCAAGTTGTCCTTTGACACGAATCCGGGCAGCCCTGACCGCGAGCTGTACCAACTTCAACCCCAGTTGTTCCTGTTCACAATGTCCCTATTGGCCCGCGCTGAAGACAAAACGGATCGTCGCTACGAATTGACAGTCTCAAGAAGCCCAACGGGAAGTGCCAAGATCGCCAATTTCAAGGTCGGAGAACCCGATGACGAAAGCGTTCGGGCCGGCTTGGAATACGACATCGTTCTCGATGGTAGCTCCCTAGAGGAACTGCGCGAGATGTTCAGAACTGCTGAGCCGGTTGGTTGTGTTTTGCGGCACTTTCTGCCGGACCGGGTGGCCATCCGGGTGAACGTTGCCGAGGAAGTTGCCCAATGGATTCAGATGGCGCTCTTGGAAGACGTGCCGCGATTCCGCGGATTTCCCTTCCTGGATCGGGAACTCATGATTCCCCGTGCGCTACTCGACCAACTCGAATCAAAAGTGGGTGAGAAGTTTGCCGTGCTGTTCGAGAAGCAATCGGGGCTTGTTGTGCCGGGAGAAGGAATGCCCATTCGTGAATGGACAGACCGCCGGCGAAAATTGCCGATGGAGAGGCGCCGCGAACTACGACAGCTGTTAAGTGAGTGGGGAAACCTCCACGACACGATCGTGAAGGTATTGATGCGGGGACGAAAGGAGGAGGAAGCCGAGTACCAGTTGCTTCCTTACCCTCCGCCTGCGCACCTGATGGGCGCTTCGGCCTACCTCAGCAAGCTTTTCGCCAATTCCGTGAAGTATCTCGGCCCACTCCGTGACGAACCGAAGCCGCTGTACCCACTCGCGGCGCACGCAGACCCGACTGATGTTGGGCTTCGGGGCGAAATGACGGCTGCCGTCCTGAACCTGCATCGCGAGCGGCTAATTCGCTATATCCCTTCCTCGGCATTCGGAAAGACACCGTTCGATCCGACGCCGGTACCGCGTTCATTTGAAGCTGCGGTGACAGACTGGCTAAAGTACCTCGGTGTTGCCGAGGCGGCGCGAACCAAGGACATGGGCAAGCTGGGACACGAAATGAAGGTTTCACTTGCTGAAGGCGGGCCGGAACACGACCTCACTCACGTTGGCGTCGGTGTCAGCCAGGTATTGCCGATCCTCGTGATGTCATTGCTTGCCGACAAGGACACGACACTCATTTTCGAGCAGCCGGAACTTCACCTTCATCCCATGGTGCAGACCCGGCTGGGCGATTTCTTCCTGTCCATCGTTTTGACCGGCAAACAGTGCCTGATCGAGACACACAGCGAATATCTCGTCCACCAGTTGCGCAACAGAGCGGCAGCAGACGCGAGCCCGAACCGCGTGACACAGAACCTCAAGATGTACTTTGTGGAGAAGAAAGATGGCACGTCCAACTTCCGAGAAGTACCGGTAAACGAGTATGGTGCAATCTTGGACTGGCCGGAAGGTTTCTTTGACCAAGGCCCTCGCGTGGCAGAATCCATTCTTCGGGCTGCGGCAGCCAAAAAGAAACTACAGAGGGAGAAGTAGGCCGTGCCAAGTGTGACAATAGACGCGGGCGTGCTGGCCGCGCCGCCGGTGAATTGCTCCGCCGAGGATGCCCACCGCTATGTGGAGACGTTGCTAGACTGGAGCCAGTTGCTCGAAGAGCCATGGGTGGCCATCTACATGAGCGAACGGGCTTCCGAATCGCTCCTCACCGACGGTTTGTACCCGCTCCGGGATCAACTGAAGCGGCTGTTCGCGGCAAACGGGATCGTTGAGTACGACGTCAACACCGTTGCCTCTGTGGTAGATCGACTGCTCCAGTTAACTCCGTCATTTGAGACTTATTTCCGTATCCGGGATGTGTTGACTGAAGATTTAACCACACAACCTGATATTCTGCGGCTATGTGCCGGCGCCGGACTGCAATCGGACTTGGCGCGGTGCGTAGTCCTGATAGCAATCCTCCGGCGACATTGTCACGAGCCAGTCAGCGACCATTCCCTCATTCTGCGTAGAGCGCCCGGCCGAACCATTCGGGTCCGGGCTTTGATCCATGAACTCGAACACGAGCGCTATGACCTAACTGCGTATCCCTCACCACCAAATTATTTCGAGGGTGACGTTCTGGCCTGCGACGACTTCAGGGGCCTCCTCCAGTGCCTTGATGAGGCGACCATCTTGCTCAACGCCACCGATGAAGTCGGTATCCAAACCGCCATTCAGATCGCCGTCTACAAGGCCCGCTTGGCCCGCGAAATGGAGCCTGATTGGGATGATGTCCCACAGTACCGGGTTGGTCATGCGTTCTGGGGCCGCCTCCAAGAGCTTGGCTCAGCACAGCAGATTTCGGCGAATCTGCTCCGGGCAATTGTCGATACCCTCGAAGGAGCCAGCATGGCGCGGACGCATGCGCTGAGAACAGGCCCCGGCGGTGGAAATCCTCAGCGGGAACGGAAGCGCGATCAGGCGAAGGCATGGCGTCGCGACATCGACAGTGAGCACCATCTTCATTACTGGGCCTGCGAGGGTGGCCTTGTGGAAATCGCGTGGGTAGGTTTCCCACATAAAGACATAACGATACCGGAGTAGACGAGCCAGTGGATGATGCCGAGTGAAACAAATGGTTGGTTCTACAGCCCGGATCATGGGCAGATTTGTCAGGTCATCGAGACCCAGACACTCTGGGGCGAGACGACCTGCCGGGTTTGGCTGCCCGGCCGCAACTCTGTGGTTCGCATTGCGGCATCCAGGCTGACCGCCTTGGAGAGTGCGGTCACCGGCTCGCCGGATGGTATTGCCTATGTCGTGGCTGCGGCACGGGTTGCCGATGCTCTGACGCAGGATGTCCTGCTTGCGCCAAACGAGTCTTCCGTCATTCCGTTGCCACACCAACTTCAAGCACTCTCCCGCGCCATTGCCAACGACCGGGTGCGTTATCTTCTCGCGGACGAGGTAGGACTGGGCAAGACCATTGAAGCCGGGCTCATCATGCGGGAACTCAAGCTCCGGGGTCTGGCCAGCCGGATACTTGTCATCGCCCCAAAGGGACTCGTGAGCCAGTGGGTAAGCGAGATGCGGTTCCATTTCGGCGAAACGTTTCAGCTCGTGCTGCCCGACGACATCAAGACTCTGAAGAGAATTGTCCCCGAAACGGAGTCAAATGATGGCGAGAAAACCAAGCGCGTATCCGATGCGCCTCCAACCAATGCGTGGCGTCTGTTTTCTCAAGTGGTTGTCCCCATGGATTCCGTCAAACCACTGGACAAACGCAGGGGATGGAGCCCAGCGCAACTAAACGAACACAACCGCGAACGGTTTGAGGATCTGATCACCGCTGGATGGGACTTGGTCATCGTGGACGAGGCGCATCGATTCGGTGGCAGTACGGATCAGGTTGCCCGATTCAAGCTGGGACAGGGGCTTTCCGAAGCCGCGCCCTATCTACTTTTGCTGTCGGCAACGCCTCATCAGGGCAAGACCGACGCATTTCACCGGCTGGTATCCCTGATCGACGCCGAGGCGTTTCCCGACATCGACAGCGTGACGCGCGAGCGCGTTCAGCCCTATGTCATCCGCACGGAAAAGCGCCACGCTATCGATGCCGAAGGCAAACCACTGTTCAAACTCCGCCGGACCCAGTTAGCGCCTGTGTCATGGACGGAACGCCATGGAGACCAGCAACTCCTCTATGAGGCGGTGACACAATACGTGCGCGATGGGTACAACCAAGCCGTGCAGGAGAAGCGCAGCTACATTGGGTTCCTGATGATCCTAATGCAGCGGTTGGTAGTATCCAGCACAAGCGCTATCCGCACGACGCTTGAAAGGCGACTCGATGTGCTATCCCAGCCAGAAGAGCAGATGACGCTTTTCCCGCTTTCTGAGGAAGAATGGGTGGACATGGACGGACAGGAGCAAGTCGAAATCCTCCTGCGCACTCGGATCAAGGCGCTGAAAAATGAAAGAGCCGAGGTGAAGCTTCTACTGAGCGCGGCTGCCCACTGTGAACAAGCCGGACCGGATGCGAAGGCCGAGGCACTCCTCGACTGGCTTTACCGGCTCCAGTCCGAAGAAGGCGACCCGGAACTCAAGGCACTGGTCTTCACGGAGTTCGTTCCCACGCAAGAAATGCTGCGCCGTTTCCTGACCGAACGCGGCTTTTCCGTCGTCTGTCTTAATGGTTCGATGGACATGGACGAGCGCAAACGGGTCCAAGAGGCGTTCGCCAAGGACTCACGGATTCTGGTCTCCACCGACGCCGGCGGTGAAGGTCTCAACCTCCAGTTTTGTCATGTGGTGATCAACTACGACATCCCGTGGAACCCCATGCGCCTGGAGCAGCGGATCGGGCGCGTGGACCGGATCGGACAGACTTATCCGGTCCGGGCGGTCAACTTCGTTTTTGATGGGTCAGTTGAGCACCGGGTCCGCGAGGTGTTGGAACAGAAGCTCGCCGTGATCTTCGAGGAATTCGGCATCGACAAGACCGGCGATGTTCTCGACTCCGCGCAAGCCGGTCAATTGTTCGACGAGCTGTATGTGGAGACGATCCTTCACCCTGACAAAGTCGAACGCACGGTGGATAGTGTGGTCAGTCGCTTGCAGGAACAGGCGCAGGCGTCTCGTTCAACTGCGTCGGTTCTTGGGTCCTCTGAGGAGTTGGCACCTAATGAGGCACAGCGGCTGTTGTCGCATCCGTTGCCCCATTGGGTTGAGCGCATGACCGTGAGTTACCTCAAGGCGTTTGGCGGCCGTGCGGAGAAGAAGGGATTGACTTGGAACTTGACGTGGCCGGACGGCAAGGCGGACCCGAACGTCGTGTTCTCAGCCAGAGACGCAGAACGAATGCCGGCGGCCCGACAGCTTACGCTGGAGGACTCCCGGGTTCGAGATTTGGCCCAGAAGCTTCCGCATTTTGCGCCATGCCAGCCGATTCCGTCCCTCACGGTTCCCGGGTTGCAAAACGAGGTGCGAGGAATCTGGTCGCTGTGGTACGTCTCCATCGCCACAACGGACTCCAACCAGAGCAGGATCATGCCTCTTTTTATTGACGATAGCGGCAATGTCCTTCACCCAACGGCGCGGCACGTATGGGACCGTCTTCTCTCCACCTGCTGCAGTGTGCGGTTCATGCTCGATGCCGGGATGTCGCAGCTAACCATTGCCAAGCACCGGGCGGTTGCTGAGGAATGCGGTAAGCCAATTTACGAAGCGCTCGCAAATGACCATTGCACATTCATGGCTCGCGAACGGGAGAAACACGACTACGCATTTGCAGCGCGCCGGAAGGCCATTGATCGAATCGGACTGCCGGAAGTTCGCGACCACCGTTTGAGCCTCCTGGCAAAGGAAGAACAGAAATCACGGAACCAACTCGACCTAAAGGCTCAACTGTACCCGGAAATGTCCCCATTGCTCATACTTCGCGTGGAGGGGGATGGCCATGAGTAGCTGGCGAGATCAGATACTGCGCGAGTTTACCCCGAAGGTTGCACGGCTTACCATAGTTGCCGACCCCGATGGGCTCTTGTTGGAGGAGGGAATCCTTGAAGGAATCCGTGAACGGGGTTTCGATCTGATCCCGTTCGACGACCATATTGCGTTCCGTTACGCCTATGAGTCAAAGTTCCGGTCCCGTTGGGACCGGGGCGAACAAACCGATCTTGTGGTCGTTCTGCGATCCGCAGCTAGTGATCTGTCTTCATTGCCTTTCGACCTCCTTCAGGCCGGTCGCCGGCTATCCTTCAGCCTTGGTGAAATCTTCCCAAACCTCAGTTATCCAGTTGTTGCTGCCTTGGACAGAAGTGACCTGGACGCACTGTACGAGGCGCAGACGAGCCACGCGCCGGGACAACTGGGAGACAATGCAACGAAGGAGTTCGCCCTTCGCCACGTCTTCGAGGTTGCGCCTGAGTTAATTAAGCAGCCGTCCGATCTCTTGCGCGTACTCCTGCGTCGCCACTATTGTGGCCAACGTATCCCAGCCATCCTTGACGAGCGGTTCATCCACCTCCTGCGCCAACGCCATGTTTTCGACGATTGGCCATTGAGTACGCTTCTACCGGATCGAGAAGCGTTTTTCGCCTTCCTTCAGGAACGCTGGCCTATCTTTCTGGATCGCGAGGCTTCCAATGGGACTCCAAATGTCCGGGATGGCAGCGGCCCGTATGGGTTGGCCACCCAGGGTCCCCTCGATCTGCCATTCGACCATCACGACATTCGAGTCTACATCGACAACCTCTTCACAGAAGGGCTGCTTCGCCCTGTAGCTCATGCGCATGCAATCAGCTTGGCCAAGACGTGGGCCGCCATTGGTGTGCAAACGGACGAAAAGGAGGATCGGTCCCGGCGTTTTCGCAAACTTGTCGAAACGCTCCCATCTGCCCTGCCGACAGATGACGCGAAGTACTCGGAATGGTGTGCATTCGCGCGGGGATGGGCGGAACTGCTTCTGCTGGCAAACGCGCAACCTGATGACGGCGAGGTCAACAGGTTCGTGGACGGCCTACGGATACAAGTGAACAACGTGTTTACGGCATGGCTATTGAAGCGGTACGCCGGTCTGGTCAACTTGCCGCCGACACCGCCCGTCATGCTGCACCATATCCCCCGGTTCCTCGCTTGTCAGATGACGGAGGACTCACACGCCAAGATCGCCATCCTCGTGTTGGACGGTCTGTCCTTGGACCAGTGGCTCGTAATACGCGAGACGCTCGCTCTTCGGCAACCATCCCTTGTTTTCCGGGAACAGACAGTTTTTGCATGGGTGCCATCGTTGACGTCCGTGTCTCGCCAAGCTGCTTTTGCAGGCCGCCCCCCGCTTTTCTTTCCAAACAGCATCCATACAACGGAGAGGGAACCAGTCCTGTGGACACAGTTCTGGATCGACCAACGTTTCACACCCGATGAGGTCATCTACCTCAAGGGCTTGGGCGACGGCAGTCTGGAAGGTGTATCGGAGACTTTGTCGCATCCCAAGGCCAAGGTCGCAGGGCTGGTCGTGGACAAGATTGACCGGATCATGCACGGGATGGAATTGGGCGCCGCAGGAATGCACAATCAGGTGCGGCAGTGGGCGGCACAGCCTTACCTGAGTTCGCTGCTCGATCTCCTTTTGCAGACAGGGTTTCAAGTCTACCTGACATCCGATCATGGTAATGTGGAAGCGGAAGGCTGCGGGCGTCCGGCAGAAGGAGCGGTGGCCGATTTTCGCGGCGAACGAGCGCGTATTTATCCGAATGCGGCGCTCAGAGCTCAGGTGAAGGCCAATTTCCCCACTGCCATGGAGTGGGACCCTATCGGGCTGCCGGACGACTACTTGGCGCTCCTCGCTCCTTCTGGGCAGGCATTCATCCAAGAGCATCAACGAACGGTCAGTCACGGCGGCATTTCCATCGAGGAACTCATCGTGCCCCTAGTGCGGATCGAACGGAGGGATGCATGACGATTGACCGTGCCACACAGATCGGCATTGATCGGCTGGTCCGCCTCGCGTGGCTGGAGCGCACTTCATCCCTTGTTCTTGCAGGAAACTCGCCGGCAGACATCAAGGCAATATTGCAGGATGGCCTGGGTGACACCTTTCAATCCGGGAAAACAGAGAAACGGGGGTCGCTGGGAAAGACGATCACCATTTTAATGAAGGTATGGCTGACGGCGCCTCGTGAGTTCAATGCGTTTCGGATCGCTGGACTGGAATTGCTTAAGCGTGTGCCGAAACAGGATCGAATTGTAGTTCACTGGGGTATGGTCATGGCCGTCTATCCGTTCTGGGCAAGCGTTGCCGGCCAAGTCGGCCGATTGATCAAGCTTCAAGGATCGGCAGTCGCAGCGCAGGTGCAGCGCCGTATGTGCGAGCAGTATGGAGAGCGGGAAACGGTGTCGCGCCGTACTCGGTATGTTCTCCGATCGTTCGTTGACTGGGGTGTTCTCCAGGAAACCGGCGCCGCCGGTCACTACGAACCACTACCCTTAATCCCAGTCACCGAGCGGGATCTTACTGCGTGGCTCATAGAAGCGGTGGTGCTTTCACGTGCCAGCAAGCCAATGACGCTAAAACATCTGACTGGAAGCACCAGCTTGTTTCCATTTCAACTCAAGCAGATCACCGCTGAAGAGCTGGCCTCGGCGGTATCGCGCCTCGATGTCATTAGGCACAACCTGGATGATGAACTGGTGATTCCGAAAACGCGATGATGGCGTTGAGAACAGGATGCCAGTCTAGCAAATTGTGTGGCAATCGGGCAAGTGCCACAATCTCCGCGAACCTCTCCTTCAGCGGGCGGGGGTCCGCAGCCCCGACCGAGGCAAGCGCAACGGGGACGGAGTTCAGCCTACTGACGCGCTTTCACCAAAGCACGTTGCCGCCACACTCCTGTGCGGGTATTGTCCGATCGCCATGTGTGGTCGCTACACTCTGACCGCTGATTTGAAGAAAGTGGCCGACCGTTTCGGCGCGCCGATGCCCGTCGATGAATGGGCAACGTGTGCCCCGCCCCGCTACAACATCGCGCCAACACAATCTGTAATCGTTGTGGGTGACGACGGTAGGCGGTACCTGAAGCAGATGCGTTGGGGGCTGATTCCGTCATGGGCGAAAGACCCTAGCATTGGCAACCGGATGATTAACGCCCGCGCCGAGACTCTGGCTGAGAAACCAACGTTTCGAATCGCGTTGAAGAAACGCCGCTGCATCATCCCTGCGGACGGGTTTTACGAATGGCAGAAGCTCGGCAAGATGAAACAGCCCGTTCGCATCGTGTTGAAGTCGCAGGAGCCGTTCGGGTTCGCTGGATTGTGGGAGCACTGGCAGTCGCCAGAGGGCGAGGAAGTGCTGTCGTGCACCATCATCACAACCGAGGCCAACGACCTACTCAAAGGCGTTCACGACAGGATGCCGGTGATTTTGACGCGCGATGCCGAGGCAGAGTGGCTCGACCCGGAGATACAAGACGCCGAGAAGCTGTTGCCGCTGCTGAAGCAATATCCGCCGGGCCAAATGGAGTTTTATCCGGTATCGCGTGAGGTGAACTCGCCAGCGGTTGACAAGCCGAGTAATATCGAACCGATCAACGAGGAGCAGTGACATGAAAAGCGGTAATGTGCGATCTAGTTCCAATTACGCTTAGAGATCTTTGCGAAGCCACAAAGGACTTTCAGAGGCTTGAACAGCGGGGCAGTTTTTACGACATGGCCATGGAGCTTGTTGGGGCGGGATTTGAAATCGAAGGATGTGTTCTGTTCCTTGCCACCTGGAATTTCGCCAGTTTCAGATATGCGGTGACTGACTTCGATATTGATGGTCTTAAGCACCTCGTCTGCGACGAATTGGGTGACGAATTCGCAGCTCTTGGGACGCGCACCATCCAAAATATCGACCTAGACGAACACGGCAGTCGGATCGAACGGGTTTTTAACCGGTTGGCTTCGATGAAAGAGGTTCTTTTCACTGGGGCAACGAAGCTGATGCACCTGAAGTGCCCGACGACGTTTGTGATTTGGGATGATTACATCCGTGGTGGGAAACCAAAAAAGCTCTACGGTCGTCTTCCCTGCGTTGCGTTGAGAAAATGGCGTTTCAAGCAATATGAGAAGACCGGACGCGGCTACGTGAGTTTTCTACGCGACATTCAGACACGATTTTGTCACCTGCACTTCCCGGATGGTCCTAAAACCTTGGCGAAGGCTATCGACGAGTTCAACTACGTGAACATCACCCTCCCGATCCAGCGGATGGAAGCCGACCACAAAGCGAAGAAAAACAACGAACATCGACGGAAGAAGGACGCCTTGCGACGGCTGAGTCGCAAGCGGACCGCTGATGAACTTGAGCGTCTCGCATCACAATGACCACAACAGTGATGAATGAGCCAACGCGAACCGAAAGAAACCACGCGATCGACTTCCTCGCAGGGGCGATTCCAGAAGAAACTCTCGCAAATGTCCTGATGCTGATGCAAAAGAAGCAGACACTGTGGCTTTGCGCGTCCCATTTCGGGCTGGGACTCCAAATCCGGAACGCGCTCCGTGGGGCGGGGTTCGGATGGAGCGACGGTTTCTTGGACGACCATTGGTACAGACTGATCGAGGAGGCGGCGCGGATTGGCGACCAGCGCGTCAGTCCAGCCCGTGCCAGCCAAGCCAATCGTTGAGCGCCAGCGGAGGCAACGAGATGATGGGGATTGGCGGCGGGAAAACGACCTTGTAGAAAACCCGGTTGGATTGGCGCCGCATCTCATTCGCTCTCTCGTCTTTCCACGTGCGCGTGTGATCGGCGACACGCGCCGGTCCGCCGTCCCCATGCGCGAACATTGGGGATGAGCGGGCGATCCCGCCGCCGCCTTTGCCGTAGTAGCCGGACACGGGGACGGTGTACCTTGGCGGCAGGGGAATCGTCAAGGTCGGCGAGTTGAAATCGTTTCCGGTGGGTGTAGAGTCCCGAATTATGACAAATAAACAATTAGCAGTTTTGGTTCTTGCCGCAACCGCAATCGTCGCGGTCGTCTACTGGGCGGCGAACAAACCCCAGGTCATCGAGGTGCATCTCTTCGACCATACGGTGAGACAACCCAACGTCCCGCCGCCAGTGGATTTGATCGGCAGGGCCGGACCGATAGGCTTCGCGGTGTCAACTGTGACGGCATGACCGGCGGCAGGCGCATCGCCCGGGTCACACTCTTTTGCCTCGGCGGTCTACTCTTGGTTGTCGCCGCTATGGTGTACGCAAAAGAGTTCGCCATGGGCTGGCCGCTTTCGCGTGCGGCAGTCGGAATAATCGTCGGCGGGGTTCGCGTGCCTGTGGATCGCCAGCGAATTGAAAACTTGAGTTGCTACCCGCCGCGCTTCGCTAGAACGCGCACGCCATGTTGCCCTTAGCCTGAATTTCCAACGTCCTGCCTATTGTGCCGTCGAGATCGTGACGCAAATCATGCCTTCGACGCAGATGTTTTTGTTTGCTTGCAGGCGTCGATGACGTAAACGTTCTGAGCCTCTCCCAGCTTTAGCTTCTTGAGGATTCTCCCGACCTTTCTAAGTTCGCTTTCTGAAAAGTACACAATCACCTTGAAGCCTTTCGGGGCGTCGCTTGCCCTTTGGTAGATTTCCAGTTGCCTCGCAAGATTCCGCTCCAGTTGCGAGTTCGACGCGAGCTTCATTTCAACCAAGGTCTTGTCTCTTGCTCCATGCGAAATCTTGAAGTCTACGGGACCGCGACCGTCATTCACTTCTCGGCTGACGTCCAGAGGGCTTGCATACCACGTCAACCTGTAGAGAATCTGGATGTCTTCCTCTTTGGCTATGGGCTCCCCATTTCGATAAAAGACCCTCCAACCACCTTTATTTTCAATCACATCCTTCAAAAACAAAATGCGCTTTCGCGTTTCTTCTTCTGTCGAGAAGCCAGTGGTGTAAAACGCGGTGTGGTGCGCCAGAAGTTCAATAATCTGCCTGAATTGCTCAACATACAAAGCAATGGACAGATTCACATGTTCAATACTGCGTCTCTTCGCTTTGTCGCCATTGTCCTCTTTGTACTTGATGAAGTAGTCGATGAGTTCGGGGAATTTGAGGATGGTCTTGATTATCGCCGCGTCCCGGTCTTTTTTCCTCGGTTTCTTCGGAAGAACCGACAGGAAATAGTGGTTGATTTGCGCACGTAGCTGGTCGTTGTCCACCGCGTCCGGTATGTGGTCGTAATCTCGAACCAAATCTGTTCGGTTTATCCAAGTGTCATCTTTCGTGAGTAGGTCAATTGGTGTCAAAAGCACGTAGTCGTTCTCAAACCACGGGAGGTCATATTGACCGCTTTCCCACGTCTTCGTCTGGTAGTTGAATCTGACCCGTGCTACGGAGACTGTTTTTCGTAGGGACCTGTGAATGTGTTTACATGCGAATGTCTGCGTGTAGGTCAACAGGTACTCCTTCACCAAGTTGGTCGTGAAATCGCTAATCATGTCTTTGCCGACGTTCTTCTCAATAAGACACAATTTCTCCAAATGACTTCCTTGCGTGATACGTTCATTCCCGAAATCTGCAAATATCCGGTGCAAGTTGGCCTGTAGAGCGCTGGCAAAGTTCATCCCGAGCCCTCTTCCGGTGTTGCTAGCCGCAGTGAAGCCAAACCAGTTCTGCTTTACTTCGGAGAACCGAAACAACGCCTTTAGGAGCCCTGAAGGAACTGTCCCCGTCGATACCTCGTCTCGCAAGAAAGCAAGATATTCGATTATGGCATCGTGAAGCTGTTGGTACTCCGTCTTCTTGCTGTTGAACAGAAGAAATGGGTCAATAAACAACGGAAGGTCGGTGACGAGAGATATATTGAAAGCGCCGTGCTTCTTCAAATCGGCTTCGGACACGCCAAAGACATCAGAGAAATATACATCCATGTGCTCTCCTAGACACAACCGAGTCTACAGGAAAGGCGCAATTCTTCAACCGTTCAAGTGTGCAGCGGGTGTAGCGTTCGATGCGGACGTGGAACCCGTCGAGGACGATGGAGGGCGATGCGGCAATGGCCGATGGCGGCGAAGATCGCCGCGCTACAATTTCCGGCGTTTCGCCACATGATTTTTCCAGCGGGCGGCGGTAGCCTTGGCGGCATTACGGCGACGGGCGGCCTTCGCTTTCGGGCTTTTCGCGGCGGCGTCACGGGCGCGTTCGAGATTTTTCCGGCTGGCGGCCGCTCGGGCTGGCGTGCGGATCGAGGCGATGCGGCTCAGATGTTCCTTGAGGGTGATTTCGCTCATGATGGGGACGATGGATGATGGGGGATGGTGGATGGGTTCGGATGCGCCATGACGATCTGGTCGCGCGTGACCAGGTGGCGCTCGACGATGGCGCCGCGTTTGCGCAGTTCGCGGTACATGGCCTCGACGACCGTGTGATAATAGGCCAGCGGCCAGCCATGGCGTCCACCGCAGGCGAAGCGGTAGACGTTTTCGTCCGCGTACTCGGTCAGCTGGATGCGGTAGCCGTTGAGCCGGCCTTCGGGGGGCAGGTCCAGTAACGCGAGCAATTCGTGCGCCGCGGTCTTGGCATCAGGCCAAGTCATTGATTCCTTTCTGGCGTCAGCTATGAACCGGCGACGCGAACCGGGTTTTCCATACACTAGCATGGTGGGGCGCGACGTCAAGCGCTATTGATTTGATCAATTAGAGGAACACGCCCTGGCGGATATCGGGCTGGCCGACCTTGCGGCGCTTGGCGATCGGCAGGAAGCGATGGCCATGGACCGGGTCATGCTCGGTGCCGGCCAGGTGCTCCGGCGCCTGCGCGGCGATCGAATCGCTGACGGCGACCGGGTCGGCCAACTCCAGCCAGGGGAACGGCCGCACCAGCCACGGCGCGTAGAGATACCCGTTGATCAGCGTGGCTTTGATCACAGTGCCGTCGATATCCGCGCCATAGAGCCGATAACTGTAATCGCTGGCGGCCAGCAACATGCGCCCGGTGCCGACGCACGGATCGCAGACGGACTTCTCGCGCATGTCTTCGTCGCCCTGCAGCGTCATGGCCACCATCATCCGCGTGACCGACATCGGCGTGGGATAGAAGCGCATGTGTTTGCCGTGCGCGTTGTCGGCGAGGATATCGCCCAGGTAATCGTTCGGCTCGCGCAACAACGCGGGCAGGTCGAACACGTCGAGGATGCGCATTGTCGCCCCCTCGAACTCGCCGTCCTCGCGCGGCTTGTCGATGCCCTTGTGCCCGAAGCCGAACAGCAACCAGTCGAAAAGGAAGTCCACGTTGCGCCAGCTGGACCATCCCTGCCACCCGCCGTATTGGGTGACCGCGTTGAGAGTGCGCTCCCACACCTTGCGGGCGTTGTTGTGGTGATCGCCGCACCAGTGGACGGGCGGGATCTCATCCTCGCCAATCGACATGCGCGACATGATGCTACACCAATGGTCCCATCGGCCCTGCAAGACCTCATCGGCCATGATCAGCGCGGGACACATCCAGCCGCGGAGCGCGACCTTCTCCTGCCAGGTCCTGGCATCGAGCATCGCCTGCAACTCGGGACACGGCTTGATGGCTGGCGCGGGCGCGATGAACTGTTTGCGGCGTTTGCGTTTCATGCGGTCCCCCTTTGGCAATCCGCGCAGCGATGGATTGTGATCAGAAACGTGCGGCCATTGACAATGACCCCGATGGTTCGCGCGACATGCCAGCCCCTGCTCCATTGCGTACCGCAGCCGACACACCCTTTGGATTCGACGGTGACCGTCGCTTTGCCGATTTCAATTCGCGCTTCTGTGCTCATACGCACATCTTTCCCGCGCGCTGGGCGGCGGCGTAGATGCCCACGGTGATCTCGTGGACGATCGGATTGACGATTGCGCGGAGCTTGGCTTCGTCAACGAACGGCAGGAATTCGGTGACGGTCACGCCATGTTGATTGGCTGCGAGTTCGATGACGCGGTCGCGGATCAGTTTTTCCACCAGGTCGATTATCTCCTTGGGAATCATCCCGAAGGCTACAATCGCTTCCTGGCCGCGGTCGCAGATGATTTGATACAGGCCATCGGCGATGGCCTGCGCGTCCACCTTAAGGCCGTCGATATTCATGCGGCCTCCCCGAGGATGACGGTCTGCCCGCAAGTGCTGACCTGATAGGGCTGGCCGCGTTTCATTTGGATCACGGCCGCGTCCGCACGGATGCGCTCGGCCAACTCAGGCGGGCAATCGGGTTCGACTTTCAATTCCAGCGTGGCAAACGGCAGGAACGCTAGCCGCTTGTAGTCGCCAGCGACCCCATGCGCGGCATCGGCGTAGCTAATCCCGCAAGGAAAGACCCCGATAAATAAGCGCTCGGCAATCAACACCAGCGCGTGCAGGGCGCCGCGTTCGATATCACAGCACTGTTGGCATTCCCAATAGCGTCCCTTATGGCGGATATACCAGCTGGCGATGCGGCCGCTGACCAACTCGGAGAGGTGGAAGCTGTTCCATTCGGTCCCATTGTGCCAGCGGGCGGGCGGCAGGACTTCCAGCGCGTAGAACCATTTTCCCTCGTCGATCTCGACGGGCCCGGTGGACAGCGCCTTCTCCTTGCGCGTGATGAAATCATCCCAGGCCATGACCTCGGCGCCGGGATAACGCTTCTGGATTTCCTCCAGCGTTTCGTTGTTGCACACGGACCGACTGGTCCGTGGATGTACCTCGTCGATCGCGGTGAGCGTCGACATTTGCACGAATGCATGCGTTGACCTCATGACTTTCTTTCTGGCGTCAGCTGTGAACCGGCGACGCGAGCCGGGTTGGTGTTATTGACGGAATCAATTAGGCAGGGAACGGCGGCAAGCGGAGCGCTTGCCCAACAGATAGGCTTAGAACCAACTGGCCAAGATCGGGCCGTTGCCGTTCAGTTCCCGGAGAATCACCACCCGTCCCTGCAGGTATTCGGCCATGTAACCCTGATGGGTCCGCCGGTTCCTGACCGCGCCGTTCAAAGCGTCCGCACCGATCAGGATCAGCATCCCGCTTTCGTCGGCTGGCTTCTGGCGCTTCTCATACCCTTGCCGCACGCGTTCGTCCCAGCTTCGCAGGGTGCATTCGGCCATGTGGCAATACCACTCGCACCAAAACGGTTTCGCCTCCTTGTAGAACAAGATGGCGTTGGCGGCCGAGCGCGGGCAGAAGTAGCCCAGGCTGTGGCAGATCAAATGCGCCACCAGGCGCGGGTAGCGCAACAGAATGTTGCGTTGATGGTCACGAAAGGATTCTTCCGTCGGGCCATCGGCCCGGTCCTGCCGGCGCAATTTCCGGGTTCTCTGATTCAACATATCGATCACCTGGCGACGCGTCAGCTTTTTCTCGCCCTTTCGCGTCTTGATGGTTAGCGTTTCGCTTGCTTGTTCGTGCATTTTCTCCTTGCGGACTTTTACGGCCTCGCGCTGGCCGGTTGGTGTTATTGATTCAATCAATTATGGACAGGCCGACTCACAGAGGCGGCCTGCAACAGCGGGCTACAACGGCAGCGTGCGGTTGACGCCCCTGTGCAGGCGTTCGAGCTCCTTGATTTCAGGATTCTCCCGCGGGTCGTCGGCGCCGTGCTCGTTGGCCTCGGTCAGCCGATCGCGGACCCAGCGCTGCAAATCGAGCAGGCAGTTTTCCAGCTGCCGAACGCGGCCGGCATGGTTCGTTTTCCGGGATTGTTGTGGCATTTGATTGCCGTTCTTATTCCGCGTTTGAATTGCCGCCGGGAATACGACGGGGCGGCTTTCAAATCCGCGGCGCGGATTTGAATTTGATGCGCTGCTTCTCGATGGTGCACTCGGACGGGCGGACGTCGGTGCGCTCGCCGCGGTAGATCGGCTGATACAGCGAGCCGTCCTTGTATGCGTACAGGTAGCGCACGTCCACGATGGCCCCGATTGTGGGGATGCGCTTGTTCGGCGGGATGGTGACATTGCCCATCCAGACGTCGCCGAGGCGCAGGGCGACACTGCGTTTGGTGTTGATCGCGCCGACGATGCATGAGGCGTCGGCCCAAAACTTCACCTTAAGCTGCGTGCCGCCCGAATTCGGCTTGCCTTCCGTGTGCGGCGCGAACAGGTCCTTGAGGACCATGCCTTCCGCGCCCGCGGCTTTCAGTCGGCGATACAGTTTCAGAATCGCATCGGTGCCGATCACCAGCGGGGCGACGAAGATCGGCCCCTCGGTGATCATGTCCAGCAGGATTTCCCACCGGCTGAGATAGGTCGCCTCGGTGCAATCCGTGCCATCGACTTCGACGACGTTATGCGCAGCGAACCGATCGCCTAGGGACTCGCCCATGATGCGGAACGTGCCCGGGATCGACGCGGCATGATTGGCGATGGCCAGAGACATATCGGAGGGCTGGCCGTGTTTGTTTGACGCGTGGACGGCGTACTCGAATTTCTCCAACGTCATATTCACGCCGTCGTATTTCTCCTGGCCGCCCCAGTTATTGCCCGCGCGCTTGACGAACAATTCCAGATCATGCTCGGGCAATTCATTCAACAGTTGCGGCAGCACCCCGGCCGTGCGTGCAGAGGTTTGCGGGTCTTCGCCCATGACGCGCGGCCGGAGCGGGCTGGCTCCAAGGCTTTGCGACTTCGGCACCACGGTCAGCGAGGGCTTGCCGCCTATGTCGGCATACCCCTTGCGGCGCTTCGAGGCGACGATGGCATCGAAGATTTCCGTGGCGGTTTCCAGCGAGACCGGGCCATTCGTCTTGATGCCGGATTGGAGCGTGCTCCCCCGACGGCCCCAAGCGACGACGACGATGTAGCCGCCGTTCGACAGCTTCACGTCGGCGTGGTACACCTTGTCGCTACGGCCCTCGCGGTAGAACAACGACGCGGAGGGCAGCTCCGCGGTGGCGGTTTGTGGTTTGGGTTTCATACGGTTCCTTTCTTGCGCGTTTGGTGAGCCGGCGCGCGACCGGGTTATTGATGGAATCAATTGCGGCGGCAGCGTTTCATTTTCTCGACACGGATCAGCGGTTCGAGAGCTTGCAGGCATTGGCGATAGCTCAGGTGGCCATCCACGATCACGCCGGGCAGATCGCGCGCGGTCGGGGCATCGTTGCGATGCAGTTCGGCCCGCCAGATCCGCTGGATCAGGGCATCGGCATCGCGTTCGACGCGGTTCTTGCGGCGGTCGTCGACGGCGCTCTGGAACAGGTGGACCTCGCACCGTTGACGGAAGCGGCGGTCGAGAGTTTCCCCGCTGTTGGTGGTAAAGACGATCAGGCAGCGTCGCGGAATGTTGGCCGGCTCCAGCGCATCGAGCCAACAGGCGGCAGCGCTCTCGGTCATGTTATCGGCTTCGTTGATCACGAGGCAGTTCCAACCGGAGCCGTGCCACGGCGTATGCCGACAGGCCCAGAGCTTCGCGCGGACGGTCTCGCCTGTTTGCTCACCGCTGGCGATTTGGTGCAGGCCGCCGAATTCGCGATCTCGAATCGACACGCCGACGGCTGCGGCGAGGCACCAAGCGGCGCTGGTCTTGCCGACCCCGGGCTCGCCGACGAACAGGAACGCCTTCGATACCGGCGCGCGGGCGAAGGCGATCAGGCTGCGAACGGTGTGCGGCTGGCCAACAATGTCGCGCAACTCGCGCGGCGCCCATTTTTCGGTGAAGGGGGCATTCGGTTGCGTTTTCATTGAACCAGGATCACCTCCACCTTGGCGCGCAGGGCGCGCTCAGCAGCCGGTCGCGTTCTTCGCGGGTGAATTTGCGGTCAGTCCAGAACCGCTTTTCTTCATTGCTCATGTGGTCTTGCCGACTTTTACGTCCTAGCACTGGACGGTTGACTATTGATTCGATCAATTAGGCCGCGCGGGACAATGCGGCATCGACGTTGGCGAGCAGTTGCGGCTTCTCTGGTGACTCGGCGGTTTGCGCGACGGTGCGACGAATAATTAGGCAGCCGTCGCGGCATTCCACGAGGACGGTGTCGCCCGGCGAAAAGCCGAGCGCGTAAAGCCAGCGCCCCATGAGGCGCAGGCTGCTGGCATCGCGTCGATGTTGGCCATCGGCCAGCCGGCCAACAGTTATGTAACGTTTGGCAGTCAGTGGCATGTTGCTCCTTGCGCTGGCTGTAAACCGGCAGCGCGAGCCGGGTTGGTGTTATCGTTGAAATCAATTGCGCTGGCGTGCCTAGACGAAACCGGTGCGCGTGTTCGCTGGCCTGCGGCGATGCTAATTGATTGAATCAATTGCGCTTGGCGTGGACACACCGCTGGCGCTGGCTTTAGTCAGACGTGGACACACCGCTAGCGCAGGCCTTGCCCTACCGATGGACACACTGCGGGCGCTGGCGTTACGCTATGGTGTACGCGGCGTTTACCGCAAAGCCGCAACGCACTCGCGGGCGCTGTTGGCAGCGTCCCGCACTTGGGCAAGGGTGAACGTCTGCCAAGACTGCCAGCGCGATAACTTTGCCCCGATCAGACCGCGGGCAAGCTCGCGGGCAAGATGCCGCTTGCTTTCGGCATCATGCGGCAGCGCTTTCACGCTGATTGCAGCATTTAGGTTGACTGTCATTGTGGTCTTGCGCTGGCTTATATGCCGCGAGCGCAACGCGGGAAGTGCGGGCAAGGGATTGAACCTTGCCCGCCTTTGGTTGACTGATTGCAGACGGCTTCCGATGTTACGCGGCAGCCGGGACGCGGGAAGCCGGGACCAACTTGGCAACACGGTTTGTGCGGTGCACTTTGACGGCTTCCGGGACCGTGCGGGTGACTGTGACGGCGCTGGCCTTGTCAGGCTTTGGCAATGCCTTGCCCGCCTGCATACGTCCGGCGAGGAAGGCAATATCAGACCAGAACTTTTCCGGCAGCTTGGAAACGTCCAAGCTATTCACGAATGCCGTAAACTTGTCGTAGGCTACGACACCCGGCTTGCGATCTTTACGACCGGCACCTTTGGCCCTGCCACCTTTGGCAGCTTTGCCACCTTTGGCTTGTGCAACCAAGAGGCGGGAGAGAACACTGCGAGCGCTGCTTTCCTTGTATCCGGCTTCTTCCATCCACGCAACCAGTGTTGACCGCGACACGTTGGCCGCGATGCACTTTGCTGCAATGCTGGCCAGTGTCGAGCCGGTCTTGTGGTGTGCTCGCGCTGCCGCAATGAATTGCGGCTTGTAGGTTGCGATTGCTTCGGCGAGTGCTGCCGCTTTGCGTTCCTTGGCGGTAGGCTGGGCGCTGCCATTGCCGTTGCTGCTGCTGTTTGTGTTACGCTTCATTTGGTCTTGCGCTGGCTTATATGCCGCGAGCGCAACGCGGTCTTGTGGTTTGTTGGGCAAAACCGTTGTGGCCTTGCCCGCAGTGGCCGCTTGCTATCGAGTGGACACTGCGGGCAATCGGGATGCCGTTGCAGTCCGATTGCCAAGACGGTTTTCCTCTCTTGGTTGCCGATGTTGGTCTTGCCCTTTGTCGTAAGGGGAAACGTGCCTTGAACCTTGCCAGCATAGTGCACGGTGAATATGCGCTTGCCCCAGTCCTAGCTTTGCCCCAGAAGGAGCGCTACCCAGTGCCATCGGTTGACTGGCTGGCCATCAATGGCAGGCATTCTCGCCCTAACCAGCAAACCCGAAGCTTTGCACTTGTCGCCTTGCTAACACCAAAGCAGCTTGCACCGATACGCGGGACGCGTAGCAGATCGGCTTGCGACCGCTAAGGCCAGCCGTGGCCAGCCTCGCGCATTCGCGACCTATCGGGTTCTGCAACCCGCTTGGACATTTCGCTTTGTCCACTGCGGCGCTCTTGGTATCGCGGGCGCTACTTCCGCGCAATCTTTTAGGCCTTGCATTGGCCAGTCCCTTTGACGGTAGGAACCATAACGTAAAGAGCATTCTGCTATCTATACACTAACACGCTAGAGTATGGATTGCAAGTCGTTTTTTGAGCGCTGGCGACCACTGGCCATCACGGGCGCTGCGGGTGTTTGGGGCAAGGCCGTTGCTGCAAAAAAAGTCAGTTGAACCAGACCACCCCCATAAGGAATCTATTTGATGAGCGCCGGAGCCGCGAGGTTCGCGCTAGGCCGCCTTCTCGATTTATCAAGTTGAAAAAACATCAGCTAGTGTCTGGGCAAAGACGCGCGTGGTCTTGTGAAACGCTTGCCTCCTTCGGGATGGGAGAATACACTCGCCTGAGTTGTGGGGAGAGGAAAGACTGATTGGGAACAACACCTGAATAATACTTTGGCGTAGCTACGGCTACGGTTTCGTCAGAAAACCGCGAATTTTCGAGTGCAAAGAAACCGTGTCGAGTGCGCGCCCGCAAGGGCGCGGCTTGATGTCACTTCTTTGCATGGGCGCTTCGCGGTGCCTCTGACGAGGGTGCGTTAAGTTCGCGCCCCTTTTTCCGTCGCCCGCCGCTGCCGGGAGCTTCTTGTGGACATCACATTTGAGCGTGACCTGTGCGGACAGAGTATTGTGATCGACGCCGCTGGTGCGGGAGCAACGGTACAGTGCCCAAAGTGTGGGCATAGGGCCACCCGAAAGGAGACTCGAAGATGAACTTTGCATTCTGGGCGGTGACGACCGGATGCTTGTTCCAGCTAAGTACGCAGCAGACGGTAGGTTCCGATCTCTTGTTGGTTTTGGCAAATTCTTTCTTTACCGAACCCATCGGCTACGCCTGGCCAAAAACCAGTCTTCTGCTTACGAACACCGGCCCCCTGAACCTTAAACCACTCCGTAATGGCGGAACTTATCCGCTGCTAACTAAACTCGAAGATGGGTATTCAATCGTGTGCGAAGGGCGAGACGGTGAGAAACACGCGGCACTGCTGCCGGCACGGGACCGGCTTGGCTATCCAGTTGCAGTCGAAATAGCTGGTGACGAAGTGATCGTAAGCCACCCACATTGGATTCTGGACACGCTCGATACGGTTGACCTCAAACCCGGCGTAATCGAATTGAAAGCGGGAAAGAGATACGCGGTCATCAAAAAGGATAATCAGAAACTCTGGACCGAATTTTCCTCTCCCGCTCTCACTCAGACTGTCCAGATTGCGGGGGCAGACGCGGAGTTTCTGTCGAATGCCGGATACAAGGCGGCCATCGGCTCGACGCTGGATGACTTGAAGAACAAAGCTTCCCAAAAGATTGAGGTGGGCCACTTCTCCGCCGTTGCCCGCGTCTTTACAGGTTACAATGGCCGATTTGCCGAGGAAACCGCTGATGCTAGGCAGAAGCTCGCCACCGAGTTTGGCTCCAGGGCAGCCGAAGCACAACGCGAAAGGGAACTGCGATACGAAGCGGAGCAGCGCGCCAAAGGGTTGGTCAACTTCCGTGGCGAATGGATTACTCCGGAGGAAAAGACCAAGCGAGAGCAAAATGAGCAAGCAGAAGCGGCCCAGCCCGCGCCGGCACAAACCCGGCCCGTTGAGCCTCCTGAGCGGGAATTACCATGGTACGTGCGGCACTGGTTTTTGGCCATACTCGTTGTCTTGCTCTCCCCGATCGAGTGCATTGTCGTGGTGGTGCTCGTCTGTGTAATGTTCGGCGTAGCGACTGAGTACCTTTTCCCCGTGAAACGCCACGAAAAGGCGCCCGTCGTCGTACCGCGGGCGGGGCGCGGGTCGGGCCGGGTTGCGGCGACGTTGGCGCCCCCACCGGCGCCTCACGTCGAAAATTACTGCGCCGACGACTCCGGCAACACGGCGGGGCGCTCGCGAAAGATTAGTGTTCGGCAGAAAGGTGTATTGCTGTTTTTTGGTCGGCCCGCTCGCGGCCTTAACAGGGGAACGGCCTCCGACATTATCACTTCGATCTTTGCGGACCCGGCGAACAAAGAGCGATGGGAGTCGGAGAAATACCAAGACCTTTCCGACTTCAGAGGAACCCCACTTTACAAGTTCATTCGGCGCGCGGCTGGGGAAGATTGGGAGGACTTTGAAGGCGAGACTTTGACAGACGCTCTCGACCGCATCGCCGACTATGAATTTGTCAGTCATGAAGACGAGATTGAGGCGGCTTTTTCGGTCAAGTGTCCCAAGTGCCGCTTTGTGTTTAATGGCATCGAGGAGGTCTCCGGTTTGGAATGGGTCTGCCCAAAGTGCGGCCACCGCTGGTAACACTGATTGGCCTGCTGCGGGCTTGCGCGGCGGCGGGCGGCGCGGCAAGATTTGACAACGTGAGCGGGCGCGGGCGACGGCCTGCACGGGGCGCGGGACTGCCTATTCCAGTCCCGCCCACCGCTTCACCATGAACAGGATGGTGAACGATGAAAACCAATTGTAAGCAGGTCAGGAAGCGACTCCGAAAACCCGGACGACCCAAGGGAAAGCAGGTGCTTGCGATTGACCCTCATGAAACTCTGGGTGGTAAACTTCTGAAAGCCGTTATCGGGGCGAATTGGGCTACAGAGGAGTTACAGTTGGCCCGCAGCATCCTGGCAGCAGAACACGAGTATCACAGGCAGTGTCTGCTGGGCCCGATCGTTAACGAGGGCGACCCGCTACCGACTGATGAGCAACGCGAGTCACGGCGAGCAGCGTCGAAAGCGGCTCGCAACACGCGAGAACGCGTGGGCGAGGAATTGCTGATGCGCAGTAGACAAGCCATTCTTAGTTTCGACTCACAGTTTTTCTACCGACTCGCAGACGCCGTGAGGCATTGCGAGACCTTGAGGCGTCAACCCGTAGACAAGCGGCGCTACGCGTTTCTTTGCTTCGTCAGCCAGCACCTTTGTCCCGAGGGCATTGCCGGGACAGTCACCGGGATCATCCGAAGCGCCAAAACGAGCAGCGACGTAAAGGAGCACTTCCGCAAACTGAAGTTGCAGGAACCATCCGAAAAAGAGCTTTGGCGGTGGCAACAGGATTGCGGCGTCATCCTCACCCGAGAGAAGCCCGGACGCAAGACGGGCAGCAAGAATCGCCACGGCGGGAAATAGCGGACAATTCTGTTTTATTCCTGTCCTGTATTCACGCGACCCACTTCCGCTAGTGTCGCGCGCGTGACAGTAATTACCAACGAGGCCGCAAGTGCTCAAGCGGGAATTTTTTTGCCGTGAACCCGGAGCTTTCACGAGTGAAACCGGAAGCATCTGAGTTTTACACGGCTGCCGACGTGGGCGCTGAGGTGAGCAAGTCTGCAACGGCGATCAAACAACTCACGCTTGAAATGCGCCTGCCAATTCTCAAAACGAAGTCGGGCATTTGGATTTTCACGCGTCCGATGGTCGAAAAGATCGCCGCTGAGATCGAGCGGCGGAGACGCGAGGCTTACCGATGATTGGCGTCCAAACATTCGCCCCGGCTCCGAACTGGCTATTGCGTCGTCGGGAAGTGTCCACGACAGCAAAGTTGGTTTATGCAGGGCTCGCTCAATATGCCGGAACCCAGGGCGTTGCCTACCCGTCACTGGGCAGGCTCGCCGGTGAGCTACGCGAGCGCGATCGGTTGGAATTCTTGTCGAGGTACGGATGCAAAGGCAACGGCAACGTGAAGGGGGGCGTGGGTAATGAAACCTGAAAGAGAAAGCGCGCGCGATCTTGCCGGATCAACACGCGCCGAAAACTCGAACCGCAGCCAGAGTAACACAACGCCGAATGCGTGCAAGTCCAAACATGATCCATTCGCCACTGTCGGTGGTCCCAAACTATCAGCCTGGTCGGTTGGCCCGGGGCTTGTCTGGGTACAAAGCCGTCGGCCTGAATTCACTGACGTACTGCGGAAGCGACGCGATGCCAGTTTAGTTGTCTGGTCTGTCACGGGACCTTATCTCCGCACGTATGTGATAACACGCCCGTTGCGGTGGGCGCGGGCGTTTGTTGACCGTCAGCTTCGCAAATTGGACGCCGCTAATAGCAGGTTTTCACCCGCAGCAAGCCCACAGGACACGCCGAAATCGCCGGGTGGCGTGGAACCCATAACAATCTTTTCGCGGGTGACTCCGTGAACATCGGCTGGGTGAAACTTCACCGTCGCCTCTTAAATCACCCGCGGTTCAAAGACCCGAACTGGGTCGCCGTCTGGGTGTATTTGTTGTTGAACGCCACGCACCGACCGTATCGCGTGAACTTCGACGGGCGCCTTGTCGAATTGCAGCCGGGCCAACTGGTGACCGGGCGTCTGGCGATTGCCGATGCCACGGGTGCTCACGAGTCCAAGGTGAAGCGCTTGTTGAAAATGATGAAAAACGACCAGCAAATTGACCAGCAAGCTGGCGTAAAAGGCTCAATAATCACTGTGCGAAACTGGCAGACCTATCAGGACAGTGACCAGCAAAACGGCCAACAAGTGACCAGCGACCGACCAACAGGCGACCAGCGAGTGACCACTAACAAGAATGAAAGAACAAAAGAACATGAGAATGGAAAGAAAGTACCTATCGCTCACGCTGCCGCGTTCGCTGGCTTTTGGGAAATGTATCCTCGAAAGGTTGGTAAGGCAGCGGCAGAAAAGGCGTTCAATAAAATCAGTCTGGAATTGTTGCCGACGATCACCGCCGCACTCGAAGCCCACAAGCGTAGCGACCAGTGGAATAAGGACGGTGGACGATTCATTCTCTATCCGGCAACGTGGTTGAACCAGCGGCGCTGGGAAGACGACCCGAAAGCACTGCAATGCAGCCACAGCCAGCGCATCCAACCACGACCGACCACCGACCAAGATCATGTCAAAGGATTCTGACATTCCACCCGGACCGCCGACCACTCACGCCTGCGACCACTGCGGCAAAAGCTTTGAGGTGGAGCACTTAGAGCACTTTGGCCATTGGCATCCGTCAATCCGTCACTGCCCCGATTGCGAGATGACACTGCGCGCGGTTGGTATGTACGCAGCTTATCATCAGTGTGGGCGATGCAATAAGTCGTACATCGTCCCGGACAGCCGTTACCACTACGAACGGGATGAGTTTTGTCCCAATTGCCGCCCTATCATCCAAACCGAACGAGCAGAGCAGGCGCGGCTGGAACGGCTCGCTGAATGGCCGCGGTTTTGTCCGCCGCTGTATCTGGAACACGATTCCGCCAAGTACCCCGTAGCGTCGAAACCGAAACTGGCTGGTGTACTGAAATGGCAATACGGGGCGAAGGGGTTACTGCTCCACGGCGAGTCGGGCACAGGCAAGACGCGGTGCGCGTGGCAACTCATCCGTCGTCTGTACATCGAGGAGAATCGTCGCGTAATTCCCTTCGACGCCGTTTCATTCTCGCACGCTATCACGAAGCACTTTGGCCCGGACGGTGACGGGGAAAAATGGTTGGAGAAGATCATCAACGTGCCCATCGTTTTGTTCGACGACTTCGGTAAGGCACGGCTCACAGAGCGGGGCGAGGCTGAGGTATTCGGCATCGTCGAAGTGCGCATGGCGCATTGCAGGCCGATGATTCTAACCACCAACTTTGTAGGCGAGACGTTGGCCGCCTGCTTCCGTGACGATGTGGGGCGAGCACTGGTGCGACGACTTCGGGACTGCTGCGAGTGCATCGCCTTTTGAGGATCCAATGAGACCCCACACTACAACCGATGCCGAGATCTACTTGCCGTTTGTGCGCTTGACGGAGCGCATTTTGACAGGAGACGCGTTACCCATTGGCCAGCCAAGGATTTCGTGGCCGCGACACATTCCGATCTGGATGGCAGGGCATTCCCAATCCACGCCGGCATTCTCGCCGCGGCAGGAGGCAATCCCGGTCCGTGTCCGCATTTGTTTCAGCCACGATCCGCAAGACGCATGATCGATCCAAGGGAAATCCAGGAGGCGCGCGAGATCCTCGGCGAGGATGCTGAAGGCATGACCGACGCTCAGCTTGCGGAGATTATCGCCGGTTTGGACGCCATTGCCGACATGGTGATCGACTGCTACATCGAGCGACACCGCAAAACCGCCAAGAGTCCCCACGAAAAAAGGGCCACATAGGGCTTGCTATGGCAACCTGCTTGCGATAAACTCACACTCATGGTGGAGCATATCAACGAAGCGGTGAGACGATTCTTGAAAGAGATCGCCACGAAGGGCGGCAAAGCGGGTACTGGCAAAGCGAAGGTGCGCGGCAACAAAGCCTACTACAAACGGCTTTCCGCGAGGGCGGCGAAAGCGCGGAAGGCAAAAGCAGCGCGACAAAAGGCAAATCGATGAGAGCGGTCATTTACATTCGTGTCAGCAGTGAAGAGCAGGTCAAGAACCTGTCGCTTGAAACTCAGCGACGGGAGTGTGAGCGCTTCTGTCAACGCAACGGATGGGTGGTAGCGCGGGTGTTCACAGAAGAAGGCGAATCAGCCGCGACCACGAACCGGCCACAATTGCAGGCGATGCTCAGCTACTGCCGCGACAACGCGAACAAAGTGGGCGCGGTCGTCGTCTATAATCTCAGTCGTTTTGCCCGCAACACATCCGACCATCTGGCCGTCAGATTGAAACTGAGTAACTACGGCGCAAGTTTGCGCTCGGTCTGCGAGCCAATTGAGGAAACAACCACCGGCAAGTTCTTTGAGACCGTCATGGCGGCCGTGGCCGAACTCGACAACAACATGCGCTCCGACCGGACTGTGGCCGGCATGAAGATGGCAATTGACAAAGGTCGCTGGCCGTTCACGGCGCCTCTCGGTTACCGGAATTCGCGCAACGATAAAGGTGAGGCGACACTCGTTCACGACCCCGAACGCGCCCCGCTGATTCGACATGCTTTTGAGCGATACGCCACTGGCCATTACACGAAGCAGCAAGTGTTGAACAAGGTCACCGCAATGGGGTTGCGAACCATTCATGGAAACCGCCTCGCGATAACGACTTTTGTGCGGGTGCTCGCGAACCCCATCTACACCGGCAAGCTCGATGTGCGGGCATGGGGTCAGAAGGTGGGCGGGAACTTTCCTCCGATTGTCAGCGAAGGGATTTTCAACAGTGTGCAATTTGTGGCCCAAGGTCGCAGAACTAATACCCCGGCAACGCATCTCCGCGACAACGCGATCTTCCCGCTACGCGGTTCTGTCCGGTGTGAGTGCTGCGGCAGCCTATTGACTGGTTACAATGCAAAAGGGCGGACAAAACATTACGCGTACTACGCCTGCTACAACTCCAAGTGCGCCCGCAAAACCTCGGTGAAGAAAGAGACGCTCGAAGCCGACTTCGAGGCGTATCTGGAACGCTGGCAGCCAAAGCCGCGCTTCGTGCGGTTATTCCGAAAGAGAGTGCTCAACAAATGGGAGCAGAACCGCGATGCCGCCATGCTGGGCGCGATAAGCACTCAGGCGGCGGTTGAGGAGGTTGAGAAGAAACTCGCCCGGCTCGACGACCTCTTCATTGACCAGCAAGCCATCACCAAAGACGTGTACACGGCTCGGCGCGCCAAACTTGAAGAGGAGCTTGTCGCTTCAAAAGTGGCGTTGCACGATTGCGAGGCCGAGGAACTCGACATTGAGGCCGCGCTCAGCTTCGCCTGCTTCCTCATGACCAACGCGAAGGCGCTCTACACGCAGCTTTCGATTGAGCAGAAGCGACGCCTGCTGGCGGTTCTAAGTCCTGCGGGATTCACGCTCGATGGAAAAGGCGGTGTTAGAACCGTCACAAGTGATTGTCTTTTCAACGGTTTATATGAGGCGGCGACAGTGCTAGTGCAAAGTGGTACGCCCGGTGGGATTTGAACCCACAGCCTTTGGCTCCGGAGGCCAACGCTCTATCCAGTTGAGCTACGGGCGCACACGATTCGCCAGCCGGGGTAGATTAGCCGCATCGCGTCGCGCCTTCAACCTGGAAAAATTGCTTGCCTCGGTTTGTGCGGCCACCCATTCTAACGGGTCATGAAACGAGCCGATGGTCGCCGCCCCGATCAGCTTCGCCCCGTCAAGATTCACCCGCACTACGTCAAGAGACCCGCCGGCTCGGCGCTCATCGAGATGGGGAACACCCGCGTGGTGTGCGCCGCGTCCATCGAGGGCGGCGTGCCGCGGTGGATGCGCGAACAACACATCGCCGGCGGCTGGATCACCGCCGAGTATTCGATGCTGCCGTATGCGACGGCGCCACGCAAACCGCGCGAGTTGGCGCGGGGACGACCGGAGGGGCGGACACAGGAAATTCAACGGTTGATTGGCCGGGTGTTGCGCACGGTCACGGACCTGGAAAAACTCGGTGATCGCACGGTGTGGATCGATTGCGATGTGTTGCAGGCCGACGGCGGCACCCGGACCGCGGCAATCACGGGCGCATACGTGGCGGTTATGCTGGCGATGCGCCAACTACAGGCGGAAGGCGTCGTCCAGGAGATTCCCGTGAAATCCTGCGTGGCCGCGATCAGCGTCGGGCTGCTCGATGAGGTGCCGGTGCTGGACCTGTCCTACGAGGAGGACGCGAACGCGGCAGTGGACATGAACGTGGTGATGACGGACGAGGGGCAGTTTGTAGAGGTTCAAGGCACCGGAGAGGATGCTCCGTTCACACAGCGGCAGATGTCGGCGATGCTCAAGCTGGCGCGCGAAGGGATTGCCGAATTGATGGCGTGCCAGAAAAAAACGCTACGGTAGTGGTCAGCCAGGTAGGGCCGCGCTGCGCCGCGGCCGCCCGAAATCGCGCGACAATGGCCGCGACGCAGCGCGGCCCTACCAACAACATTCTTATCCAAGGTACGCCGCGAGTTTCTTTTCGAGGTCTTTTTTGCCGGTCATCCCGACGATCGTCTCTTTGACCTGGCCGCCTTGGAACAGCAGCAGCGTCGGGATTGCGCGGATACCAAAGCGGCTGGCCAACTCCTGATTATCGTCCACGTTGACCTTGCCGATCTTGACCTTGTTGACCTTCTCCTCGGCGAGTTCGTCGAGGAGCGGAGCGATCATCTTGCACGGGCCGCACCACTCGGCCCAGAAATCGACCAAGACGGGCTGCGAGGATTTCGCAACCTCCTGCTCGAAGTTGTCGGCGGACAAGGTAACAATATGTTGGCTTCCCATTGGCGTTCCCCAACTCAAGTATTCTATGGCTTAGATGTTGCGTGGGCCCGATTCGATTCCGGCTCAGCCAAACGCCAACCACGCCAAGTACCCGACGACCAGGAGCGACAGAATCATGGCCACAACCGACAGACCAAGATCGGCTGCGCTGCCCGGGGCGGTCGCCACCGGACGCGCGGCCGCAGGGGCCGCCGCTACCGGAGCGGGTGCGGGAGATGGTTCGTCACGGCGCAATTTTACGGTGGGCCGCTGGCCCGGTGTGGGCGATGGTTTGGCGGCGACCACTTGCACGCGGGAAGTGTCCTGTTTGGGCTTCGGTGCTTCCGCGGGTCGACCCAGGACGGCGGTTTCCTTCTTGGCCTCTTCTTCCGGAGAGGCGGCCGGCTTGGGTGGAACGATCTTCGCCCCGGGAGGTGCGGTCGGCCCGGCGGGGCCCGTGCCGCGACCGGTCAACCCCGGCGGTAGATTGATGCGGACGGTGTCTTTCTTGGCCTCTTCTGCTGGTCGTTCTTGCTCGGGTTTTTCATCAGCCATGGGGTGGCCCTCCAAAAAATTCAGAGGTACCATACGCGCCGCCGCACAACGCTGTCAATCGGTTTCTCGGCGGAAACGGCGCGCGGCAGGACGAATTGGAGGAACAGGAACGCCGGCCAGCGCGCAGGGGAGGCAGCCACCGCCGCGGCTCAGGCCCGCTTCGGGCAGCAATGCAGGATGTCGTACGGTTTGACGTCTTGCGGCGTCGGGCCGCTGACGAGATAGATCGTGTCGGTGAGCCGTTCGACGCTGCGGTGATAATCCCAGCGCAGCATGGCTGTGTGCTGCACGACGAAGCGCGGGTTGTCATCGCGGAAGCACGACACGCAACTCGGATCGGGCAAGCCGACGAGAAACTCGTCGGTGCTGAGGTTGTGCGACGTCGTGGTGTAGAAATCCTCGAACAAGATGAACGACGCGCTGAACGGGTGGTCGACGTAGCTGATGGCCTGCGTCAGGCCGTCCCCGTCGCGCAGCCCGCGCGGGGCGACGGGCTCGATCCCGTAGAGGTTGTCGATCAGGTCTTCGAGGATATCGTCGAGCGATTCACGAGACCAATTTTTCAGCCGCTCCGAGTTGACCCCGTAGGTGAAGACCGAGCCTTGAATGACCGCGCCGATGGCGATGCCGGGCCACAGCGGCAGTCGATGGGCCGGCAGGTGCCGCGACGCGACGCGAAAAATCTTCGGGAACAGCAGGGTTTTGATTTGCTTGTAGCTTTTCAGGTCGGGCACGTCGTCGCCACAGTAATCCAGCAGATTGATGTGCGCTTCAATGAGGTCGTCCATCCGGTGCGGTTCGAGCAGGTAATGGTGATAGAGATGCTCGAGCAACACGGTTTGGCCGTCGGCGAGCACGAGCGCCAAGCCCTCGGGCGAGCGGACCGCCAGATGGGGACGATGACGCTTCAGCAGGCTGTAGTAGTAATTCGTGAAGCTGGTGGCGTCGAGATGTGGTTCGTCGTACAACTCGATCGAATGGATGATTTGGTCCAGATCCTCGTCGTCGACGCCCGCGTCGTCGCTGCGGCAACGGTAGAGGCAGCGCACTTGCACCCGCCCGCGGCTGAAGACCCAGGCGCGGGTGTGGCCGAAGTCCGCCACGTGTTCGTCATCCTGCGGCTCGATGCGCGTGTAGGTCATGTGAGCCATCGGACAACCCTGATAGCTGCCCTGTTGGATGGACGGCTCGACGATTTCCGGCCAGGTGCGTTTCTCACACTCGATCAGTGCCTGCAACGTGCGTTCTGGACGCAGCGATTCGGAGGCCGGCTTCTCAAACCGGTAGGCTTCCACCTTGAGGTAGCCGCCCGTGGTCAGGCTGGCGAAGCTGACGTGCGCCGAGCCCTCGTGCGTCAGAGGCAGCCACCCGTCCGGGTAACTGACCGTGTAATTCTTCTCGGGGTCGCTGTACTCTGGCATGACCGGTGTAAAAAGCAGCCGCCTTGCCAGCCCGTCCGGATGTGATTCCAACCCGTTGGATCGAGCTTCTCGTCCCCAAGAAAGACCCTAGACAAAATTGCGCGCCGGTACGTGCCGACGCCGCCGGCCCGATGGACCCGCCGCTGGCGACGGGAAAAGCCTTTGGCTGGAAAGTATTCGGCATTGATTTGGCGACTGCCTTTGCGTAGGCTTTTGCCGCCATGAGCAAGGTGATTCGAGGAAAAGCGTTTGTCGTGCGGGACAATATTGACACCGACCAGATCATTCCCGCACAGTATCTGACTCTCGTTCCCACGATTCCTGAGGAATACGAGAAACTTGGCAGCTTCGCGTTGTGTGGGCTGCCAAAGGACCAATACCCGACGCGGTACGTTCCCGAGGGACAGACCAAGACGTCGTACGCGATCGTCGTCGCCGGGCGCAATTTTGGCTGCGGCAGTTCGCGCGAGCACGCGCCGATCGCGTTGGGTGCGGCCGGCTGCCAGGCCGTGGTGGCGGAGGGCTTCGCCCGTATCTTTTTCCGCAATTGCGTGGCCACGGGCGAACTGTATCCCGTGGAGGCCACCGCGCGCGTCTGCGAGACGGTCCAAACCGGCGACGACGTGGAACTCGATCTGGATGCCAACACGCTGAAGATCCTCAAGTCGTCAAAGGTTCTCACGACCAAACCGCTTGGTGAGGCGCGGCCGGTGATCGACGCGGGGGGGATTTTCGATTTTGCCCGGAAGAGCGGCATGATCAAGACGCGGGGCAATCACTCGCGGGCGACCGAGACCCTGGCGTCAAAAGAGCCGGCCGACGATTAATTCCGATCGGAAAATACAGTTGACTCCCGGGTGATGCCGCGGGCACAGTGAGACCCGGCAGAGGAGGCGCTTGCCGCCGTGCGAAGCTTCAAATTGGTTGTTCTGGGCATTGTTTTATCCGTCGGCTCGCTCTTCGCGTCCGAGGTGAGGCTGAAGGACGGTACGATCTATCAGAACGTGAAGATTCTGGATCGCGACGCGCAAACCATTCGACTGGCCGTGCCGCATGGCGAGGTCAAATTGGACCTCCAATTGGTCGAGAGCATTGACGGCGTCAAAGTCGAAGCGCCAGCATCCATTGCGGCACCTGCGGAGCCGGTGGCGCCGCCAATTCCCGCGACTGCCGCGAAGAACCCGGTGCAACTGCCGGCCCTGCTCCCAAGCCCCGCGTACGTGCACCGCTGGACGATGGACATCTTCCTGCTGTTGCTTGGCGTGGCGATCACCGCGTGGATTACGGCATTGGTTTGGGTGCAATACGACGTGAAGGGCACGCCCAAGGAAATCAGACGCATCAACGCCGAAGTGCTCCTGCTTCCCGTGGTCGGGTTCCTCCTGTACCTGGTCAGGCGCCAGCGCCGGTCCCCCGAAAGCGCGGTGACGCGGACACTCACGGGTCGCGTCGCCGGTTTGAAACCGGACGAGGTACCGAAGAAACGGGGATTGTTTAGCGGCCGCACAAAGATCGCGGCGATCCTCACGGCCAAAAAGCGCCGCGTCGGGATGGATTTTCTCGACGTGGATGGGAATCCGATCCAGATCCGCAAGGACATGCCCGAGATGACCGGCATCGAGGCTGCGCGGGAAGTGTTGGAGGAGGCGATGAGCGAGCGTGCGAGTGACGTTCACCTGGAGCCGCAGGCGGACGGCTGTCGCGTGCGGTACCGCATTGACGGCGCCCTGCAGGAGCGGATGACGTTCGCCAGGGCGGACGGGCTACGCGTGGTCGCCGCGCTGAAGACGCTGGCGCAGATCGATGTCGCCGAGAAACGGAAAGCGCAGGATGGCCGGTTCCGCGTACGCACGGGAAACGGGGAGGTCGATTTCCGCGCGGCGACAACCAGCGCGATTCACGGTGAGAAACTGGTGCTGCGCATCCTCGACCGCAAGAGCGGAGTGATGAGTCTCGGCGAACTGGGAATGAGCCAGGGCATGATGGAGCGGTTCGACCACGTCATTCACTCGCGCAACGGCATCATCCTGGCGACTGGGCCAACGGGGTCCGGTAAGACCTCGACGCTGTACGCGGCACTGAGCCGTCTCGATCGGAAGCAACTCAACATCATGAGCATCGAAGACCCCGTGGAGTACGAACTGGAAGGGGCGACCCAGATACCGGTCAACGTCAAAGCGGGCGTTAGCTACGAGGCGGGTCTGCGATCGATTCTGCGACAGGATCCCGACGTGATTTTCGTAGGGGAAATGCGCGATGCCGAAGCCGCCAAGATCACCGTTCGCGCCGCGTTGACGGGGCACTTGGTGTTCAGTTCCTTGCACGCCAAACATTGCGTGGGCACGATCGTGCGGTTGGTGGACATCGGCGTGGAACGTTACCAGATTGCCTCGGCGTTGTTGATGGTTGTGGCGCAGCGGTTGGTGCGCGTGCTCTGCAAGGAATGCCGTGAAGCTTATGTGGCGACGGGAACAGAATTGCACGAGGTCGGGCTGGCCCTGACGCCCGGAAGCGAGATTTATCGCGCGGTCGGGTGCGAGTCCTGCGATCACACGGGCTATCAGGGGCGGACGGGCGTCTTCGAGTTGCTGGTGATGGACGAAGAACTGCGCCGGGCGGTGACCGACAGCGTGGATGAGCAAACGCTGTTTGTCCTGGCTTCGGAAAAGGGGCTGCGTTCGTATTACGACGATGGCGCCGATAAAGTTCTGAGCGGAATCACCTCGGTTGAGGAGGTTCTGCGCGCGAGTTAGCCATGGTAGAAGTCATCCTGAGCATAGCGGCGATCTTGCTGATCCTGTCGTCGGCGCGGATCGGGGTGTTCTTCGGCGTGTTCTACGAGTTTACCAGTTCGCTATTGTTATTCTTCGCGATGATGGTGACCCTGCGGTACTGGTACGGGGCGACGCAGTGGGTCGAGTCGGTGTTTCCGGGCGCAGGCGCCTATGGTGCATTCGGGGCGTACTGGACGATGTTTTTGGCGGGGTGCCTGCCGTTGATCCTGGTGCTCAATCGCATCACGCAGCAGGCGGTGCCGCGCTACCCGAAGATCGTCGATGCCGTGTTGGGCGTCGTGTTCGGTTTTGTCGCCGCCTCGATTCTGGTTGGCTGCATCTTCACCAGTCTCTCGGTGATCGGCCCGAAGATCTGGGAGCCGTACAATCACGATGCCCTGACTCTGCCGTTTGATCGGTTCCCGATCGCGGTCTACCAGCACATCGAGGAACAATGGCTTGGCGTGCCCAAAACCGATCCGGGACATACGCGGTTCCCGACGTTCGACAAGGCGGACGCAGACGATTTTCAGAAGTACTGGCGCTGAGCGCGGCTGACAGCCGCGACGGGCTCAGTCCTTGACGAATCGAGACAGCAGAAACAGGAGCACGAGTCCGATGATCCCGATCGCCAGCCAGTTGCTTTTGACCCAGGCAAGGATGTCCGCGAGCGTGTCCAGCGTCTCGGATGAGGAAGACGCCGGCCGGGTCGCGGGTTGAGGCTTGGGCGCTTGGACGATGAGGGGTGCGGAGGCTTGGAGGTACAACGTTTCGAGCCGCAGTTCGACATCATCCAGCCGGCCTTTTGCCAGGCGGAGATCCGTCTCGGCCGCATCGAGGTCGCTGTGCGCCTTGCTGACGGCGGTCTGGTTTTGAGCCAGGGATTGCGGGTGGGCGGCGCCCGTTGCCTGTTGCGGCGGTGCCTCGGCTTCGTTCAGAGCGTGGCGGGCCTGCTCCACGCGTTGCTCGGCGGAGGAAACATCGCTCACCAGTTTCTGCCGTTGTCGATTGAGCAGGATCGTCGCTTGCTGGCAGGCCGAATCAAACAGCGGCTTCGCCTGTGAAACAAGATCCGGTTGTCCGTCCATGTGCACGACCAGTTGAAGCAGTTGGATGGCAGACTCGTAGCGGCCCTCGGAAATCAGCCCGCGGGCTTGGTCCAACAATTGGTGGCCGCGCTGACGCCCGATCTGCGGCGCCGCTTCCGCGGCCGGCGCCCACCGGCCGTGGAGCTTGACGTTTCCGGCGACCACCAGGTCGCGCTCGGCCTGCCACGCGACGATTTTCGCGGTCACATTCGACGCGTAGGGGGAATCTGGGTACTGAATCAGAAACTCGCGGAAAGCGTTGTTGATGACCTGGTCGTAATACTCCACCATGTAATTGGCCTGAGGATCCAGTCGGTACCTCTGCAGTTTCTCGTAATCGTGTTTCGCCTGCCATTGGGCCCGCTGCTCAGGTGTCCACCGAATGATCTCGGCAATGTCCGCCTTGTTGATCTGCCGCGTCTGCCGGATGGTACCTTTGGCAAACTCGAGGTAGATCGACAACGTCGCCGCGTCTTCGGCCGTAATGTTGCCTTCCAAGACGGTGCCGTCCTTCAGCTTGACCGTGTCGGCGTTGATGCGGCCCGGGCCGATCGCCAGGACGATCGCGAGCAACCCCCAACACGCGCGTCGGAACTTGCTACCGCGTGCGGCGAATTTGGATGGAGACGTATTCACTTCGCGGAATGCTGAATTTCTTCACTTCGACACTGACCGCAAGCGCCAGGTTCTGGGACAGCACAGCCTTGGCAATTTCGTCAGCCACGGATTCCACCAGATTCCGTGGGCGTTCCGCAACCACCCTTCGAATCAAGTCGGCGACCGCATCATACCGCGTCGTGGCGGTGGCGGCATCCGTGCGTCCCGCTTCGGCCAGATCGCGCTCGAGCTCGATGGTGATGAGCAGGCGCTGCGGCCGGGCCCGTTCGGGATTCGTCACACCGATCTGCGCGTCTACTTCCAAGTTCTTGATGACGATCCTATCCATGCCTGGCCTCCTGCTCGACCAGAATCTCTTGTAACTCGCCGAGGTGTTGGCAGATGAGGTCGGGTTCCATGGCGCGCAGTTTCTCGACCGGGTTGTAGCCCGTCAGCACCGCGCAGGTGTAGACGCCTCCCGCCTTGCCGGCCTCGATGTCGTGTTCCATGTCGCCGACGAACATTGTCACCTCACGGGGGAGACGATTCTCGTCCAGAATGTGGTGGACTTTCGCCGTCTTGTCCTCGATGCCGATGTACGGCTTGGTGATGAACGGCCCGATGCCGAATCGCGCCATTTGGGACTCGTAAGTGTGGGGATCGACCGTGCTGGCGACGAACACGCCCATCTGCTGCCGCTCACAGAATCGCAGAAAGTCCCGCGTGTGCGGCAGCAGCGTGATCTGGTGGTGGTACTCCGGGTACTTGGCGAGGAACAATTCCTCGAGCGTCGCCTGGGGCACGTGCGGGAGGCGTCGTTGATAGAACTTCCGGATCGGCAGGCAAAACTCGGCGCGGAATTCCTGCAGTGAAATCGGCGGCAGCCCGCAGGATTCGAACACGTGGTTGGTGGTTTTCAGAACCGGCCCGAGGTCATCCACCAGCGTGCCGGACCAATCGAGGATAACGTTGCGGACGATCACGTCGCGAGACTAGCATAGTTGCCGTGGCATGAGCACAACAAAAGACGGACGGCAGACGCGCGGCCCGCGTGAATGCGGTCTCCGCGTCGTTGCTATGGCCGGTGGCGGGCACCGCGCGCGCGTCGGGCGAGACGGTCGGTCTTGCGTTTGCGCAGGCGGCGTTCGATTTTTCCCGCGACGACATCGAGCGCGCTGATCGCGTTCGCCCCGGATTCCTCCGCGCTGAGGTCCGCGCCGGGGATCTCAACGAGGACGCGTACGACGTATTGGCGCTGGGAAGGATGCGCACTGACCTTGCGGAGGCGCACGCGCGCGCGCAAGGCGCGGGGCGCGTATTGTTCGACGCGGCCGATCTTCTCATCGATGACATCTCGGATCGCTTCCGTGAGAGTTACGCCATCGGCTTGGATGAGAATGTCCATGAACGATCTCCTGGTTAGTAACTGAATTTGCCCAACTGGACTTTACCACGGAACACCCAATAAACAACCGACGTGTACGCCAACACGAACGGCAGGCCCAGCGCAGCCATGATCGCCATGATCTCCAGCGTCTTCTTTGAGGAGGCCGCGTTGTAGATCGTCAGGCTCCAGTCGGGATTGAGCGACGAATGAATCAGGTCGGGGAACAAGGCGACGCCGAACAAGAACGTCAGCGCCGCAACGGTGGCGCACGACGAGGCAAACGCGTAGCCCGGGCGGCCCAGGTGAATGGCCCGCGGGATGTTGGCGATCGCCAGCACGTTCAGCACGACGACGAGCCAGTTCCGCGGATGCAAGCGGAAATTCGCCGTTGCCGGCCCGGCCAGGGCGGGATTCACCAATGTATAAATGGTGGTGAAGAGGTAGACCACGAGGAAGATCCCGAACGTCCGCCACGTCCATTCGCGAATTCGTTGCTGCAACTCGCCTTCGGTCTTGAGGTACAGGTATATCGAGCCGTGCATCGCGAAGGTGGCGACGGCGAACGCGCCCACGAGCAACGCGTACGGATGCAGGAGACTCCAGAACGTGCCTTTAAATTCCATGTCGGGGCCAATCGGCATGCCCCGCATCGCATTGCCCACCGCCACGCCGAACAGAAACGTCGCCAGCGCGCTGGCGACACAGAAGGACACGTCCCAAAACGCACGCCATGAGGACGCATTATGTTTGCCGCGAAATTCTATCGACACCCCGCGGAAAATGAGGGCGAACAGCAGGATCATGAACGGCGTGTAGAATCCCGAGAACACCGTGGCATACGCCTGAGGAAACGCGGCGAA
>DATIZX010000008.1:0-14523 GCA_035516795.1 Verrucomicrobiia bacterium
GTCACCTTGGCGGGTGACGATTTCACGGCTTCCGACCACGCCGACCACGTCGAATCCGGCAAGGCGGTATTGCCGGTGCGGGTGGCGATGGAGATCGTCCCGTTGCCCCTCCACGAGAGATTGCCCCACGTCGTCAGAAATCGGCAATCGCGAACCTCGGTGGTCAACTCGCCGTCACGCGCCTGTTGAGGGTCGATGAGATAAGCGTTGCCGATGTTGCCGGTGCCCACGAAAGCGAGCTTGCCGTTGCGCAAGGCGAGCGTGAGCGCCTGATGTTCATCGAAATCGAAGAGTAACTCCCACGTTTGACTGTTGGGAACGCGGTATACGCGGCCTTTTCCGGCCATACCCACCAAAGCGGCCCCGGTGCTGTCGATCTTCAAATCCAAGATCGATTCGTTATCCCAGTTGGCCAGGCGATCCACCCGACCGTCGGCGTGCTGCACGTAAAGCGTGCCGGCGAGCAGGTTGGCCAGGCGGGCTTCGGGCGGTGTCTCGCGACCGCCAGCCATCATCTGCGCGGTCACGTTCGCGCCGAACTGGCCGGTCAATCGCTGGGTCAGTTCTTCAAACTCGGCGGCGCTGGGCCGTTGGGCCGCGGGAATGCCCCGCGGACGTTTCACTTTCTGTTTGTTGACCCCGATGTAAATGTCGTTGCCGTGGACCGCCAGCGTTTTCACTTCGTCTTCGGAAAACTCGTGAAGCACGACACCCTTACCCTTTTCCGTGATGCGATAAAGCAAACCGCGGTCGCTGCCGCCGGCAAGCAACGCGCCTTCTTGATCGAGCGCGAGGCACAAGATGTTTGAATCTTCAGCCACGTACCATTCCTCCGCCCGTCCGTCTGCGCCGATATGGAAAATCTTCCCATCTGGTCCGGTCCCTGCGAACAGCCGGTCTTGTTTGTCCACGGCGAGCGCCCAGATGTACGGGGCGCGCAGCGTGCAGAACGGCTCGTCGGATTTGGCTTCCGTCTTCTTGTCGGAAGTTGGGATTTTGAAAATTTTGCCTTCGGCCATGGTGGCCGCGTAGAGATTGCCGCGCGAGTCGAGTGCCAGGGCGGTAACGGCAATCGAGTTGGCCTCGAAAAGCTTGGTGGCAACTCCGTCCCTGCCGATCGCGTACACTTCGGCTGGCGAACCCGTGCCGAAATAGATCGTGCCGTCGCGCCCGGTGATGGAACACCAAATCTCCTTACCGAATTCCCCCACCTTGGTGCTCCCGTATCCGAGATGCAACTCGCCGTCGCTGGTGACGATCAGCCGTTGCAGCTTGCCCTTGACGAAATCCTGTGCCGAGTTCAGTTCCCAGCGCTCGGTCTTGACGGCAAACGCTGAGGCAGAAACTAAAACCGTTAGAACGGTTAGAATCGCCAAAAGGCGCAACGACGACGAAGTGTGGTTTTTCACGATTTGTACGATTTCTCCGGTTTTAGCGTTGTTCACTCCTGTCGGATGGGGACACGAACAGTGGCTTGGCCGCTCAGCACCCAGTCTGTCGGCTCAACGATTTGCAGTGTATCGGCGGCTGCGGTGACATCGCTGGAACTCGAATCGTCCAGGATGCCGACGACGCTGGGCGGAAGTTTTTTCAACAGCCGGCCGCGGTATTGCATCCCTTGCGTCGGGGTTTGCACCAGCGCCACCAGATCGGTATTGCGATGATTCTTTTGAATCGCATCAAGGTAATCGTCGAGACTGTCGGGCGGCGCAACGTCGGCTGGCGCAGTAGCGCCGGCCATCACAGTCACGGCGAGCGAACGCATGGTATCCGTGGCCGCCGGCACTTTGATCGGGATTGTCTTCGTCACTTCAGGCTGACCAAACGGCTTCAGCACAATACTCAACGGCACCGTCTCGCCACGTTCGACCTGGGCTTTGCTGAAGTAGGCCCGCTTGATCTCGGCGGTCTGACGTTTCAGCTCCGCTTCGAGTTTCACGTCGATGTGCGTCACGTCCGGGTCGCCGAACGGGGTGTTGAATGCGGCCACCAGCGGCATGAGAGCTTCCGCGTCAAGCAAACCGCCGGCCGGATTAAAGAACGTGTTGGTAACGGAAATCGTCCGCGGCGATTGGCCCGGTTTGGTCGGCGCCAGGTGAGCGGTCAGTGAAATCCGCGTGGTGTTGTCCTGGGAGGCACTCGACGCGGCGTTTACGGCTTCCGCGATGGC
Organism: Verrucomicrobiia bacterium; assembly: GCA_035516795.1. Classification (GTDB taxonomy): domain Bacteria; phylum Verrucomicrobiota; class Verrucomicrobiia; order Palsa-1439; family Palsa-1439; genus DATJBF01. The sequence continues at coordinate 2,171 of DATIZX010000008.1, forward strand.
CATGATCACCAGTTGCGGAGCGAACACTGGATTATCCATGACCTCGACCGCGTAATGTTCGGTCTGACCCGTATCGCGGTTGGCCGCCTCGATATTCAGCGGAATCATTTTCGCCTGCACCTTGGAGTCTGCCACGATGCAGCTTTGCCAGTCGCCGATCATCGAGCCGATTTCCGCCACCGGCGCCGCCATTTTGAACGAGGTGGCCACGCTCGACATGATCGTATACACGTTGGCCAACACCGCTGGCGCCTGCACGGCGCCGCCCTGGAAGAAAGGATGACCAAAGGCCAGAATGCGATTCTTATCAACGTACGTGGCGGTACCGACCGCAGTGGCGTTCAGGTCGCCACGCATGATTTGGACGCCGAGAGAACCCCCCGGTTCCATGTCTCCGCTTCGCCGTGGCAGCTCCGTTCCGCCCGCGCCACCGGCGGCAACAGCCAACATCCCAAACCGTTCAAACCGGGATGCGAACCGCTCCAAGATCCGCGGGCTGAAGCCCGACATCGACAGCGGCGTGAGCAGTGGACGCGGCGCGGAGAAATCGTCCGAAGCGCCACCCAGGATCGCATTCTGCAAATCGAACATACTGGTAGGCGCAGCGGAAGATGACAGCGTTCTCGTGCTGGCCAGAGTGGGACGTTCCAAGACGGGCCGTTCCATCTGCGCCATCATATTGTGAATGGGGGTGACGCCGGCCAGGGGATCGTTTTCGAACGACCATCCATACGCCAGCGCCCCGATCAGCTTGCCGTCGATATAGATCGGGCTGCCGCTCATGCCGGCGATGACCTTGTGCTTCTCGAGATTCGCTCCACTCATGCGGATCAGGATCATGTCTTGTTTCGGAAATGTGTTCTTGAGCACGCCGATGATTTCCACCTCGAACCGCTCGGGCTGAGTGCCTCTGAACACCGAGAGGCCGTATCCTTTCATGCCGGGTTTGAGTTGGTCGGGTTGCAGAGTATCAACCGCGAACACCGGGCGGATACACAGCAGGGAAATTAAAAGCACAATTGAGTTTTTGGTCATGGAACTGGCTCTTTGGACGCCGGTGCGCCGCTTTCTGTTGAAGAAGAAGTGACATCAGTTTTTTCGCGGTCGTCAGCCTGGACAAATTTGGAGATCGCATCGTAATACGAATCGAACGAATCGACAAAGGCATCCTTGTGGGCACCGTGGATCTCGAGCAGTTGCCGCGGTTCGTGCGCGAGAGCGAACAGCCGGCGTGAATCGTTGAACGAAACCACCTCGTCGTCCGAACTGTGGATCAAAAGAACCGGAATATGCACGTTGCGGATTTTGGCAACGGAGTCGAATTGATTGCGGATCAGGTATTGCCAGGGGATCAGTGGCCAGCTTTCTCGAATTTCCTCGATGACCGAGGCTGAGGCGGCTTCGGTGATCAGACCGGCGGCGCGGGCCTTCGTGGCCAAATTGATGGCCACCGCTGCCCCCAAATCTTCTCCGTAAAGGTAAAGCCGTTGAGGTTTGACCCCGCGCTTCCCGACCAGATACGAGTACGCCGCTTGGGCGTCAATTGCCAGCCCGTGTTCACTCGGTGTGCCGCTGCTTTTGCCGTAGCCGCGGTAATCGAAAATAAACACATCCAACCCGATGTCGTGAAAAAGACGAACCTTCTGCAGCCGGTCGCTGCAGTTGCCATCGCCGCCGTGAAAGAAGAGCAGACAGGGAGAGACGTCCCCGCTCGCACCATCGCCCTCGTCGGATTGTTCGGGAATGAACCAGCCGTGAATGTTTACCCCGTCGGTGGTGGCGAGAATTACGGAGTCAAAAGCCAAATCGACATCCTGCGGCGTTCTCGTCAATGTGGTCGTCGGATGAAAGACATACGACTGGTCATAACTGCGGAGCAGCAGGTACAGCCCGCCCCCCAGCAGCAAGCACAGGATAAGGCGGAACCATGATCGCGTCCTGGGTTTCATCAATCGCTGCAAACTTGGATCGCCGCTTAGTTAAGGGGAATCAGTGGCGGCACGCAATCTGAAAATCTCACCGAGTTAAAAAAGTCGCTGGGATGCATTGCGGCCTGGGAAGCCGTGCCATCGCTGCGGTGCCTTGGGCCTTGAGAATTGTACAAATTTGTCTCTCTATCGCTCTTGAGATTTTTCCAGGCTGAGATTCGCCCCCAAAAGCCCAATTCTGGCCCCTTTTTCTCAGTTGTCTGACGAGGCATATCGCGTGCTCGATTTCCTGAGACCCCTGTGGGCGATTTATGGCGCAATCAACCAGCATCCAAATGCGCGTTCGCGAACGTTCACCGCGTGCCCGACTCTACGGCATGGCGCTGGTGATCACGTTGTCTTACCTGCTCATGGGGCGGCTCAACAACGACAACGATTCTTGGGTATTGGTCAACCTTCCCGTCAGCAGCGCGTCACTCTTGTTAATTTCGCTCGCCGCAGCCGAAGCTTATCTGTACGTGCAGCGCATGCAAAAACATCACGCCGAACTCCAGTCGGCCCGGGCACGGGAGCTTGAGCTTTCGCAGCGGTTGGCCTTCCAACGCCAGTCCACGCTCAACCAGATTTCCCGCGCCCTCATCGACAAACTCGATGTTTCCCACATCTCGCAAGAAGCCCTTGAAAAAATCGGGCAGTTGTTCGAGGCGGACGCGGTCGCGGCGTGGCTCGGTGAAAAGAATGGCGGCACGCCTCATTTCGCGCTCAAAGGCACCGTGGGATTTCTCTCGCACGACCCCGAACAACTCAAAGCATCCGACTGGACTTTCCCTGACTTCGAGCAAACGCGCCAGGATCCGCAACAACTAATCCTCGACAAGCTGGTGGAACAGGCGCCGCCCACCCTGGCGAGCGTTGGCGAACGCGAATGGATCGTCAGCGGCGTGCTGAACCCGATTATCCGGCGCGAGGAACTCATCGGTCTGATTGGCATCTTCTACCGCAAACCGCTGAAGCTTCCCCCTTCCCTTGTCGCAGAAATGATGACTGTGGCCCACATCGTCGCCAGCGCCGTTCAAGCCGAAGAGTTGTACCGCGATCTCGTGCAGGCGCAGAAGATCGAAACCATCGGCACGCTGACCAGTGGCATCGCCCACGATTTCAACAACGTGCTGGCGGCGATCCTCGCCTGTGCCAACTACGTCAAGCAGCAAACCGATCCCGCCAGCCCCACGTACCGCTACCTGGAAGCCACCGAGGCCAGCGCGCATCGCGGCGCGGCGTTGACGAAGCAACTGCTGGCGTTCGCGCGCCGCGAAGTTCCGCGACTCACAGTGGTCAATGCAAATGACTGTATCGAGCAGACGTTGAAAATGCTCGACCGCAGTTTCGACAAAGCGATTCTCATCCAACGCCAGTTTGCCAAGGACCTCCGCCCGATCGAAGTCGAACCTTCGCAACTGGAACAGGTCATTCTCAACATCGCCGTCAACGCGCGCGACGCCATGCCCGAAGGCGGCATGTTCACCATTACCACGCGCAACGCGCGCCTTGATGAGTCCGATCCGCGTCGCCCGGCCGTGTCGTTACCGGATGGTGATTACGTCGTGCTCGGTTTTCGCGACACCGGCACCGGGATGGACGGCCTAACGCTGGCTCGTATTTTCGAGCCGTTCTTTACAACGAAGAATCCCGGCAAAGGCACGGGGCTGGGCCTGTCTCTGGTGCAGAACATCATCAAAGGATTCGGCGGCGAAATCCGCGTGGAATCAAAGGCCGGCCAAGGCGCCTTGTTTGAAATTTTCCTGCCGGCCTCGGACAAAATGCCGACGGTTATGACGGCGGCGGCATCACCTATCGTTCGTGGCGGACACGAATGCATTTTGCTTGCGGAGGACGAGGAAGTGATTCGCGAGATGGCGCAAATCGGTTTGGAATCCAAAGGCTACAAAGTGTTGACTGCGGCCGATGGAGCGGCGGCCGCCTCTCTCTATCGCGAGCATTCTGAAGAAATCGATTTGGTCGTCGCCGACATGGTGATGCCGTGCATGAGTGGTCCGGAATTGTTTGCGAGGCTTAAAGAAGTCAATCCCGGCGTGCGCGTCATCGTTTCCAGCGGCTACAGCCACGATCAGGAAGGTCAGCGGATGCTCCGCCACGGCTGTCTTGGCTATCTGCAAAAGCCGTACAACATCGAATCGCTCAACCAAACCATCCGCTCCGTGCTCGACTCTGGGTTGTGACTCGTTGCGGCAGCAACTCGCCGGCGCGCCACGAGACGTCTTGAACCCTTCACATCGAATTCGCAGTTCGTAGAAGCTGCCGATCAAACCACGAGACAGCGTTAACACTGCTAGTGCGAATGCAATCGGAAAAACCTGGCCGTGGCGCTCGCACTGTTGGTCACAACAAAACTGCTGCCAACGACTACCACTGTGTCGGTTACGGGACTCCAGACTCCCGCCACCAGATCCGTGGTTGTCTCAAGCAGAACTCCGGGGGTGTTTGTTGGCCAACTGAGAAGAATTTGGCTGGACGGCAAAAGCCCAATTCCGAGGGCATCGGCAGTGAGGAAGGTAATCGGCTCGGAACTGTTGCCATTCGCGATCACGCTCAACGCATACGCTCCGGAGGCTAATCCGTTCGGCAATGTCAACTCCGTCGAAACCAGTGTGTTGCCGGTCATGACCCCGGTGCTGCTCCAGTTGAACGTCCGGGCGTAATAAACGTTACCGTTGGCATCGACCATGCGCACGATCGGATAATTGCTGTTCATCTGCGCGTCGTCGCCGTAAGCCGCGCCTTCGGAAATGCCATTGAACAGCGTGCCGGTCAGGTGATACGAGCCATCGCCGTTGGAATTCAGACTGACAATGGTCGGCTTTCCCTCCGGCAGCGGAAAGCCGCTCGGCTGATACAAGTAGAGTTGCGAACTGTAAGCGGAGAACAGCACGCTGCCATCGGGCAGGTCGAGCATCCGTCCGTAAAATGCAGAACCCGGATAGGTGAGCCCGGTAGGGCCATTGACCCGCGTGAATGCATTGGAAACCGGGTCGTACTCGTAGAAACTCACTGGCGTGGGATAATGATCGGCCGCGGTCGGAGCCGGCGAAACGGCGCACAGAATCTTGCCGTCTACCATCATGGCTGCGGGCGCATCGGGGGTTCCTTGTCCATTCGGGATATCCGGGCCGGCCACCCACGAGCCCGGGCTGGCGGTGCCCGAGGGAGTATAAATCGCCGTGTGCCCCGTGGAACCGAGATAAAACGCCTGCCCGGACGCCAACAATATCCCGGCACCCAGTTCAAACCCGTAAGAGTCATAAAGCGAGACTGGCACCTTGGCGTCATCGACCCACGCATTCAGCGATGAGATGTATCTTTCTGTGTTGGTGCCGAAGGGATCGATGGCGAGAATACTGTTGTCGGAAAGCTTAACCCAACTGGCTTCATCCTGATCGTAGCCGCGGTACAGGTTCGGCCCTGCCAACCATGTGTTCGACACAGGATCGTAAATCACGGTGCCGCCGTAAACGCTGGGGATTACCGGAGCAATCAGCACCGTGCCGTCAGGCAAAATTTCCGAAGTCGAATCCAAGAAACTCTGCCCTGATGCTGGTGTCAGGGTCCACGTGTTACTCTGAGGATCGTATACCTCGGCCGTGGTGACATTCGTTGCGCTGCCGTACTCTCCGCCGGCGACAAAAACTCGTCCATCCTTCAAGACCTGAGAGGAGTAGTAGAGTCGCGAATCATGCATGGAGGCCAAGGTCGACCAAGTACCGTTCGCATAGCTGCCGTTAGCCGGAGTCAGCCGATACCAGTTCGCCGACGCGCCGCCCCATCCGCCCTGGGCCATCACCGTGCCATCGGATAGGAGTAAGACGGTTCCGATGCCTTCTGGCGCGGTGTGGGAAAGCGCTGTCCATGTTCCGGCCTGCAAAGGTTGCAAACCGAGGAGAACAGATGCGATCAACAACAGACGCTGTTGATGCCAAATAGTCTTAAAGCCAGCCTTCACCCGGTCTTCCTTTGCAGCCGCGCCCCAATAAGGTTGCGGGTTCCTCACATGATTCCAACCGCGAGACAACAGGCGCGGCCCGTCTGACGACCCGAGCTGATATTGGAGCACAAATGGACGGCCGGTTCAAGAATTTACAGTGCGTCTTGCATGAGTTTAGTGCCCGGAATGATCGTTCCGGGCGAACGGCTGGATGCAGCCACGAAAAAGAAAATCAATGCACACTCCGCCACGGTTGTCTCGGCTATGTGCGGAAGCCGTACAACATCGAGTCCCTCAACCAAACCATCCGTTCCGTGCTCGACTCGGAGTTGTGACGACAGGCCGTGGCGACATGCGCAGCTAATCACGGTACGTTCCAGTCTTTGCGACGTAAACCCATTCGTTCACTTCTGAATCTCTTCACGGTACGGCTTCTTCTGTTCGTAGAGGTTCAGCCGCTGACGCCCTTCGTTTAAAGCATCCCTCGACGGCTTGGTTTCCAAGTATCTCCTTTCGCATTTTATAGCCTCATCGAAGCTGCCAACTTCAGCGTAAGCAGCGGCCAGAGTATCGAGGTAGGCTGCGTGCTTCCACTCTGTAAGTTCACATGCTTCACGCGCACATGCCACCGCTTTCTCGCCGTTCCGAAAGCTCGCGTTAGGGCAAACGGCCAGCAGCCAAGCGAGATTATTGTATGCCGAGGCCAATTTCGGATTAAGGCGGATCGCCTCGTGGCAATCAGCTAGGGCTTTGTCGTACTCCCCCTTTTTTTGGTAAGCGAGGCCCCTGTTGCTGTAAGCAATTGCGTTGTTTGTGTTGAGGCGGATAGCCTCGTTGTAGTCAGTTATGGCTTTGTCGCGGTCGCCTTTGCGGCTGTAGGTGTTGCCCCTGTTGTCGTGTGCTGCAGCCATCTCCGGATTGAGACGAATCGCTTCGCTGTAGTCGGCAATGGCCCTATCAAGTTGGCCGTTATTGGCGAAGATTTTTCCGCGGTTGTAGTAGGCTTCAAACGAATTCGGGTTGAGACGAATGGCTTCACTGTAATCGGCAATGGCTTTGCTAGAGTCACCCTGGAGAGCAAAGACAATGCCCCGGTTATAGTATGCTTCGGCGTAGTCCGGGTTAAGTCGGATTGCTTCGGTGAAACCGGCAATCGCAAGGTCGTAATTGCGTTTCTCCCCTGCTGCCATCCCTCTTCTATTGGCTTCTGTTGCCTCATCTGCTTGCGATACCGATAGGACCAAGAGAAAAAAGCTTATTGATAAGAACCATGCAAGAGACTGTTTGGGTACTGGGCCTAAAGCCGTGTCGAGGAATCTAGGTTCAGCTCTCATGATTCGTTAATGCCGCCTTTCGCGTTATAGGTGCTATTCCTTCGTCCTTGCCCGCGTCAGCGGAACGAAGGCGACCGGGGCGACTTGATGTTGGACAACTGTCCCGTCGGCGCTCTTTTCTATCAGCCAAAGCGATTGTTGACCCGGGAATTCGCCGACGGGAATCACCATCCGACCGCCCCGCTTGAGTTGTTCGACCAACGGCGGAGGTACGTGCTCCGCGCCCGCGCTGACAATGATTGCATCGAACGGCGCGTGCTCCGGCCAACCAAGATAACCGTCGCCATGTTTCACATGAACGTTCTTGTAGCCGAGACGCGCGAGACGGTTGGCCGCTGAAGTGGCGAGCGGTTCGATGATCTCGATGGAATAGACTTCCCCGACAATCTCGGCGAGAATCGCCGCTTGGTATCCCGATCCGGTTCCAATCTCCAACACTCTGGATTCAGACGAAAGCTCTGCCAACTCGGTCATCAACGCGACGATGTAAGGCTGCGAGATGGTCTGATCGTAACCGATGGGAAGCGGGCTGTCGTCGTAGGCTCGTTCCACCCAATCGGGCGGGACGAATTCGTGTCGCGGGACCTTGCGGAGTGCGGCGAGCACCCGGGCATTCGTAATGCCGCGTGATTCAATTTGCTCGCGTACCATACGTTCCCGCCCTTCTTCGAACGACACCGAATGGCCGGGAAGATCCCCCGCGTGTTCGCAGGCTGTGCCCCACAGGAGCGTCGCGGCTCCAACGCTCCACCCCACGTACGCCCAATCGGCTTACGTAAGATCCTCTTCCTCGGGCATCGATTTCTGTCCCACTTTTCGGGCAAGATATTCTTCCACGCGCAACAACCCATCTTCGCCAGCACGGCGGATAACCTTGAGAAGATTGTCCATCGAGGAGACCTCTTCGAGTTGCTCCTTGACGAACCACTGCAGGAAATTGTCAGTCGTGTAGTTGACTTCTTTCTTGGCGAGATCGACCAGCTTATGAATCTGGTCGGTCACTTCCAATTCCCAATCCAGCGACAGCTTCACGGCTTCCTCGGCGGAAGCGAATTTGTTCTTGGGAGCTTTGACCGCAGGAATCACGACCTGTCCGTCTGCTTCGACGAGGAATCTCACGAACCGCATCGCGTGGTCGCGTTCTTCTTCGGCCTGTTTGTAAAAGTGGGCGGCCAGTTGGGGTAACGCCTCCAAATCGAAGTGCGTGGCGATGGCTACGTATTGCAGCGAGGCGCCAAATTCGTTGCCGATTTGCTGATTGATCGCGTCGTTGATCTTCTTGCTGATAAGCATGGTAACCACAGAATGCAGCAGCAGAAGGCAGAATGCAATTCTATTCGGGGCGCGACCCCCCGTCTATCTTGCCAGCTTGTCGCGCTCGGCAATCATGGCCTGGCGGGCTTTGCCCATGGCAAACTTTCGGAATGTATCCGTCTGGCCAATCCGGTACAAATCGATCGCTTCCAGAATCGCCTGCCGGCCCACTTCGTAAAGCTTCTGCGGATTGACTTTGCGCTGGGCGACCTGGGTAGCCTGAACGCGCAGCGGCGAATCCATCGCCTGGAGGATTCCTTGGCGCGCGGCACGGCCAAAGAGACCTTGCGCCTTCTTCACCATGTCCGGGGCAATGGCGGCTTGTTCCGCCTCGTTTTCCTTCAGCGCGTTGTAATCGATATGAATGAAATTGGGGTCTTCTGGCATTGCTACTTTAACCTCTGGCTGTCTTAGCGGCCCTAGCGGGCCGCAAACGTGGCTTACCTACCAGCTTTTCTCGCTTTGAGCAAGTGCAATCAGCCACGTTCGAGGCGATTGCTAACGTCCACAAATCGAACCAGCTTTTCGAGGGCCGCGCCACTGTCGATCGATTCTGCCGCGCGTTGCCAGGCCTGACCGAAATCGGACGCCGCCTCGGAGACGACCAGCGCCGCGGCCGCATTCAACAGGACAATGTCCCGACGCGGTCCACGGTCCTCGCCGCTCAGCACTTCGCGAACGATTTGTGCATTCGTGGACGGATCGCCTCCCGCCAACTCACCAGGTTTCACCATCATCACCCGCAATTCAGACGTCGGCACACGAAAATCCCGCAATGTTTCTTCGATCCGTCCGCCCCACAACTCAGCGACGGTGTTCACACCCATCGTTGAAAACTCGTCGAGTCCGTCGCCATGCACGACCATGGCCCGCTTCAATCCCATCAACCGCAGCACCTCGGCGCAGCGACCAACAAGCATCCGATCGAAAATGCCCACGATTTGATGGCTCGGCTTGGCGGGATTGACCAGTGGACCGAGAATGTTGAACACGGTGCGCTGTTTGCGTTCCGCCAAAAGCCTGCGGACGGGAGCGATCTTCTTGAACGCTGGATGGTAGCTGGGGGCGAAGAAAAACGTCACGCCGGTTTCCTCCAAGCAACGGCGCGCGGCTTGAGCGGAAAGCTCGATGGTGGCGCCCAACGCGGCCAGTACATCAGCACTCCCGCATTTGCTGGTAATCGCCCGGTTGCCATGTTTGGCGACCGCGACGCCCGCGGCTGCGGCTACGAACATCACACAGGAGGAAATATTAAATGTGTGTGCCATGTCGGCGCCGGTGCCGCACACGTCCAACACGACCCCGCCAAATCGGCTCGCGTCGATCTGCGGATCGATCGCCCGGGCGCGCAGTTCCAACGCAAAGCCTGCGATCTCCCCTGCCGTCTCACCGCGGTGGGCCAACGCCGTAAGAAAAACAGCCTTGGCGTCGTCAACGGTGCCGTCATCCAAAAGCACCCCGACAACTTCCGCAATCTCGGGGCGCGAAAGTTCGCGGCCCGTCGATAATTCCAGTGTCAATCGCTCCAAGGCGGTCGTGCTCACAACAAAAGCGTATCATAAAGCTACTGCAAAGTGCTAGATTCGGTGTCACACAGTTCCCTTTAGCATTCCGTCACGATGTCACCCTGAACGAAGTGAAGGGTCTCTGTCGTTCCTTGCGCATGTTGGGGACAAAAGGCAGAGATTCTTCGCTTCGCTCAGAATGACAATCGTTGTAAAGAAACGTCAGTTACTAGCACACCAGATATTGAGCACATCGTGAACGACCCGATGCAATACTTCTCCGCAATGACGCGGCGCACCACCGAGCCGCCCATCAGTTGGCTGATGAAGCTGACACTGGATCGTCCCCAGCTCATTTCGCTCGCGGCGGGTTTTACCGACAACGAAACGTTACCGGCCAAAGAAGTTGGCCGGATCACACACGAGATTCTGCGCCGGCCGAAAACCGCCCGGGCCGCCTTGCAGTACGGGTCAACTATCGGTCTTCCACAATTGCGCCATCAACTTCTGCGTCGGTGGCAACTACAAGATCAAACCACCAATCACCAATCACGAATCACCAGTGACGATGTCGTGATCACCAACGGCTCGCAGCAGTTGCTCTATCTTGTGACCGAAGTGCTCTGCGATCCCGACGACATAGTTCTCGTCGAGGACCCAACGTATTTTGTCTATCTCGGCATCGTTCAAGCCATGGGGCTGAAAGCGTTCGGGTTCGATTCGCTGGCCACCCTCAAATCCAAACTGGAACACCTGAAGCGCCGACGTTTGCTCTCTCGCCTGAAGCTGCTTTATCTCGTCACATATTTTCAGAATCCAACCGGCCGCACCTGGTCGGCGGGCGACAAACGCGAGGCGCTGGCGATTGTGAAGCATTACGAACGTGCTGCCGGTCACCGCATTTATATCGTCGAAGATGGAGCCTACCGTGATTTGCGATTCGAAGGTGAGGACGTGTCATCCTTCAAATCGCTGGACCCGCGCAACGAACGAATCGTTTATGCAAACACATTGACCAAACCGTTCGCCACGGGAATCAAGATCGGTTACGGGATTCTACCGGCTCCGCTCCGGCGCGCCGTGCTCAACAGCAAAGGCAATCATGATTTTGGCACGTCGAATTTTCTGCAAGCGGTTCTCGCCCGCGCGCTCGAGGCCGGCTTGTACGAGCGGCATCTCGGCACGATCGCTGCCGCGTACCGCCGCAAACGAGATGCAATGATCCGATCTCTTGATGCTTCTCTTTCCCAATCTGCTCGATATTGCACGCCGCATGGTGGACTTTACGTCTGGCTGGAACTGCACGAGCGGACAAAAACCGGCACAAGGAGCCCACTATTCCGTCGCGCGCTCGAGGCCGGCGTCTTATATGTGCCCGGAGAAATGTGCTTTTGTCAGGATCCGTCGCGCCCGATTTCGCAGAACTGTATCCGGCTTAGCTTTGGCGCCCCCACGGTCGAACAGATCCGCAAAGGAATCAAATTGCTCGCCGCCAGCATCTAATTGACGGAATGAAGATGGTTGGGATCATCGCCGCGGCGGCGCTGCTCGCCGGTTGTGGCCAAGTCCCTACTGGTCAGACTCCGCAACGCAAGTGGACCCCTCTTCACACGGCCGCCGATGACGGCGACGTAATGGCGATCGAACATATCCTGAAACGACATCCCGATTGGATCAACGCGCCGGAGGTCGGGGATCACACGCCCTTGCATGTCGCGGTTGCCAGCGGGAAGCTTCAGGCGGTCGAGCGTTTGTTGCGGGATGGGGCCGATCTGGAAGCGCGCGATGTTTGCCGCTGGACTCCGCTGCACATGGCAGTCGATAACAACCGCCCGGAAATCCTCGAATACTTGATCGCGAAAGGCGCCGACGTTAACGCGAAAGACTGTCACGGGCAGACGCCGCTCGCCCTGGCCGAGAAGGAGCACCGCGACAACATTGCTGGGATACTTCGGCAGCACGGCGGCCGCGGATAAATGAGTCTGACAAAAATGTAGCCGCAGGCTTTAGACCCTATCCCAAACAGGGGTTCCTGTAGCCGCACCCGTTACGGGTGCGAGGGAAACGCAGGCTAAAGCCTGCGACTACACGGTTCTAGGATAGGCTCTTGGCCTGCGGGAAATAGCGCACCATGAAGGGTGCGACTACAAATGGGACGTTAAGCGCCGAAAGGGAATTACGATTTTCTGGCAACGGGATCGATATTGATGCGACGCCCGTTCTTATCGAACCGCACCTTGCCCTCGGCCAACGCGAAAAGAGTCCAGTCGCG
>DATIZX010000009.1:0-4992 GCA_035516795.1 Verrucomicrobiia bacterium
ACGCCCCCCGCAAGTCTTCACCCAGGTGCGCATCCATCACGTAATCACCGGCTACGACATCGACCCCGCAGCCATCGAAGCCGCCATCCGCCTCTCCGAAGACAAATACTGCTCAGTCGGCGCCATGGTAAAGCAATCCGCGACGCTGCACACGACCTACGAGATTGTGGAAGAGAAGACGGAGTGGCTCGCGCCGGTTCCAGCGACCGTACAAGCGTAAAATTCTTCAATGAGAATGTCCGGGCGACGGCCCGGGTGTCTACCTGCTCGGGAAGAAGTTGGAGGGCATCGAGCGGGAATCGGCGAGACTTAGGCTGCGTAGCCGCCAAATGCGGGGCCGCAAGCGCAGCCCATCGTCGCGTGAAATCCTAAGTGTTCCTACCGAGATTCGATGGCGAATGCTGTGCTACCCACGGCGCTCCTAAGTGTACTGGTACGAACACGTGTGAGCTTTCCATCAATTTGACGTAGATGTCCGAAATTGTCAGCTTTTGACACTTGTCGCATACTAACTCACATGTTAAATGACGCCGAGTTTTCGCAACGAGTTCATTCAAATCGAGGGCGTCATGCACAATTCGCGCGCATCGGCATCCATTGGTTCAATCATCTGCTTGCTGGGACTCGCCTCCTTGGCGGGGTGTAGCGGCGGACAGAGCGGCGGTTCACCTCCACCGCCGCCGCAGAATCCAGTGCCGACTATTTCGAGCTTGTCGCCCAGTTCCGAGACAGCCGGGTCGAGTCCGCAGACGTTGTCGATAAACGGGAGCGGATTCATGTCGTCCTCGATCGTGACATTCAACGCCATCTCGCATGCCGCGAGCTTCGTGAGCTCCCAGAGCGTGAAAATCAGCCTCAGTCAGGCCGACCTCGCCGTGGGCGGGAGCTTTCCAGTGGTAGTCACGAACCCATCGCCGGGCGGCGGCGCGTCCAACTCGGTTGATCTAGCTGTCAACGATCCGATGCCGACGTTCAGTTCGGTATCTCCTTCAATCGTGGCCGTAGGTGCCCCCGACACCGTGATTTCAGTCACCGGCACAAACTTCGTCGCCGCGTCGGTGGTCAACCTCAATGCGGTCACTCTGACCACAATCTTCGTCTCCGCATCCCAGCTAACGGCAACAATCCCTGCAGGCAGCATTTCAAGCGCCGGAATAGATCAATTGACTGTATCTAATCCTTCGCCTGGCGGAGGGACGTCAGGACCGGGTACTCTGACGGTAATTGCTGTTGGGTCGGTGGTCGTTATGGCCGCGCCTCAGAACGGAGCCCAAACGACTGGGCCGTGGCAGATGTCGGCGGCGGTAGTGGATGGCTCGGGCAATCCCATTTCCGGGATCCTGGTGAATCTGAGGGCAACGCAAGGGACCGTTTCTCCGAACCAGGGCGTGACCGATGCGACCGGGACACTTCTAGCGTCGGTCTCACCGCCGGTTTCGTACTCCGGAGAACCGGTCGCGGTGACCGCCACGACGGGTGCACAGACTGCCGCAATCGATATCGTTTTCATAAACCCTACCGCAGCAGCGACACGCGCCGGATGGGCTGCGCACCTCTCACGCGCGTCGCGCAAGGAAAGCAACGCAACGCCATCGGCGTCGATGACATTGACTTCGCCTTTTCTATTCGGTACGAGCGCGAACACCGGTACAACCAACCCATTCGCCAACCCAAATTTGTGCTATAGCAATGCGGATTTGTCCTCCACCGTATCCGCATCTTGCCAGACCGTAGACGGACAGAACGGGGTTCAGCCAACGGTACTTAACGTCGCCAATACGGTATGCAACGGGATCTCCCTCACCGTTGGGGTTGCCAGCTGCGCCGGGACCGTCGCAAGCCTAGTGGCTTGCGCGGCAGCGGAAACTGGAATTGGAGCAGTGATCTGCGCGGGGACGATAGAATACATCGATGTACTTGGAAGCACGTGCATTGGTTTCTTAGCCGACGAACTCGCGAATTATGTTACGCACGACCCGAGAGCAGCGACATCGATTGATGTCATCAGCTTTCAGCCGGGGTCCACTAATCCCAACGATTACATCGGCCTGATCTGCGATGCGGTAGCGGACGCGAATATCGGATCTGGAAGCGGCTCGAGTGGAGTAAGCGTTGCGATCACTCCTCTCAAGCCCGTAATTTCACCCGGGGGAACCATTCAATTCATCGCTTCAGTTACTGGTACATCGGATACCGGCATTACCTGGGCGGTGAACGGGGTGCCGAACGGCGTCGGAGTCTTCGGCACTGTCAGCAACACAGGTCTCTACACAGCCCCAAGCGCTGTTCCAAACCCGAATCCGGTTACTGTTTCGGCGACTAGCACGGCGGATCCAAGTGCCGTTGCACCGGCCCTCGTAACCGTGATTAGCGCTTCAGGCGAGGCATCGGGATCAACTGCAATAATTGCCGGTCTGGTTGACGGTCAATTGGTTGACAAAGCGTATGTTCCTCTGCCGAACTCCGAAGCCATTTCCGTCGTCAACGTAGATTCTCAATCCGACGCAAATGCCGTTGTGGTCACAATACCCATGCCGGGTGGGTACGAGCCCAATGCAACGGGCGCCGACTCCACGACGCAACAGATCGTTGTCATAAGTGATTTTTCGCCGGACGTGCAGATTATCGACGCTTCCCAAGACAAGCTCATCGCAACTCTTACATCGCCCGTTACTCAGAGCGCCACCTTCAGCGGTGGAACTTGCATGATCTGCGGAGTACTGGTTGATCCAACGACGAATACGGCGATCCTCGATACGGCTCAGGGATACACCTTCCTAAATCTGACGACGCACCAGTTTTCGTCTTTCGTCAGCGGGTCCGTGGCGGGGGAGAACTTTGGGTACAACCCAAACTCTCAGATCATAATGAACCCGACCTACGACCAAAACATCGGCGTAAGCCTACAGGCCATTGACTCGGTCACTAGCGCGCTTTTTACGTACGCTCAGATTTTGGATACTGCACCGGATTCCGCTGCTTTTGATCTCAACACAAACCTCGCGGTCGTTCCCGACGAGTTCTCCGGCAACCAGTTGCTGATTAACATGGCCCAAGCGTCGTTCTCGAATTCTGCAGGAACCTTTGCTGCGCCGACAACGGTGTTCAACACCAATTTCACTAGTTGCGGCGATCCAGGCGATCCGAACGAATGGACGATGGTCTCGATTGAAAGCGTGACGCACTTCCTCTTCGTCGCTACAGAGTTCGGAGACTGCGCCGCGGTGGAGCCCCTGCCGAATGCCGTCAGTGCAGGCGCTCCACCCGTGCCGAGTGTTTTCAACTGGGGTCACATGCCTTCGGCACCTGATGGGTTTGGATGGGACAACGGTGCTGACCCTCACGGGGTCGCGGTCTTTACGAGCGTGGTTGACGGCAAGCCGTATGGCTTCCTGATTCGAAGCGACCAAGCTTGGGTGGCTCGCGTCGATTTGAAAGGACTCGCCGGTGCGCCGCCATTTTCTGGGGGCGGCCCGGGTCAGATCGACCTCACGCCGTTCGTGGTGTTTCTAAGCACTCAGTAGCCGAACAGTTGGGCCGGCCTTTGTGTCTCTGGGCATTTTCGGATGAGTTCTTCTCCCAACTCCCGGGACGTGGGAGTGCTGCCGTTGTCGACGTAGCTTTGCGGGGGCTTCTCGATTTAGTAGGTGGCCGACCGTCCTCTATGGCATCGAGATTGGAGATTTCGGCCACGGCTTCGACTCTTCTAAACACCGGTCCCCGAGCAACTCTGGCGCGAGTGTAGAAGCGAGAGGCTGGAAGTTACGTCCTTGAGCCGTTCGGTTGGCGTGGCCCTTTCCCGATTTCCAACCTCCAATCCCCGCCCGAATGACACAATTTTGTATCGAACGTACCATTGACCTTCGGTAATACCTGCGCCATGCTGAGTGTGGCAGTGCGCGGACCATTGGCGCGCCGGACAAGTTGTTTTCGCGATCTGCGAGCGACCGTAGGGCCGCCAGCTTGGCGGCGTTTTTGTTTGGCGCGGCGGCACTCGGGAGTGCTTTCTGGGACGTGGCGCTACGGGAAGAGCCGGAAGGGCCGAACGGCGGGAGGGCCTCAAGACCCGACCCCGCAGCCCGAAAAATTCGGCGGACCGAGGATCGAGGCGGTCTGATTTTTGTTTCGGTTAGAACCGACCCCGATCCAATGTTTTCTGCGACTTACGAGGGGTTTTAATTGAACCCTTGTTTCGGTTAGAAATTTTGGGAGGTGAACAAGAAGCGAAACGCTGAGGGCTCAGATTGACGGGAAAGACCTAAATCTCGACAACTACGGATGCTGGTGGCGAACGCCGGACCACGCCGCGAAGTCCAAGAGCAGCTCGTAACAGCGCATCACCCCGCCGCCAAACAGGAATGACACCAGCGCGATCGTCGCCAGTCCGCCGAACAAGACAGCGAAAATGAAAAACGCGGCGAGCAGGTCGCGAACGGGAAACAGCGCCGCGGCCAGAAGCGTTGCAACGAGGCAGCCTGCAACGAGGAATTTGCGTTTGCGGCTACTAGTCATAGGACCACATGATCCCACGTGGGACACGGACTGTATGTGATGCCCCGCACGCAGAAGCGTGACGCGGGGCCCTGGAGCTTGGAGAACGGAAGCGAAGAGAGATTCGTAGGCGGAAGGCGCCTCGGAATGACCTGAAAGGAGGAGTCGGAAAATTCAACAGCCCACGCGCCGCTGCACTGTCCGCCTGGGCGGAGGGAAGCGGCAAGAGGCTCCAGGTCTGAAGACCTGAGTTACATTTTGCTTCGCAGCAACGCGACGATTGCGAGCATTACAGCTGCTGTGCCCCAGTGGATGAGAATAATCGGAGTGAAGATCCATTGAGCGTGGCTGAATACGATCAAGCCATCGAGGACGGGAATCAGCGTCAGCGCGGCGATGGCGGAGGCCAGGACGCGGCGGTCGCGTTGGGCTAAAAACGTGAGCGCTACGATGCCGGTGGATATGTCGCGCGCGGCTTTGATGGCGAGGAACGGGGCGTCG
>DATIZX010000010.1:0-124442 GCA_035516795.1 Verrucomicrobiia bacterium
ATCCGGCCGTCGACAAAGTGAACGCGATGCACGCCAGTCCGCACCGCTTCCACGGCGCTGTCCACTTTCGGGATCATGCCTTTTTCAATGACGCCTTCCTTCTTCAACGCCATCACCTCGCTGATGTGCAGGCTGGAAATCAGCGTTTCGGGATTGCTCGGGTCGCGCATCAAGCCGGGCACGTCGCTCATGAACACGAGCCGGCGTGCCCCTACAGCCGTTGCCAGTTTCGCCGCGGCAACGTCGGCATTGATATTGTAGGCGTGGCCATCTTCACCCATGCCGATGGGACTGATCACCGGCGTCACCGATAACCGCAGGCACTTGCGTATTTGTTCCACCTGAACGTCCACCACTTCGCCGACGTAGCCGAGATCAATGCCGTCGGTAAGCAATTTGCGGCAGGCAAACACATCTTTGCCGGAAAAACTGCGCGCTTTCCCACCGAGCTTCTGAATCGTCTCGACGATGTCGCGGTTGATCGTATTCGCGAGCACTTCTTCGACGCACTTCATCGTCTCTTCGTCGGTCACTCGCATGCCTTTGACGAATTGCGCCTTGATGCCGGCTTTCTCCATCGCCTTGGTAATGAGCTTGCCGCCACCGTGAACAACCACCGGATTGATGCCGACTGCTTCGAGGAAAACCACGTCTGCCGCGACGCCGGCGCGCACTTTCGGGTCGGGTGAATCCATGAAACTTCCGCCGTATTTGACGGCGAAGATGGAACTGCGAAAGCGCTGCACGTACGGCAGCGCCTCCAGCAACACATCGGCTTTTTTGATGATATCCTGCATGCTTCCTGTGCTTTTGGTGGCGCAGGCGTCCCTGCCTGCGGTCGTCGATGCACAGGCACAGAGGCCTATGCTACCATTTGTTGATTTATTCCCCCTTGTTCAACTCCACGTACTTCTCTGTCAGATCGCAAGTATGCATCGTGCACTGACCGCGACCGAGATGCAGATGAATGTCGATGGTGAACGTCGGTTGCGCAACAATCCGCTTCAACCTGGCCAGGGGCGTCGGCGACGCCATGCCACCGGTAACGGCAGTCACACCGTCGTAAGCGATCTCGACAAGATCATCGCGGACTTTCGCGCGTGAATAGCCCAGCGCATCCAGTATGCGGCCCCAATTCGGGTCGCCGCCGCACCAACTCGTCTTCACCAAAACGGAATTGGCAACGGTGCGCGCCGCCATTTCCGCTTCGCTATCGCTTTGGGCACCGCGGACGTTGATCGTGACAAATTTCGTCACGCCTTCCCCGTCGCGCACAATCATTTTCGCCAATTCGAGGCACACGTAATCAAGCGCCTCCTGAAACTTCGCCAGTGGAGGCTTGCCCGCGACGCCGTTGGCCAGCAGGAGCACCGTGTCGTTCGTGCTCGTGTCGCCATCGACCGTGATGCGATTGAAAGATTGATTGACGGCCCGGGTGAGAGCTTTTTGGAGTGCGGCTCGCGGAATCGCCGCGTCCGTCGCGATGAAACTCAACATCGTCGCCATCTTGGGCTGAATCATGCCTGCACCCTTGGCCATGCCGCCAATTCGAAAGGTCTTGCCACCGGCTTTGAATTGCACAGCGACTTCTTTCGCGAATGTATCGGTTGTCATGATCGCCCGAGCCGCAACCGCGCCACCTTTTGATGAGAGAACTCGCAGCAGTTTCTTGATGCCATCTTCGACCTTGACGATGGGAAGATTGACGCCGATGCGTCCCGTCGAGCATACCAGCACGTGATTTTCCGGGCATCCCAACCGACGCGCGACGGCCACCGCCATCGCCCGGGCGTGAATCGTGCCGTCTTTCGTGCAGGCATTGGCATTGCCGCTGTTGGCCACAATCGCGCAGGCCTTGCCGCCCTGGGCGTGTCGCATACTGAGTTTTACAGGCGCCGCTTTGACCTGATTGGTCGTGAACACAGATGCGACCGTGGCAGGCGGCTCGGAAACGATGAGCGCCATGTCCTTTTTGCCGCTCGCTTTGATGCCCGCCGCGACGCCAGCCGCGCGGAAGCCCCGCGGCGCGGTGACGGAACCACTGATTTTAGAGAAGCCCTGTTGTTTCTTCATAACCACAAATAAGGTTTAGACATTGCACTGCCTGCCCGGCCGCGCCCTTGGTCAGATTGTCCAGCGCGCTGACGGCAATCAATTTGTTGGTGCGTGAATCCACTCGCACGGAAACGTCACAGAAGTTCGTCATTTCCACGTTCTTCGTGTCTGGCAAAGACTCCGTAACGCGGACGAATCGTTCGCCCTTGTAGAAGTCGCGATAAGCTGCCAGCGCCTCGCCTGCCCTGCCGGAAACAGTCATGTAACTCGTGCTCACAATGCCGCGGTTGATCGGCACCAAATGCGGCGTGAAGGAAATCACAACGCTTGCTCCGGCCAGCAAGGACAATTCCTGTTCGATTTCGCTGATGTGTCGATGTTTTGGAATACCGTAGGCCCGCACGCTTTCGTTGCACTCGGTGAACAGGTACTCGTCCGCCACTTTGCGCCCCGCCCCGCTCACACCGCTCAGGCTGGTCACCACAATGCCGTCGGCTTTGACCAAACCCTTTTTCAGCGCCGGCGCGATGCCAAGAATAATGCTCGTCGGATAACAGCCCGGACATGCGACGAGGCTCGCCTTGCGAATCGCGTCGCGATGAAGCTCGGGCAAGCCGTACACGGACTCTGTCAATAACTCGGGAGCGGGATGTTCGTGCGCGTAGAATTCCTTGTATACCGCCGCCGACTTCAGGCGGAAATCGGCGGAGAGGTCCAAAACCTTGATCCCCTTCCCCAACAGAGTCGGCGCAAATTCTGCCGCCACTCCATGCGGTAGCGCCAAGAATACAGCTTCGGCATCAATGGCGTCAGCTTTCGGCTCGATAAAGTTCGCTTCCACCTGCCCCCGAAAGCGGGGAAAGACATCGGCCACAGCTTTGCCGGCATATTGACGCGACGTAAACTGCGAGATTTGTACATGGGAATGCCGCAGCAGCAGACGGATCAGTTCCTGACCCGAATAACCGCTGGCCCCGACAATGGCCGCCTTCGTTTTCTTCATAACACTCACTTCTCGGCTAATGAAACACCCTCGCCCAAGAGCGCCTAACAAAACCGATCTTCGTGAAGCCGTACCCTTTACGGGTGCGTCCCCCCGGCGCAGGCTAAAGCCTGCGACTACAGTTTTGTGAGCGGCTCCAAACCCTCTCCCTCCTGCGGGCGAGGATCAGGGTCGGGCCCAAAAACCAACGAGCCTCGGATTGTGCAACCCGAGGCTCGCATGTGCAAACTGAATTTTCGTCTTAACGTTTGGAGAACTGGAAGCGTTTGCGCGCGCCGGGTTGCCCGTACTTCTTGCGTTCCTTCATTCTGGAATCGCGTGTCAAATACCCCTTCTCGCGCAACGGACTTTTCAAATCTGCCGACGACTTCAACAGCGCGCGGGCGATGCCATGACTGATCGCGCCGGCCTGCCCGGATACTCCGCCACCTTCCACCTGAATGAAGACATCGAACTTCGCCGCCGCTTGCACTTCCGACAACGGCTGCAGGGCGATGGTGCGCTGATTGGGAACGGTCAGGTACTCCTCGGCAGTGCGGTCGTTAATCGTGACCTTGCCTGTGCCGGGAACGAGGCGCACACGCGCCACGCTGGTCTTGCGACGGCCGGTTCCATGATACGCTTCGGTCGGTGTGGATGCTTTTGCCATGGCAATAAGGTTAAACGGAAATGGGTTCTGGTTTCTGCGCCGTGTGTGGATGGGCGGCGCCGGGATAAACTTTCAATTTCGTGATCATCTGCCGTCCAAGACGATTGTGCGGGATCATGCCTTTCACGGCGTGCTCAATCAGTTTTTGGGGATGGGACGCGCGGACCTGTTTGACCGTCCGGCGTTTCTCATTGCCCGGATACTGCGAGTAGGTCATGTACACCTTGTCGGTTTCTTTCTTGCCAGTGAGCACGACCTTCTCGGCATTGACAACCACCACAAAATCGCCGGCATCGACGTGCCGGGTGAAGGTCGGCTTGATCTTGCCGCGCAAAACGTTGGCAGCGCGCACGGCGACCTTGCCGAGCACCTGATTGCTGGCGTCGATGACGTACCAACGCGGTTTCTGCTCTTCTTTTTTGGCGAAAAACGTACTCATGAATTGTCTACCTAGGGAATGCCTAAGACCGCGTAAAGTAGCCGACTCCTTCCACCCCTGTCAACGCCAATATTGAAGCCCCTTTGCGCAGCACGCAAAAGAGAGCAAACCCCGTCTCAGGGAGCTTCCTTTCTGCCGCATACACTTCCGATGGGCTAAATGGAGATCGGCTGGGGGGTTCAGCCTTTTCCCATCAAATGCCCGGCGATCATCAAGAAGCGCAGGCGAATTCGCGCCTACTCGCTCGCGGAATGGGCGCGGTGGGCCAATTCATCACTCATCTCCCGCACCGTTTCCACATACCGCGATAAACGGTCGATCGGGTCCACAATGTCCCGACATTTGAGCAGCGCGCGAACACGAACGAGCATGTCCTGCACATCGACAGGCTTGGAGATGAAATCGTCCGCCCCAGAAGTCATCGATTCTTCGATCTGCTTGTTGGAAAGAGATCCTGTGACCACCAAAATGGGAGTGTGCTGGGTTTTTTCGTTGGTGCGCAGGGCCTTGCAGACCGCCACCCCGTCCATGGTCGACATGATGAGATCGAGCAGAATCAAATCCGGTTTGAGGGCGAAGGCTTCGCTGAGGGCATCCCGACCGGTGCCGACGGTATGCACGGAAAAACCCTGAGATATCAGAACGTCCCTGAGGAAGTTCTGCATCTCCGCATCGTCATCAACAACCAATACTGTTTGATCGCTCAGGTTCCCAGCCCCCCTTGCGTAATAACCATTCAATACACCAAGAATCAGCATTCCGGCAAGGTTTTTCATCGCGGGCGCCCGAAAGCTTGGTTGAAAAATTGCTTCGTTTGGGAGAAACTGAAATATGCGCTTCGCTTCGGCATTGACCACAAAGGCGGACTGGACGGAAGCCGTCGAGGATCTGTCACGCCAAATCTCTGGCCAACTCGGCGAGGCGAAGCCCGACCTCGCAGTTCTATTTGCCCACCCCAAATTCGTGCCGCAAATCGCTGATCTGGTGGAGTCAACACAAAAAGCAGTTGGCGCAGCGCACGTAATCGGGTGCACCGGCGCCGGGATTATCGGCACCGAGCAGGAGCTGGAACAAAAGCCCGCGGTCTCAATGTTGGTCGGCGAACTGCCCGACGTAAAAATCACGCCGTTTTATCTGACCGAGAAAGATTTGGAGGAATCAACGGGCCCCGGCTACTGGCATTTTCAATTGGAGGTCGAACCCAGCGCCACGCCGAACTTCGTCGTCTTTGTGGATCCATTCACGACCCGCGCCATGCAGTTGATTGACGCCCTGGTGGAAGCCTATCCGCAGGCGCCGATGATTGGCGGATTGGCGAGTGGCGCACAGCAGCCGGGTGAAAATCGTTTGTTCCTCGACGGCAAGATTTACGACGAAGGCGCGATCGGTATCAGTCTGTCCGGCAAAATCTTGTTGCGCACGGTGGTCTCACAAGGCTGTCGTCCGATCGGGGAACCGTTTACGGTCACGCGGGCCGACAAGAATATCGTGTTCGAGTTGGGCGGACGACCGCCGATGAAGGTGCTGCAGGAAATGCTTCCGCAGTTGCCGGCGCGCGACCAAAAACTGGCGCGGTCTGCCCTGTTTCTCGGCCGGGTGATCAACGAGTATCAGGAAGAATTCAGCCGCGGCGATTTCCTCATCCGCAATCTGATCGGCAGCGACCCGCAGTCCGGCGCGTTGGCGGTGGGCGACTGGATGCGCACCGGGCAAACTGTGCAGTTTCAGGTGCGGGACGGCGAAACCGCCGATGAAGACCTGCGACATTTATTGACCGAAGAACGCCGTGAATTGGGCGGCACGCAGCCTCCTGGCGCGCTGCTGTTCAGTTGTCTCGGGCGCGGCGAAGGTATGTACGGAATCGCCAACCACGACATCAAAGCTGTCCAAGAAAACATTGGTCCCGTGCCGACCGCGGGATTTTTCTGCAACGGCGAAATCGGTCCCGTTGGCCAACGCGCGTTCATTCACGGCTTCACCAGCGTCCTCGGCCTGTTCACCGAGCCGGAAGACTAGTGGTATAACACACCTGGAAGGGGGATTTTGTAGCCGCAGGCTTTAGCCTGCGCGGACCGAACGCACCCGTAAGCCGAGTCAAACAAGACGCCGCTGTTGTTTGCGGCAACGGTGCGGCTACTCTTCGGATGAAGTGCGTCGCAACACTAGTCAGCTTCACCGAAAGGCACCATAAATCGCATCACAATCGCAACGCCAGAAGCATTCGGGATGAGAAAAACCGCTCGCCGTCAATTCCGCGAAATGCCACTCTAACGGCAGACCTTCCTCAACTCCACCGTCCCACCCGCCCAGCACACGCTCGGTAACGCGACGTTGGCCGGAAAGTCCGAGTGCCTGCGTATACGCTTCCCAAAAACCTTCCCAATCCTCACCATCCTGCTTCGTCTCGACGCGCCGCATCTGTTCCCGGTTCTGCTCCCAGAACTTCTGAACGTCTTGTCGGCGACTGGCCACATGGTCGGCACTAACGAACAGACCACGGGAGCGCACGACGCTCGAAAGTTGCCGATAGAGATTCGACAACTGAGCCTCGGTGAGCCAATGCAGTGCCGTTGAAGAAATCGCCGCATCAACTAAACCCGGCAATTGCGCGCGCCAAGCATCGGTACGCAAATCCGCCAAAACGAGTCGTGCGCGCGCTCCGTATGTCCGCAATCGCTCTTGCGCCAACGGCAAAAGGACCGGGTCAAAATCAACGCCATAAACTTCGGCGTCAGGAAAAGCATCCAAGAACGGCTGCATCAAACTTCCCGTGCCGCAACCCAGGTCCAGCACTCGTTCAACGGGGCTGACGACTCCGCGAACAAGCCCGACGAGCAACTCGATTCGCTCGGCGCGCCGAACAAGGTATCGCTCTTGCATCTTGTCCCATCGCTCCACCCAATGCTGCCACTGGATATTGCTCGGAGGCTGCAATGGCTTGATCGATTTCATAAATGGTCCGGCCGAAGTAGTCTACGCTCAAGATAGCCGAAGCGAGGGCGAGAGCGCGAGGCGAAAAGGCAGCGTGAGCACGAGCGGCCTGTGAGCGAGAGGAGCAGAGCCGCCGGCGTCGCGCGGGAGACCTACCGGGCGCAAGCGTGCGCGGCTGGTGCGAGCAATGGCTTGAAGGCAAGAAGATCGAAAGTTCACAAGATACCGTCGAGCGTTAC
Organism: Verrucomicrobiia bacterium; assembly: GCA_035516795.1. GTDB lineage: Bacteria > Verrucomicrobiota > Verrucomicrobiia > Palsa-1439 > Palsa-1439 > DATJBF01. The sequence continues at coordinate 7,317 of DATIZX010000010.1, forward strand.
CGCAACGTGCTCGACAATTTCTATGAGTACATCGGGCCGAAAGCGGAGAAGGATTTGATGCTGCTGCGACCGCTGGACGTGCAACGATTCCGAGACGAGCAGGCGAAGACCAAGAGCCGCAACACCGCGAACCTTTCAATCAAGGTGCTGCGCGCTGCGTTCAACGCCGCCATGAAAGCCGAATTGATCGGCACTAACCCGGCGAAGGCCGTGGACAAGTTGAAGCTGCAAGGCGAGAATGCGCGCCGTCCGTTCACCGATGCCGAATTGAAGCACGTGCTGGACGCCTGCCGAGGCACCGAGTTGGAAGGCTTGACGTTGTTTGGCGCATTTACCGGGCAACGGTTATCCGACGTGAAAAACCTGACATGGCGGCAAGTCGATTTACAGAAGAACGAAGTCAGCTTCGTCACCTCGAAGACCGGGCGACGGTTGACGCTGCCGTTGCTGAAGCCGCTGCAAGAGTACATTGCCACGCTACCGTCCAGCGACAACCCGGATGCGCCGCTTTTCCCGACGCTGGGCGTTTCCGACCCGGCCACGGTGAGCAACGCCTTTTATGACGTGCTGGTGGACGTAGGCTTGGCGAAGGCGCGCACCCATCGAAACACGGGCAAAGGCCGACATGCTGCCCGCAGGGTTGCGCCGTTGTCCTTTCACTCTTTGCGCCACTATTTTGTCAGCAAACTCAAGGCGGGCGGACTGAGCGATACCGTAAGCATGGCTATTGTCGGGCACAGTACACAGACCATCCATCACCAGTACGCGCACTTGGAAGTTCAGGACCTACGGCGCGCAATGGAAGCAGCTTTGCCCGACGTGACGAAAGCGAAGGCGGCGAAGTGAACCAAGTCGGGGTGTTCTTCTTTCAAGGCCGAGCCGTCCGCACGCGGCGCACTCGCAGAGCGGGAAAAACCAGATTTTCAAAACTGTACTCGGTGACGAAGTGAAGAAACCAATCCCCGGCCTCAACATGCTCGCCAAGTTCTCAGGCAAACATCTCAAGGGCGCAACCGGCCCCGTGGACTACGCACGGAAGCAGGTTGACGATCTTCTTGTGTGGTTCTGCAACAAGCCGCTCATTCGGCGGGCAACCGCGCGAGAGAGAATACGCTTTGAAGCTGCATGTAATAGACTGGCGCAAGTCTGCTCTGACGCTGACAATGCGCTGGTTGACAACAAGGTGCTGGAATGGCGCGGGCAACTCTATTTGCGCGACCGCAGCAATTCGCACCCAAAACAAAAAAACTGGGAAGACTGGATGACCGAACGGCTAGGCGACTTAGCTTGGCTGGTTGCGGGTTTTGAGGTGTCATACTTACACTGCAACACAGACGAGGCGATCCGTGACGCCTTTGAAATCGGAAAGTTGGCCGACCGCATCCGCGCAATGCGAAATGATCCGGTAGTCGGGACGGGAGGACCGCTTGCCAAAGGCAGGCTGAAAGGCAGCGCCAGGACTAAGAGGAAGTTTGCCAAGCAGCGTGCTAAACTGGCTGCGAAGTACCAGCCCGACATTGATCGGCGTGTGCTTCTGGAGAATGAAAGCTTTCCGACCGCTTTATTCTACACAGCCCACCAGCACAAAATCACGACAAGAACCCTGCGAAAATACGTCAAAGACCCCAGCCGTAGAAAGTTTGAACGGGGCTAAGCCCCCTTCCCGCCACCTATGATTTAGTGGGTGGCATGAGACAAAAACAAACACAAACGCACACCGCCAGTGCGACCAAAACGGCGGCACCGATTGCGCCCGGTGACAGTGGCGCGGTCCTTCCTGAATTCGGGCGGCTTCCAGACGTGCAGAGGCTTTATGGTTTGAAGCGCGGCTTCTGCTACCAACTCATTAACTCCGGCAAGATAAAGTCGGTTTGCCTTCGCAAGCCGGGCGCGAAAACGGGGTGCCGGTTGATCCATTTGCAGTCTGTGCGTGAGTTTCTGCTGAAGCAACTGGACGCCGCCAGCAGCGGGAAGGCAGGCGGGGCATGAGATTGGAAAACGCAAACGCGCGCCGGCAAGCGCGCGTCGAAACCACTACCGAACGCGGCCAGCATATCAGACCCGCCAGCGATTGCAAGACCGAGCTTGGCCATTGTGCCAAGTGCGCCGTCAAGGTGACAGCCAAAAACTTCGGCGCGGCCAGTCACGGAAAGTTCTTGCTCGTCTGGTGCGACCGCTGCCAAGCAGAGAACCAGCAGAGCCAGCTTGAACTGGCGGCGGTGCATAATGGTTGACGTGACTACGCTATCGGACCGCACACGTCAATTCTTGGAACACGGAGCGCCTGTAGGCGAGCGGCAGAAGGGCGCATTTGACGCGGCCTGCCAGTTGCGCGACGCGGGCGCAACGGAAGACGAGGCAATTCAACTTGTGGAAGCTGGCGCGGCCCGGTGCGAGTTGCCGTTGCCAGAGGCGCGGGCGGCAGTGAAGTCTGCTTTCAAACGCGCACCACGCGAACTGATCCACAAAGACAACGGCGGCAAGCGAACGAAGCGCACGGTTGCGGCGGAATACCCCTACACCGACGAAACGGGCAAGCTGCTTTTCCAGTGCGTCCGATATACCCCAAAGGATTTCCGGCAGCGGCAACCGGATGGCGACAGGGGCTGGACATGGAATCTCAAAGGCGTGCCGCTTGTATTGTATCGGCTACCGGAAGTTATGAAAGCAACCGGCGACGTGTTTGTTGTCGAAGGCGAAAAAGACGCCGACACCTTGGCGGCGCTGAGTTTCACCGCAACGACAAATCCGCTGGGTGCAGGTAAGTGGCGCGACACGTACAACGAAGCCTTGCGCGGCAAGTCGGTTGTGATTGTGCCTGACAACGACAAGCTCGGCCAGGAACATGCCGAGCACGTGGCACGGGCGCTACACGACATCGCGGCCAGCGTCAAAATCGTCAAACTGCCCGCTGAAGTGAACGGGCAGAAGGTGAAAGACGCGAGCGACTACGTTGCGGCCTTTGAAGATCCCGGCGACGCTGCCGAGCGGCTGGCAATCATGGCCGAAGGCGCGGCGGAGTGCACACCGACGCAACCGGATGGGAAGCCGGGAGTTGACCAGCGGCCTGTGATTCAGTTTTTCAAGCCCTCCGAGTTGCGCGACTACAAGCCGCCGGAAGGCATAGTGCTGGTTGGTGACTGCCATATCGTGCGCGGCAACGTGACGGTGATCGCTGGCCCGCCGGGTGTCGGCAAGAGCCGCGCGGCAGTGGCGCTGGCTGTGGCCGGTGCGACCGGCGCACACTGGTTTGGCTTGTCCGTTCACTCGCCTTTCAAGACGCTAATAATCCAAAACGAAAACGGGCGCTTCCGGTTGTCGCGTGAGTTTGCTGACTTGGACTGCGAGGCGCTGGAGGGGTTTGTCCGCGTGAGTGACCCACCGTCCTACGGCTTGGCTTTCGACAGGGCTGAGTTTTGCGAGGCGGTATCAGCGGCGATTGCCGACTTCCGGCCTGACGTGATCGTGATTGACCCGTGGAACGCTGTGGCGCGGGATGAAAAGGCAAAGGACTACTTGGAGACGTTCAACGCGATTCGTGCCGTGATTCCGACTGGCGACAACGCCCCGGCATTGGTGATAGTGGCGCATACCCGAAAGCCAAAGAGCGAGGAAAAATACCGGGGGCGCGATTTGCTGCATGTATTGGCCGGCTCCTACGTTCTTGGCAGCGTACCGCGCACCGTGTTCGTCATGCTCCACGCCAGCGACGATCCGACCGGCAACGAAGTGGTTTGGGTGTGTTGCAAAAACAACGACGGCGAACTTGGCGAGCGGACTGCGTGGGCGCGGCGCAACGGTCTCTTTATTTACGTTAAAGATTTCGACTGGGACGCCTTCGACAAGCCACCGAACGAGAGGCCAAGAGTGACGGAAGACGACATTGCAGCAGTGTTTCACCAGGGCGACCGAAAATTGGCCCGCAAGCAGGCTGCGGCAGAGCTGGCAGAACGGACCGGCTGCAAGTCGTCAGCTTGCTATAACGCCTTGAAGAAACACGCGAAACACCTGACCGAAGGCGACGGCCTGCTGGCATGGACACCGTGAAACTTCCACCAGATTCCACGGAATTCCACGCGGAAAACTCGTGGAAAATTTTCCATTCCACCAAATCCCTAGGGGGTTTCGTGGAAAGAAAACCTACAAAGGGGACAACTATATGAGCCAACTGAGTGACCAACCACTACACAACGAAGCACTCACATCAACCAAACCGAGCCAGTCAAAGCGCGTCCGTCTTGCGCCACGACAACGCATCTTCGCAGACGAGTGGCTGCGCACCTTCAATGCGACAAAGGCCGCACAGACGGCGGGTTACAGTGAAAAAACGGCTGACGTGCAGGGATCGCGCCTGTTGAGAAATGTTAAGGTCGAAGCGTTCATCGAGGCCAAATTGAGGGAGCTACAGATAGCGCCCGACGAAATTCTGGCGCGATTCTCCGCCCAAGCCCGCGCCAACCTGACTGAGTGCATCGGCCCGGACGGGAAGATAGACCCCGACAAGGTGAAGGCTCTTGGCTCACTTGTGAAGTCCTACCGCGAACCAACAGCGAAAGGTGGCGCACAGGTCGAACTGTACGACGCACAGCGCGCACTTGAGTTGCTAGGAAAGGCGCACGGGCTGTTCAAGGATGAGGAGAAGCCCGGCGACGTGATTACCATTGTCCTAAACGCGCGGGACGTTTAAGCCAGGTCCCAAAATGCAGCTTGCCACTAACGGCAACGGTATTACAATCACCTGAAGGAAGAAGCCGGGATGAAAACCTTTCGTGCAACGGTCTTGCTTTTCGTTTTCGCCGTCGCTGCGTCTTGCGCTCAGGAAACGAACACGCTACCCACCACGATCACGGTTGACGGCATCACTTATTCAAACGTTACATGGCGCGGTGTCACTCCTGCGACAGTTTCCATTATTCACAAAACAGGAGTTGCATCGCTCCCGCTGGAAAAACTGCCGCCAGAACTTCAGAAGCGATTCGGCTACGACCAGAAGAAAGCGGCGGACTACATGGCCGCGGAGCGAAGAGCGGAGGCCGCAAGGCTGGAGGCCAGAAGTAAACAATGGGATGCCGAAGCAGCGGAAAGACAGCGACAGGCTCAGCAAGACGCGGAGAAACAGAAGCTAGTCGCTGACGCAGCGGCGAAGCAAGCTGCTGAAGATGCTGCTGCGAAGCAGGCCGACGAAGCAGCAGCGAAGAAAGCTGCGCAAGACTTTCAGGCGAGCCTCGGCCCGGTGACGTTGATTAAATTTTCCCGTGCCACGACCGCCAAGTTGCTCCCCGATGGTAGGTACGAGGCGAATCTCTACTACAATGATGACTTGGGTGTTGAACAGCAGATGTACGTCACATTTCCACCGACAGGCTTTGACTATATGAAGAACGCCCGACGCTTTTTCGCCCCCAATAGCTGGACTGTTTACGGTCGCCCCTACACGGCCAATTTGCAGAATGGGTTTGGCGCGCAATTCACCGAGACGGGATACTATCTCGTCGGCATGAGACAGCAGTTGTCGGGCGGCAACACTTACCCCGCTTGGTAACCGTCTCTGCGCGCGCCAGCCGCCATTCTGAGCGCAACCGTGGGCGTTGTAGCGGCTGATCGGCTTCTGAGACCCTGCACAAAACCCGTCCAACAGGCCCCGCACAGTCACTCTTGAACGCAAGCGAACAAGGGCAAATTCAGGGGCACTTGTTATGCCTTTGTGTTATGCTTTTTGATTCACCAAGATAAAACCCCTGATTTTACAGGTGTTTTTAGGTTGGTGCCGCGAGAGGGAGTCGAACCCACACGCCCTTACGGGCACAGGATTTTGAGTCCAGCGCGTCTGCCAGTTCCGCCATCGCGGCATCCAGTGTCCGCCCACAATATCGGCGCCCGAGAAGCAGTGCAACCGAAAATGTTAATAGTTCATTTGCCTGTCAACGCGCCGACTCACAGAGTCGGCCTACAGTGGCGATGGTGTCTGAACGTGGCCCTAATTCTGGCCCATCGGCTTGACGCCCGGGTTGCGATGCCTGCATACTCTGAACGATGAAAACGCTGCTGGTGAGTTTGTTGTTGTGCGTTGTCGGATCGCTCACAACCTATGCAGAACCGAATTCGGGGTTGGTTCTCTGGTATCAGCAGCCGGCCAAAAGCGCCATGAACGAAGCGTTGCCCATCGGCAATGGGCGACTCGGTGGGGTCGTGTTCGGCGGCGTCGAACGCGAGCGGATCCAGTTCAATGAAGACAGCCTGTGGACCGGCGACGAAAATCCCAGCGGCGATTACAACACGATGGGCGCGTACCAGGATTTCGGTGATTTGTTCATCGAATCGACTGGCAGTACGAATCCGGTCACGAACTATCGCCGCCAACTCGATCTTGCAACGGCAACGGCGCGCACCGAGTTCACCCTTGACGGCGTTCAGCACGTCCGCGAAGCCTTTGCCAGTCATCCTGCGCAGGTCACTGTTTTCCGCTGGAGCGCCGACAAACCCGGTGTGATTAGCGGACGCGTCGAACTCAAGGGCGCGCACGGCGAACAGACCACCGTGGACGGCTCGACATTGTCGTTTCGTGGCTCGCTCAGCAACGGGATGAAATACGAGGCGCGGGCCCGAGTGCTTGCGAAGGGCGGGACGTTAAAAGGCGTCGAATTCAAGGATTGTGACGAAGTGGTGGTTTTACTTGCCGCGGCCACGGACTACGCGATGGATTATTCGAAAGGTTACCGGGGCGAAATGGGGCCGTTGAGTTTTCCGACAAAAAGCTACGACGAACTGAAAGCGGAGCACGTGAAAGATTTTCAGTCGCTGTTCAATCGCGTGGTGCTGGATCTCGGTCCGTTCGACAATTCGCTGCCGACAGACAAATACAAATTGCAGCCCGACCCCGGGCTTGCGGCGCTCTTGTTTCAGTATGGCCGGTATTTGCTGATCTCCTGCTCGCGCGACGCCCTGCCTGCCAACCTGCAAGGATTGTGGAACGACAGCAATAATCCCCCGTGGCATTGCGATTATCACTGCAATATCAACGACGAAATGAATTACTGGCCGGCCGAGGTCGCCAACCTGTCGGAATGTCACCTCCCGTTCCTCGACTTGATTGTCAGCCAATTGCCAGCCTGGCGTAAAGCAAGCGGCGCGAAACGCGGCTTTGCCATCCGTACTTCGCATAACATCACCGGTGGCATGGGCTGGAAATGGGACAAGACCGCCAACGCGTGGTATTGCCATCATTTCTGGGAGCACTACGCGTTCGGTCTGGACAAGAATTACTTGCGCGAGGTCGCCTACCCCGTCATCAAAGAAACGGTCGAGTACTGGGAAGACCATTTGAAGGCGTTGCCCAACGGCCGACTTGTCGTTCCCAACGGTTGGTCGCCCGAGCACGGCCCGGAGGAAGATGGGGTGAGTTACAACCAGCAACTCGTTTGGGATTTGTTCTCCAATTACATCGACGCAGCCAGGGCGCTTGGTGTCGACCGGGAATACCGCGACAAGATTGCCGGTATGCGCGACAAACTCGTCGGCCCGAAAATCGGCAGGTGGGGACAGTTGCAGGAATGGATGACCGACCGCGATGATCCAAACGATCATCACCGGCACACGTCGCATTTGTTCGCGGTGTATCCCGGCCGGCAAATCAGCGTCACCAAGACGCCGAAGTTGGCGAAAGCAGCAAAGGTGTCGCTCGATGCGCGCAGGATCGATCCAAGCAGCGACGTACGCGAGTGGTCGTTTGCGTGGCGCACGGCACTCTACGCCCGTTTGCACGACGGCGAGAACGCTCATCTGATGCTCCAGCAGTTATTCTCCAATCGCAACACCTGCCCGAACCTGTTCGGCTTGCATCCGCCGATGCAAATCGACGGCAATTTCGGAATCACCGCCGCCATCGCCGAGATGCTCGTGCAAAGCCACGAAGGCGAAATCAACCTCTTGCCGGCGCTGCCGTCGGCATGGCCGACCGGTCGCGTGACCGGCTTGCGCACCCGTGGCGGATTTGAGGTCGGACTGCAATGGAAGAATGGAAAACTGGTGGAAGCGACCATTCGATCGTTGGATGGTCAGCCGTGTCGTTTGCGCTACGGAAAGCGCACGGAAGAATCTTCAATTGGCCGAAACGAAACTGCCATTTGGCGACCGTAAGATTGGTTTGGTAGGGCGGGCTACCCCAGCCCGCCAAGGGTGTGACGTAACGCCTGTGCGGCGCGGTGGGGCACCGCGCCCTACCAGTTCGCCAAAGACCCGCCAGCTTCTCGGTGGCGGTGGCAGAATGCGCGCGTCACTGGGGAGCTTTGTCTTGCCGGTGATGAAACCTCTCGTTAAACTGCTGTCCATGTCTGACCGTGGGGATCTACGGAAGAAGGCCGTTTGCTGCTTTGCAGCTTTCTTATTCGCCTTCCCAACAATGCGCATATTTGGCGAAGATTTGGTCGTGCCTGTGGGAGATAAATTCCTCAAAGTCGAAGTGTGCGCACCGGATGTCGTCCGGGTGGCCTGTGCGAAAGACCGCTCGTTTTTCTCGCGACCGAGTTTGGTCGTCCTGCCGCAACATGAACGACCAAGATGCATCGTCAAACGGACGGACCGGGAAGCAACGCTCACCTCCGGCAAAATCAGAGTCCACGTAGATTTGCAGACCGGGGCTATCGCTTTTCTTGACGCCGACGGTAAAACGATTCTCTGCGAGCGGAGCAATGGTCGAACCATCACGCCGGCCATCGTGCAGGGCGAGCGAACTTTTCACGTCCAACAACAATGGGAACCGAACGCGGATGAATCCTTGTACGGCCTTGGCCAACAGCAACTCGGAATTCTCGACATCAAGGGATACGACCTCGACTTGTGGCAGTACAACTCGCATATCGTCGTCCCATTCCTGGTTTCGAGTCGCGGCTACGGAATTCTCTGGGACAATCCGTCCTATACGAGGTTTGGCGATCTGCGCGAATTCGAACCGGTGCCGCTCACAAATCTGACCGTGACTTATTTCGCCGGCACGACGCAGTTGCTGCAGCGCGCCGCACATCGCATCTGGGTGGAGTTCCCGAATGTCGAGCCAAAGCCGAACACGCTCATCGATCCCGAATTGCCGCCTCGGGGCGAAATCATGGTGCGCTGGGATGGAGATATCGAGCCGCCCGTGAGCGGCGATTATCTTTTGGAGACGTTGTCCGACAACGGCGTGAAGGTGTGGATCGACGACAAGCTGCTCGTCCAAAGGTGGACCCAGGCCTGGCTGCCGATTACGCAAATGGCCCGCGTACCGCTCAACGCCGGACACCGCCACCGGCTGCGTGTCGAATGGACGCGCGATCAGGGCGGCACGCATATGCGGCTGTTATGGAAGACACCGCCGAAGAAACCGGCCACATCGCTATGGTCCGAAGTGGGTGACGGCGTTGATTACTACTTCGTGTACGGGCCGGATTTGGACAAGGTCATTGCCGGTTATCGTCATCTGACGGGTGCGGTACCGCTGATGCCCCGTTGGGCATTCGGCTTGTGGCAATCCCGCCAGCGCTACAAAACGGCCCAAGAGAGCCTCGATGTGCTTGAGGGTTACCGATCCCGCCACCTGCCCATCGACAACATCGTGCAAGACTGGTTTTACTGGAAGGAGCACGAATGGGGTTCGCATGAGTTCGATCCGGCTCGTTTCCCCGATCCCCAACGCTGGATCGACACGATTCACAACAAATATCATGCGCGGTTGATGATTTCAGTCTGGGGCAAGTTCTATCCAGGAACGCAAAATTACGACGCCTTGCACTCGCGCGGTTTCCTCTATGAAGCACCGCTGTGGGAAGGACTCCGCGACTGGGTCGGGGACGCCTACACCTACTACGACGCGTTCAACCCGGCGGCGCGAAAGCTGTTCTGGTCTCAAATGCAGCACGACTTGTTCAGCAAAGGTATTGACGCGTGGTGGATGGATGCGACCGAGCCGGATCTCACGACGTTTCCAGATTTGAACCTGCTCAAACTGCGCATGAACCCAACCGCCCTGGGAGTCAGCACGCGCGTGCTCAACGCGTTTCCGCTCATGAACAGCCGGGCCGTTTACGAAGGTCAGCGCGCCGCCGCACCGAACCAGCGCGTGTTCATTCTGACGCGCTGCGGCTTTGCCGGCCAGCAACGCTACGCCGCCGCGGTTTGGTCGGGCGATATCTCTTCAACTTGGGAAGCCATGCGCGCGCAGATGCCGGCGGGACTCGGTTACTCGATTTCGGGTCTGCCGTACTGGACCATGGACACCGGCGGGTATGCGTTACCGCCGCGATTTGAGCCGGGCGAGAATGAAGCCGAGGACGAATGGAATGAACTCAACGCCCGTTGGTTTGAGTTTTCCACGTTTGTCCCGATTCTGCGCCTGCACGGGGAAGGACGACCACGCGAGCCGTGGACATTCGGCGGAGCGTACGACACGATTCTGAAGTTTGACAGGCTGCGTTATCGAATGTTGCCGTACATCTATTCGATGGCCGGCGATGTCACCCAGCGGGCGGCAACGATGATGCGGCCAATGGTCATGGATTTCCCGCAAGATGCGACCGCACGGCAAGCCACCGACGAATATATGTTCGGCCCGGACTTGCTCGTCGCGCCCGTCACCGAATATCAAGTCCGCAGTCGCTCCGTGTATTTGCCGGCCGGCGACTGGCACGATTTCTGGACGGGCGCCAAGGTGGCTGGTGGACAAACCATCGAGGCACCCGCACCGTACGATTCCATTCCGCTGTATGTGAAGGCCGGCTCCATCCTCCCCCTCGGGCCGGACCTGCAATACACGGATGAGAAGCCCGCCGACCCGATCACGCTCCATGTTTATCCCGGCGCAAACGGCGCCTTCACGCTGTACGAGGACGATGGGCTGACGTATCGTTACGAGCGGGGCGGGTTCACGCGCATTCCGATTCGCTGGGAAGACGCGACGCGAACGTTGACGATTGGTGAACGCCAAGGCTCGTTCCGTGGCATGTTGAAGCGGCGAACCTTCGAGATCGCGGTCGTCCCGGAAAAAACCACACAGACAATTCATTACCGCGGGAACGCGGTCGAGGTGCGATTATGATTGCATTGATAGCGGCAGCCAGTTTGGCCTTGTCCGTTCAACAGGAAGCCCGTATCGACAATTTAATGTCGCGGATGTCGCTGGAGGAAAAAATCGCTCTGGTGCACGGCGATTCAAAGTTCACCACTGCCGGCGATCCGCGTCTCGGCATTCCCAAACTGTGGATGTCTGACGGCCCGCACGGTGTGCGTGAGGAGATCAGTCCGAACAAGTGGAATCCGGCCGGGCGCACGGACGATTATTCGACAGCGATGCCGTGCGGGATCGCGTTGGCGGCAACCTGGGATGCCGACCTGGCGGAAGCCGAAGGCAAAGCCATCGGCGAAGAAGCCCTGGCGCGCGACAAACAAATCATGCTCGGCCCGGCCGTGAATATTATGCGCACGCCGCTGTGTGGACGGAATTTCGAATACTACGGCGAAGATCCATTCCTTGCTGGGCGTATTGCGGTCGGTTTCATTCGCGGCGAACAATCGGAAGGCGTGGCCTCATGCGTCAAACATTTCGACGCCAATAACCAGGAATTCGACCGCGATGGAATCAACGTCAAGGTGGATGAACGGACCTTGCGCGAGATTTACCTGCCCGCTTTCAAGGCGGCGGTGCAAGAGGGTGGCGTCGGTGCGGTGATGGGGGCGTACAACAAGTTGCGCGGCCAGTATTGTTGTCAAAACGATTACCTCCTCAGCAAAATCCTCAAGGGGGAATGGAAGTTTCAGGGCCTGGTCATGTCGGATTGGGGCGCCGTCCACGACACCGTTCAGACGGCGCTCGCCGGACTGGACCTGGAAATGGGCACGGATAAACCGTACGACGAGTACTTCTTCGCCAAACCGTTGCTCGAAGCCGTACAAAAGGGAGAGGTTCCGCAGTCGGTGCTCGACGACAAAGTGCGACGCATTTTGCGCGTAATGACTGCCACCGGCCTGCTCGATAGTCGGCCGCGTGGTTCGATCAATACCAAGCAGCACCAGGCCGTCGCCCGCCATGTGGCGGAGGAGGCCATGGTGTTGCTCAAGAACCACGATGGCGCATTGCCCCTGAACGCCTCGAAGCTTTCCTCCATTGCCGTCATCGGCGATAACGCGACGCGTTTGCAGGCGCACGGCGGTTGGAGTTCGGAGATCAAGGCCCTTTATGAAATCTCGCCGCTCGCCGGAATCCTGAAACGTGTCGGCGATCAGGTGAACGTCACGTACTCGATCGGTTACGGTCCGGGTGCCGGACCCAATGCCGCCGCACGCGCGCTGCAAGCCGCGAAGGCCGCCGATACGGTGCTGTTTATCGGCGGATTGAATCATGAACGCAATTTCGACACCGAAGGCTCGGACCGGCTCGACCTGAAGCTGCCCTATGGTCAGGACGAATTGATTCAGCGCGTCGTCGAGGCGAATCCGCGCACGATCGTGGTGCTGGTCGCCGGCTCCCCGGTGGAGATGGGTCCCTGGCTGCAGCGTGTGCCCGCGGTGTTGGTCTCGTGGTATGGCGGCATGGAAGCGGGGAACGCGCTGGCGCGAATTTTGTTTGGCGACGTAAATCCGTCGGGCAAACTGCCGTGCACGTTTCCCAAGCGTCTGTCGGATTCGCCGGCGCACGCGCTCAATGCCTACCCGGGCACGAATGGCGTGGCGCAATACAAAGAGGGACTGCTGGTCGGCTACCGCTGGTTTGACACGAAAAACATCGAGCCATTGTTCCCGTTTGGCTACGGGCTTTCGTACACGCGCTTCGAGTATTCCAATCTGCGGCTGAGTCCCAATGCGGCCGAGTTCGATATCAAGAACGCCGGCGACCGCGAAGGGGGTGAGGTCGCGCAGCTTTACATCCACGAAGTGCACCCGCGGCTGCCGCGACCCGCGAAGGAGCTGAAGGGCCTTCGCAAGGTATTCCTCAAACCGGGCGAGACCCATCACGTGTCCATACCGCTCGATCGGAATTCGTTTGCGTTCTACGATCCCGACCAACATGCCTGGGCAGTGGACCCGGGCGAATTCACGATTCTGGTGGGCAGTTCATCGCGCGACATTCGTCTGCAAGGTAATCTGACATTGCGCCCGTGACCGTCGATCTGAAGGACAACTCAACGCAATTCGGAATGAATTGTTCAGAGGAGCCCGACCGAATCCAAACGCAAGAAATACAGTTCAAGGATAAACTCCTGGAGGTAGGAAAATGAAACGGTGGTCATTTGCCTTAAGCTTGTTTGTTTTGCCCGCCCTTTTTGCGGGATGCGCTTCCACTCACCCGGCTGCGACGGAAACCAAAACGCCAATGGCAGCGCCAAAAGCAGAGGCTGCGGCTCCGCAGATGGAGACGGCGGGGCCACCGGCGCAGACAGCAGCGGAGAACGCAGTCACACTCTGGAACTTTGAATCAAAAACTACGGACGGATGGGCCGGTACGGGAAATTGGTCGGAAGCGGACACGGTCAACGACGACCCGAATTTCGTGAAACAAGGCAAATATTCTTTGAAGATCAATGCCAAAGGCTCGAGCGGCTGGAATCAAGACATCGCAGTAAATGAGGGCCCTTTCGCGCCAGGATTTGGCAAGTTCAAAACCATCACCATGGACGTTTATGTTCCCAAGGAGAGCATAGAGGGCCTCCAGTATGCGCAGATTTTCCTGGTCATATCGAGTTCGGCGAATTCGTGGTTTCAAGTTCCACAGGACATAAAAGAAGGCTGGAACTCTCTGCAGTACAACATCGAGCCGAACGAGGTCAGCGACGACGTATCGCAAGTTTACCTGGTCTTCAACTCGGACCTCGCGTTCGGCGGGCCGGTTTACATCGACAACGTTGTCGGAGAATATTGAAGAGCCGTTAAAAATCTCCCAAGGTAGCGCATTCGAATCTTGCTAAAGCCATTATTCATTTCTGTCTCCTTCGGCATTGCCGCCACGTCTGCCCTGGCCGCCCACACGCAGGCTCGTTTGGTTTTGGCCAATGAGCTGGTCCTGCCGGGCGATACGGTGCTGGCTGGAATCGAACTGCACATGGACCCACAGTGGCACACGTTTTGGAAAAACCCCGGCGCCTCTGGTCTTGCGACAAGTGTCAAATGGGACTTGTCTTGGACAGTAACCGCAGGCGATATTCAATGGCCGGTGCCGGAGAAATTTCCGCTGAACGATCACGCCACCTACGGATACACAAACGATGTCGTCTTGCTGGTGCCGTTGAAGGTCGCTTATGGCGTTCCCCAAGGCAGCCTCGACTTGAAAGCCACAGTGTTCTGGCTGGAATGCAATCAGGAAGCCGTTCCCGGCAGCACGGAAGTCCACGCCGATCTGAGCATCGGCCGGCAAACCCGATCGACAGCCGAGGCGGAGATGCTGCGATCGTGGCAGGCGAACCTGCCGCAATCCGGGGCGGCTCTCTCTGCGCGGGCTTGGTGGGACGGCGCCGCGATGACGAATCTGCGCCCGTTGATCCTAGAATGGAATTCTCCACGGGCTGAGAGTGACGCCGACTTCTTTCCGTACACGAGCCAGGGCTTCGAACTGCAGGGGGCGATGGAGCGGTTGCCGAGCAGCCCCGGCAAAATCCGCCTGCGCAAACGGGTCAAGAAATTCATTGGAGATTGGCCCAGGCAGATCTCCGGATTGTTGATCGAGAAAACAGCCAGGAAACGGTTCGGATTCGAAGTCACGCTCCCCATCCTGGAAGGGAGTGACTCGGGCCAGCCGGCCGGGGCTGGCTCACGGGAGTGAAATCACGGTGACACAATTCGATAAAAGCGATTTTGCGTCTCGGGCGGAGGATTATCGGTAATGGTCACAGAACCTGATCCGAAGGTGCCGTTCGTCAGGACATTCCACTGGTCCAACGGCAAGGCCATGTCGTCGGACCAGAGCACCCGGTAATCCTGGCCGTTTTGTCCCGCAAAAGTCAGGTGATATGTTCCTGATTCCTGAGTAACCGCGATGGTCGTCGGCGTTTCCAGCGGTAAGATATCCGCCGTCAAGCCGGTAGGTTGAGTCAGCGTGTAATTGGCAGCGGCGCTGCCGGTGAGATTCAAACCGGTAACGGTGACCGAGATTCCCAAACCAACATCCGGCGAGGCAAAGCTGGCGGTGCTGCCGTTCGTGGACAAACTGACATCGGCCGCATCCGGGCTCAGCACCCCATCCAGCACCACGTTGGTGGTGTTGATGGTTGCCGCAGTCGTGCCGTCGTACACCTTGTTGTCCGCCGCAACTCCGGAAAGAATCGACACGGATTGGGGATCAACGATTTGCGAAAAGGCAGGGGAATTGGTGCTGCCGCTATAGATGGCATCGCCCGGATAGACCGCGGTAATGAACTGGGTGCCAGCCACAAACTGCCCCGAGGTCGTGATCACGCTCGCCGAGCCGTTGCCCTTGAAAGTGCTGGTACCCAATTCTGTGGCCCCTTGGTAGAACGTAACAGTTTCTCCGAAGATGTTGCCCAAGGGCACCCCGTTGGTCTTGACGGTGGCCGTCAGCGTGACCGGGTCGCCGTAAATAGATGGATTGGCGCTCGATGTCACATCGACAGTCGTTGGGATCGTTCCCCCCAACATCGGCACGGTGTACACCATCATGGTATAGGGGAGGATGGAGACACTGAACGAGTTGCCCAACCCCGAAACGGAATTCGAGGAGGGACCGCTCGTCGGCAACTCTTGGGAAGAGCTGAAATTACTCTGGCCAAAAACATACTGGGTGCCAGTGCTGCCCAGGGGGGAGTTCGCAATGGTTACATTCACGGTCTGGGTTGTTGTGAGACTCTCATTCAAAAAGAGTAAACCGACCTTCCCGTTCTGCTGACGTGTCGCCTGTACCCGAAGATTGCTCGTGTCCGACGTGGAATAGACGATCATGTCACCGGGCTGAGCCATTTGATGCAGCAACTTCAGCCCATAAAACGTCTCTCCAAGAGTGAGAGTACTCGGATCGCCAGCCAAAAAAGGTGTTTTGCTCATCTCGAGGAAGCAAATGTTGGAAACGCCATAGCTCATCCAGGTAGCGTAGGAGTCCACGTCGAATAGCATGGTCACAGGTCCGATGATCGGTTTGCCATTCTGAGAAGTCCGCAGGCTCCCACTGTATCCGAACTCGGTAATGAAAATCTCCACATTGGTGGGGTCGCCGGGCCGGTACTGGTTGATCCAGTCTTTCAGGCCCGAGCTGGTGCCGGTGTGGGAGCCGGTGCCGTTGATCATCGAGGGAATTTTCGCCGCAGGCGCCGGTAACAAGCTGCTGCCGTTGTCGCTACTGCCATTGTAGAAGTACCAGTGGGCAATGAGGAAATCGATGTTGCTGGCGCATTGCGACAATACTTGCGGGGTCCAGTGTTGACCGTTGATGACGTCCCAACCGTAGTCATCCAAAGGAGTGCTGACCACGGCCCCGATCTTGATTGTGGGATCGGCCGCCTTCATGGCAAGCGAGAACTGTTTGACCTGCTGTCCGTAGATGGCGGGCGAAAATGCAGGATTATTGCTACGAATGTTGCTGGTGTACGGATAAGGCACGGCGTAGTTGACCGAGTAACCGTTACCACCACCGTAGTAACCGGAGCCGAAGGTTTCATTACCGATTTCCCAATACTTGATGCCGACGGGCGCAGGATGATTGATGGCCAAAAAGTTGAAAGTGGAATCATAGACCCCGGCAGTGGTAGCCCACGATTGATATTGCGCTTGGGTCGAGGACCGGAGCTTAGCCCAAAAACCCACGGTTCTCCAATTGTTGCCCAGGGAATCCGTGCCGATCATGATATCGTTGGTCGTACCGAATAGCGACGCGTCGCCGTTGGCGTAGGCAACCCAAGCCTCCGCTTCTTTGGGTTCGGCATTGGTGGGTGGGGCGACGAGAGCCGTATGACCGGCGTTCCACAGTTGGCCAGAACCGAAATTGATAGTAATGACCGCTTGGCATTGCGCGCTTTCGATCAGGCTGACAAAACTCCCAAAGTCAGTGCTTGGGCCTTGATAGCCATAGCTGCCGTCCTGCCAAGGGCTCAATTTGTTCACGGACCAGTGGAAGACGTCAGCATAGCCGCCACCCGGATACCGCAGTGTATTGACTCCGGATTCGATCAGCCGGCCGGGCAAAGCGGGGTTGCCATGCTCGTTGTCGTAAACCGAAGTATGCATCCCGAACGCCGTGTCCGATATCGGGAAAAGGTTACTGGTCACATTGACCGCAATGTTCGCAGAAAATGCTGCCAAGGGAGCTGACAAGAGGACAAAAAGACCGCCTATTTGGATCAACAATTTGCGCTTCATAATTCCAGGTCCCGAGAACGCCCGAAGACTCAGAGGCCACAGGCAAGCCAGATCACGTCATGGGTCGTGCCATTACATTAAAAACCCCGAGCCTCACAAATTGGCCGAAGCTTGAGTTGCTTTCCCTTGTGTGTAAAATACCCTATTCCCCTCATTCACTCAACTGCGCTACGGTCGTCGGAGTGGCAAAGATGTAATACTTGTCGAACCATTCCCGGGCGGTTTTTGGCGGGTGACCAATGGAAGGCGCATCGGTTTGTGGCAGAACCGCGGCGTCCACAACTCCTTGCTGGAGAAGTGGCCGCGCCGTCTCGAGTTTCGCGAGACGAACGACAATAAGTTTCGGACGCGGCGACGGTAACGCACGAATATTATCGTCAGTCAATTGCGGGCTCCCCACAAAGGATATCAGCGCTGTTGCTTGAGAATGACTTTCGAGGACGGAACGGTAGTTTTCTGCAGTCCAAGCGACTTCGCGTCCTTCTCGGACCGGTGTGACTCTGTCTTTGGTTACGTGCAGACCGTGCCCCTGGAGCGCCTGGCAGAGGGCTTGGACGGCTGGCGGACCGTCAGGAAAGGTAGCGTCGTCGCTGGGGGCTCCCCACATCAAAACGACTACATCACCGTGCCCCCCAAGCAAACGAGAGATTTCATCAGCGGTCACCTGGGTGTAGGCTTGGAACAGATTCTCTGTGGCGCCGTCAACGGGGTTTGATTTTGAGAACGTTCGATAAAGGACGACACCCGAAACGATCATTGCCGCAACCGCCCCTATGAGAGTGACCCGTGGGCTCATTGAATCTGTCTCCAAATCCGATCGGTTTGGCTGTTCATGGCACCTGATTGTCGTCCCGTGATGGTGTCCACAATCCATACGGGTTCCCGGGCGAACCCGCAGCTTTCTTGACTCGTCCGATCGTCTGCCAGATGCGAAGCCATTGCACATGGCCGTCGACAAACAAATAGTTCCAGCCCCCGAAATGCCATGGACGAGTATATGGATCGCCTTGATGTGTTTGGCCATAACCATACACGCCGTCGTTACAATAATCACTATAGGGGCCCACCGTATCGTCTGGACATCCACAGTCAGAGTTCGCTGTATATCCGAAGTTATTGGCCAAGTTGGGACGTTCGGCGACCATGATCGTATCCGACGGGTCGTCGATGACCGCCAGACTGACTCCCATGCCGCCGGTCGTTGGGTTGGCCATGTACGACTTCATGCCAAAGTATCCCGAGTCATCCAAATTGATGTTGATCGAGTAGGAGCGGGGAGAGGCGGGCTGATTGACGTGCGTCTGCCGATCCATGGGACACTGCCAGACCTTGGCCCACCGGGTGTCTTGTGCCAAAGTCGCACTGGAAATGCTTCTGCCACCACTCATGTATGGTGATACAAGACTGTCATACGACGTATTATCGGTACGGCGCGCCGCCGGCGGTAGCCAGCCACGGTAATCCTGCGAGTATAATTCCAGTGCGACGCCAATCTGCTTCAGGTTGCTGGCGCACACGGCAGCGCGTCCTTTATCCCGCGCCTTCGACAAAGCCGGCAAAAGCATCGCCGCCAAAATGCCGATGATGGCGATGACCACCAGAAGTTCAATGAGCGTGAATGCGGCTCGAGCAGCTTGGAGTCGTGACTTCTGCGCTTGGACGTCCCCCCACGCTCGCGCGAGCCAAAGTGAAATCACGGCCATGTTATGGTTGGTATTACGGTTCATGGGGGTGAATTATCGCTCGCGCTGGGCGTCCACAAGCCAAGCGGGCAGACCAGCGTCCCTTTCGCCTTCCCGCCGCTGCCAAGCGTCTTCTCCGGCCGCAGCCACTGCACATGACCGTCAACAAACAGATAATTCCATCCGCCAAAATGCCACGGGCGACCATACGAGTCACTTGTCTGGCCATAAGTCTCCCCCGAGCCTCCGATGCAGCAATCCCCCGCCGTTGAGTCCGGACAGGCAACTCCAGACTGGGAAACATATCCGAAATTGTTCCATATCCTAGGCTTTTCGGCGACCATGATCGTATCCGACGGATCGCTAATAGAGGCCAGACTGACTCCCTCGCCTAATCCTCCGAAGTATGGTGCCACCATGCGAAGATATCCTGAATCATCCAGGTTGACGTTGATCGAGTAGGATCGGGGCGCGGAGGGCAGACCATTCTGATAGAGATGCGGAGTCCGATCCATGGGACACTGCCAGACTTTGGCCCACGTATTGGCAATTGCGACAGACCCAACGCCAAGATATCGGCCATTACTGATATAGCGCGAGATAAGAGTATCCCACGGCGTGTTGTCGTCGGCCCGGCATGCCGGTGGTAACCAACCATTGTAATCCCCCGCGTACATTTCCAGCGCTGTGCCGAATTGCTTCAGGTTGCTGGCGCACACCGCCGCGCGTGCCTTGTCCCGCGCTTTCGCCAACGCAGGCAATAGCATTCCGGCCAGAATACCAATGATGGCGATGACAACCAAAAGTTCGATCAGCGTAAACGCAACTCGCGAAAATCCAAGCGGCTCTTGCGCGGGAATACGCGGTTGCGCTTGCGCGAACCGGAGCGAACTCCCGGCGGATGATTGCTCAATTCCGCTCTTCACAGATTGCCCAATCCACAAATTTGCAGAGCAGCCGACGCGAGTTCGGCGAGCCGCCGGCGCTGTTTGGCACCCGGGTGAATCGCGTTTTCCGAGTGGCGCAAACGAATCTTCACGGCACCAACACTCGGACCCGGTAATACTTGCTCGGGGTACTGGCACCGTTCGTGTCCACGAAACTTGTGATCGTCCCCAAGCCGGTTCCTCCGCTGAGGATATTGGTTTGGCCGGTGCTGAGGAAGTTATTGGAGTAACTGCCATTGGCAGTGCCGGTCGTGGATTCCAGGATGTTTGTCCGGGAAAGCATCGGAGGCGTCGTGGTGCTGTTGCCATTAGCGCCGAGATACGTCACAGTCACATTCGTGCCGCTCGTCTTTGCGACGTTGATGATGTGCAGATACGCTGCATTATTGGTGGGAACGAAGCCCGCCAAGAACTCGTTGGTGTTACTCATCCCATCGGCATCTGGGTCGGCCCCGGGGGCCGCGTTCGGATTGCTCCCGCCGCCGGCGAAATACTGGCTCTGCCAGGTCGTAAACGGATCTGTCACGGGCGAATTGCAGCAAGAGTACGGTTGTACCGCGATCTGCGCTTGCCAGCAATACAACGTGCCAGTATCCCCAGGGCCGTTGTCGCTGACAATCAGCTTCCACGTGCCTTGACTCGGTTTACCATTCAAAACCGACAATGGCTGCCGCGGTTTGTACGAGCCGGCATACGGAGCATTGCCCGCAGCAATTGGTGTCGCTGCCGCGTCGTCGAACACCGTGAACGTCCCCGTGCAATCAGCGTTGCCGCTGCCGAAGTTGTTGCCCCCTTTGCTCTCATCATAAGCAATTAGACTGACCATTGTGCCATCGGGATGAACGACCCACATACTCAAGTCGCCGGTGTAAGTGTGGTTGATCCGAACGCGAACGACGACTTTGGCCACAGAGCCGGTATCGGTTATTGTGATCGAATTCGTAATGGAACCGGGATAGTTATTGGTGCCAACAGTCGTGTAGTCGGGGATGGGAACCGCAACGCCACCGCTGCTGTAGTTATTTGTCGCTGCAGCGCCGAGTGTGCCCAACGTGAAGCCAAAGGGCACGGTCCGATAGAACACCGAGTTGGTCGTCAGTTGCAGCGTGGCCACGAGGTTGTCCCCACAAGTACCGTTAGCCGTGAACGTAAACGAATTGGTAACCGAGCCGCCACCGGCCAGCGCGCCGTAGGATTGCGCGCCACTCGGTGAGCTAACGCCGCTGGAGGCCAGCAAGGTGCCAACGACATTCGAGACGGTATCGTTGCCGGCATTTTGCAGCGCAAAGCCAACGGTTACGGTCTCGCCGGGATCAATGGCTCCATTTCCCGGGCTACATCCTTCTGAAACCAGATTAGAGCTGGCGGGAATGATGTAAGCAGCAGGCGGGTTCGTGATGGCCGTGATATTATCGATTTGAAACGGTGTGGTATCCGGTCCGTAATCCGAGTTCCAGAGTATTCCGATGCGCACATAACCGAAGCTGTCGGTACCCGCTGCATACTGAGCGGCAAGCGCCTGGGCTTCGGAAACCCAGTCAATCGAGGCCCGGGTCACACTGCCGCTGACGGTTGTCGTAGCGGTCGGAAAGAGTTGGTCGTAATGCCCATCGTAGTCAACGGCGATACCCGCTTGGAAATAGACACCGGTTCCCACGACTGGCGTAGTGTAGTCGAATGTCACAGCGGATGCGTTTAACAGCGCCGCGACGAAAGCCGTATTGGATTGCTCATACGGGGCGAACGACATCACACCGAAGTCATTGGTGAAATGGACGATCTGGAGCGATCCTCCCGTGCCGGCCGATCCCGGAGAGGTAAGATTGCCGACGCCGTTCGTTACGTTGCCATCAAGGTCGAGGTTGGTTGGTCCCACATTGGTGAAACCCGCCTCTGTGCTCCAACCTGTAAAATCACTAGTCGTTGTATAGAGTTTGGCCGGTGCCGTTGGCGCGTCGCGCATCACGAAATTGTCCACATAAAAAGGTGCGCTGGGGTTATAGTCGGAGTTGTAAATGAGCACGATTTGGAAGTAAGTGAACGTGCCGCCATTGGACACTTCTTGTGCGACAATATTTGACGCTTCCACACTCCAGTCGATGCTAGCCCGGGACCAGCCGCCACCCAACGAGGTGGTGGACGTAGGAAAGAGTTGGTCAAACAGGCCTTCGCAATTGACCACCACGCCAACCTGAAAATAGGTTCCCGTTGTTCCCGTAGGGGTAACAGGGCTCGGGGCTTTGAAATCGTACGTCAAAACTTTGCCGGTTTGCTTCAGTGCCGCGATGAAATTTGTATAACCTTGTTCTCCGGGACTACCTCCAGCGTAACTGTAAGGGGCTCCTCCTTGCGGGTATTGGATCGCCAGAGCGCCACCTGTGCCGACCTGCCCATTGGCGTTTGTATTTCCCAAGCCATTGATGTCGCTGCCTTCAGAATCCGGATTCGCTACCGGATAAACAGTGAATTGACCGCTCTGCCACTGCAGGAAATCATCATAGGTTGTAAACAGGGACTGAGCGGACGCGCTCTGCGCCAACAACGCTGCGATTCCGATGAGAGCTACTGAGATTCTCTTCATAATGCTGCCTCGATTGTTTTAAGCTGTGGGTTCTAGGATCTCCCTGTAAAGCGCTTCGCTTGCATCTTTTAGTGCTATTTGTCTGTTCTCTTTACCGGTTTAGCCACGCGACGGCAGGTACACAGCGCTACCGGCGCAATGCCTGTCACACCTATTTCCGTCAAAGGCATGTCGCGACTTTCTCGCGACATGCCTTTCAAACAACGGAGCACGAAAACCGTGGAAAACCTCTCAGCTCACACGGCGACGCGCCAAACCAACCAAACCGAGCAACCCCAAGCCCAGTAAGGCGATCGTTGATGGCTCAGGAACCGGGGTCACACGCAGGTTGTCCAAATACATTACCTCGTTCCCATCCGTATACCCGCCACCGATCTGGATGGCGATCTGCGTCGGATTTGACGAGGTCGCCAAGACCGCCGCATAGGCTGCCGGAATCGCATACGTCCACGTGTATTCACTGCCGATAACTGTCGCTGGATAACTATAGCCGTCAATCGATGTGAAGCCGGCGTCCGCATTGTTCAAGTCAACGTCGAATTGCAAATAATAGCCAAACGACGCGGGCGGCGTGTAGATATCGAGACTCAATGACGCCGCATTGCCAATGATCGACGTCCATCCTGCCACAAAAGGACTCAGCAGCATCTGGCCATAGGTTGGCCCCGCCGTTCCCGTTAGCGACAAGCTGTAAGTTTGATCGGTAACACCAAACTTCGTGGTGAAACCAGGCGTATAATTGGCGTCCTGCACCGTCCATCCGTCCAAGGTATTCTCCCAAGACTCCAGAAGTTGCGCGGACACATTCTGTAACAATAACATCACCGCTAATACTGCAACTACTCCAACCCGTTGAAGCTTCATACCCTCACCTTTCGTTCCTTTCCCTCGTTTTCCTTCTCCGTTGCCTGAGTTTCACAGGCGCCGTCTCGCAAACGGCCCAAGTTTACGACAATAAGCTTTAGCTTACCTCGTCTCCCTAACACCCAGATGATCCAAGATTATTGTCCCCTGTCACATCTGGAAACCGTACTTACTATCGCTCAAATATGCCCCGCTTGTCATGTCGTTAAAAGTAATGATTTGCAGACTAAAGTGGTTACCAGTGCAACCTGTTATTGTGGCGAACCTTGGAGTGGTACACTGAACACGATTTCTGTTCCCTTTTGCACAGTACTTGCAATCCGGCAGCTCCCGCCAATGGCCGAGAGCCGGCGGTGCATATTCTCCAATCCATTGCCTGATGATAGGCGGCTGGCGCCTTCTAAAGCATTCTGCCGCTTGCTTTCTGGCAAGAAGCCGTGCCCATTGTCGGCGATCACCAGTTCAAACGACCTGGCCTTTACCATCAGCCGGAGGCGGGCCTCTGATGCGCCGGAATGTTTCACGACATTGTGCAGAGCTTCCTTGCAGGCGAGAAACAGATTATGCCGCATTTCCGCGGTCAGCCGCCATTCGGGAAAGTGCATGGGCAGGTCCAACCGGCAGCGGATACCGGCCGTCGTCAGAAAATCCTGCGCGAATTTTTCGAGATAATTCACCAGGCTTTCCAGCGTGTCGTGACGGGGGTTCACCGCCCAAACGATTTCATCCATTCTCCGCGTCAATTCGCGGGAGATGTCGTAAATTTTCTCCAAACCGGTTGCCGCCCGCTCGAGGTGACCGAGGTCGCTGTCCATGCGCGCCGATTCGCTGATCATCGTGATGCGGGTCAGATGTGCCCCCAAATCGTCGTGGATGTCCCGCGCGATTCGCGCCCGCTCACGCTCAATGTCTCGTTGCTGCCTGGCCCGTTCCAATTTGCGCCGCATCCGGCGGCGGGTGCCGAACCAAGCCAGTCCGCCGCTGGCCGCAATCAGCAGCGCCAAGGTGGCGAACCGAAACCAAGCCGTCTGCCAAAAATACGGCTGGACGTCAAAGACGAGCCTCGCCCCCCTTTCATTCCAGACGCCGTTGTTATTACAGGCAGTTACTTGAAAGGTATAACGACCGGGCGGAATGTAATTGTAGCTGGCCACGCGCTTCGTTCCCGCTTCCCTCCAGTCTGTTTCGAAGCCATTCAACCGGTATTTGAACCGGACTTTTTCGGGCGCGACAAAACTCAAACCGGTGTATTGAAAATCCAACTGGTGGCGGCCCGGTGGGATTCTCAATCCTGTGAACGTGCCGTTGGTCAAGGGCTTGTCGTCCACCCGGACTTCCTCAAGGATGACCGGCGGCGGCAAGGGATTGGTGGTCACGTTTGCCGGATCAATAGCCACCAGACCCTTGGCGGTGGGAAACCACAGCCGTCCGTCCGCGGTTTTACATCCAGCCGGCTGCAATCCCTCCGCGCATTCCAGCGTGGGTAATCCGTCGTTGAGCCCATAGGTCAGGCAATGCACCTTTTGGATTTCACCGTCGGCGCAGCGGTTGAATTCTTCTTCGCTGATCCGCATGATGCCGCCGTAGGAACTCACCCAAAAGAATCCGCGGCCGTCCGATTCGATGTGGCCGATGATGCCGTTGGGCAGGCCTTGTCTGTGGTTGATCACGGAAAACTTCCCGTCCTTGTAACGATTCAGTCCGCCACCGAAAGTTCCAATCCAGAGCGCTCCTGCCTTGTCGAAATGCAGGCACTCGATGAAATCGCTCGACAGACCGTCCGATTTTTTGAATTGTCGGATGGTTTGGTTTTGCAGACAGGCCAAGCCGTTGCCGGCCATGCCAAACCAGATCTTCCCCTGTTTGTCCTGAACGATGGCGCGCACATCGCGCAGGTTTTTCCCGTCGCCTTGATTGAACCAAACCGCCTGCCCATCTCGATAGCGCAACAAGCCAGCCGCGGTGCCCACCCAAAGCCCGTCGCGTGTGGATAACAGCGCCGGCATCGGCAGGGTAAGGTTTTCCAGACCCGGTGCCCGCTCAAAAGCGTCGCCGTTTTGGATGAACAGGCCACCGCCCCATGTGCCGACGCACAATCGCCCCGCACCATCCTCCGCCAACGACCAAATATACGGATTGCGGATTCCTTGCTCGGTACTGAAGCGGGTCCACACCCCGTTTCGCAGCCGGTACAACCCTGCGCCTTCCGTCCCAACCCACAAGGCGCCATTCGTGGTGGCGCAAACGGACAACAACGCGCGGCCCTGCCATCTGTCCGGTGGCGAAATGGTTTCCACGTTGTTGGGACGCATCATCACCAGTCCCGAGCCGGTGCCGCTCCACAAATCTCCCTCGCGGTCTTCCCACAGGGAAATTATCCACTCCGACGGGAAACCATTCGTGCGGTCAAAGTGCAACGGCTTGCTGGCTCGGCTGGGAAAGAGGAGATAAAGCCCCGAATCCGGAGTTCCGACGCAGAGCATGCCGCTGCGAGTTTCCATCAATGCGGAAACAATGTCCCAACCCCATGGGGCCTCTCCCAAATCCGCCGTCCATTTGCCGTCTTCCCATTTCCGGATGCGCCGATCGCTGGCGACCCACAGCCCCCCATCACGGCTCGCGCCGATGCCTTGCACATAGCTATTGGTGGCCGATCCAGCAAAATCGACGGCGCGCAATTGTCCGCGCTCGAGTACCGACACCCGGCCATCGCGCGCAACCCAGATTTTTCCAGCTTCTGACCGCGTCAAGCTGACGACGTTGGAGACAACACCCGCCCTCGGCAACAGGACCAAGCCATCCCGGACGCGAGCTAGTTCGCCGGCCTCGTTCATCAGCCAGACGTCGTCGGCTTCGTCGGCGGCGATCGCGCTAATCTTCCTGCCGCTCCATGACGCGTGAACCGGGATCGCTTGAAACCGACCATCCTTGAATCGCGTGACCCCGCCGCTTTCATCACCGATCCACAGCGTCCCGTCGTGGGCCGCAAACAGACTCGTCACGCGGCTGCTGTGCAACTCCGGTGTGTTGTTGTCGTCGAACACCACGAACCGCGCGCCGTCAAATCGCGCCAGTCCGCCATACGTGCCCAGCCACAAGTAGCCGTTACGAGCTTGCACCCCTGCGGTCACCTTGTTCTGCGGCAGGCCATTCTCCACCTGCCAGGTGCGGATCAAATACGGCGTTGCGGCCCGGGCGGGAAGAAATCCGTCCGCCAAAACAGCCAACACCAGCGGCATTGTTCTCCACCAGTTTTCTCTGGCCCGGGGCTGGGACATTGGATAATTCTTCCGTCGCGTAAGAGAAAGCGCAAGTCTATTCCCGACCGGCTGCCCTTATTCATTATCGTGGCAGGACAAATCAGCGAGACTCGGGTTGCCTGTGCCAGCCCCGCCACCGCGAATCTTTTCAGAATACCGCCCTACAGATCATCCAAGACGGGGGCACCGGGGATGTGGGTGTATTTCGCCACGGCTTGGGACCGGGAACGGACGTGCAACTTATCGTAGATGCGACGGACGTGCGTGTTCACCGTCGGCACGCTGATCTGTAGCGCCTCGGCAATCTCCTTGTAGAGGTAACCACGCGCCAGCAGTTCCAAAACTTCGTGTTCGCGAGGCGAGAGGTCTTCGGTCTCCGACGGCGCGGAGCTGAATCGCTGAAACGACTGGACGATTTTGCGCGCGATGTTGCTGCTCATGGGCGAGCCGCCTCCGTAAACATCCTTAAGCGCGGCGAGCAATTCGGCGCGGGGTGTACGTTTCAGCAGATAACCGCTGGCCCCGGCGGTCAACGCCTTAAAAATGTGATCGGGGTCTTCATACACGGTCAGCATCACGAACTGCGTGTCCGGCATCTGTGGCTTGAGCCGGCGCACGCATTCGATGCCGGTCATGCCGGGGAGATTGATGTCCATCAACACCACCGAAGGTTCTTCTTGCGGTAACGTCGTCAGCGCGTCTTCGCCGCTGTTGTGGACCCCCGCGCAACTGAATCCGTCCGCAGCACGAACCCAGTCCGCCATTATGTCCCGTGCGGGAGCGTCATCCTCGACAATGGAAACGGCGATGTCCACGCGTTGAAGTGTACTCCGAACCCGTTTCGAAAGCTTGTCGTCAGTTTTCACGATATACCACCGCTACGTCCCCTGGTCCCGTCCTACAGGGCCAACAATACACACTGACTTGAGCTGTCTGTGAACGGCGGGAATATCCGCCCACCAATCGCCACAGATCATCCGCCTGTCAGTTTGTTGTATTTCGAGTAGGGGTACCAGTACGGCTTGATTTCCTGCTTGTAGTCGAGGTGGACGTGCTTGGTTTCGCGAAATTCGTCGAGACCTTCCTCGCCGAGCTCGCGGGAGTGGCCGGTCTGGCGCATCCCGCCGAACGGACCGGCATCGTTATCGCTCAACGGGTCGTTGATCCAGAACGTGCCAGCGGTGATGCGCTCCATCGCTTTCATCGCCCATTCCATGTTGTTCGTGTAAATGTTTGCGCCAAGGCCGTAAATGCTGTCGTTGGCGAGTTCGATGGCGTGATCGATGTCTTTCACACGCATGATCGGCAGAACCGGCCCGAATGTTTCGGAGTGGACCAGCCGCATCTTCTGTTTGACGTTCACCACAACGGTCGGCTCGTAGAAGAAACCTTTCTTGAGATGCAACGGGCGGCCGCCGCCACAGAGCACCTTGGCGCCGTCGCGGACGGCTTCCGTTACCCGTACATGGACGTCGTTGAGTTGCTGCATGTTGATCATCGGACCGACGTCCGTGTCTGGGTCAAGACCGTTGCCGATCTTGAGTGACTTCGTAAATTTGACGATGTGCTTGGTGAATTCCTCGGCGACGCTGTCGAAAACATAAACGCGTTTGGCACTGGTACAGACCTGGCCCGCATTCAGAAACGCGGCCCACGCGCAACCGCGGCTGGCAATCTCGAGGTCGGCATCGCTGCACACGATGAACGGATCGTTACCGCCGAGTTCTGCATGGAATTTCTTGACCTGGGCGGCGCAAAGCTGGCCGACGCGTTTGCCGGTTTCGCTCGAGCCGGTCAAGGCAACGAGATCGGTGCCGGGATGCGTGATGAGTGCTTCGCCGATTTCCTCGCCGCGGCCGGTTACAATGTTGACGACCCCGGGCGGAAGATGGGCCAAAACGTCGGCCAGCGCCAAAGTTGATAGCGGCGTTTCGTTGCTGGGTTTGATGATGACCGTATTGCCGGCCATGAGCGCAGGGGCGACTTTCCAAACCAGTAACAGTAAAGGGTAGTTCCACGGGATGACGCAAACGCACACACCGTAGGGCTCTTTGATGGTGAAATTGACCTGATGATGGAACGTCGGCGGAATCGAGTTGCCCCGGGAATTCCGGCCGACTTCGGCGTAGTAATCGAAGCAGGCCGCGACCCATTCGACCTCGTCCCGATTCTCGCACCACGGTTTGCCGCCCTCCTGCGTCATGAGCGTCGCGAGTTCCTTCTGACGAGCACGCAAGTCGCGGGCAATCGCGTGGAGCCTCTGAGCCTTTTCCACGGCGGGGAGCCACCGCCAGGTTTTGAACGCTTCGCGGGCGGCACGAACGGCCAGCTCGGCATCAGCGGCGGTGCCGCGCGAGACGTGGTCGAGAACTTCTTCCGTGGCAGGATTGACGACGGGGATTTTTTCGCGGTTGGACTTCAGCCATTTGCCTCCGACCCACTGATATCTCATGGGCTAGCTCCCCTTGCTGTCTTTGCCGTCCTTGGCTTCCTTCCCGTCTTTTGCTTCCTTCAGGGCTGCTGCCTTTTCTTTAGCTTCCTTTTCGAGTTGGCGGTCGATCTCCTTCAGCGTATCCGAAAGCTTGTCGAGCATCTGATCAAGCAACTCATAGCTGATGTTGAGCGCTGGCTCGATGCGAATGGTCCGGGCGCTCAACAACGTGCCGGCCACCAGCACGCCGCGTTTGAACAGTCCGGCCGCAACACGATAGCCGATAAAGCGGTCGCTGAACTCCAGACCAATGAGCAGGCCTTTGCCGCGAACGACCTTCAGGAATTCTGGATAAAGTGCCTGGAATGCCCGCAACCGCTTCATCAGGTAGGCGCCTTTTTCAGCGGCTTGCTGGGCCAGGCCTTCTTCGAGCATCACATTGATGGCAGCAATGCCGGCGGCGCAGGCGAGCGGGTTGCCACCAAAGGTCGAACTGTGAAGAAAGGGATTATCTTCGAGCACCTTCCAAATCTTTGGGGTGCTCATGAACGCGCTGAGTGGCATGACGCCGCCCCCCAAGGCTTTGCCGAGGCAGAGAATGTCAGGCACGACGTTCCAATGTTCACAGGCGAATACTTTGCCGGTACGACCCATGCCGGTCTGCACTTCGTCCAGAATCAACAGCACTTCATATTCATCGCACAATTGCCGGACCCGCGGAAGATAATCGTCGGGTGGCGAAACCGCCCCGGCTTCTCCTTGCACAGGTTCCAAAATGATCGCGGCAATATCCTCGCCAAGGTCAGTCAGCTTTTTCAGTTCACGCTCTAGATCCTTGATGTCGCCATAGTCCACGAAGTGGACACCGGAAAGGAGGGGCTGAAACGGTTTCCGATAAACAGCGCGTCCCATGACGGACAGCGACCCCATGGATTTGCCATGAAATCCGCCCGTGGTGGAAATGAAGCCCGCCTTCTTCGTGTACAGGCGCGCCAGTTTCAGCGCGCCTTCCACGGCGTCGGTGCCATTGCTGATGAAGAAGCACTCCTGCAGGTCGCCGGGGGCAAGTTCGCCGAGCAATTCGGCGAGAAAACCACGCAAGGGGTCAAGCAATTCCTGGGAGGAGAGAGGCATGCGCTCCAATTGCGCCTGAACCGCCGCCACAATCTTCGGATGGCGAATGCCCATGTTGTAAACGCCGAAGCCGCCGAGACAATCAATGAACTTGCGGCCCATAATGTCCTCGATGATCGAGCCCTTGCCGGTCCATTCGATCGCCGCAAAATCCTCCGCTTCAGCGACGGATTTGCGGTAGTGGAGAAAACCGCGGTTAAAGTAATCGTCAAAATTCTCCAGCGTGTGGGTGATGATCCGGTTCTTGTCTTCGGGATCGAGTTTCTTGCCGCCACTGACGGTCTCAAGGTAGTCCGCAGACTTGCGGCGAATCTCCTCCACTTTGGTAAGTTTGGGAGTCTCGCGCGAGCTTTGCGTGCCGACCGGCACCACTGCTGCTGGTGTTGCTTCGGCTTGCGAGGTTTCTTGTACTTTCTCGTCCATGGCAATCGTCCGTACGCCGACGACAATACCATAACATAACCGGCCAAGCGCAGCCAGCTAATTGTGTAACTACTTGTCTACAAACACCTTACTGGCATGCGTCTGGGTTGGATTTACCGCGGCACGCGCTGCTTCGAGCCAGGCATTTCCAGCCGCAGATCTGTGGAAGTATTCGCCTCAATAGAAGTAAGCCGCCCCCATCCCGACGGTAACTTGAGTGTCGTGGCCATCAAAGGCTGTGCTCAGCGACGAGTGATCCCACCGGAACTCGGGTGCAAGTCGTAATGCTTCCACGGGTCGGAAGTTAACTGTGAGCGTTACGCTCGTTAATTCCTGGCCGTGGTTGACCGGAAATGGTGCCAGCGAAGGGGCATCGGAGGTGCGCGTGCCGTCCCCATCTTTCAAATAATCAGCGCGCGTGGCGACATTCCATTTATCGTTGACGGTGTAAACCAGCCAACCGCCGAAGCCAAACCACTCGGCTTTCTTCCCGTTGAAGTCAGCTCCGTCTTCGGCCCCATAATCGATCTGGGCGACACCTTCCAGCTTGGGGGAGAATTTCTGGTCGATCCAAAAGTCGACACCTTTGCGCCAATTTGAGTTGTTGTTATCCTGTTCGGGACCGCCGTATCCGGTCAACGCCATGCTCGTTTTGTCGTTGAGCGTGTAGGTCGCAGTGCCCATGACTGACTTGGAGGAGTTGTTGTCTGTCACCACATCCCAGCCGTTATTGAGGGTCACTTTCAACTCCAATTCGGAAGTTGCCTGATACGACAACAGCACGCCGGTATGGGTGAAAGGTTCGACAAAGGTCCAGAGGTTTCCTGCCGACCAATTGAAATTCTCTTCCGTAAAGGTGGATTCGTACCCCATGGTGGTGCCGAATTTGCCAAGGGTCATCTTCAGTCCATTGCCCACCGGGATGTTCACCGTCACATTGGCCTCAAAAAGGTCGCCTTGATTGCCGAGACTTAGTCCCGACGCCTGCGTAAATTCAGCATCCTGGCCAAAAATCAACTTCACCGAATAACCAGCCAGCCAATCGAAGGCACTGTAGTCAATCGGATGACCAATGCGGACCACCGCCTTGTTGGCCATGAATTCGTCCGCTCGCGCGTCGAAACCGCGTCCCGCATTCTCGTGAGTATCGGGTTGGTTGAAGTTGTAGAAATAGGACGCAGAAACGTATCCATCCAACTCAGTTTGCTTTAGGAACTTCAGAGTGCTTTCGGGAACCTGTTCTTTGACGACGTACACATCCTGGGTGCTCTTATCCTCCAAAACGGAAAGACGCCGCTCCAGATCGTCGGTGCGCTTCTTTTGTTCCTCATACATCTGCTTCCAGTCTGGCGTACTGGTGGACGACTCGGGCGCTGCGGTATCCGCGCGCGACACAAACGGGGTAATTACTGCCATCATCAATGCCAAACACACGACCACGATTATGTTTTTCATGTGCTCCTCCTGCCGATTGGCTTTGTGGCCGAGAGATTCTTGCGGCGCGCATCATTTGTCAAGCCAACAAGTTTTTTATGGTGTTGACGCAACAGTTTGTTATTCTGCCCCGCAATTACGCCGCACCTTGGTGGGTTTGATGGCAAGTGAGATTCCAGCGATTGAGGTGGAGAACCTTGTCCGCAGATTCGGCGATGTCGAGGCTCTCTCGCACGTCAACGTCACCATTCGCAAAGGTGAATTTTTCTCCCTGTTGGGCCCGTCGGGTTGCGGCAAGACCACCCTGCTCCGCATCGTTGGCGGCCTCGACATGCCCGACGAAGGGATCGTGCGCATCGGCGGTACCGATGCCCGCGAAATCCCCGCGCACAAGCGCCCGGTGAATACCGTTTTCCAATCTTATGCGTTGTTCCCGCACCTGACGGTATACGACAACATCGCCTTCGGCCTCCGCATGAAGAAAGTGGCCAAACCCGAAATCAGCGAGCGCGTGAAAAAGGTAATGGACCTGGTGGAGATTACCCCCTTGGGCAATCGGAAGCCGGCGCAACTTTCAGGCGGCCAGAAACAACGAGTGGCGCTGGCCCGGGCAGTGGTCAATGAGCCGCAAGTATTGCTGCTCGACGAGCCGCTCGGCGCTCTCGACCTGAAACTGCGCAAGCAGCTCCAGGTCGAGTTGCTCCAGCTCCAACGCCGGCTCAAGATCACGTTCATCTACGTCACGCACGACCAGGAAGAAGCGCTGGTGATGAGCGATCGCATCGCCGTCATGCGCGCCGGCAAGATCGAGCAAATGGGCGAAGCGGAGTCGCTGTACGAACATCCCCACACCCGCTACGTCAGCCAATTCCTCGGCTCGTGCAATCTCATCGACGCGACCGTGAAGCGCCGTGGCCCGAAAGAGGCGATTGTCGACTCAATTGTCGGCGAGTTGCGTGTTGAGTTTGGTCAAAACCCACCGGCAGCCGCGCAACGCGATAAGTTCACGCTTGCCATTCGTCCTGAGAAAGTCACGCTGTGCCGCCTCGATGAAAGCGCGGGAGAGAACCGCGTCAAGGTGCGCGTCGATGAACTCATTTACATCGGCTCCGAAACGCATTACGTGTTGCGTGCGGGCGAGCAACGACTGACGGCGGAAGCGATGAACGTGAAAGTTGGCTCCCAAGGTTTCGACATCGGGCAGGAGGCGATAGTCTACCTGCCGGCGGCGGGTCTGCTCGTGCTGGACGATTGAGTCTCCATGGCGAAAAAGAAAGGTGAGGTCAAATTCGGCGAGCAGTTGACGGTCGGTGGTCACCTGTCCC
This sequence comes from Verrucomicrobiia bacterium, assembly GCA_035516795.1. Lineage (GTDB taxonomy): Bacteria > Verrucomicrobiota > Verrucomicrobiia > Palsa-1439 > Palsa-1439 > DATJBF01. Next base: position 40,720 of record DATIZX010000010.1, read on the forward strand.
GTTCCGTAGTGACCAGCGGGCCGGGCATTTTCTGGGTGACGGTTTTTCTGTTGGTGCCGCTGGTGTGGATTGGCGTGGTCAGTTTCCTGACGCGCGGCGAGGTGGGCGGCTACGGGAAACCGTTTACGTTCGAGAACTACACCCGGTTCGCCGGCTTCGGGTTCTTCGGTTTCGATCTGCTGTATCCGCAGATCATTTTCCGCAGTCTGGTACTGGGGGCCGGCACAGCGGGGTTCTGCATGCTGGCGGCGTTACCGTTGGCGTTCTTCATCGCGGGAATGCCGGCGCGGTACAAGAACACGGCCCTGACGTTGGTGCTGATTCCTTTTTGGACGAATCTATTGATCCGGACGTACGCCTGGCAAATCATACTGGCCCCGGAAAGTCCCATCACCCATTTGGCGGTGGCGTTGGGGCTGACGACGGCGGGATCACCGTTGTATCCCAGCGCCATGGCCATCTATATCGGCATGGTGTGCGATTATTTGCCATTCCTGGTGCTGCCGCTGTACTCCTCAGTGGAAAAAATTGACTGGAGCATTGCCGAGGCCGCGAGCGATCTGGGGGCGGATAAATTACGCGTATTTTGGCATGCAATTCTTCCCCAAGTGACGCCCGGTTTGGTGGCGGGTATCGTATTGGTGTTCATCCCCGCGACGGGACAGTTTGTGATTCCTGATCTGCTCGGCGGAGCCAAGACCGTGATGATGGGCAACGCCATCCAGCAGCAATTCCTGCAGAGCCGCGATTGGCCGTTTGGGTCGGCCATTGCGTTTATCGGCATGGGAATTGTGCTGGTCGGCTTGTGGGTGTATGCGCGGTTCTCGGGCGAGAAAGGCGGTGAATTGCTGTGAGACGCGTGTCGCTGCCGCTGTGGCTCATTTCGGGATTGCTCTACATTTTCATGTATGCGCCCATTGCGGTCGTCATCGTCTTCTCGTTCAACTCGGCGAAGCACGGCGGACCGTGGATGGGTTTCACGACCCAGTGGTACGGGAAACTCCTCGATAGCTCCGATAAGATTGCCGCGACGGAGAACACGATCATACTGGCCGTGGTCAGCACGGCGATCGCCACGGTGTTGGGCACGCTGCTCGGTTACGGACTGAGTCGCTACTGGTTTCCCGGCAAGAAGCTCTTTTCGCTCCTGATGTACATTCCGGTGGTGATTCCGGATATCGTCATGGCCGTGGCCATGCTGGCCTTCTTCGATTTGGTCAGCAGTCTTCTCGGATGGTTCAACATGGGGCTGACGACGATGACCATCGCGCACATTACGTTTCAAATTCCGTTTGTGGCCATTGTGGTCCGGTCGCGACTGGTGGGGATGGATCCTGCGATTGAAGAGGCGGCCCACGATCTAGGCGCCAGCACATGGCAAACGTTTTGGGGGGTAACTTTCCCTCTCATGCTGCCGGGGGTGCTCGCGGGCGCGATGCTCGCTTTTACATTGAGCCTCGACGATTTTGTTGTTAGCTTCTTTACCACAGGCCCAGGAGCGACGACTTTGCCAATTCTGATTTACTCGTCGGTCAAGCGCGGCATAACGCCGGACATCAACGCGTTGTCCACGCTGATTGTGCTGGCATCGGTAGTCGGAACCGTCGGGGTGACGCTGCTGCAGCGGCCCCGCCAACCTTCAGGAGGGTAGCCATGTATAAGCGACTCGCTGTGTTCGCTGTTGCATTGTTGGTCACCGCTTCGGCGCAGGCGGAAAAGAACAAGCTCAACGTCTTCATCTGGAGCGAGTACATCGATCCCAAAATCATCGAGAACTTCGCCAAAGAGAACGACTGCAAGGTCACGGTCGATCTCTACGAAGACAATGAGAGCATGATGGCCAAGCTCGAAGGCGGCGGCGATTCGCTCTACGACATCTGCGTGCCATCCGACTACATCATCCCGGCGCTGATCAAGAACGGCCTGCTGGCCCCGTTGCGCAAGGACAACATCCCGAACATGAAGAACATCGACCCGAAGTTCGGCAACCGCGACTACGACCCGGGCAACAAATACACGGCCCCCTACCAATGGGGCACCGTGGGCCTCTACGTTCACGAGAAACCGGACGAGAAAATCGACGAGACCTGGGGATTGATCTTCGACCCGAAGAAATCCATCGGCTCGTTCCTGATGATCGACGACACTCGCTCCTGCATTGGCGCGGCGCTCAAGTACAAAGGCTACAGCCTCAACACGACTGACAAGAAACAGTTGGTCCAAGCGCGCAACCTGCTTCTCGATGCCAAGAAGCGCTCCCTCGGATTCGAGGGCGGCGTGGGCATCAAGAACAAGGTGCTGGCCAAAGTCTGCAAAATCGGCATGGTCTACAACGGCGACGCAGTCCGCGGCATGAAAGAAGACCCCAGCACGTACTTCTTCGTTCCGCGCGAAGGCACCGAGATCTGGCTCGATAATATGGCCATCCCGGCCAAGGCGCCGAACCGCGAGATGGCTGAGAAATTCATCAATTACATTCTCGATGCCAAAGTCGGAGCACAACTCTCGAACTTCAACCAATACGCGACGCCAAACATTGCTGCGCGGGCCTTCATCAATCCCGCGGATTTGAAGAATACGGCAATCTATCCGACCGACGAACAAATGAAAGTGCTCGAGTTCGTCAAGGACCTCGGCGCCAAAGGCCCGTGGTACGACGAGCTTTGGACTTCGATCAAATCGAAGTAATTCTCATCACTCGCAGGGGCGAGCGTAGGAGCCCGCCCCTGCGAGCATCACAGCATCATCGATCATAAATCGCTGAAGAGGTCGTCGATATCGACATCATGACCGTGTTTCGGGCGCAACCGCCGTTGCATCATACTGGCAGTCAGGCCATCATCCCGCCGCGATACCTCAGAACCTGACCGCCACAAAAAAGCCCGTTTACGCCTTGATCAAATCGAAACAGCGTTGCGAGTTACCGGACGTGCTACTGATTGACGTGAACGACCTCCGCCGGGGGGAAACCGTTGAAGTACGTCGACGACGCCTGGCTGTAAGCGCCGATGTTTTCGCTATAGAGCAGGTCGCCGAGCTTGAGGTTGGCCGGCAATTCTTCGGTCATCGAGACGACATCGAGCGCGTCGCAAGTGGGGCCGAACACCGAGCAGATTTGCGTCGGCCCCTTCTTGAACGACTTCAGGTGATAGTGGCAATGATCGAAGATGACGCCGGAGAAAGTGTGATAGACCCCGTCGTCGATGTAATAGCAGAGCTTGCCGTCCCGCACAGCTTTGCCGATGATCTTCGAAATTGAAGTGCCGGCGGACGCCACCATGAATCGTCCCGGCTCGGCTAGAATCTGTACGTTCCTCGGAAACAACCGATCCAATTCGCGGTTGATGATCTTGGCCAATTCCCGGAAGGGCTTGACTGCGGCGTCATACGGAGCCGGGAACCCGCCGCCGATATCGAGCAGATTCATCTTCTTGTAGCCGCGATCCTTTGCCTCTTTGAAAATGTCGGCGGCGAGATTGATGGCTTGGACGTAGTTCTCAAAATTCGTTGTCTGGCTGCCGACGTGGAAACTCAGGCCTTCGACGGTGAGGCCGACCCTATCTGCCTCAAGGATCAAATCCACCGCCTCGCCCGGCGCCGCGCCAAACTTCGAGGAAAGCTCAACCATCGCCCCGGTGTTTGCGACTTTCAGGCGTAAGGCCAGGCCGGCGTTGGGCGCGTACTTGCGAATCTTTTGGATTTCTTCGGAGTTGTCGTAGGTCACCAACGGATTGTAACGGTCGAGTTCCGCCAGCGTCTCATTGGCCTTGATCGGGTTGGCGTAAATGATGCGATCCCAAATCCATTGCTGCCGCTTTTTCGCGGGCAGGTCTTTGATGTTTTCACAAACGACCCGCAACTCCGGCAGCGACGCCACATCAAAGCTCGCGCCTTCTTTGAACAGCGTGCGGACGATTTCAGGATCGGGATTGGCCTTGACCGCGTAGTAAGCCTGTACTCTTGGGAGATGCTTCTTGAACGTCGCGTAGTTGCGCCGCAATTCGTCGTGGTCCACAACGAATAACGGCGTGCCGTGTTCCTTTGCGAGTTTTTTCAATGTGCCGAGCGCGACCATCTTAGTGCTCCATGGAGGGACGCGCTCCGTCGCGTCCGTGTCGGTGCGGAGGCCACGACGGAGCGTGGCCCTCCAGTTGGTGAATGTACGTCATTTAATCTCCGTCGGTAATCAGGAAATTTTTGAACTGCCACGGATCGGTGCGATCAATCGCTGGATTGTTATGCCCCCGAAACGCGTTGGTGTAATGTTTCAACGGCGTCCAGTCGGCCGGTTTGGAGATCCATTTACCAAGGTAGGGCTTGGCGATTTTGAGAACGTAATCATGCGGCAGATCGTCGGGCACGCAAACACCCCGGGCCGGGTTCTCGATCATCCACGCCGCAGCGGCGACAACGGAGACGGCGACCTGCATGGTGGTGGCGTTCTGGTGCGGAACAAGCCGCCGCGACTCTTCAATGCTCAAATCGCTGCCGGTCCACCACGACTTGTAGGCATGACCCATCAGCAGCGCCCCGAGAATATCAGCGCCGCTGGTGATCTCGTCGTTCATGATCCGCTGATTTTCGACGAGTCGATAATCATAGCCGCGCAACTCGTTCAACGAGGCGATGGCACAATCGCACGGACAATACGCATAGTGCACCGTCGGCCGGTAAATCGCCTTGCCGTTCTTCCACACGGTCAGACGGTCGGAGATGGTGAACGCCTCGCCGTGCCGCACCACCATGCCGTGGATGCAATAGTTCGGTACCCACGATGAGACCCACGTGTTGATCCCCATCCGCGCCAGACAAATCTGGTTGCGGGGTCCTTCCTTGTGCTCGTAAGCCAACGGCGGCAGTTCTTTCTCGTGGGTCCCCCACCCCATCTCCGCGGTCGTGGTGCCTTCCTCGCGGAAACCTTCCACGCTCCACGTGTTGACAAACTCGTCGACCTGTTTCGGCTGGTCGGTAATCTGCGTATCGCGCTCGCTGCAGTGAATTACTTTCACGCCGAGTCTCATCGCCAGTTGATTGAATACCCGATCGGTGATCAATTGCCGAATTTCATCTGCCTTCCGACCTTTGACCTTCTTGTCGGCAATGAGCCGGCGCCCAATATCGATCAAGCCTTGCTTGGTGAAATGCGAGATGAGACCGGGATTTGCCCCATGCTCCAGCACCGCAGTCGGACCGGGCACGCGCCATTTGCTGGTCATCCGACGGATGTTCATGTGCCGCCAATACAACGTCATCTTTTGTGGCGGTGCGTTCTTCGCATTCTTGTACGGATCCCACAATTCCACCGAAGTATTGACGTACAATACTCCGCGGTCATGGCACCACTGGAGAATCTCACAACAGTCGATGTTCCAAGCCAAATCGATCAACACGTCGCCGGCGCTCAGATATTTACCCAGTAAGCTGCCGAGATTTTCGCGCGTGACGCGCTTGCGCTCGAACCGCACGCCGCGTTTCAACCACGGCTGCAATATTTCCTGACGGTCCTCGAAATCCATCACGGTGATGTTCTGGCACGGCATATCGAGGTGTTTTACCAGAATCGGTAAAGTGCACTGCGCCACGGAGCCATGGCCAACGAATAAAACACGATTTCTGAATTCGATCATGATCCTCCTGCAAAACTCGCGGGTCCGCACTCTGGCGGAAATTGGATTCCATGACAAGTGTTTAGTTGTCGTTTTTCTTTTGCTTTGGCGCAGCTCGATCCTGCCGCCGTCAGCAGCGGAGATGTTTGTGGGAGCGCCCTTCCGGGGGCGACCGGTTTAAGAAGGCGCAGTTAACATCCCGCCCGGCGGGCGCGTGGTGTAGTGCCAGACAAGTATCTTTCCGCTATACTTCCGGCCGTGAACGAGTTTGTCACGATCACCTGTCCGCATTGCGGCGAAGACTTTCAGATTCCTTATGACCCCGACGAAGGCAGTGCGGAGTTCATTGTTGATTGCGAAGTCTGTTGTCGTCCTATGACGGTGTCTCTCAAGACAAAGCCTGGTGAAGTTGTGAGCGTCGACATTTCTGCCGCCTGAATGCGCGTTAAGTACATGGAGAAACAGTGAAAAGCTACCAACATGTTGGCACGGCTCTGCATGCGGCTTTGGCTCGCCTTCAAGCGGCGTCATTAATCGTCTCTGCGCTGCTCTGTGTTTGCGTGGCGCATTGCTACTTTTGGCGAGGCGACGCCTATGCAGCGATAACCATCTGGCCGGTGTGGATCTGGGCTTTGCCGGGCTTGTTCTTGGCAGGGATTGGCTGGCGTCGGTCCCACAGATGGTCGGTGTTAATAGTCGTCGCGATTTGGCTGCTTTATCTCACTTGCTTTAGTGAAGAAATCTGGAGCCTCACACGCTGGCGGCGCTGGCCGTCTGACGAGTGGCAAACTGCACGGCGGCGTGGCGAAGCACTCAGGATCGTCAGCATCAATTGCGCGGGGGGCAATCCGAGAGCGGCGATGGAAGTCAAGGCTTATGAGCCCGATATTGTTCTGCTTCAGGAATCGCCTGAACGACGCGCGCTGCAAGAAGTCGCGCAGCAACTTTTCGGAACAAACGCTGCCGTAGTTGCCGGTCCGGATGCGTCGGTTATCGTCCGCGGCCAAGCGATTCCACAGCCGCTCTTGGCGACAATGCGCATTCACTACACCCATGCTCACGTCCGCTTGCTTTCGGGTGCGGAAACTGACGTGATTAGTTTGCGACTACCGCCGGCACCGTTGCGTGATGATCTGTGGACGGCGGACTGTTGGCGTGACTACGCCAATGACCGTCAGATGCGACGAAGGATGTTAGAGGCACTATGCCAACAAATCGCCTCTACGGCCCATTCGGTTCCATTCATCATTGGTGGCGATTTCAACACACCCGGCGGAGATGCCATTTTCCGCCTGTTCCAACCACTCTTCCATGATTCCTTCAAGGAAGGCGGTTGCGGTTGGGGCAACACCATCGTCAACGAATATCCGCTACTGCGTATCGACCAGATCTGGCTGAGCAAACAATTTCATGCCGTAACAACGGTGGCCCGCCGAACACAAAACTCAGACCATCGTATGGTACTCTGCGATGCGCTGCTGAAACGGAAAACCCAGTGACTTCGATCGAACAATCCAGTTTTTGGCTGGCATCACGGCGAGATTACGTGCCCAGCCCGGCATTGGAAGGAGGACACAAAGCCGATATCGCAATCATCGGTGGCGGATTTACCGGGCTGTGGACTTCGATCTTCCTGAAGGAACTTGCCCCTGAAGCGTCGGTCGTCGTTCTTGAACAGGCCATTCTTGGTTACGGCGGCAGCGGGCGAAATGCCGGACAGGTCAGCGGTTGCATCGATCATTCGCATCAGCACGCCATCGGGCATTTCGGCAAGGAAGAAGCCCGCCGCATGGCCCGCGTCGGACTGGAGAATTTGAATGCGCTGGCGCGCTTCATCAAAGAACGCGGTCTCGCGTGCGACTTCGAACAGCCCGGCCAACTCTTGGTTGCCTTGACGACGGCCCAAGCCGAAGATGCCCGCTCACAAATCGAGGCTGCGGCAGAGTTGGGTGTCACAGGGTTGCGCCTGCTTTCGGCGGAGGAAACGCGCGCCGAATTGAATAGCCTGCTTTATCTGGGCGGTGCCATTGATCCCGGTTGGGGAACTGTCCACCCAATCAAACTGGTAGATGGATTGAAACGTGAAGCGGTCCGGCTCGGCGTGAGGTTTTTTGAGCGGACACTCGTGACGCAACTGGACGTCGCGGACGACGGTGTTCTTGTCAAGGCCGCCATGGGCTGCGTGAAAGCTGACAAGATCGTCCTGGCGACCAATGCCTATACGCACCTCATCTTCCCGAAACTTCTCCACCGCTACATCCCGCTCTACGATTACGTGTTGGTGAGCGAACCGCTTAGCGGACAGCAACTCGCATCGATCGGCTGGCGCAACCGGCAGGCGATGATCGATGGTCGCACGTTCTTCAATTATTACCGGCTTACCGCCGACAACCGCATCCTCTGGGGCACCAGCGAGGCGAAGTATTACCCGCCGAACCGCGTGGATGAGTCATGCGATCATTCCCAGCCGCATTACGATGCGCTGCGCAAAAGTTTCCAACGCCACTTCCCGCAATTGACCGACTTGAAATGGGAATACGCCTGGGGCGGACCCATCGCCTCCACCAGCCGGTTGACGCCGTTCTTCGGCTCTGACGCGGGCGACCGCATCTATTATGGACTTGGTTACACGGGTCTCGGCGTCGCCAACTCACGGCTTGCCGGGCAAATTCTCGCCAACAAAGTTCTGAACCGGCCGAGCGAACTGCTCGACCTGGCCATTGTGAAGAAGAATCCATTTCCCTTCCCACCAGAACCGCTGCGCTCGCTCGCCGTGAAGGCCGTGACGCGTTCCCTGCGCCGCGTTGATGCCGGCAAAAAACCCGGCTTCTTGTTGCGCGTGCTCGACAAAATGGGTATCGGTTTCTCCAGTTAGGTGTCGCTGGTGAACCCCAAACCAATTCGTGGCCGCGGCGCGGCGGAGAATCCCTCGAACCGCTTCGAGCAGATCGTCTATGAACGCGATGACCAGTGGAGCGAACCGGATGATCCAGCACCGAAGACGCAATTTTCCTGAGATACCAGCGCCTCGATCATCACTTACAACGAAAGCCCCGATGTTGGATTCGATGCGAGCATCAATCCCTACCGTGGCTGCGAACACGGTTGCATATACTATTTGATTATACCATCAATCGAACAGCCAGCCCATTGTAAGATTTCCAGTCAAGCGATTGGTAACGAAGTTCTTACTAAGTAATTAAGAATTGTGCGGAGTTGTGGCTCCCCAAGTAGGACTCGCGCCTTGTTAGCTCAATTTTCCTAAGAATTTTGCAGGTTTTTATTCGGGAATCAAAACTAATCGCCATTGCTCATCCAATGCTCAAACCTACTCCTTCAGTACTTTTCCCCGACACTCCATGCTGAACATCCCAAGGCGATTGGTAAATGTCTATACAACATTGCCGCCACCAGATGGGACAAGTTTCGAGGTCTAATGCGAGCCAGGCTGCATGAGTTTTTACATGCTACAGGGTTTTGACGGATTGCTTGAAGAGGCCCACTTCGGCGAGCGTCGGTTCGAGGCGCGAACTGGTGATGCGGATGCGCACTTTGCCGGTGGTCACGGGCGACTTCAACCGAATGAGCCGGCGATGACCAACGGTGGTGAGGTCGTCCGACGGAATTCTTTCCGCCGCGACCCATGCCGAGCCGTTCCACGTCCCGATGGCAAAAGATTCAATTCTTTGGCTGCGGTGATCCACCGCTTCCTGCAACGAAACGACGTCGAACGTGACCGGCTTCGGCAGCGTGAGCGTAACTGTGCCGGTGGTTTTGCCCGGCGCGGCTTCCCACCAAGTGTCAAGGTTACCGTCGAGCGCCAGCGCTGGACTGTTCGTTGCGTTGGAATTGTCCGCCGTGACTTTGCTGCCCTTGGCAAGGTCGGTGGCGAAGGTTTCGTTGATGATCTGCGCCGTGCGGTTCAACGCGTCGAGTTGGTTGTCCGGAACGAGACCGCGTTTATCGGGCGACAGATTCAGGATGAGATTCCCGTTGCGACCGATGGACGTGTAGAAGATGTCCACCAACTGCGTGACAGTGCGCGGCTGTTTGTTGTGCGCCCAAAACCATTGGTTGTTCTGGAGAATGGTCGTGTTCACTTCCGCCGGATACCACCAGAGATACGAACCGGGCACGAGTTTGGCGCGACTGCCGAAGTCTCCTGCCTGCATGTCCGGCCAATTGAAGTCATCCGGCGGCACCGGCAGCGGGATGACGCTCCATTCGGTGGTGCGGCCAACGCCACCTTCATTGCCTACCCACCGCACGTCCGGCCCTTTGCCCATGATGACCGCTCCGGGTTGCAGATGGCGGATCAAATCATACCACGCGGCATAGTTGTAAGTCTCTTTGACACTTGGATCCGGGTTTGCGCCGTCGAACCAAACTTCGGCGATCGGCCCGTATTCGGTCAGCAATTCGTAAAGCTGGTTCAGAAAGTAACGATTGTAATCGTCCACCTCGTAGGTGTAATTCGTGAAACCCGCCGGCGGCGTGCGGCCCTTTGAAGGATCACTCTTGAAACTGGCCGGATCAGTGGGGATGACCGAGAGAACATTGCTACTGCCGTTGCCGTAATAGCCCGCCGAATTTTTCGGATTGGTCCTCAACTGGTAAAGATCCGCCGGCGAAAGATAAACACCCAGCTTGAGACCGTGCGCACGGGCGGCGTTGGCCACTTCCCGCACCAAGTCACCCTTTCCGTCACGCCACGGACTGGCCACCACCGAGTGCGGCGTGTAGCGCGTGGGCCACATGCAGAATCCATCGTGGTGCTTGCAGACCAACACGATCATCTTGCCGCCGAAATTCTGCATCGCGTCGAGCCATTGGTTCGCGTCCAGTGCCGTGGGATTGAAGATTGCCGGCTCTTCGCGACCGCTGCCCCATTCTACTTCATTGAACGTGTTCACGCCGAAGTGGAGGAAGAATGTCCGCTCCAGCCGCATCCAGTCCGTTTGATTGGCGCGCGGCAAAACCTTTGCCGCCTTCTCCGCAATGACCGCTGTCGAGTCGTCGTTGGAGATGATCTGCAACGTGGAATACTCAATCCGCACAGACCCGGCAGCGCTGGCCGGCTCCAGACGAACTGAAGTGAGGTTCATGGCTTTCCAGCTTGCGGCATCTTTGGCGCGAACGCTTACGACAACTTCACCGGCCTGTTTGATCTCCACCGAACCGATGTCCAACGTAGAGAACTTGTCCCAACCCTCTGCTTGCGAGACTTTGGCCGGGAGGGTTTTGTCGCCGACGCCGACGACAAATTCCCCGCCGCCGTCGACGGCAGCAATCACTACACTGACTTTGTAAATGCCGGGTTTGGGAATACGCGCTTTCCACGAAATCCACTCGGCCGGATTGAACCAATAGCCGATGTCGGGGTTGCCGCCTTTCTCTTCCAACTGCAAAGTCGTGCCGTGCAGGGTGGCGGCATCGGCGTTGAAGACAAGCCGGCCCTTTTCATCCGGCGTCACCACCACCGAAAGATCCGGCAAAGGTGTCGGATTCAAGTTGCTGCCGGTAATGCGCAACGCGCAGGTGAGATCACTCAACTTTTCGCCAGGCACTTCCACGAACAAGCCGTCCGCCGTCTGGTTGAACTTCAACTTGCCGGAGCGGCCGAGCATTTCGACTTTCTGGATTTTATTCTGCGCCGGGTCGTCAGTCTTGGCGAGCGAGCGGATGAGTATCTTGCCATCCGCCGGCCAGCCGAGCGCAATCGCGTAGAGTGTCTTGCCTTTGGTCGTGAAGCGAATGTCTTTGACGCTGTATTGGAAGTCTTCCTTGAAGGCGCCGCCGGCACCCCGCACTGTGCCTTCGCCGTAAACCTGCCACGGACGCGTACCGTAAATCGCCTCGCCGTTCACCGCCGTCCAGTCGCCGAGTTGATGCAGCATCCTTTCCACTTCTGGATCAAGTGAGCCATCGGGCCGCTGTACGATGTTGAGAAGAAGATTTCCGTTTTTGCTGACGATGTCCACGAGCATATGGACGATCCATTTCGTCGGCCGGTAGCCCCAATGTTTATTGTAGAACCAGTCGCCGATGGAGGTGTCCGTCTGCCACGGGTGCGGATCAATCCCGGCGTTCACGCCGCGTTCGTAGTCGTGCACCCAACGTCCGACGGAAGGTTGCTTGCACGTGTAGACGGCCATGCACTTGCCGTGATGTTCGGCAGCGCTGAGGTTGTAGAAATTCGCGATCTGACTCAAGCCGACCTCGTTGTCGAACGCCACCCCGCCATCGGTGTAAAGCAGATCGGGTTTGTAGTTGTCCACCAGTTCCTCGATCTCATTGAACCACTCCTGCTGCCAACGGGGATTATTGGAATACCAACTGCGGTCGCCAGGCTCGGCGGGAAAATGATAAAGGTCCCAGTAATTTGAATTGGCCCCGTCGTAAGGCACGCCGGCCAAGGGGCCATTCGTGTCGGCGCCGTGGCTGGTTTGGAACCAGGTGAAGCTGGCGCCCAAATGTTCGGAAACGCCAAAGGGCAAACCATACTTCTTCGCCGCCTTCTGCCATCCGCTTACCACGTCGCGGTGCGGTCCCATCTGCACCGAATTCCAGCGGTGCAACTGGGAGTTCCACAAAAAGAAATTGTCGTGGTGCGACGCCATGCTGACGAAGTATTTCGCGCCGGCTTTTTTGTAGAGCGCCATCAGCTTGTCCGGATCCCATTTCTCGGCTTTCCAGAGCGGGATGATGTCCTTCCAGCCGTTGGTGGACGGATGGCCCCAACGTTTGAGATGATCTTCGTAGTCTGGATCGCCTTGCTGATACATCTTGCGGGCATACCAATCGCCCTCCATCGGCACCGACTGCGGACCCCAGTGCGCCCAGATGCCAAACTTCGCGTCGCGAAACCACTCCGGGCAGGTGTAATTCGTGAGCGAATTCATGGTGCCGACAAACGGGCCTTTGGCGATCGGCAGTTGGAATTGGAATGAGTTGGTTTGCGCCATCGCTGTCGCAAGCGAACAGGCCAGCGCCAGCGCGGTCAATTGGATTCGATCCAGTATCATAATTCCAGGTCAACTCACGGCACGGAAGGATGCGGCGGGCCCGGTTGTGTTTGCACGACGGCCGTCGCCGGTGTAAGGCCATCGGCGCTGGCGGTCAATTGGAATTCCCCGGCATCCTCTGTGGATTGCACGATGATCTGCGCCAAGCCGTTGAACAAGCTGCGCGACCATGGCGGCACGCTCGGTTTGCCAATGATGTCCACATTCACGTTGGGATTCAGACCGCCTTGGGCATAACTGTTAGTTACACTTACAGCGATGACGTTGTCGCCGGCGTGCAGGAGTTTCTTGACGTCGAATGCCGGTTGCGCCTGCCAGTCGTGCGATTCGCCGACGAACTGGTTGTTCATGAAGTACCAGCCCTCGTCGTCGCAGCCGGCGAAACGAATTTGCACATCGCCGTCCTTCAGGTCTTTTTCTGTCAGCGTGACATGGGCGCGGTAGATCGCCGTCGTGTTCTCCGTTTTGATCGTCGATTCTTCCCCGCCGGTTTTGGCGTTCAGAACGTTCCAGGCTGAATCATCAAAATCATTCGCGTATTCCGGCACCGCGCTGCTGTCGCCCGGAATCGTCGCCAGTTTCCAGCGCCACTCATTGACCGGGAGGCTGCGCATGGGCAGGATCGAAAGGTACTTGTCCGGTTCGTGACAACTCGGATCGCCATTGCCCACGCCGAGGATTTTTCCCGCGCCTTCGATGCGGAAATTGATTTTGTTCTGCGCCACCGGCACCACGCGGCCCTGCGCGTCGAGCGCGGCCACGGTGAACACCGCCACGTCTTTGCCGTCGGCGGCGATGGTTTTGCGGTCGGGCGTGAGTTGAATTCGCGTCGTGTTGCCGGTCGTCTCGACTTTCGTTTCAGCGATGAGCTTGCCGGCGGCGTCGAAACCTTTTGCGGACAAGGTCCCCGGCGCGTAGTTCACTTTCCACGTCAATTTGGAGTTCGGGTTCATCGTCTGTTTGCCGAGCGACGCGCCGTTCAGAAAGAGTTCCACCTCTTTGCAATTACTATAAGTATCCACGCGGATTTCCTGACCTTCCTTGCCCGGCCAGTTCCAATGCGGCAACAGGTGCAGCACGGTGTTCGTCGTCCACCACGATTGGTAGTAGTAGAAAATGTCCTTCGGAAAACCGCACGTGTCGAGGATACCGAAGTGCGAGTTGATGCATGGCCACCAATACGGCGTCGGCTCGCCGCGATAATCGAAGCCGGTCCAGACAAAGCCGCCGGAAAGCCACGGACGGACGGCGAAGAAACTCCACCAGCCCTCGGCGGTCGTGTTCCAGCCGGACCGGAGAACGTCGTAGGCGGTGCAGTAGCCGTGCTCCTTGTCGTTCTCGTAAATGCCGCGCGTGCTGACGACGCTGGCCTGTTCAGTGCCGACGTTCGGCTGGCTCGGATGGGCGGCGTGATAACGGTCCATCTGCGGACCGTAATGATAATTCCAGCCGCGCACTTCGATGACGGAATTGATGCCCACGAACGCGTCGTCTTCCGGCGAGGCGTAGGTGACGGCCCGCGTCGGGTCGAGCTGCTTCACGTAATCCTGCATCGTGCGCGCGACGTTTGCGGCTTGCGGCGAATCCTGCACCATGAACTGCTCGTTGGCAATGCACCAGATCGCCACGCTCGGATGATTGCGGTCGCGGCGAATCTGGTCATCCCACTTTTTCATATTTCCCGAATCGCTGCCCATCAAGCGGCTCTCGTCCATAACCAACATGCCGAGCCGGTCACAGACGTCGAGCAACTCCGGCGTGGGCGGATTATGGGAAGTGCGAATGGCATTGCAGCCGAATTCCTTCAGCTTCTTGACGCGAAACTCCTGCAACGCATCCGGGATGGCCGCGCCGACACCGGCGTGGTCCTGATGATTGCACGTGCCGTAAAGCTCGTAATGCTTACCGTTCAGCAAAAAGCCTTTGTTCGGGTCGAAGCCCACGGTGCGGATGCCGAACAACGTTTCTTTTTGGTCAACGATTTTGCTGGCGACGGAAACCGTCGTGATCAGCCTGTAAAGTTTTGGATTCTCGGGAGACCAGAGAATCGGCGAGGAAAGCCTGGACTGCAGTTTTACAACGCCGTGAGATTCGCGTTTTACTTCTTCCGACTCGGAAAATTTCTTCAGCGATTTGCCGTCGGGAGAGATGATTTCGCAATCCACGGTTGCCTCAGCAGCATTCGTGAGCGTGTTGAGCAAACGAACTTCGACGGCAATTTCCGGACTGCCTTGCGGAATGTTTCCTTCAAATTCGCTCCGCACAAAAATCCCATCCGGCGCGATGGCGATCAGCGCGGTTTTATCCAACCAGACGTGGCGGTAGATGCCCGCGCCTTCGTAAAACCAGCCCTCGGTTTTGGTCGCGTCCACGCGCACGGCGATGGTGTTCTGGCCGCCGAAATGCAACACGTCTGTGATGTCTTCGCGGAACGGATAGTAACCGCCCTCGTGATGCCTCACGCACCAGCCGTTGACCCACACCGTCGCGTCGCGGAACACCCCGTCGAACGTCAGCCAGATGCGTTTGCCTTCGTCGGATTTCGGCAGTTCAAATGTGCGGCGATACCACGCGATGCTGTTCGTCGGATACCTGACGCCGAGCGTGTGAAAACCGTGACTTCCATCCGCGGCCCAGTCGAACGGCAGTTCAACCGCCCAATCGTGCGGCAGATTGACGACGCGCCAGTAGCTGTCGGAGAACTTTTCCGACGCCGGCCCGGAACCGGTGCCGGAGTTTTCCAGATGCAGCGCATTCGGCCAGTCGTCGCCGAGATGGAATTTCCAGCCTGCGTCGAGGGAAAGATGTTCGCGCGGCGAATCGGCAGCCGCAAACGGCGTGACAAACCCGCCGACGGACAGCACACCCAGAATCAGCGGAAGCAAACGGTGAACCCCGAGCAGCGGGCGCAACTCAGCCAAAGAACGCTTGATATTGTAGAAGGACACCTCTGCTGGTTACAGCAAGCCAACAATTCCAACTAGTCGTTAGTTTTCACGACTCCGGTCACGCTGGGACCAGTATTCCGTTGCGCGATACGGGGAGCCACGATTTCGTCAGAATTTAGCATTACTCCCTCACCGCACCGTTCGTTCCGGCGGCGAGCCGGGGCAGGTAAAGATTCCTCGGAGCGGATCGCTGAGATTCGTTCCCGGCCAGTAACCCGCCGCCAACGCAGCGGACAAATCTCACCTGCCTCACTGAACAAGTAAGAATAAAAATCCACGCCAGTAAACACGCCTCAGCCAGTTCGACCCAACTCGACCTCAACCAATTCGCAAAAAATAACTGCGGGTGCTTTCGGATCGCTACAATCTGAAACTAATCTCCCTTGGCGCAATAGCTACGGTTGAGACAGCAGGTAAGGGGACGACGTATCTGGCGATTTGGTCAACTGAGACGAACGAGCAGGGAAGCAAGCAGTGAAAGAGTAATGACGAAGCATCAACGAATTCTAACGGAGTAGTGGCTCCCAAGGTAGGAATGTAGTTAGAACTGACGATTGTTGGGTTGATTGACTTGCAGTAAATTATGTGGATGTCCTCCTTCAAGATCAAGAATTGCGTGGGAGAGTTTCGCCCACTTTCTGGGACAGTGCGTTTTCTTCTGTTGATTCTGAGTTTGCTGTCCGGCAGGGGGGACAACTCGGAGACGCCCGACCGGGCGGGATTCGGAAACTCAAAGGAAAACAGAAAAACGAAGAGTCAATTAAACACTTCACTTCTTGCGATCATGGGTCTCCTGATGCTTCCGTTGGGCGCGTTCGCGCAGTTGCCAACGCCAACCTACGGGTGGAATCTCGGAAATACGTTGGAGCCGCCTTGTGGCGAAGGCTGCTGGGGCCCGCCGGCGACCCAGGCGCTGATCAACGGAGTCGCTAACGCCGGGTTTAACACCATTCGTATCCCGTGCGCGTGGGACAGCCACGCCAATCAGTCCACGTACCAAATTGATCCTGCTTTTATGGCGCGGGTCAAACAGGTGGTTGACTGGTGTTACGCCACGAACCTGTACGTCATTATCAACGACCACTGGGATGGTGGCTGGCTGGAGAATAATATTGGGACATCTGTGGACCCAACGATCAACGCGAAAATGAACTCCTACTGGACGCAGATCGCGACCAACTTTGCCGGTTATGATAACCACTTGCTGTTTGCGGGTGCGAATGAACCAAACGTTACCAATGCCGCACAGATGTCCACGTTGACGACTTACTACAACACTTTCATCAATGCGGTTCGCAGCACGGGCGGCAACAACACCAATCGCTGGCTGGTGGTCCAAGGGCCAAACACCGATATCGACACAACCTATAGCTTGATGAATACCTTGCCTACGGACTCAACGCCCGGTCGCCTGATGGTCGAAGTACACTATTATTCCCCGTATCAGTTTTGCTTGATGTCAAGCGATGCGGACTGGGGCAATATGTTCTACTTCTGGGGAGCGGCATATCATTCTACCACCCTGCCCTCGCGCAACCCTACCTGGGGCGAAGAATCCTATTTGGACGCGGAATTCCAAGAGATGGCCGACAAGTTCGTAAGCCAAGGAATTCCCGTGGTGCTTGGGGAGTTCGAGGCCATGAAGCGCACGACCGCTGACTACCCGGATCTTACGGGGGCAAACGTGGACCTGCATCTTGCTTCGAGGACCTATTTTGATTGGTACGTCGTCGATTCCGCCCACAGACACGGATTGAGTCCCTTCTATTGGGACACCCCGGGCGATGCGCAATTGTTCGACTGGACCACGGGTGCGGTCGATGACCCGGACGGCGTGCGTGCGTTGACGGGAGGCGCGGCGCTGCCGCCCCCGGGCGCCCTGCCGCCAGTGCCTCTGCCCTGGATGACGCAGGACATCGGCACGGTCGGCGTCTCGGGCACCGCGGGTTTCACCAATAGCGTGTTTACGCTGGTTGGAGCCGGAGGAGACATTCAAGGCACAGCCGACGCCTTCCGCTTTGTCTATGTGACGGCAACCGGAGATTGCACGATCATTGCCCGGGTCAGTTCCGTGCAAAATGTCAATCCGTGGTCGAAAGCCGGGGTGATGATCCGCGCCAGCCTGGATGCCGGAGCGGCCAACGCCTTTGTCGCCATGACGCCGAGCAACGGCGTGACTTGGCAATACCGTTCGAGCGCTGGCGGCGGGACGACCTGGAACAATACAGGCGGACTGAGCGCACCCTACTGGGTCAGGCTGGTGCGCAGTGGAAACACGTTTACGGGATACCGTTCCTCGAATGGCACGACCTGGACGCAGCAAGGCACAACGAACATCAGCATGGGGTCCACAGCGTATATTGGCTTGGCGCTCACCAGCCATAACAGCTCAACCCTGTGCACGGCCACGTTTGACAACGTAGCTGCGCCTGGTTGGCCGACCTCGCTTCCGCCCGCCGCGCCAAAGGGTTTGACGGCTGTTGCTGGCAGTGGAAGCGTCGCCTTGAGTTGGTCCGCTTCGGATACCGCCACGAACTACTACGTCAAACGCTCGACGACGAGCGGCACCGGCTACACGACCATCGCGACCAACGCCAGCCTCGCATTCACCGACATCGGCCTCAACAACGGCACAACCTACTACTATGTCGTCAGCGCCGTGAATGCTTCCGGCGAAAGCACCAACTCGTCCGAAGTCAGTGCCACGCCGTTGTCGGAGTTTCAATCGTGGCAGTTGACGTACTTCGGCAGCACCAACTGCGCGTCATGCGCAGGCAACGCGGACTTCGATGGCGACGGGACGAGCAACACGAATGAATTCCTCGCCGGCACCGACCCGACTGACAGCGCCTCCGCGTTTCGCATACTCTCGATCCTGTCGACCGGCAACGACGTTGTCGTGACCTGGCAGGCCGGTGTCGGCAAGACGAACGCCTTGCAGGCCGGCACGCTGACGAATTACACCGACGTGTCCGGCCCGATTGCGATCACGGTCACGCCCACCAATGCCACCGAGTTCGGCGGCGCAACCAATGCCGGTCCGCGGTTCTATCGGATCCGGCTGATCCCATGACCGCAGTTTTATGCGCCGCTTCGTGCGCGCTTGCGAATTGATTATTTGCGTTTTCCGTATAGCGTCACCTCTGAGATGCAAGGTGCTAAACCAATTCGCGGGCGGGGCACTCCCGATAATCCGCCCAACCGCTTTGAGAAGATTTCGCTCGAGCGCGACCTCGAAGCGAGCGCCGAGGATGTAGAGGATCGCCCTCCGCCACAAACCGAGTATTATCGGGACACTTCAGCTTCGATCATTACCTATAATGACAGCCCGGATGTTGGCTTCGATGCGAGTGTCAATCCCTATCGCGGTTGCGAGCACGGCTGCATCTATTGCTACGCCCGGCCCTACCACGAGTATCTGGGATTTGCGGCCGGACTCGATTTCGAAACGAAAATCGTCGTGAAGGAAAATGCGCCCGAATTGCTGCAACGCGAGTTGTCGTCGAAAAAATGGAAGCCGCAAGTGTTGGCCATGAGCGGCGTGACCGATCCGTACCAACCGGTCGAACGCCGACTGCAAATTACGCGCAAATGCCTCGAAGTGTTGGCGGAATTCCGCAATCCCGTTGCCATCGTTACGAAGAATTTTCTGGTCACTCGTGACATCGACTTGCTGGCCGACTTGGCACGCGATAACGCCGCCGCGGCGTTTTTATCCGTCACCACGCTCGATGCCGAGCTTGCGCGGATCATGGAACCGCGCACTGCCCAGCCGGCCGCACGGCTACAGGCAATTGAAAAACTGACCAAAGCCGGTGTGCCCACCGGTGTGCTGGTGGCCCCTGTCATTCCTGGCTTGACCGACCACGAGATGCCGTCAATCATCAAAGCCGCTGCGGAAGCGGGCGCGCGATTCGCCGGATTCGAGCCGGTGCGGCTGCCGTACGGCGTCAGCGAATTGTTCGTGCAATGGCTGGAACAACATTTCCCCGACCGCAAAGTCAAGGTATTAGCTCAAATTCGAGCGATGCGCGGCGGTAAACTGAACGATCCGAATTTCGGCTCGCGCATGCGCGGGCAAGGCATCTTCGCCAAACAATTGCGCGACTTATTTGACGCCGTGACACGTAAAGCTGGTATTGCTGACGGTCGATTGGAACTCTCGACAGCGGCGTTTCGGCGGCCAGCCGGGGCGCAGTTGGAATTCTTCTCATCCGGAAAAGACAGATGAAGCGCTCGCTTAATTTGCAGATTCTAGTCGTACGGCACACCGCATTGGTAAGGTCGTTGGTAAGGGCCGACCGCCGGGCGGCCCGCGTTCCAACAACTCGGCGCGCCCGGCGGTCGCGCCCTACCCCTCAAATCAAGTACATCGCGATACTGGCTGCCGTCTCGATGTTAACCGCCACTGCCTTTGCCACGCCGCAACCCGGCCTGATCAAATCCGAATTCATTTTCGAGACTGCCCCGTTTCCGCAGTGCCACGCCTCGACCATTGCCGAAACAAAGGGCGGGCTTGTCGCCGCGTGGTTCGGCGGAACCCGTGAACGCAACCCGGACGTGGGTATCTGGTTGTCGCGATGCGTTGGCGAAAAGTGGACGCCACCAGTGGAGGTCTCTAACGGGATCATTTCGCCCACGAACCGGTTCCCCTGCTGGAATCCGGTTCTATACCAGTATCAGCCAGTCGGCGCAGGGCCACTCCTGCTTTTCTACAAGGTCGGTCCCAACCCCAGCACATGGTGGGGGATGTTGATGACTTCGACCGATGACGGCAAAACGTGGTCCAAACCGCGCCGGTTGCCCGATGGAATCTTCGGTCCGATCAAGAACAAGCCGGTGCAGTTCGGCAATGGGGACCTTCTGTGTCCTTCCAGCACCGAGGGAACAAACGGTTGGCAGGTGCATTTCGAGCGCACCAGCGACTTTGGTCGCACTTGGACGTCCACGCCACCGGTGAACGACGGCAAAGAAATCAGCGCGATTCAACCCGCTATTCTCTTTTGCCCCGGTCGCGGGCTCCTGGCGTTGGGAAGGACGAAGCAGGGAAAGATATTCGAGATTTGGTCAAGCGACGGAGAAACCTGGGGCAAGATGACTTTGACCTCGCTGCCAAATCCGAATTCGGGAATCGACGCGGTCACACTCAAGGACGAACGGCAGATTCTGGTTTATAACCACAATGCCGTGCCGAAAGGTCGCAGCCCGCTTAACGTTGCCATCTCGCGCGACTGCAAAACGTGGCAGGCGGCTCTTGTGTTGGAAGACGAACCCGGCAGCGAGTTCTCGTATCCAGCCGTGATTCAAACCAGTGACGGCCTCGTTCACGTCACTTACACGTGGAAACGCCGGCGCATCAAGCACGTCGTGATCGACCCGGAAAAACTCGCACTGCGTCCGATAGTAAACGGCATCTGGCCGAAGTGAACCAGCTTCGTCTGTATGGCCTCGCGCGCATGCTCGACGGTGAAATAGCATTGCGCCGTCCCGGCGGCCTCGTTATATTGCCACCGCCGATGGCACGCGGACGTGGCGGAATTGGCAGACGCGCAGCCCTCAGGAGGCTGTGACCGCAAGGTCGTGGAGGTTCAACTCCTCTCGTCCGCACCAGTTTGAATAATATGAAACGAGGAAGGCTTTTGCTGCTCACGGTTATCGTTGAGAGCACATTACTATCTTTGGCCGGTGCTCAGGTTTTGAGGCCGATCGATCCGAGCAAGAAGGCGGATGTCGATATGAAATCGTTAAGTCTGGGTGATGCACAATTCCAGACGGTTACACAACCGACACGCGATCAGCCGGCAGCGACACTTTCGAAGGGAACCCTCAGTCTGCAAGACATCCAGGAAAAGCAGATTGATTTTCAGACTTTGGAGAAGCCTACGGTCGAAAAACCGACCTTGCACCAGCCAAATTTCACCGCCAAACGCATTCCTGTCGAAATCAACGAGGCGAGTAACAAGAACCTCGATCACGCCAAGAAGAAGGCGCCCATCACGAACCGCCAGATCCGTCCTTTCGCTCCCGGTGGCGAACAGGAGTTGAAAAAGCAGTTGAACGAGCCGCACTGATCTTTGAACGATGAAACGATTTCTTTCGCGAACCACGGCATTCTTTGTTGCGTTTTTTCTAGTTACGGGTTGCGCGTCGCTGATTCCACCCGCGCCGGAAGGATTCCTGAAATCGGCTAACGACAATTGGAATCAATGGGCCAATCAAACCATCGACGTTGATTTCACTGATGTGCGCATTACCCATCTTCCGCTAACCGATGCCTTCACGGGATTGCACTTGGTCATTGCCCGGGCGGACGCTCCAATTGGCTCACTGCCAGTGACGCTGCACGCCCAGCACATCACGCGTCGTCAGGCGCTCTGGCTCATTTCAAGAAAGTACGGTTTGAAGTTGACGCTCGAAAACGTGCCCGGTCAGCCGCTTTATCTTGGAGTTGCGAAGCAATAGGGTTGTGGTCGCAGGATTTGGTGACATCTGAACTGACAGAAAAGGTGGGTATCCTTGCCGATTGAACGTCAACCGGTCGTCTCCAGCGACATCGCCTCGATCGGCTACGATGCGGAGAACGAGACGCTCGAAATCGAATTCAAGGCGACCGGTATCTACCGCTATTTCTCCGTTCCGAAGAACGTCGTTGAAGAACTCCAGCGGACGCCTTCACCCGGGAAATTTTTCCGGCAAAATATTAAAGGCAAGTACGCCTGGGAAAGGGCCAACTGAAAATGGAATAGTGGAGTGTTGGGCAGACTCACCCGCGATCATCGACGGCGGCGCGCTGAGGTCACCGCGCCCCACCAACAACTTCGGTAGGGCGGCCTGGCCCGGCCCGCCGTTCCTTGAGACTTATGAAGCCGGCTCTACTCCCAATACTCCAGCCCCAGAATTCCAGAATTGACCTTTACTTCGCCTTCGCAAAGCGCGCGGCGATCTCGTCCCAGTGGACGACATTCCACCACGCATCGAGATAATCTTTGCGCCGGTTCTGATACTTCAAGTAGTACGCGTGCTCCCAAACGTCGACTCCAAGAATTGGTGAACAAGGACAATCAACCACATCTTTCATGACCGGATTATCCTGATTGGGAGTCGAACAAATGCAGAGTTTGCCATCCTTTACGCCGAGCCACGCCCAGCCGCTGCCAAACCTTGTCATACCCGCTTTGGTGAACTGTTCCTTGAACTTGGCGAAGTCGCCAAAGCTGGCCTTGATGGCGTCAGCCAACGCGCCTTTGGGTTCGCCGCCACCACCCTTTTTCATGCTGGGCCAGAAAAAGCTGTGGTTCAGATGGCCACCTCCATTGTTACGAATTGCTCCGCGAACATCCTCTGGTAGCGCCTTGATGCTGGCCAGCAAAACGTTGAGAGGCTTGCCCTGCAGGTCGGCATGTTTCTCCAGCGCTGCGTTCAGGTTCGTAACGTAGCCTTGATGATGTTTCGTGTAGTGAATTTCCATCGTGCGGGCGTCAATGTGCGGTTCCAGAGCATCATATGAGTAGGGCAGTTTCGGCAGTTCGTGCGGCATTGTCAGACTCCTTTCATAAGTTAGAGTTAACCCTGCGAAAAAATCTCGCCACCGTCTGCATGGTAGCGCGAGCCAAGTGCGCTGTCAAATCTGAGGCCGCAGGAAAGGAATACTTGCGGCTGGTGATTGAGACGGGAAATGGTACCTTGGCTTGAGTTCATGAACTGGCTTGTTCACCACGGGAAACGAGTGGCCCGCATCACGGCGGGAACCGTGGTGCTCATCGTCGGGATTTTTCTGGCTCTGCCCGGCGTTCCCGGACCGGGCCTGGTCGTCATGTTCATCGGCCTGAGCATTCTCGCTGTGGATTTCGTCTGGGCCCGGCGCTTGAAACGTCAACTCAAGAACCAGGCGGGCCGAGCCCTTAGAAAAGTGCGCGGTCAACCGAAGAAGAATGGCGTGCCAGCCGAGAAGGTCTAGCGCGCCGCCTTCTCGTACCAGTGTTCGCAGTATTCCTTGCTGCGGATTTTTTTCTGCAGCCCAAAGGCGAAACCCAGGAGCTTCCCAAGCATCACCAGCAAGGGCGTCTGGTCGATTTTGCGCGTGGAGGTAATGATCCACCCTTTCTTGAGCAGGTTAAATTTCTGACCGCGCGGTTTGCCGAGTTTCTTCAGGTCGTAAGCGAGTTGTACGTCCTCCGCGGCATAGATCGTTTCATCGAACCCGCCAAACGAATCAAAGTCCGCCTTCCGGCAATGCATCATGCCGACCCCCACGCGGCTAAGCCTCACGTAAACGCCCCAGATGAAATAAAAGAAACTGATTTTCAGGCTGCGTCGTTCCGGTTCGATCCACGTGCCACCTCCCGCAATTCTCGGATTCTCCAAGTGGTCGTGAATTAA
Source organism: Verrucomicrobiia bacterium (assembly GCA_035516795.1). Taxonomy (GTDB): domain Bacteria; phylum Verrucomicrobiota; class Verrucomicrobiia; order Palsa-1439; family Palsa-1439; genus DATJBF01. The sequence goes on from DATIZX010000010.1 coordinate 64,678, forward strand.
CACCAATAGATTCTCGGTCACCTGGTTGTCGGCATCGCAGAACGCCAGATAACGCCCCCGGGCGACCCGCACGCCGGCGTTGCGCGCTTTGCCGATATTGTTGACGGGCTCGAACACGACTGTGGCCCCGTGCTGGCGCGCCACTTCCGCCGTCGCGTCGCCGCTATTGTTGTCTACCACAATGATCTCGGCGGTGCCGCCGCGCTCGCGTTGGTAAAGGGACGCGGCCTGTTGCAGGGAGTTGACGGTACGACCGATATACTTCTCCTCGTTCCATGCGGGAACGATGATGGAGAGAGTTGGAGATGACATGAGACTCACGACGCGGTGAGCGACCCACCCTGCCGATTGGGTGAGGCGCGCAGCCCCGGCCCGCCGTTGGTCGTTATTTCCTTGGCTGTTCCGCTTCGTTGATCAGCATCACCGGAATGCCATCGCGAATCGGATAGCGCAACCCGCATTGCGGGTTCTGGCAAATGATCCGGTCGCCTTCCAACTTGACCTCAGCCTTGCATTGCGGGCACGCCAAAACCTCGAGCAATTCCTTGTCGATCATCGGTATTCCTCCACTTCCATTCTCGATCAGCGAACGTCTTCCCATCTCGCCGCTTGATGTGCGCGGGCCACGAGACGCGCGCTCAACCAACTGTTTCCTGCGGTTTGGCACTCACGAGTGGCTACCGCGGACCGCTTCTTCGTAAACCTCCTTAACGCTCACGCCGGCATGCGCTGCTGCCCGTTTGCAGGACTCGAACTCCGGCGAGCGCGACACGATTTTGTCAGCCAATCGTCCGATCTTCACCTCGATGTCGCCGAATTTGGTGACAATCTTGACAATTTCTCGTGACAATTTTCGCCGCTGCGCCTGATAACAGCGTAGCCCAAAACTCGTCGTATGTGTCAACAGCAACTCCGCCATGCGATCGACGTCCGAACTTTCGCACAACAGCGTTACCAAGGTGCCGGGCCGATTCTTCTTCATCTGCACCGGCGTCAGATAAACATCGAGCGCTCCCGCCGCCAGCAGTCGCTCCATGACATCGCCAAACAACTGTGGATTCATATCGTCGATATTCGTTTCGACTATCGCGATCGTATCCGTCTCGGTGTGGCCTCGGCTGTCTTCTGCCGGCTCGCCGAGGATCGCCCGCAAGACGTTCGGCGTGTTTTCCAGGTCCCGCGTGCCGGCGCCATAGCCGATCTTCTCGACGCGCAGGGGCGGCAACGTTCCAAATCGCGTGCAAAATTCCGCCAGTAACAGCGCGCCGGTCGGCGTGGTCAACTCGACCATCTCATTCGAGTGTCGCGTCGGCAAACCTTTCAGCAACTCCAGCGTGGCGGGTGCGGGCACCGGGATTCTTCCGTGAGCGGTCTCGACAAATCCCGAACCGAGCGGCGGCGGCAAAGCTTGTATCTCCGTAACGCTCAACAAATCCAACGCGATGCAGGCGCCGACGATGTCCACGATCGAATCCACCGCGCCGACCTCGTGAAAATGAATTTTCTCCAACGGCACGCCGTGAATGTGCGCCTCGGCTTCGCCGAGTCGGCGAAACGCACTTAAGGCGCGCCGCTTTACGCCGTCCGAGAGCTTGCTTTCCGCGATCATCTCGACAATCTCCTTGTAGCCGCGATGATCGTGTTCATGTTTCTTCTGATGTCCGGGTTGGTGGCGAACTTCCTCAATCAGCACGTCGAATTTTGTGGCTGAGATATTCTTTTTCACCACGCGCCTAGCCGAGATGGAATAACCCGTCACCTTGAGCTTGGCCAATTCGGTGCGCAACGCCTCTTCGGACGCGCCGAGATCGAGTAGCGCCCCAAGGAACATGTCGCCACTGATGCCGTTAAAGCAGTCGACGTAAAGCAGTTTCATGGTTCAGCTCAATTGAAAAGTGCTTGTGCTCTGCTCAAGGTTCGAACGTCTCGGACGGCGTTTGCATCCTGCGAAATCTTCCTCGCGCATAACTTGCATGATCTGGCGGAACATTAGCAGATGTTTGGATGCGACAGCAACCCATTCCAGAACGAGGATTTGGCGGGATTCTTGGGGAGGCGAGAACAAATGCAGACACGCAAATGTTCCCTCTAAACAAGAGCAGGACGTGGCTGCTAAAACCACGCCCTGCCCCAACCAGAAACTTCGTAGCCGCATTACGCAACCCGCAATTCGAGCAAGGCTTTCGCGCACTCGTAGTCAAACATGCGATTCGTTTCCGTACGGGGAAAACGGTCGGCAGAATGGATGGTTGTCGCCGGCAGGAGGACCGGCTATAATGCGCTGGGTCAAAGCACGAAAGGATTTTCATCATGCGCTCTGATGTCATCAAGAAAGGCGACGAACGCGCACCGCACCGCAGCCTGTTGCGCGCCACCGGCAGCATCGAGTCCGAGGACGATTTCAACAAGCCGTTCATCGCCATCGCCAACTCGTACACCGATTGCATCCCCGGCCACGCTCATCTCAATGAGATCGGCGCGCTGGTGAAACGCTTCGTGCGTGAAGCCGGCGGCGTCCCTTTCATCTTCAATACCATCGGCGTGGACGATGGCATCGCCATGGGACACGGCGGGATGAAATACTCGTTGCCGTCGCGCGAACTCATTGCCGACAGCGTCGAGACGATGCTCAAAGCGCATTGTTTCGACGGCATGGTTTGCATTCCGAATTGCGACAAGATCGTGCCCGGCATGTTGATGGCCGCGATGCGCGTCAACATCCCCACCCTCTTCGTCAGCGGCGGGCCGATGGCCGCCGGCATTGCCGAACAGAAATCCGCCGATCTGCCGGATTATCTCGGCGCCGCGACCAAGAAGTCCGACCTGATTACCGTTTTCCAAGGCGTCGCTGAACTCCAGACTGGCAAGATTACTGCCGCAGAATTGTTGAAACTCGAACAGTCGGCTTGTCCAACCTGCGGTTCCTGCTCCGGCATGTTCACGGCGAACTCGATGAACTGTCTGTGCGAAGCGCTCGGCATCGCCCTGCCCGGCAACGGCACCATCCTCGCCGTTTCCAAGGAACGCGAAGCCCTCTATCGGCGCGCAGCACAGTCGATCATCAAGCTTGTGGAAAAGGACATCAAACCACGCGACATCGCGACCGTCGAAGCCTTCGACAACGCCCTCGCGCTGGATGTGGCCATGGGCGGCTCGACGAATACGGTCCTCCACACGCTGGCCATCGCTCGCGAAGCCGGCATCCCGTACGACATCGCGCGCATTGACGCCATTTCGCGGCGCGTACCGTGCCTGTGCAAGGTTTCTCCGTCGTCGAACTACCACGTGCAAGACGTCCACCGCGCCGGTGGCATCCACACGATTCTCGGCGAGCTAAAACGCCTGGGCGCCTTGAACCTGAAATGCCGAACTGTGACCGGCAAAACCATCGGCGAGAACATTGACGAGTGGGATGTTCGCTCTGAGAAATGCACTGCGTGGGCGAAAGCGACCCGCGTTTCGGGCGCTTCGGCGCTGGTGCTCGATCCCAACGACAAACTGGGTCCAGCCGCCCGCACGGCGAGCGGCCATCTGATTCCCAAGCCGATGCTGTTTTTCCCCGGCGACGAACGGGCCATTTCGCTCTGGCGCAAAGCCGCCGCGTTCAACTCCGCGCAATTGCCGGAGCAAGTCGTGCTCTTTGCCGCCAAAGCCAAGCTCGACATCGAAGGCCAGGAAAGCTTGGTGGGCCGCGACGCAATCGCTGCCTGGTTGGAGAAGACTCTCAAAGAATCCGGCGGACGGTTGCGCGAAGAACTCGGGCAACTGCGCAACGATCCGGTTTTGATTGTCTGGCGGTACGAAAAATCCGGTAGCCGTCAAGCCGTGGCGATCTTTCTCATCAAACGCTTGAAGAATTGGGAGATCACGCGGGCCAGCATTATCACCAACCCGAAGAAACTGGCCAAAGTACAGTCAGCCGGTTTGATGCCGTACGACGCAGCATTTCTGTTCAACGCGCAGGACTGCATTCGCAGCAAGGACACCGCCTATATGCCGGAGGGCGGCTTGGCGATTCTCTACGGCCAGCTCGCGCCGCAAGGCAGCGTCGTCAAAACCGCCGGCATCAGTAGCGACTTCAAGAAATATTGCGGCGACAACTTCGTTTTCGAAGGCCCGTGCGTCATTTTCGAGAGCCAGGAAGACGCCTGCGCCGGTATTCTCGCTGGTAAAGTGAAAGCGGGCGACGTGGTGATCATCCGCAACGAAGGACCGCGGGGCGGTCCCGGCATGCAAGAAATGCTCAGCCCGACCAGCTACATTGTCGGCATGGGACTGAGTGACAAGGTTGCGTTGATCACCGATGGCCGCTTCAGCGGCGGCACCGCCGGAGCCTGCATTGGTCACGTCAGCCCTGAAGCCGCGGAAGGCGGCCCCATCGGTCTCCTGCGCGCGGGCGACCGACTGCGAATCGATTTCCCGAATCGCAAGATCGATATTCTCTTATCGCAAGCGGAACTGGCGGAACGAAGAAAGACATTCCAACCCGTCAAACGCGACCTGAGCGGCTGGCTCGCCCGTTACCAGAGGATGGTCACCAACGCGAGTTCCGGAGCGGTACTTAGTTGAATTGATGTAGGCCGACTCTGTGAGTCGGCGAAACTGGCCGGAAAGCTTGCCGTCCCGAAAGCATTCGGGACGGCCTACAGGAGGAGTTATATGCGCAAACGTTTTAACATCATTGCCGTCGCCATTGTCCTCGCCATCCTGAGTTTCGCCTATGCGCGGTACCGCTACAGCGAGCGCAACAGCGCGACACTGACCAATCCGTTCAACAAGTCGGAGTCGACTCAGGTCTCCAATCCATTCATGAGCCATGATTTATTCGGGGATTGGATGAAGGACGAACTCGTCTTTGCCATCATCGTGCCCGTGGCGTTGATCGCCGCCGGGGTCGTCTTGGCGGTGAAACGCAAAAGCTGAAGTTTGTTGACGGATGGCGTGGGGCCTGCTATACATAAGTACGAAATGAACCGCAGCCTTAACCTTCTAGCTTTGCTGGCTCTGCTGCTCACGCGGCGGACGGCGGGTTGAGGTCTGCGTAGGATTCCGAACCCACTGTCGCCGCGCGACAGTGGGTTTTTTGTTTGTTTGCCCTCTGTCCACGGCTAGAATTGAAAGATCGTAGGCTGCTTCTGTGAAGCGGCGCGCAGACACGCCGACTCGCAGAGTCGGCCTACAGTAGAAAGGATGAGATGAGCGAACAAATCTTTATCTTCGACACAACGTTACGCGATGGCGAGCAATGCCCCGGCGCGTCCATGAACATCCGCGAGAAACTCGAGGTCGCCCGCCAACTCGCGCGACTTCGCGTGGACATCATTGAAGCCGGTTTCCCGATTGCCAGCGACGGCGATTTCGAGGCGGTCAAGGCCATCGCCAGTGAAATCCAGGGCGCCCGCATCGCGGGCTTGGCGCGGTGCGTGGACAAGGACATCGACCGCGCCGCCGAAGCCGTGAAGCCCGCCGGTGATCGCGCCCGCATTCATGTGTTCCTCGCCACCAGTGCGATCCATCGCGAGTTCAAGCTCAAGATGGCGCAGGACGAAATTCTCAAGCGCAGCGTGGAAGGCGTCAAACGCGCGCTTGGTTACTGCCAGGACGTGGAGTTCTCGCCCGAAGACGCTTCGCGCACCGAGCCCGAGTTCCTGGCGGAGGTGACGCAGGCGGTGATCGAAGCCGGTGCCGGTACGGTGAACATCCCGGACACCGTAGGCTATGCGGCCCCGCACCAGTTCGGTGGGCTCATCAAATATCTCTTCGACCACGTGCCAAACATCAAGAACACCGTGATCAGCGTCCATTGCCACAATGACCTCGGCCTCGCGGTTGCCAACTCGCTCGCCGCCGTCCAGAACGGCGCCCGGCAGGTCGAATGCACCATCAACGGCATCGGCGAACGCGCCGGCAACGCGTCGCTGGAAGAAATCGTCATGGCGCTCAAAGTCCGCAAGGACGCCTTCGGCGGCTACGTCACGAACGTAGATTCTTCCCAGATTTACCGCAGCAGCCGTCTCGTCTCCCACATGACCGGCATGGTCGTGCAACGCAACAAGGCGATCGTCGGCGACAACGCCTTTGCTCACGAAGCTGGTATTCATCAGCACGGCATGATGCAGAACCGGAACACGTACGAGATCATGCGTGCCGAAGACGTGGGCCGCTCCAGCGAACTCACGTGGGGCAAACACATGGGCCATCACGCCGTCGGCAAGAAGCTCGAAGAAATGGGTTACAAACTTAGCGACGACGAAATTCGCCGCGTGACCGAACAGATCAAGGCGCTCGCCGACAAAAAGAAGAGCGTGTACGACGAGGATGTGATGGCCATCGTCGAAGGCCAGTTCACCGAAGTGCCGCAAGTTTGGAAGCTTGACTATCTCAGCGTCATGACCGGCGGCATCCCCACCGCGTCCGTGCGTTTGATCCGGTCGGAGAAGAAAGAGCCCATCGCCGATGCCGGCACAGGGGACGGCCCGATCGACGCGATGCTCAAGACCATCGACCGCATTACCGGTTTGAAAGGGAGCCTTGCTGACTACAGTGTCAATAGCGTCACGCGAGGCAAAGATGCCATTGGTGAAGTTACCGTTCGCGTCCACTTCAACGGCGACGACGGGAAGATCGTGACCGGCAAGGGGTCTTCAACCGACATCATCGAGGCCAGTGCCCTCGCGTACTTGAACGCCCTCAATCGCTATCTCTTCGAGCAACGTTGCTCTGCCGAGGCCGAAAAACCGACGCTGTGAATTGCAGAGCGACGTGGGCGCGCCAAAGATTATCAGCAAAACGCCGATGAGACTCCGAAGATGATCGGCGTGCTCGGTCACGGTTCCGCTGGCTGTGGCTTGAGGAACCTGTTAAACGCTACGGTGGGAATTGCTGGATGGTGGTTTACACGAATCCCATGCCGAAGCTTGAGTGGCATTACTTCACACCGGCCACCTGAAATCCTTCGGCTTCGAGCAGCGCGCGGATCTTGCCGGGCTGGTCGCCTTGGATTTCGATCGCGCGCCCCTTGACTGTGCCACCGCAACCGCAGGCCTTTTTGAGTTGGCTTGCGAGGGCTTCAATTCTGGTGCTCGTGATCTGAGGGGCGAAATCGTGGACAACAATCACCGTCTTACCGCCACGATGCGCTTTTTCGCGACGCAACACGACCCGCCCAAGTTTGACCTGCGCGGGTTCCGAAGTTGGTGGCCCTTTCGGCAATCCTGCCGAAGATAGTTTTTCAAAGGGATTGTTATTCACCCTGCCTTCATTATGCAATTCCGCTTCACTCCCAGCCCGGAGAGGAACTGAATTGCAGCTCAATTATGTGTGCGCATCAACAAGGGCTTCGGATATAATCACCCGGCTCAAGTAACTGAAACCATTAAATCAATATGAGAATCCAATTCAATTGTTTTCCCGCGTTAGCCTGGGCACTTTTTCTGATAGCCCCATTGGAAACCGTTCGGGGTGGCCAGTACACCAATTTCACTGTCGCGATTTATACGCCGGTCAATGTCGTCCGTGAGCTTGGCGATCCGGCGACGTTGAGCAATCAATGGCAACTCATCAGCAGCCAATTGAAGGTGGACAAGGTCTATCTGGAAGTGCAGCGCGACCACGACCTCGCTAGCGATGACACAATCGAGTCGGTCAAAAAATTCTTCCTCGACCGCGGCATCAAGGTGGCCGGCGGCATGGCGTTGTCGGACGGCAGCGTCGGCGGACAGTTTCGTTCCTTTTGTTATACCGATCCGGCGGACCGCGAGTTCATAAAGAAGGCCGCGGAACTTGCCGCGCGCCATTTCGACGAAGTGATCCAGGACGATTTTTTCTTCGTCGCAACCAAGTATGATTCAGACATCGCCGCCAAAGGCCATCGAAGCTGGACCCAGTTCCGTCTCGACTTGATGGACGACGCTGCGGAAAACTTGTTGATCAAGCCGGCCAAAGCGGTAAATCCGAAAGTGAAAATGGTGATTAAGTTTCCAAATTGGTACGAGCATTTTCAAGGGCTGGGCTACGACCTAGAAAAGGAGCCGAAACTCTTCGACGGCATTTACACCGGCACCGAGACGCGTGATTCCGAACTCACCGACCAGAATCTTCAACCATACGAAAGCTATCTGATCCTGCGCTATTTCGATAATATCGCGCCGGGACGAAACGGCGGTGGCTGGGTGGACACCTTCAGCGTGCGCTATTTGGATCGCTACGTCGAACAGCTTTGGAACACGGTGTTCGCCAAGGCCCCCGAGATGATGCTGTTCAACTGGGCCGCGCTCGCACAGGAGATTCGTTCCGGAGATCGCGCTGCCTGGGAACACCTGCACACCAGTCTCGATTACAACCAAATGCTCCAGTCTTACGACTCCAATCCTCCCGCCGGCGCACCGCCGGAGCCGACGATGGCCCGCGTGGCGGGTTGCGCGTTGGAGCAGGCGGACCAGTTTCTCGGCAAGCTCGGCAAGCCCATCGGCATCGCCAGCTATCGACCCGATCACGCCTGGGGTGAGGATTTCCTCCACAATTATTTCGGCATGATCGGCATTCCCATCGACCTTTACCCGACGTTTCCGACCAACGCGAATCTCGTGCTGTTGACCGAAGACGCAGCATTCGATCCTGAAATCGTCGCGAAGATCAAAGGCCAACTGACGGCGGGCAAAACCGTCGTCATCACATCCGGTTTGCTCCACGCACTGCAAGGCAAAGGCATTGAGGACATCGTGGAACTCGAATATACTGACTGCAAAATTCGGGCGACGCAATATTTGAGCGGATTCGGTCCGGGCAGCGGCTCGGCACTTGACGACGAGAACGCGGGCATCCTGTTCCCCGACATTCGCTTCCTCACGAACGACTCGTGGCCCATTGTGCGCGCGTTGGCCAACGGACACGGCTATCCGTTGATGTTGTTGAACCGTTATTCACGAGGCCTTCTTTACGTCTGGACCATCCCAGACAACTTTAACGATCTCTATCGTCTGCCGGTATCCGTCACGAGTACGATCAAGGACTACGTAACGACCGGTTTCCCCGTGCGTCTCGATGGCCCGAGTCAGGTGGCGCTGTTTGCCTACGACAACAACACCTGCATCGTGGAGAATTATCTGCCGACGGAAGCCGACGTGAAGGTTTCCTGGCTCGGTGAATTCACCAAACTGCGCAATCTCGTCACCGGCGAGATTGTCAATGGTCAACCGCCCGAACAAGCTCCGGGTGGCCGCCGCGGATTTCGGGGCCGTGCCCGCGAACGGCGCGTGACCTTCTATGCGCATCTCCTACCCCACAGCTATGGCGCTTTTGCAGCGGATAGATAAGAGCCGCTAACAAAACTGTAGTCGCAGGCTTTACCCTGCGCGGGGAAGAGGCACCCATAAAGGGTGCGGCTACAGGTAAATCAGTTTTGTTGGGCGCTTTAGCTCCGGCTCTGTTATCATCAGCTCATGAAACTCATCGTATCCCTCTTGGTTTCAGTTTTCCTGGCTGCAAATGCCATCGGTGTCAGCTCGCCGCGGGAAAAACTGCGGATGGATTCCGGCTGGAAATTTCATCTGGGTAACGAATGGGGCCTGGGCCAAAACCTCTCGAAAGCAGGCAGTGGCACCGGCCCCGCCAGCGCGTCATTCAGCGATGCAAGCTGGCGGACCGTGAATTTGCCGCACGATTGGGCCGTGGAATTGCCCTTCGATCAGCACGCGGATGGCTCGCATGGATTCCATCCGGTAGGACCCGGCTTCCCGCAAACCAGCGTCGCGTGGTATCGCCGCACGTTTGATTTGCCACAGAAGGACGCGGGCAAACGGCTGTGGCTGGAATTCGACGGCGTGTTCCGCGACTGCACCGTGTTCGTCAACGGCTGGTTTGTTGGGCATCACGAAAGCGGTTACAGCAGCTTTCGTTACGACATCACGGATGTGGCGCATTACGGCGGCAGTAATGTCATCGCCGTAAAAGTGGACGCGTCGGAATTTGAGGGCTGGTTTTACGAAGGCGCGGGGATTTACCGGCATGTCTGGCTGGTGAAGACCTCTCCGCTGGCCATCGCCCCGGACGGCGTTTTTGTCTACGCAAATTTTGAGAATAATACGCCCACGAAAACAGCGCCTATCCAGATTGAAACGCGGCTGCTGAACTTCATGACGAACGCCGCTGAAACCACGGTCCGGTGTAATATTGTTTCGCCCGACGGAAAACCAGTGGCAACCGCCGAGAAATCGGAAACGATCGGTGGAGCGGCGACGGCGACCGAGAAACTCGAGGCCAGTATTTCCGCGCCACAACTCTGGTCGCCCGAATCACCAAAGCTCTACAAGCTCGTTACGACTGTTGAAAGCAGTGGCGGAATCGTGGACCGCGAGGAAACCGAGTTTGGCATTCGCACGGTCGCGTTTGATCCAGACAAAGGGTTCCTACTGAACGGCCAGCCTTATGAACTCAAAGGCACGTGCAATCACCAGGACCACGCCGGCGTCGGGTCGGCTTTGCCGGATGCGCTGCAGTATTTTCGCGTCAGGAAATTGAAGGAAATGGGCTGCAACGCCATCCGCACGTCGCACAACGCGCCGACGCCGGAGTTGCTCGACGCCTGCGACCGTCTCGGTCTGCTGGTCATGGACGAAAACCGGCTGCTCGGCAGTGATGCGGCGAATCTCCATCGATTCCAAGGCCAAATCTTCCGTGACCGCAATCATCCAAGCGTCGCCATTTGGAGTCTGGCCAACGAGGAATTTGGCGTGCAGGATACGCCTGCCGGCGTGCGCGTGGCGACCACCATGCAGGACCTCTTCAAACGTCTCGATCCGACGCGTCCCGTCACGTACGCCGCGCCCGTCGGCAACGATTTCACGAACAGCATCAATTCTATCATCGAAGTGCGTGGCTGGAATTATCACGTCGGACCCGACATGGAGGCTTATCACCGCGAGCATCCGCAACAGCCCAACGTTGGCACCGAGCAGGGCAGCACCGTGAGCACGCGCGGCATTTACACGAACGACGCGGCCCGCGGTTACGTCAGCGCCTACGACACCAATGCACCGAATTGGGCGCACACCGCGGAAACGTGGTGGAGTTATTTCGCGGAACGCCCGTGGTTGAGCGGCGGATTCGTCTGGACCGGGTTTGATTATCGCGGCGAACCGACGCCGTATGGGTGGCCATGCATCAATTCGCACTTCGGCATTCTCGACACGTGCGGTTTTCCCAAGGACAACTTCTGGTATTACCAATCGTGGTGGACGACAAACACCGTTTTGCACCTACTGCCGCACTGGAACTGGCCGGGCCGGGAAGGCCACGACATCGATGTCTGGTGCTACAGCAATTGCCGTAAAGTTGAGCTCTTTCTTAATGGCTCGAGCCTCGGCAAACAGACAATGAAGAAGAATTCACATCTCGAATGGAAAGTGAAATACGCGCCCGGTGTGCTGAGCGCAAAAGGCTTTGACGCCGACGGCAAAGTCATCGCCGAAACGAAAGTCGAAACCACCGGTGCACCCGCGGCGGTTCAACTGAAGCCCGACCGGGCCGCCATCGCCGCCGACGGTCGCGATGTATCGGTGATGACCGTTTCCGTCGCCGATGCGCAGGGACGGATTGTTCCCGTGGCGTCCAACAAGGTTTATTTTGCGTTAAGCGGTCCTGGCAGGATTCTCGGCGTTGGCAACGGCGACCCGAGTTGCCATGAGCCGGATCAGTTCATTGCGGAGCCGACATTTCGCACTTCGCCCGTGGACGATTGGCGTTGGAAGAAGATTCGCAATGCTTATCAGCCGAATCTGCCGGAGGAAGCCGAACAATTTGACGATGCGAGCTGGGAAACGGTAAACGTGAATTCAGGAAGAGGTGTTTTGGAGGGTGTAGCGCAGGCGATGTTTCGCGGACGGGCGAACCTCACAGCGGAAGACCTCGCGGCGCCCTCGGTCGAGTTGATCTTCGGCCGGATTGGCGGCGACGGATCCGTTTATGTAAACGGCCAAAAAGCCGGCGAATCGCACAACGGAGAGATGGCGATGATTTTCGACGTAAAACGCTTGCTGCATTCAGGCGAAAACACGATCGCCGTGGCGGTCGCGAACTGGGGCGGCACCGGCGGCATTTATAAGGGCGTATCGCTGCAATTTCAGGAAAAAACCGCGCCCGTCGAATGGCAGCGCAGCGTCTTCAACGGCGTCGCGCAAATCATCGTGCAGTCCACGAAAGAGCCGGGCGAAATCAAACTGACTGCCAGCGCGGACGGTTTATCACCGGCGGTTCTGCAATTAGCAACGTACCCGGCGCAAATGAGTCCGTCAGCTCCTTGATCTAAAAAAGCATTGATTTCGGCCGCGAATTCCGGCGTTCTACGCGATATGAGGCAAAAAGGGTCAGGTCTCAACATAAAACATTACCGTTGGCAACGCTTTGATAGTGGGGCGCTTTAACGGAGATCGTGCAACCTGTCAGGATTGAAGCAGCCGCTGGTTGGCATTATGTGACCGGAAGAACGAAGCGAAAGGAACGACAGAGACCCTTCTCCCGCTTCAGCGGGATCAGGGTGACAGCCGTGGGAGTAGTAAAGGCATTTGCGTGACAGCACGCTAGTCCAGTCAAATTCACAAATTACGGCAACAAGCGCACGTGGTAGAAATGCTGGGGCTGAGAAGCGGCTCCCGGGTTCACAACCTGAATCAGGCCTCCAGTACCAAGGACGTTGTCGGCTACAGTCGTCCACACTCCGGTTTTCAGATCATCGCAGCGCTCGACGCGATAGAATTTGTTGTTAGCGGATTGAAACGTGATTACGAAGTCGCCGGCATCGGGCCGCACCTCAACGATGCGCAGCGCGCTCGATGAATCCGTGGGACTCGTGCCGGCCAGACACTCCTGAAGATTCGAAAACCCATCTCCATCGGCATCGTCGTTGAAACGCGATTGGTCCGCAGCCAGTCCCGTCGCGTGGCCGAAGTATTCCATCATCCACCAGTCGGGAATGCCGTCACTGTCGGAATCCAACGCGCTGAACCGCAAGAGCGTGGCGCTGTATGCGGGAAAAACAAAGCTGGTGGTCGCGGACGCGTTCGTCAGGTCCGGCTCTTGCAGAATGGCTTGCAGATTGGCGGCGGAAAGTTGCCAGACGCTTGCGGTCGGCGCGGGAATGTAATTGGTGAATTGAATTTGCGTGCTGTAATCGAAGTCAGGATTCTTGTTGATGACGATCAGAAGCAAGTCACCGGACTGACTGTCTTTTGATGCGTAGGCGGTGAGCAAATTCGGATCGGCCGCGTCGGCGAACACCGACAGGTCGCCGAACCCGGAATGGTTCCCATCGTAATTCCGGTACAACTTGAACGCGTTGTACGCCGGACTCATCGCATCGGGCGCGGTCCAATGGGTGGCCAGATACAAATCTTCGCGTCCGAAGATCCCGAGCACATCCGCGAGAGCGAGCCCACCGGGCAACGTGTCTTCAGCGCCCCAATTGTATTCAGTGATGGCCAACTTCGTGCCGGGGTAATGTTGCGCGATCAGGGTCTTGAAACGCGGGATGATTTCCGGCTGGTTCCGGTTCGGCTGGGTTTGCGTCGCCCATTGGTCGGTGCCGATCCCGCCTTCGCTGGTGTAGGAGGCGTCCCAGAGTTCGCGCGTGGACCGGAGTTGCCGGGCGGGATCGCTTCCGTTGTTGTTCGCATCGGCGTAATAATGGATGTCGAGCACGTCGAGCAGGCGTTCGCCGGTTTGCACTTCGTTGTTGTAGGCCATGTCGAGAAACCACGGCAGAAAATCCTCGCCGCCGTGCGCGGCCTTGTCGTCGCCGCCGGCCACGCTATTCCAATAGAACCACCAGCAACAACTGACCGGCGCGAGAATCTGAGAAGAGGGCGACTCGGCGCGGACCATCGGCGCGTAATTGGTGAACACGCCCCATATTTCGTCGTAGGTCATGTCGGCCGGATGCCAGTCGCGGTGCGTGCCCGTCCAGATGTCCATTTCGTTGTCGAGCGCGATGAACGGCAGAGCCACGGAGTTGGACAAGAGGCTGCGCAACCACTGGGCTTGCAGCGTGACCGTGTTGGTCATGCCGGAATCGAGCGGGTCATTGACGATGTTCTGGCCGTTGGTGCCGACGCCGTTGCCGGCGTTTGAATTGTACGGATCGGTGGCTTGCTGCGGGCCGTACTTGGCGACAGAGAAACTGACCGAATTGGAATCTTTCGCGATGAATGGCAGCGTCGCAATGCTGAGCAATGTCGCCGCGCCCGCTGCGGCGGTGTCGTTGGCGAACTGCAGGGCGCTGGAGTTTCCGGAGTTCTCAAAATACCAATCGGCGCCGGCGTTGCTGGTGTTGGCGATCCAGTTGTACGTCGAAACGCGGTTGCCGCCCCAGCGATGGACGGTCGCTCCGATGTCGCGCAGGTAGTTGGTGGACGGTGCCCATGCCACTCCATAGATCAGCGGGCTGATGAGATGATTGCTTGCTAGCGCGCTGACCTGGACGGTGTGATTGGACCAGCCGAAACCACCCGACGAATCCGCGACAATTGCGATGCCGGTCTCGTTGGTCACATGATTGACGTACAGCGTGTAGCGCGCGCCGACGACGAAATCGTTGGCAAAATTCAACGCGACTCTGAACCGCGCCGCGTCGTATTGCGCGCTGCTGGCGGGCACGCGATTGGTGTAGTTCGGGTCAGTCGCGCTGAGCAATTGATAATTGGCGGCGTTCGAGGCGGACGCACCGCTCAGTCCCATGTTGAAGAACCCGACGACCGACCGGCTGTTGGCGGACCGGACGGAGGTCATGACCGGCGGGTCCGACACTTGATCCAAGATTATCGAGTCAAGGTAATATGGTGGTTGGGCGGTGCCGGTGCGATCCTGGAGGTTGATGCGCGCAAAGTTGTCGGCTCTCAGATGAAAATCGGCAAACGGAATGGACACCAGTTTCCAGACTCCCGAGGCCACGCCCCCGCCGTCGACGAGGTAATCCTCAAGATTTAGATTATCCGTCACACCTGCGTTGTTTGTGTCGTCGAGCGCAACGCTGAGCAGTTGACCACCTGTCGTACCCCCGTGGATATAAAACTCCAGATGATTGTACGCGTTTGACGCGATAGCGTTGTGATGGAGAGAGAAACCGCTCCAACCCGATAGCGGAATCACTTTGATCGACGCAGCGCTGCCGTTGTAGGTCGGGCTCGCATTGTTAAACACATTCGAGGTGCTCCAGGACCAGTCCTGCCAGCCAGAACCAAGAGAGTCGAGATACACGTTTTCCGTTTGGGCGAACGCAACCGTCGCTTGAGCAAGCAGCGCGAACACGGTGAAGGCGATGAACCCCAGCCCGGGCGTTCGCCTGTGGGCAGAGTCCGGACCAGCGAATGCGCCATCGGGAAAAGCTCGCGGTAAAACTCGTTGAATCTTCATGCGTCTCCGTGGACATTTTGAAGCATCTCGTGTGCACTAGCAAGTCCCGGAAGGAAATATCTGGCGATTCATCAGAATTCTTTGCGTCCATTTTGGGAACGGCAAGGCGTCACATCCTGAGAGGCCGTTGAAAAAGTGCTTGAGCCTGCGGATCCGGTTGTCGGCCGACTCTGTGAGTCGGCGATCCCTTCGAGAATTGCGCCGCTTCGCAGAAGCGGCCTACAGTTAGACGGCCGGAATGTGAGTTTTTCAACAGCCTCCTGAGCGACAACGACGTTAGCCCGTTCGGCGGCATGCGTCAGACCGGTCACTCGCGCGAACTTGGCGAGGAAGGCCTCGACGAATTCCGCGAAACCAAGCACGCCCACCTCGACTACAAGCAGGAAATCAAGCCGTACTGGTATCCCTGCTCGAAGTACAACAAACTGAGTTCGTAATTGTGGGAGCGGCGTCCCCGCCGCGACTGGCCTTTAGCCAGCCTTCTAAGATTGCTGCGGAAGTTCTACAGCACCAAACAAATGCTGTGAATCTCGGCAATTAACTGCCTTTCGGAAGAAAGGTCACACCAAGGCTGTTCAGATGCGATCGAGCTTCACTGGAGAGCGGCTTCAGGCACGCAATGCATAGCAACTCCATCGCACGCGAGAAAGCGACAAAGCCAAGACGGCATTGATCTTGTTTGTCAGCATTGCGCTTAACTCGATCAGTCTCACACCACTTTTGAAGCTCGCCCAAGCCTGACGCCACGACTAGAACAGCATTTGCCTCCAACCCCTTTGCTTGATGGATTGATGATGACCAATCACTATCTAGCGGTTGCCGTTCGATCAGAAAAGCATTTCGTAAATCTTCGAATGCGTCTGCGACCGCTTCACTTCGCTCCCCCGTATCTGCAATTCTTAACCGCGGCAACCACCGCTGGGCGAAAGTAGTCACGTCGACCACGCAGCCGTCCCTCAATTCGCGCAGTACATCATCATTAAAGCCGGAAACGGGGTGCACGACAACCAAACTGTTGCCACAACCGTTCCGGCCATTCTTCCAACGAGCACGATCTTGTGCTCGGTGGCGAGTTTGTCTAGCATGGGTTTAAGAATTGTTGGAAGGCGCTCAAGAAATGTTCCTCACGTCGGATTCAATAAGCAGAAAGTTTGCATTTTTCCTGTTAGCGCTAACCTGGGCGCAGCTATCCGCGCTTGCGAACTCTACTTCCGCCGAGCCACCGACCGAGTGGATTGATTCAGCTACGGGACATCGAGTCATCCGTTTGTCCCGTGAACCGGGCAGCGCCAGTCTTTATTTTCACCAAAACGCCTATTCTGCCGACGGCCAGAAGTTGGTCATCAGAACTCCGAGCGGATTATCCACGGTCAACCTCAAGACGCACGAAATCGAGCAAGTCGTCACGGGTCGCGTGCGCCCGCTCGTGACCGGCCGAAAAACCGGGCAGATTTATTACATCAACAGCAACACCGTGTACGCCGCCGACCTGGACACCCATGCAATCAGAACGGTCGCGAAACTTCCATCCGATTTGGAGCCAAGCGCAAACATTACCGTCAATGCCGATGAGACGATGCTCGTTGGTATCGCTGTCGATCCTCACGGCAAAGCCGTGCCGAGAAAGTTGCCGCCCGGCACACGCAGTGGCGGTCGCTTGGGACCGCGTTGGGCCCAGGGCCTGCCGATGGTTCTGTACACCATTGACATCAAAACTGGCGCGGAACGGCGGATTTATACCTCAAATGATTGGCTCAATCATTTGCAGTGTTCGCCCACGGACCCGAAGCAAATCATGTTCTGTCACGAAGGCCCGTGGCAACTTGTCGACCGCATTTGGACCATGCGCACTGATGGCACCGGACTGAAACTGATTCACAAACGCACGATGGACGGGGAGATTGCCGGGCACGAGTTTTTTGGGGCTGACGGGAAAACCATCTGGTACGACCTGCAAACGCCGCGGGGCCTGGTTTTCTGGCTGGCGGGCTACAACCTCGAAACCGGCGAACGCACCTGGTATCACCTGCAACGTGATGAATGGTCGGTGCACTACAACGTGTCACCCGATGGGAAACTCTTTGCCGGGGACGGCGGCGGTCCGCACAGCGTTGCCGCTCCCGAAAACGAGAAGTGGATCTACCTGTATCATCCGGAACAGTGGTCCAGAACAGGGTTGCCGGAAGCAAACGCCGGACTCGTCAAGGTCGGCGTGCTCAAGGCAGAACGTCTGGTGGATTTGTCGAAGCACAATTACACGCTCGAACCAAACGTCAGGTTCACGCCGGACGGAAAGTGGGTGGTTTTCCGCTCCAACATGTTTGGTCCCACTCACGTCTTTGCCGTAGAGCTGGCCAAGAAATGACAAACAGACGGACGCGCATGATTTCGACCTCCGTAGAACGCTGCTACCGCAAATTGTGCTGACCGCGATTCTTTTTGCTGGCGTGGCGGCATGGATCGTTGTTATGTCGTGACGAATAATTCAGCTTTCACCGGCAGTTCGCCAAGAGGAGGCCTCATGAAAAGGAGAATGGACCGTCACAATCAACAATCTATTTCCGTGTCGACCGTCTTTCGGTTTCTGCGAGCTATGGTGCTCATTCTAGGGATCGGCATCTGGGCCGTGGCGCCGCAGTCGTCTTTCGCCGGGTCGAAAACTTACGATGTCCGCGCATTCGGCGCGAAAGGCGACGGCAAAACGCTCGATACGGAGGCAATTCAAAAAGCCCTCGACGAGTGCGGCAATGCCGGCGGTGGAACGGTGCTTTTTCGTGCTGGCACCTACGTGAGTGAGCCGCTGACGTTGCGCACCAAGACGACGGTGCTTTTGGAGGAAGGCGCGAAACTACTGGCAACGAGCAATCAGGCAGCGTTTCTGAAGTCGGGCACGGATTGGCTGCAGGCTGAGAGCAGCAGCGACTTCGTTCCGTTCATTAGCGGCAAACGACTTACCGACGTCACCATCACCGGCAAAGGTATCATTGACGGAAACGGCCAGTACTGGTGGCCCGCAGCCGAAGAAGCTCGGCAGAAACGACCCGGCTACACACTGCCACGTCCAAACTTGATCGTCCTGAATTACTGCAAAAATGTGCGTTTGGAGAAGATCACGCTGCAGAACTCGCCCAAGTTCCATTTCGTGCCAACGGATTCTGAGGGCGTCGTCGTCGATGGCGTGACCATCCTGGCGCCACCACGTGCCGCCAATACCGACGCCATCGATCCCAGTCGCTGCAAAAACGTGCTGATCACCAAATGCCTCATTGATGTGGGCGACGACAACGTGGCCATCAAATCCGGCAAGAAGATTCCGGAACGGGAGTTCGCTTGCGAAGACATTACGGTCAGCGACTGCACTTTCCGGCATGGCCACGGGATGTCGATTGGCAGCGAAGTCGTGGGTGGCGTGCGCAATGTAACGGTGAAGAACTGCACGTTTGAAGGCACCGAGAACGGGCTGCGGATCAAGTCACGGCGCGGCAAGGGCGGGAAGGTGGAAAACATCGCTTATACCGATATCACCATGAAGAACGTCAACCCGGCCATCCTGCTAAGCTGCAGTTACGGGGGCACGTCCGCGGGAGACGCTGTGCAGGTGTCCGCTGCCAAGGCGGAAAAGTCGCAAGCCGTGACCGAGACGACACCGATCTATCGCAACATTTACATTCGTAATGTCACGGCCACCGCAGAAAAGTCGGCGGGTGTCATTGAAGGCCTGCCCGAGAGCCCCATTTCAAATGTCGTTCTGGAAAATGTTCACATAACCTCTGCCACCGGCCTGAAGGTTGAAAACGCCAAGGGCATTCAACTGAAGAATACGCAAATCACCACGAAGGAAGGCCCGCCGTGCATCCTGTTGGAGAACGCACAGGTTGAAGGTTTGGAAAAGATAGGCGACAAGAAGTAAGCGTGGTACTCTGGCCGTTGGCGCACCGCGGTTTTGCCTTGCGCGGCTCAGTGCCGCGCCTGAGGTTGAGCCGATTATTTAATCAGGAGGCAACATGAATCACATCAGAGCAATTGTTGCTCTCGGTTTGCTGACAGCGCTACCGGCCCTATGCAGTGGCGCCACGAAACAGCTAACTGTCAAAGCCGTCAACAAACTTCAGTTCGCCCGGCCCAGTCAGACCATCGAGCTTTCCGCCGAAGCGCTGGCGCCGCTCGGTGAAAAGCAACTGGACAGAATTCACGTCAAGGATGCCGCCGGTCAGGAACTGGTCTGCCAGGCCGTGGACAGCGACGGTGATTACAGACCCGACATGGTGATTTTCCAGGCCGACTTCGCGCCCGGCGAAACAAAATCTTTCACGGTCAATGTCGGCAAGAAGCAGGAATACACCAAAGGCCAGTTCAAGGCGTTCGGACGTTTCGTGCGGGAACGGTTCGATGATTTTGCCTGGGAGAACGATCGCATCGCTCATCGCATGTACGGTAAGGCGTTGGAGACCTGGAGGGATGAACCGTTGGCGAGCAGCACGGTGGATGTCTGGTCGAAGCGTGTCTCGCGGATGGTGATCAACGACTGGTACATGCTGGATAACTATCACGAGGACTCCGGCGAGGGCGCGGACTTCTATTCTGCCGGGTTGACGCGCGGCTGTGGCGGCAACGGCCTGTGGGCTGCCGACAGGCTCTGGACCTCAAGGAATTTTATCCAGTCGCGTTCGCTCGCCAACGGCCCGCTTCGCGTGATGTTCGAATTGACTTATGAACCCTTCGACATGAACGGCATCAGCGTTGCCGAAACCAAACGCATCACGCTGGACGCGGGTCAGAATCTTGACCACTTCCAGAGTTTCTATCGGCCGTACACGAAGCCGGGAAAACCGGTGACGCTGGCGACCGCCATCGGGCTCAAGAAAGTTGCCGGCGAACAGATGGATTTCAATGCCGACCACGGTTGGCTAACCAGTTGGCAGGACATGGAGATGAACGCCGGCCAACAAGGCGTGGCGATTGTTTTCGACCCGAAATTGTTTGAGAAACAGGCCGAAGACAGATTGAACCATCTCATCGTCGCCAAGGTTTCGGAGAAAAGCGTGGCGTCGTACTGGGCGGGATTCTGTTGGGACAAGACCGGCCAATTTCCCATTGACGCAGCCTGGAAGGCGTACGTGGACGAGTTTGCGCAAGGTCTGGTTTCGCCCATCGACGTCACCGTTTCAGCCGAGTAATCAGTGTGAATGATCGCCGCCGCGCATTCTTTTCGCAGATCGCTGCGTCTGTAATCGCCGCCGTGCTATCGGCGGGTTGCGCCACTCCGTACCCGACGCAGCACAATGACTTTACCGATTGGCCCGAAGGCGCCACGCCTGCGGAAATCGGCAAGCGTGTGGCTGAAAATTTCGTGGCGCGAAAACTCGATTACCAGACCAACCCCAAACGGGGATCTGTCATTTACCCCGAAGTCTGCACCTGGTACGGGGCGCTCACGGTGGCCGAGTTGACCGGCGACCACGATCTGCAAGCCCGGTTGATCAAGAAGTTCGATCCACTGCTGACGCCGGAAGGTGACCGGTGGATTTCGCGGAAGGCCCACGTCGATTTCCGCGTTTTTGGCGTTGTGCCTCTGGAGATCTATCTTCAGACGAAAGACGAGAAGTTTTTGATGCTGGGTAAAAGCTTTGCCGACAACCAGTGGGCGACGACCACGGCTGACGGGATCACTTCCGAGGCGCGTTACTGGATTGACGACATGTACATGATTCCGGCGGTGCAGGTGCAGGCCTACCGCGCAACAGGCGATGCGGTGTACCTTGATCGCGCGGCGTTGACGATGACCGCGTATTTGGACAAGCTGCAGCAGCCCAACGGGCTTTTCTATCACGGTACCAACGCGCCGTTCTTCTGGGGACGCGGCAATGGCTGGGTCGCCGCCGGGATGACGGAATTGCTACGCTCGCTGCCCAAGACCCATCCGCGGCGTGCACGTATCATGGCCAGCTACAAAAAGATGATGGCGGCTCTCTTGCGATATCAGGGCGAAGACGGTTTGTGGCGTCAACTGATCGACCATCCCGAAGCCTGGCCGGAAACTTCTTCCACTGGCATGTTTGCCTTCGCCATGGTCACCGGCGTCAAGAACGGCTGGCTCGACCTCAAAACTTACGGTTTCGCCACGCGCAACGCTTGGCTGGGATTGGTGGCTCATCTCGACGACGAAGCCAACGTCCGCGATGTCTGTGTCGGCACGGGCAAAGGCGGCACTGTCGAATACTATCTGAAGCGCCCCCGCAAGACCGGCGACCTCCACGGTCAGGCGCCCCTCCTTTGGACCGCCTCGGCCTTATTGCGATAGCGTCTGTCTCATTTTCGCCGGCGCGGAACTGCTCGCCAACCGAATCTGTGTTTTGATAGACTCCCGACCCAACAGGTTGAGTAGGATTTCTGGAGGGAATGAACCACAATGGCAGCATTGAAAATCAACCGACCACGCAACCGACTCGTGGGTGAGAACCCGAAAGTCGGAATTCGACCAACGATTGATGGACGACTCGGAGGCGTGCGCGAGTCGCTGGAAAAGCAAACGATGGGTATGACCAAAGGCGTGGCCAGATTGCTCGGTGAAAAACTCCGGCACGCCGATGGGACAAGAATCCAATGCGTTATCGCCGACCGTTGCATTGGCGGCATCGCCGAGGCTGCGATGTGCGCCGAGAAATTCGCTCGCGAGGGCGTCGGAGTCTCGATCACGGTCACGCCGTGCTGGTGTTACGGCTCCGAAACGATGGACATGGATCCGCTGATTCCGAAAGCCGTTTGGGGGTTCAATGGTACCGAGCGCCCCGGCGCAGTGTATCTTGCTGCAGTTTCGGCTGGCCATAACCAGAAAGGCTATCCCGTCTTCAATATCTACGGACGAGATGTCCAGGATGGCGGTGACACGACAATTCCGGATGACGTACAGCAGAAACTGCTGCAATTCGCGAAGGCCGGGCTCGCCGTCGCGACCATGCGCGGCAAGAGTTACTGTGCCATTGGCGGGACGTCGATGGGCATTGCCGGCTCCATTGTCGACTGCGCATTTTTCGAAGCGTACCTTGGAATGCGTGTGATGCAGGTCGATATGGTGGAGATTGCCCGGCGCATCGACCGCGGCATCTTCGACCCCAGAGAATTTGGCCGGGCACTAAAATGGGTACGCGAGAATTGCCGGGAAGGCTTCGACGCCAACGATTCCAGGAAGCAGCGTTCCCGCGAGATGAAGGACAAGGAATGGGAATATTGTGTGAAGATGGCCATGATTGCCCGTGACTTGATGATCGGCAATCCGCGTCTCGCCGCGATGGGCTTTGGCGAAGAAGCGCTGGGGCACAACTCCATCGCGGCTGGTTTTCAGGGCCAGCGGCAGTGGACCGATCATTTGCCCAACGGCGATTTTCTGGAAGCAATCCTGTGTTCGTCATTTGATTGGAATGGCATTCGCCAACCGTTCATCGTCGCCACGGAAAACGACGCGCTCAATGGCGCCACCATGTTGCTCGGCCATCTGCTCACCGGCGGCGCGCAAATCTTTGCCGACGTGCGCACCTATTGGAGCCCGGAGGCGGTCGAGCGCGTCACGGGGCACAAGCTCAAAGGCGAGGCCGAGGACGGTTTCCTCCACCTGATCAACAGCGGCCCGGCTGCGCTCGACGGCACCGGCCAGCAAGAGATCGGCGGTAAACCGGCGATGAAACCGTGGTGGCAAATCACGCCCGAAGAAGCTGACAAATGCCTGAAAGCCACGGAGTGGTGTCCGGCCCTTTACGAATATTTCCGCGGCGGCGGGTTTTCCTCGCGTTTCACAACTCGCGGGGGCCTGCCGATCACCGCCGCGCGAATCAACATCGTCAAAGGCCTCGGCCCGGCGTTGCAGATTGCCGAAGGAGTAACGGTCGAATTGCCAGAGAAGGTCCACGACACACTCGACCAGCGGACCAACCCAACGTGGCCGACCACCTGGTTTGCGCCCCGCACGTCAGATAGCGGTGCGTTTCGCAACGTGTACACCGTGATGAACTATTGGGGCGCAAACCACTGCGCATTCAGTTACGGTCACATCGGACATGAACTGCTCACGCTGGCGTCCATGCTCCGCATTCCTGTTTACATGCACAACGTCGGCGAAGAGCGTGTTTTCCGACCGAGTGCCTGGACAGCATTCGGCGCCAATGAACCTCAGGCCGCCGACTTCACGGCGTGCCGCAACTTCGGACCTCTCTATGGCCGGTACTGACAAACAAGAACGTCTGCAGTCGTTGTTGCGATTGTCGCATGAATTGGGCAACCCGCAACGGCCTTTGGCAATTCTGGGCGAAGGCAACACGTCGACCCGTCTCGGGCTCGAGACATTTCTGGTCAAGGCGAGCGGCAGCAATCTCAGCACGCTAGCCGAGCCCGATGTCGTCGAGTGCAAATCGGAAGAGTTGTTAACTCTGCTCAACCGCAAAGGTTTGTCCGACGCCGAAATTGATAGTGCCTTGATGGCGTCGCGGGTGGATGCGAGCGCGAAAAAGCCATCGGTCGAAGTGTTGTTCCACGCGTATTTTCTCGGTCTGCCCGATGTGGAGTTTGTCGGCCACACCCACGCGCCGAATGTGAACGCCATTCTGTGTTCGCCACGCGCCAACGAATTTGCGATCAAACGGGTTTTCCCAGACGAAGTGGTCTGCTGCGATGTCGAATCGGTGTTTGTTACCTACACCGATCCCGGATTGCCGCTGGCCCGGGCCATTCGGCAGCAAACGGAGTCCTTCGTCAAACGGCACGCTCGCGCACCGCGGGTCGTGTTGCTCGAGAACCATGGGATTATCACGCTTGGCCGCTCCGTCGAGGCGGTCCTCGCCGCGATGTTCATGGCGGAAAAGGCGGCGCAAATCTGGCTCGGCGCGGCGGCGTTGGGTGGCCCGAAATTCATGACGCCGCAACAGATTCGCCGCATCGCCGGGCGACCGGATGAGGAGCTTCGCCGCAAGGCATTGAAAATGTGAGATGAAATCGTACATCCTCAACGAGAATGAGTTGCGGGTCACCGACGAGTACGCCCAAGCTCGACGCGTGTACGGCGCGGTCGGCGTGGACACGGAGGCCGCCATCCAACATGCGCTGGCCCTTCCGATTTCGCTGCATTGCTGGCAAGGCGACGATGTGGCCGGTTTTGAAGCCAAGGCCGGCGCGGTGGATGCGGGCGGTTTGCTGGCGACCGGCAATTACCCGGGCCGTGCCCGCAACGGCGACGAACTTCGCCAGGATCTCAGCCAGGTCCTGTCGTTGCTGCCCGGCACTCAGCGCGTTAATCTCCACGCTTTTTACGCCGAGACGGATGGCGAAAAGATCGACCGCGATGCGCTCGAACCAAAGCACTTTTCGCGTTGGATCGCATGGGCCAAGACGAACAAGATCGGCCTCGACTTTAACCCGACATTCTTTGCTCATCCCAAGGCTGCGGACGGGTTCACACTTTCACATTCTGATGCAACGATTCGTCAATTCTGGATTCGCCACGGAATTGCTTCGCGGAAAATCGCCGCCGCCATTTCACGCGAGCTGGCCACACCTTGCGTCATCAATCACTGGATTCCCGATGGCGTGAAAGATTCGCCGGCGGATCGTTGGTCGCCCCGGGTGCGCCTCATTGAATCATTGGATGCCATGCTGTCTGAAAAGCTGGACGGCTGCGTCGATGCGGTGGAAGGGAAACTGTTCGGCCTGGGCAGCGAAGATTACGTGGTCGGTTCACACGAGTTTTATAGCCATTACGCATTAACTCGCGGAATCTTGTTGTGCCTCGACATGGGACATTTTCATCCAACCGAGACCATTCACGACAAAATCTCCGCGCTGATGCAGTTCCATAAGCGGCTGCTGTTGCACGTCAGCCGTCCCATCCGTTGGGACAGTGACCACGTGGTGATCTTCAACGACGACCTGCGTGCGGTGTTTCAGGAAGTGGTTCGCGGCGACGCGCTCGAACGGATTTTTGTTGCGCTGGATTACTTCGATGCCAGCATCAACCGCGTGGCCGCATACGTCATTGGCGGGCGCGCTACGCGCAAGGCAATCCTCTACGCGCTGTTGGAGCCGACGCAGACGTTGCGCGAATTGGAGGCCAGCGGCAAGAACGCGGAGAAGCTGGCCTTAATGGAGGAACTCAAGACGTTGCCGTTCGGCAACGTCTGGAATGAGTTATGTCGTCGGGCGCGTGTGCCGGTGAGCACCGCCTGGTTGCGGGATGTCGAGACATACGAAACCAAGGTCCTTGCTCATAGAAGGTGAACGCCCATCATTACATCGCTTGTGATCTGGGCGCGGAAAGTGGTCGGGTAGTTCTCGGTACTCTCGCCGATGGCAAAGTCGGGCTGGAGGAGATTTATCGATTCGCTAATGGCCCCGTGCGTGTGAACGGAACGCTGCGTTGGGATGTCTTACGCCTGTTCGATGAACTGGAGACCGGTGTTCGCAAAGTTGCGGCCCGCGGAATCAAGCCCGACGGCTTGAGCTGCGACTCTTGGGGAGTGGATTACGTGTGGCTCAAGGACGGCGAGCCGTTTCTCACGGCACCGTTTCATTACCGCGATACCCGAACGGACGGTGGACTCGAGCGAGCTTTTGCGGTCATACCAAGCGAAACAATCTTCGCGGAAACGGGCATCCAGTTTATGACCATCAACACGCTTTACCAGCTCCATGCCGATCAACGGTTGCGACCGTGGGTGTTCAAAAGTAGCGACCGGTTTCTCAATATAGGCGATTATTTCAACTATCTCTTCAGTGGAGTGGCGAAATCTGAAGATTCTCTTGCCAGCACCACGCAGCTTTACAATCCGCGCAGGCACCGCTGGTCGAAAAAACTGATCCGCGGCTTTAAATTTGCGAAGAAAGCGTTCCCCGAGGTCGCTCCCTCCGGTACGGTTCTCGGCCCGTCGTTGCCTGAATTCGATCTGCCGGGCACACAGGTGATCGCCAGTTGTTCACACGACACCGGTGCGGCGGTGGCGGCCGTACCAGCACAGGGCAAAGGTTGGGCGTATTTGAGTTCGGGGACATGGTCGCTGCTGGGCCTCGAATCTAAAAAACCGATCATCAATGAGAAAAGCCGACAGTACAATTTCACCAATGAAGTCGGCTTCGGCGGCCGCATCCGGTTCCTGAAGAACATCATCGGCTTGTGGATCCAGCAGGAATGCCGGCGGGCCTGGCGAAAGGAGGGTCGCGAGTTTTCGTACGAACACCTCGGCGTGCTGGCCGCGCAGGCCGAGCCTCTCAAAGCGTTGATCAATCCCAATGCGGAGCCGTTCGCCAAGCCCGATAACATGCCGCAGAAGATCGCCGCTTTCTGCCGAGCCACGGGTCAGGTGGCACCCGCCAACGAAGGCGAGTTCATCCGCTGCATTTTGGAAAGTCTTGCCTTGCTGTACCGTCAGACGCTCGATCGAATGGAGGATGTGACCGGCAAACCGATCGCGACGCTCCACATTGTCGGTGGTGGAAGCCAGAACAAATTGCTGAACCAACTCAGTGCCAACGCCACGGGCCGGATCGTCGTCGCTGGCCCGGTCGAGGCGACCGCGACCGGCAACGTTCTCATCCAAGCCATCGCGCTCGGGCATCTGAAAGATCTGGAGGAATTGCGCTCGGTTGTTCGCTCGTCATTCGAAGTCACCACATTCAAACCACAGGACGCCGACGTGTGGACACAGGCGTACGCGCGTTTTCAGAAGTTGACGTGAAGTAATGCGTTTGGGCGAACAACTCGAAAGGCAACTCGACGATTTCGATCCCGCCGTGCGGCGTCGGGCATTGCAGGAGATCAGCGAGCAAGGGCATTGGCCGCAGCCCACCGCGCAGGTGAACCTTCACAGCCACACGTTCTTTTCCTACAATGCCTATGGTTACTCGCCGACCCACTTCGCGGTGCTGGCCCGGCAACGTGGGTTGATGGCCGCAGGCATTGTCGACTTCGACGTGCTGGATGGACTGGAAGAATTTCTCGAGGCCGGTCGCCTGCTGGAACTGAAGGCCTGTGTGAGTCTTGAGTCGCGGGTGTACGTCCCTGAATTTGCTGACCGCGTGATTAATTCGCCGGGCGAGCCCGGCATCTCCTATCACATGGGCATCGGGTTTCCTCGTGAGATCGAACATCCGCTGCTGACGCAAATGCGTCGCACCGCCGAGCAACGCAACCGCGAACTTTTGGCCCGAGTGAATGCGTTCACCGCACCGGTCGTGCTTGACTACGACCGCGATGTGTTGCCGCTCACGCCGAAGGGAAACGCTACCGAGCGTCACATCTGCGAGGCGTATTCGAAAAAGGGCGACCAGGAGTTCTGGCGAAGTAAACTTGGCGAATGCCCTGACGAACCCGCCAAACTTCAGGCGCTGATCCGGGCGAAAACGATGAAACGCGGCGGAGTTGGCTACGTTCAACCGGGCAAAGGCGCATTTCCACTGATGGCGCAAATGAATCAGTTCGTGCTCGAAGCCGGAGCGATCCCGACCTTAACCTGGCTTGACGGCACGAGCGAAGGCGAGCAGTGCCTCGAAGAACTTTTTGAGGTAGCAGAAGTATCCGGGGCTGCGGCGCTCAACATCATTCCCGACCGAAATTACACTCCTGGCGCGAAGGACCAGAAGTTACAGAATCTGCGAGAAGTGATCGCGCTGGCGGAGAAACATCATTTCCTGATTGTCGTCGGCACGGAGATGAACGCACCCGGCAACAAATTCGTGGACTCATTTGAGACTGCGGAGCTGAAACCGTTCTTGCCGGTCTTTCTCAAGGGCGCCTACATCGTTTTCGCCCACACACTGCTACAACGACATCTCGGACGCGGGTATCTCAGCGACTGGGCCAAACAACGGTTTCCGGGCGTCGCTGAGAGGAACGACTTCTTTGAGCGGCTCGGACGCGAGTTGTCGCCAAACGTGACAACCAAGGAATTGCTCGCTAGAGTTCAGTAGCAATGACCTCGGTAACCATCCCGAATCAACAACGCGCCGTCCAATTGGTTGGACCGGATCAACTGCGCCTCAACGAAGCCAAGCCCGTGAGCAAGCCAGGTCCGCATCAGGTATTGTGTCGCGTCGAAGTCTGCGGCTTGTGTTTCTCCGACTTGAAGTTGCTGAAACAGTTTTCCGCGCACGCCCGCAAATCTGAAATCAAATCCGGCATTGACCAACAAGCACTGCTGGAAATGCCGCATTACGTACCCGGAGAAAAGCCGACCGTGCCCGGTCATGAAACCGTCGTCCGGATCGTCGCCGTCGGCTCGCAGGTCAGACAATTCCAGATCGGCCAGCGCTACCTTGTGCAAACCGACTACCGCTGGCTTCCCACGGCCAACTCGGCCGCGGCGTTTGGCTACAACTTCGAAGGCGCGCTGCAGGAATATGTTCTGGTGGACGAACGCGTCATCACCTCACCCGCTGGTGAGTCCATGTTCATTCCTGCGCCGGAAGATTTGTCTGCATCGGCGATTGCACTGTGTGAACCGTGGGCCTGCGTCGAGGACGCGTATGTCGAGAAGCAACGCCGCACGTTGAAGATGGATGGTAAATGCCTGGTGGTTGGCAACGGCAAAGTGGACGCGCCCCACGCCATCCGCTGTCAGCCCAATGCACTTCCGACCGGTCCATTTGACGAAGTGATTTATTTCGGCAGTGATCCTGCCGTTGCTGAAAAGCTGTTCTCCAACGTTGGCACCAAAGGCTTGTTCGTTATTTGCCAGTGCGGTGGCAAGTTTGGCAAGCTGGTCGTCTCACAAATTGGGCGGGTGCATTACGGCGGTATCCGCATTGTCGGTACCACGGGAAATAACGCAGCCGACGCTCTGGCGGCGATTCCAGCTACTGTGGAAATCCGTCCCAACGACAAGATCAACATCGTTGGCGCAGCCGGGCCGATGGGCACGATGCACGTCATTCGCGATCTTTGCCAGGGCGTTCCTGGTGTCACTGTTTTTGCTGGTGACCTTAACGATGAACGGCTCGCCTCGCTGCAAAAACTGGTTGAACCGTTGGCGCAGAAGAACAAAGTCACTTTGCGCCCGTATAATCCGTCCAAAGACAACCTGGCCGAGAACTTCAATTATATCGTTCTCATGGCGCCCGTGCCGGCGCTGGTTGCACAGGCTGTCAGAGACGCTGCGCCGCGCGCGATGATCAACATTTTCGCCGGCATCCCCGCCAACGTGACCGGCGAGATCGATCTCGACGCCTGCATTGAAAAGCAATGCTATTTCGTTGGCACCAGCGGTTCGACCTTGGAAGACATGAAAGCTGTACTTGCGAAAGTGAAGGCGCGCACCCTCGACACGAATCTGTCTGTTGCGGCGGTCGCGGGTTTGGACGGCGCCATCGACGGCATCCGCGCCGTCGAGAAAAACTTGATGCCCGGCAAGATAATCGTGTATCCGTCGATCAAAGGCTTGAAACTGACACGCGTCGAACATTGGGATGCCGAAGCTGAAAGATCGCTTTTGAGGAACCATGACGCTCAAAGATAAAGTTGCCATTGTGACTGGTGCCGCGCAGGGCTTGGGAGCGGCCATTTGCAAACGCTTGGCGAACGAAGGCGCCCGCGTCGAGCCCGCCGACATCAAAGGCTTTGATGTGTCGGTGGATGTGACGAACGAGACGCATGTTAAAAATCTGTTCGACCAGACGATTGCCCGACATGGCCGGGTGGACCTCGTGGTGGTCAACGCGGGCATTCTGATTGCCGAGCCGATTGCCGAAGCCGATCCGGAAAAATGGCGGGCAGTGATGAACGTGAATCTCTTCGGGAATTTCCTGACGATGAAACACGCCTGCCGGGTGATGAAGCCGAAACGCAGCGGCGTTATCATCCAGATCAATTCCAAATCCGGCAAGAAAGGCAGCGCGGCCAACTCCGCTTACGCCGCCACCAAGTTCGGCGGCATCGGCCTCGTGCAGAGCGTCGCGTTGGAGATGGCCCCGCACAATATCCGCTGCAATGCCATCTGCCCCGGTAATTTGCTCGACTCACCGTTGTGGATCGATCCGAACAAGGGTTTGTTCGTCCAATATCTCCGGGCGGGAAAAGTCCCCGGCGCCAAGACAGTCGAAGAGGTGCGCCAGCATTACGTCAACGAAGTGCCGATGAAGCGCGGTTGCAGGTATGACGACGTCTGTAATGCTCTGGTCTTCCTTGCCTCCGATGCTGCCAGTTATATTACCGGCATTGCCCTCAGCGTTACCGGCGGTCAAGAAATGAGTTAGGCGAAGTGAGCATCGCGAATTTATGCGGTCGCTAAAGGGCAAAACAGCGATTATCACTGGCGCGAGCCGAGGCATCGGGTTGGCCATCGCTCGGGCGCTGGCGCGAGAGGGAGTTCTACTTGTCTTGCTATCGCGCACGAAACCGGCCGTGCGCGGCAAGTTCATTGCGTGCGACCTGGCAAACCCGGATGTCATCCCCGCGACCGTTGCTCGGGCCGTGAAACATTTGGGCCGTTGCGACTTTCTTATCAACAATGCTGGCGTTTTCCTCGAAAGGCCAGTCACGGAAATCTCGCTGTCCGATTGGGAACGGGTGCTGCGCATTAATCTTACTGCGCCCTTCCTGCTTTGCCGGGAAGTCCTGCCGCACATGATTGGACGCAAACAGGGACGCATCATCAACGTCGTCAGCACGTCCGGCTTGCAGGGGTACCTTCACCAATCTGGCTACTGCGCGAGCAAACACGGGCTGCTCGGTTTCGCGCGGGGCCTGGCCGTCGAGGCCAAACCGCACAACATTCATGTCTATAATCTCTGCCCCGGCGGTGTGGACACCGACTTCATCAAGGGCACTTACCTGGGCAGACGATTGAAAGGCCAACCGATGATTGCCCCTGCCGATATCGCCGAGACGGTTGTCTTTCTCTTGCGGCAACCTGAAAACATCGATCTCCCCGAACTCATTGTCCGACGGTTCGCACCATAATTTTCGCAGGGCTTGCCGTTGTCATTTTTCGCCCTATCAACAATCTAATGGTACACGACCCCCACCCGGGTCGTGCTCTAATGGATTGTTGTTTTTGCATAAGTGACAAAGCGGCTGGCTTTGTTACAATCGAAGGTGTGAAATGGGCAAAACCCTTATTTACTCGCGCCGACGTTAATGACGCCGCTAGGATATTGCTGGCGCCTTCACCAGATCATGCCGATGTCGATCAGGCTCTTAGCGCCGTGAACAACTGGCGAGCTATTCACGCGTATCCCCTTCAGGCCGTAAAAATGACTCTTTCCAACAGGGCAAAACACGTAGAGCGCGCAGCTCTTATTGCGCAGCGAACCAAGCGCATTCCTGCGATAGTATTGAAGCTACAAGAGAACCATGCCGCTGGTCTTGATATGCAGCTTACCCAAATGCATGACATCGGAGGCTGTCGCGCAATACTGCGTTCAGTTGGACAGGTTGAACAACTCGTAAAGGTGTATGCGGAAGCCACCGCCAAAAATGCTCTCCGTGGTGGCAAATTCCACAGGAAATACGATTATATTGCCAGCCCTAAACCAAGTGGGTACAGAAGCGTTCATCTTGTCTATAAGTATTTCACTACAACTGAGACCCACTCTGTCTATAATGATTTGAAGATAGAAATCCAGATTCGATCAAAACTTCAACATGCATGGGCAACAGCAGTTGAAACCGTTGATTTTTTTACAGGGCAGGCACTGAAATCCAATATCGGCGAGGCATCTTGGAAGCGATTTTTCGCTCTTGTATCCAATGAGTTTGCCCGGCTGGAAAAGCGGCCTCTCGTTCCCGGGGTTCCACAAACAGAAGCCGAATGCAAACGCGAGCTAAAGTCATGCTCCACACAAATAGGACTTCTCGAAGGCTTAACTGCCGCAACCGGATTCGTGGAGCACAAGGAAGGACAGCTATTCCTATTGGAGCTTGATCTCCAGAACAAAACCGTTACGACAACAGGATTTCCACGAGAAAAAGCCTTAGAAGCACAAGACAAATATCTTGAAGTTGAACGAGCCAACAGGGGCAATCCTAATAAACAAGCTGTTCTTGTGTCGGTTGACTCTTTGGCGGCACTTCCAAAGGCGTATCCCAATTTTTACTTGGATATTAGCGAATTTATCACTGTTCTAAGGAAGGTTCTCGCCTAGTAGCTTCCTCAATCAGCCGCTCAATCGTCCATGCTCCATCAGTAATGCCAGAAGCGTGCGCGGGCGTTGTGCCAAGCGTTCTGTGCACTTTGCAAAAGTTGAACACCGCCACAAACAGGCTTACTGCTCTGCGGTGGTTGTCCAGCTTCCGCGACCAGCCTAAGCCCAGCCGAGCGAAGCGTTTGTTAAAGTGTCGCACGGTAAGATTTGTTCTCTCAATGTGGCTCGTGCAAATCTTGGTTTCATCTGGAGCGCCGATTATCCGTTTCACGAACACAGAAGCGTAGGGCGCTGGCGAATAGCGCCGGTTTGGGTCGCTACCGTTGTAGGTGTCTTTCTTGAATATCTTTTGCATCACAGCGAGGTCCAGCCGCCTGTTGAAGAATGAGTTTAGGACGCTCGGATAGGGGTGGAATGAATCACAGGTGATCTGCACTTGTCCGGCAATCCGAGAAGCTGCGTCTGCGGCGAAGGCAAACGTGCTTTCAGCGTTCCGCTTGCCGGTGTAGTAAGACACAATCAGCTTGGTGTCGGCAGCGATGCCAAGAAAGGTGTATTGATCGCCCCGCTCTGTGTCTTCTGGCGTGGTTCGGGCTTGCCGAATCCCTACCCGCGTCCACAATTCATCGACTTGGAGCGAATCAATAGTCACGTTGCGCACAAGTCGGTCATGCAGATACTCGCAGCGTTCACCCACCACGCGCAAGACCTCAAGAACAGTGTGCTGATGGCATTGCGCGAGGCGGCTCACGGCTCGAATGCCAATACCTTCAGATAGCAGTTTTACTATCTGGACAACCTTGTCATGGCTCACGCGGAGCCTACCTAGCGGCTGATCTTCAGAGAAGGTCTTACCGCATTTAGTGCAACGGAAACGCTGAACAACTCGATTCTTGTTTTGGAAGGTTCCAAATCGGCTGGCTTCACCACTGCAACAGTAACATTTCACTTTCGGCTCGACTTTCTGTGGCCGAGCGCGTACTGTGCAGTCGTATCTGCAAGGATATGCGACC
Organism: Verrucomicrobiia bacterium; assembly: GCA_035516795.1. Lineage (GTDB taxonomy): Bacteria > Verrucomicrobiota > Verrucomicrobiia > Palsa-1439 > Palsa-1439 > DATJBF01. The sequence continues at coordinate 98,208 of DATIZX010000010.1, forward strand.
GCTTGGCTCCGGCCATCGGTTGCGCCCCGTGGTGCTAGTAACACTACGGGGCAATTTTTGAGTTACGGGATCAGGGCGTGGTGTCCGGCGCTAATGATGCGCCTTAACGGTTTTCAGGCTCCCCCCTCCACGCCCGTTCCCGGGCATCTTACAAGACTTCCAAAGAACCACGCGGACTCTACCGGAACCCGGCGCAGAAAGCAAGAGCTTTTTATCTTGCTCTAATGATTTATTTTTATCTGCCAAAATCATATAACCATTGACAGGTGGCGCCGATAGTGTTAGGTTGGCGCTCGAAAGAAAGGAGCATTTCGATGACCACTGAGCCAAAGGAACCGAAACAGAAGCGCGTTAGAAGCCCATCCTATCCCGGCATTGACCTTGAGGAATCGCTTAATAGAGCGCGCATTCTGTGGGAAAAGGTCAATCGGCACCCAGTTTCTGTGGACGTAGCCGCGCGATATTGGGAACTTGCTCCGCAGGGAAGTCAGGCGCTCGTAACTATAGCCGCGCTCAAGAAGTTTGGCTTGGCTGAAGAATCAGAATCCACCGCTGGACGCGAGATTAAACTAACCGATTTGGCCATTTCCTTGGTTTACAATCCAGATGTTGGCTCTCCAGAGTATAAAGCACTTCTTGCACAGGCGGCGTTGTCTCCACAGATTCACGACGAACTTTGGCAGAAATATCAAGGAACTCTACCAGACGACAAGTTGATAGAGCGCTACTTAGTGATCGAGCGCAAGTTCAACCAGAAATACGTGTCTCAATTTATCAGCGAGTTTAGACGTACAATTGAATTTGCCAAACTGAGGAATTTTGATAAAGTACCAGCAACAAGCAGCCTCAAAGTGAATCAGGCAACTGAGAAAACCGAAAGCCGCCCAACGCTAAAATTTGTACCGGGGTACATAGGCGGCGGGGGGAAAGCGCACGAAGCAACGGATTCAAACATAAGTGAGGTGCCGATCTTCTTGGATGAGGATAAGTATGCAAAGGTACCATTCCCGTTGACAGAAGAAGACTACCAGCTACTACTTGAGCAGTTGAGGCTCCTGAAGAAACGATTAGTACCAAAAGCCAAATAGCATGTCTAACAGACCATTCTCGCGGGGTCAGCGCAATGAGTTTAACAGACGCACCGGATGAACAACCCATACGTAAGACAGGCCGCAGTCATCAAAAGCGATTCTCAAGTCCGTTTCGTCTATGTCTCGCAAATGGTGGTCTGAAGTTACCAAGGCAGGATATTCAAGGAGCGAGGTTTCTGCCAGTATCATGCCGTCGTTGCATTCGTCTTCTGGCAAGAGCTTTCGGTCAATAAGCGTTTGCGCAAAACGCTCGGTTAGGCCATGTCCAACTGGAATCAAATTAACCGGATGAATCTGCCATGCGAGAATGTTCTGAAGAGCGACCAACGCAATTTCCTTTTCGCGTGGTTCTCCTCGTTCAGACAGAACGTGAATCTCCTGAAGCGCAGTTGGAGTGACGAACAGTTCGTATCCGCGCCGAAGAAACTCTGTGTGAAACGCAATTACGCCGGGATCTTCTGAGGCGAGATCGAGTGGAACGTTAGCGTCTAACGCTAACTGTTTTCTTGCCACTGGAGCCATAGATTATGGCCAGCGCTTTGTGGAGATGGCTTTCCCGTTTGTCGTCGGAAAGAGAATTGGCTAACCGGCGTGCTTTTTCGGCAAGCCTGCTGCCAACAGTTTCAGGATACTGTTCCTTTTTCTCTTTATCCATCGCGACCTTTTTTTGACGAGATTTCATTGCGAGTCTAATTTCGAGATATGCTGTGTCAACGACTATTTTTATCGGCGACACGGTCGTATATCTCTTGCTTACAACTAATTAGATTGCAGACAGCGTGCCACGCTCAAAATTCAACCTTTCTTACGCAAATTAGGATGCTTTTGGCGTAGTTTCGGTTCTAACATTGTCGTAACTGCGCAAAAGTAACCACTGAATGTGTCAAAAATGCACCCACTGACCCCAGATTCAATGAGGGTAGAAGCTGACTATAAAATAGGAAGAATGCTGAACGGAATGATTTGACTGTGGTTCCAGCCTCGCACAGCATTATCAATCGTCGATTTAGTTCAGGAATGTCTCGTACCGGATAGAGCACAGATTGATACTTGATCGCTGAACTTCCGGCTAAGCGTCTAAGTAAAAGAGAAGGGGCCGGTAACCCCCCGGCCCTTCTGCCAATCCCCTGCTGTGCTTTGCGTTGCTATCCTTTGTCCCTTTCACGGCTAAGGCACAAAGAAGATCACGAAACATATTGTAGCGCAACCCCACGCCTTTCGCAAATTACCAACAATCTAATAGAGCACGACCCCCACCCGCGGCTTGATATTTGCTGATTGACCATGATTGTTTGTGCGTGTATATAATCACTATCAATCATGAAGCCTCTGGACCAGAAAGACCTTGCGCCGCAAAGACAAGACCGGCTGCGGGCCGCGTTGCGCGAAAACCGGGTCGTCCGCGTCGAGGATTTGTGTCTGGAATTGAACGCTTCCCCGGCCACCGTGCGGCGCGATTTGGATCGTCTCGAAAAGCTCGGCGAAATCCAGCGCGTGCACGGCGGGGCGGTGAGCATGGAGAGCCGGCTGCAAGAATCATTGTTCGACGCCAAAACCTCGATCGCGATCAGGGAAAAGCGGCGTATCGCGCAGGCGGCACTGGAGATGATTCGGCCCGAAGACACAGTTTACCTCGATGGCGGCAGCACGGTGCTGGAATTGGCGCGGCTGCTCCGCGACCGCACCAATGTCACCGTGGCGACGAATTCGCTGCGCGCGGCGAACGAACTGGCCGGGCACGGACCGCGATTAATTCTCATCGGTGGTGAATTGCGCCGGTTGAGCCAGACGTTGGTCGGTCCTCTAACGCGGCATGTTCTCAACGAACTTCACCTCGACAAGGCGTTCATGGGCACCATGGGCCTCAGCCTTCGCGAGGGGCTGACGACCACCGAACCCAGCGAGGCGTTCACGAAAGAATTGGTGATGGAACGGGCGCGCGAGGTGATTCTGTTGGCCGACAGCAGCAAAGTTGGCAAAGTGTCCTTTGCGCGGGCGGGCGGATTGGAAAAAGTTCACACCCTCATAACCGACAAGAAGATCGATCGTCAATTTGCGCGCGAACTGAGCAAGAGCGGAGTCAAGGTTCTGCGCGTTTAAGAGTTTTCAAAGGAAGCCCATGGATAACCCGGTTCACTTGAGTAACAGTCGGCCCCAATTCAAGCCGTTCGTCATCGATTGTGGCAAGATTCCCGCGTTTCAATACCTCGGCAATCTCCAGCAGGAATTGGCTGCGCAAACGATCACGGCTGACGAGGCGCTGGCCTTGTTCGAGGACATGCTAATCATCCGCGAGTTCGAAGAGATGATCGTCAAGCTCCGCTCGGGCGCTTATCAGCCGTTGCCGAAATACAATTATCGTGGCCCGACACACGTTTCCATTGGCCAGGAAGGCTGTGCCGCGGGCGCGTGCAGCATGCTGACCATCGATGACAAAATCACCAGCACGCATCGTGGCCATGGCGAGAGTCTGGCCAAGGGTACGGTGTCCATTCGGGCGATGAGCGTGTCCGAACTTCGTCAACGAGTGCCGAACAGTGTGGCTCAGAACCGTAAGGAACTCATCGAGGCTGCGCTTGAAGAGCATCTTTACCGAACCATCGGTGAACTGTTCGGCAAAGATGATGGTTACTGTAAAGGTCGCGGCGGTTCAATGCACATCGCCGATTTTACGGTCGGCCACCTCGGGGCAAACGCAATTGTCGGCGGCAGTACGCCCATCGCCACGGGCGCGGCGCTGGGACTGCGGTATCTCCGCCAGGACGCGGTCGTGTGCTGTTTTGCCGGCGATGGCGCATTCTCCAACGGCGTGGCGCTCGAAGCCATGAACTGGGCCGCGCAACAGCAGTTCACCAATCATTACGCGAAGGATCATCAGTTCGGTTTGCCGATCATTTTCCTCGTGATCAACAATCATTACGGCATGACCGGTCGCACGGACGATGAGGTCACCGGTATCGAACGCATCGCACGTCGTGCCGCCGGATTCGCCGACAACAACATGCACGCGGAAGTCGTCAACGGCATGGACGCGCTGGCGGTTCGTGATGCCGTCCGTCGCGCCGTGGCGATCTGCAAACGCGGCGACGGGCCGGTGTTTCTAGACGTGGATTGTTACCGGTATTTGGGACATTCACTCAGCGATCCACGGGTGGAATACCGCACCAAAGATGAGGAGGCGGCATGGAAAGCGGTGGATCCGATTGCGAATTTCCGATCTCAAATCGTTGCCGCCGAGCTGCTCGAAGAGAGGGAACTAACCGAGTTGGAGCAACGCGTACGCGACCGCAATGCGCGCGCCGCCAAACGCGCCGCCGCAGCGGCCGACCCACCCGCCGAAGATGTGATCAAATACATGTACACTGGCACGAAGGCGGAGGTTGTTCCGGAAGAGTTTCGGAAGGTGCAGATCATCGCATCCTTGCCGGAAATCAAGCGCGTCAACGGCGAGTTGACGTACAAGGACGCGATACGCGAGGCGATGGTCGAGGAAATGTTGCGCGACAAACGCGTCATCTTCTACGGCGAGGACGTGGCCGATTATGGTGGAGCTTTCAAGGTGACGAAAGGCTTGCTCGAAGCGTTTGGACGCGACCGGGTGTTCAATGCACCGATCAGCGAGGCTTGCATTTGCGGCACCGCCGTCGGCGCAGCCATGATCGGCTTAAGGCCCGTGGCCGAGTTGATGTATTTCGATTTCGCGCTGATGAGTTCCGACCAGATCAGCAATCAGGCGGCGAAATGGCATTATATGTCCGGCGCGCAGACGGAAGTGCCGCTGGTTTATCGCGTCAGCGCTGGCGCTGGCAAAGGCTACGGCGGGCAGCACTCGCAGACGTTGGAATCCATGTTTTGTCATATCCCCGGCCTCTACGTTATCTACCCGGCCACGCCGGCCGACGCAAAAGGATTGTTGAAATCCTCGATCCGCGACAACAATCCGGTGATGTTCATCGAGTCGCAGGCGCTCTACGGCATGAAAGGGCCGGTGCCCGAAGGTGATTACCTTGTGCCCCTCGGTGTCGCCAACGTGGTGCGCGAAGGGAGTGACATCACTTTCGTCGCTTGGGGCCCCTTGGTCCACGACTGTCTCAAAGCCGCAGACCAACTCAAGAGCGAAAAGGGAGCGTCTGCCGAGGTCATCAATCTGCGCACCCTTGTGCCATTGGACATGGATACGATTCTGTGCTCGGTGAAAAAAACCGGTCGCTGTGTCGTAGCCAGTCAGGCGATTCACATTGGCAGTTACACCGGCGAAATCGCCTCGACGATCCACGACCAAGCCTTCGATTACCTGGATGCCCCCGTCAAACGTGTGGGAGCAAAGAACGGCATCGCGCCGCAGTCGCACATCTTGGAAGCTGCGTTCTTGCCGAACGTGAACGATTTGCTGAACGCAGCGAATGAGATTTTGTGAGAATGATGATTGTCTTGCAGATCGTTGTGGTAGGGCTGGATCGCCGGGCCAGCCGCAACCAAACCTCTGCGAATGGCGCGCCCGGCGGTCGCGCCCTACCTACGACTTAACTCATGCCCACGCCCATAATCATGCCGAAGTTTGGCCAAATGACCGAGGAAAGCACCATTATCGAATGGCGCAAGCAGGAAGGCGACAAAGTCAGAAAGGGCGACATTTTGTTCACGGTCGAAACCGACAAATCAGTAATGGAAGTCGAGAGTTTTGAGGAAGGCACTTTGCTAAAGATCGTGGTCGAAGCCGGCATTCCAGTGCCGGTGCAGACTACGGTCGGATTCATCGGAAATCCGGGCGAGGCGATGGCGGGAACAGGGGCGACAGCGCCGGCGGGAGTCGATGTAGGCCCGCTGACCTCAGCGGGCACGGCCGTTGACGGGGCACAACCAAGCATCACGCCGCCCCGTGAAGTCACGCGGCCTACAACCGAATCGACAGCGTTTCGTATCAGTCCCCGTGCCGCGACGCTCGCGGAAGATCACGCGGTTGATCTGTCCAAGATCACCGGCTCCGGACCTGAAGGACGGATCGTCGAGAAAGATGTGCAGGCCTATCTGGAAGCGCACAAGACCGTCCCGGTCCCCGAAGAACAGCCCCAGCCGTTGAGCAAAATGCGACAGATCATTGCCCAGCGGTTGCAGCAAAGCGTGGTCACCGCACCCCACTTCTTTGTCACAGTTGAAGTTGACATGACCGATCTCATCGCCTTTCGTGCACAACTCAAGGAACAGGGCGCGCCGTACACGATCACTGATTTCATTTCGCAGGCGGTGGTGCTCACGTTGAGAGAGTTCCCAGACGTCAACAGCACGACCGACGGCAAGACGGTGCTTTGGCACAGCCGCGTGCATTTGGGGCTGGCCGTGTCGCTGGAGCAAGGCTTGGTCGTGCCGGTGATTCGCAACGCTGATGGATTGACGCTCACCGAGCTGAATATGCGCTCCCGGGAACTCGCGGAGAAGGCTCGGGCAGGGAAGCTCACGCCGGACGAAATGAGCGGTGGCACGTTCACGATTTCCAACATGGGCATGCTAGATGTAGAGAACTTCACCGCAATCATCAATCCCGGCGAAAGCGCCATCCTCGCGGTGTCGAGCGCCATCAAGAAACCGGTCGTGCGCGACGACAACGTGGTCGTGCGTTCGATCATGAAGCTGACGCTTTCCTCCGATCACCGGATCATCGATGGCGCGTTGGCCGCGCGGTTCTTGAACGCGATCAAAGCGAAACTGGAAGAGATGCAGTTGTGGAAAGGGCTGGTCGGATGAGACCTTAGCCGGGTTTCTGACCGTAGGAAGCTTGTGGTCCGTGTTTGCGCAGGAAATGTTTGTCGAGTAACGCCTGCGGCATGGGTTTGCTCGACGGACGCAACCGCAAAGTCTCGCTGGCCAATCGTGCGCAATATTCCACGGCCACAGCATTGTAGACCGCGTCCTGCAGTGTCTGCCCCCACGCAAACGGCGCATGGTTCGCGACCAGGACCGCCGGCATCTGGAGCGGGTCCAGCTTCCTAAACCGCTCGACAATCGCTTGGCCAGTGTTCACTTCGTAACGGTCGCGAATTTCCTTTGCGGTAAGCAATCGCGTGCAAGGAACCGCTCCGTAGAAATAATCGGCGTGCGTTGTGCCCAGCGCGGGGATCTCCCGCCGGGCCTGCGCCCACGCCGTCGCATAAAAACTATGGGTGTGAACGACGGCCCCTATGCCTTTGAAGGCGCGGTAGAGAATCAAATGCGTTGGGGTGTCGGAACTGGGACGCAAATCGCCTTCAACGACCTCGCCGGTGGCGAGCGACACAACAGCCATCTGCTCCGGCCGCATCGCATTGTAGGCCACGCCCGACGGTTTGATTACGAAATGACCGCTGGCCCGGTCCACACCGCTGACGTTGCCGAAGGTCTGAATGACGAGACCTTCGCGAACAAGCTGGAGGTTTGCTTCACAAACTTGCTGTTTCAATTGCTCAAGCATTTCGTTTCCCCTCACAGGAGCGAGCGTGCTGCCGAATCTCGATGAGCTTCTTCATCACATCGTGCAGATTGCCATTCCAGTCCTTTGTCCCGAAAGCATCATGCAGCTTGCGATACAGCGGGTAAAGCTCCCTGTAGACGGCCTGGGCCAGCGGATTGGGCGTGAACACGCGCTTCTTCACACCGGTCATCGCTTGTTGCGCTTCGACATAATTCTTGTGCGCGCCGCCTACGACCGCTCCGGCAATCGCGGCGCCAAGCGCACACGTTTGCGCCGAGCGCGAGACTTTCATGGGACGCCCCGTCGCGTCGGCATAAATCTGCATGACCAGCGGATTCTTTTCGGCAATGCCACCGCAGTTGACGATCTGCTCGACCTTCACTCCGTATTCCTCAAAGCGGTTGATGATCGTCAACGCACCAAACGCCGTGGCCTCGATCAGTGCCCGATAAATCTCGGCTGGTGTCGTGTACAAGGTTTGGCCGATTACCAACCCGGTCAATCGCTGGTCGACCAAAATTGTCCGGTTGCCATTGTTCCAATCCAACGCAAGCAAGCCGCTCTCGCCGGGTTTCAGTGTGGCAGCGGCTTTGCTCAATTCTTCGTGGCTGCCGACGCGAATGTAATTCACGAACCAGTTGAAAATGTCGCCAACGGCCGACTGGCCGGCTTCGAGTCCGTAATATCCCGGCAGGATGCTGCCGTTGACGATACCGCACAGGCCGGGAATATCGGGCAGCTTTTCGGTGGCCGGTGCCACCATCATATCGCAGGTACTGGTGCCGATGATCTTGACCAGTGTCCCGGGCGCGATCCCAGCGCCGACACCACCAAGATGCGCATCGAACGCGCCGACGGCCACGGAAATACCGGCGGGCAGGCCGGTCCGCTTCGCCCACTCAGCCGTCAAGCTGCCAACGGCGCGGTCGATCGTGCATGCCTTCGGAGGAAGCCGCGAACGCAGTTTGCCCAGCTTCGGATGCAGGGAACCGAGGAACTCCGCATCCGGGTAGCCGCCCCAATCAGCGTTGTACATCGCTTTGTGACCGGCCGCGCAGACACCGGCCGTGAGTTTGCCCGGTGCGTCGGTGCCGGTCAGCACCGCGGGAATCCAGTCGGCGATCTCCACCCAGGTGTGCGCGGCATCGAAAACTTCCGGCGAGGTGCGCAGGCTATGGAGGATTTTGCTGAAGAACCATTCGCTGGAATAGGTGCCACCGCATCGGGCGAGGTAGTGTGGCCGGGTTTGCTTTGCCAGTTCGGTGATTTCCGTTGCTTCGTCGACCCCGGTATGATCTTTCCACAGCCAGGCCATCGCCGCCGGGTTCTTCGCGAACCTTTTATCGAACGCCAGCGCCCGGCCAAGCGCGTCGACCGGCAGCGGCGTGCTGCCGGTAGTGTCCACGCCGATCCCCACAATCTGTTCGGGCTTGAAACTTTTCACGTTGCGTTTGGCCGACGCCAACGCCTTCTGGACGGTGATCTCCGCGCCCGTCAGGTAATCAGCCGGGTGCTGTCGTGCCAAGTGGGGGTCGCGCGACAAAATCACGCCGTGCTCGCCGTGTGCGTACTCCCAAACAGCAGTGCCAACCTCGCGCCCATGGTTGACGTCTACGATCAAGCAACGAACCGAGTTGGTGCCGTAGTCCAAACCGATGGAGTATTTCGCGCTCATCCGTCGACACACTAGAAGACCTCAAAATCAACGAAATGAGAAGTCTAATTGCGTCGGTGGTTTCCACGAAAAACCACGCGTCCGGCCTTGAGTTTCAGAACGTGCGTGATGCATCGCGGCAACTCTTTTCGAAGATGAGTCGCGAAGACGAGCGCCGCGCCGGTCTGTTCCACAACCCGATCGACTGCCGCCAGCAGGCCGTGACGGTGGACCGCATCGAGGCTTTGCAGCGGCTCGTCTAACAGCAGCAACAGCGGCTGTTTCACAACAGCGCGGGCCAGCAAGACCAAACGCTGCTGCCCCATGGAAAGCGAGCCAAACGGCAGTTGTTCTTGTGTGGCCAGCCCGAAATCCCGGAGCCATTGCCGGGCCGCCGTCTGCTGTCTTTTCGAGCAGGACTCGAAAAGGCCGATACTGTTGAAATAGCCCGAACAAACTACATCCAGCACCGGCCACTCGGGCGAATAATGCGCGTGCAATTCCGGCGACATCCAACCGATGCGCCGGCGTGCTTGCCAGATCGTGGACGGTGAATCGGCTCGTTTGCCAAACCACGAGATTTCCTGCGCGTGCGCCTGCGGGTGATCGCCCTGAATCAGATTCAGCAAGGTGGTCTTGCCGGCACCGTTGGGACCGAACACGGCCCAATTCTGGCCACGGCAGATGGTCCAATTCACGTTGCTGAGGATGCCCGTGCGACGGGCCGTCACTGTTACGCGGCGCAATACAATCAGCGGCGCCGCGGCACGTTTCTTCCTGTCGGAAAGAACTCCATGGCGCGCTGGGGAAGCTGGCGCACTTACAGCCCCAAAACACGCGGTGGCGTAACGAAGCACCTCATGTTTCCGGCCCTGCTTCACCACCCGGTGCTGATCCACCAATATCACGTGCGTGGTCAATTCTGGAATTTCCTCGGGTCGATGGGTCACCATCAGGACCGGCCACCCCGATTTCATGAGGCGCCGAACAACGTCACGCAAGCGCCCGCGGGATTCGCCGTCCAAGCCCGCATAAGGATCGTCCAGAACAAGCAGTCGCGGCCCACGCAACGCCGCGTGCACGAGCAGCGTCTTGCGCAGTTCGCCATTGGACAGGCAGGCAACCTTTCGGCGGAGGAGATGTTCGATCCCCAACCAACGAACCAACTTTCTTCGGCCCCGCAGAAATTCCTTTCGGTTGTGACGGCGCGGATGCACCTCGAAGGGGTTGATGTTCTCCACACTGTCTTGAGCGAGCAACTGCGCCACCATACGCTGGCTTTCGTCGAAGCTGCTGTGCCAGCGCGACTGATAGAACGCGCTCTCGGCAACGGCCAATTCGCGTTGGACTTCAGGGGAGACCACCGCAGTGGCATCCTCAGGATTCAGTTCGAGGGAATCGGAAAAACTCCGCGGCCCGCGGATCTCTCCGCGGGCGAGCGGCACTCGGCCCAACAAGGCTTCTATCAGCAACGATTTGCCCGATCCGTTGGAGCCGAGCAGCGCCCATTGTTCGCCGCGCCGCCAGGTCCAGTTCGTGTTATCGAAAACGACCGTCTCATTCAGGCGCAGCGCTACCTGATCAAGCGCAAGAAACTCCTCGCCGTCTTTCATTGAATTCGTGCCAAATAGTAGCAGCAGCAGAAAGCTACGCGCAAGCGCATGGCTTCCGTCCGGAAACAAAAAGTAAAGCCGATTTGATTGGGATTCGTGGTCGCGTTCCCGCTGAAATCTTATCCACAGGGATTTCTTGCATCCTTCGGCGTAAACCTTTAGTCATTAAGCACACCATGAGGATTTTGTTCATCGGCGACGTGGTGGGGAAGCCGGGACGCAGAGCAGTGGCGAGCCTCGTCCCCGCACTGCGGCAGGAACGGGAAATCGACTTTGTCATTGCCAACGGCGAGAACAGTGCCCACGGCGCGGGCCTGACCGCCTCCACCGTGGACGCCCTACTGTCGAGCGGTGTGGACCTGATTACCACGGGCGATCATGTCTGGGACCAGAAGGAGATCTACGAGGTCATCGAGCGTGAGCCGCGTGTGCTGCGACCGTTGAACTTCCCGCCGGCGACGCCCGGCCGCGGCGCGACCGTGATCCAACGCGACGGTCAGACACCGGTCGGCGTCATGAACCTGATCGGTCGGGTGTTCATGCCCAACAGCGATTGTCCGTTTCGCGCAGCGGAAGCCGAAGTTGCCCGACTGAAAAAACAGACAAATATCATCATTGTTGACTTGCACGCGGAGGCGACCAGCGAGAAAATCGCCATGGGTAGGTTCTTGGACGGGAAAGTCAGCGCGGTGATTGGAACACACACCCATGTGGCGACGGCCGATGAACGAATCCTGCCGAAAGGCACGGCCTATATTTCCGACGTGGGAATGTGCGGACCGCATGACTCGGTTTTGGGACGCGAGGTGGAGGCGGTATTGAAACGGTTTCTCACACAGATGCCGCAAAGGATGGAGGTTGCGGAAGGAGACGTCGCGTTGTGCGGCGCGATCATTGACGTGGACGAGAACTCCGGGCGCTCGCGTTCCATTGAACGGATTCGAATCCCCAGCGACAGGAGCGAGTAATCGGATGATTTTGCGAGCGCGATACGTGTTGCCAATGGATCAGCCGCCGATTGAAGACGGCGCTGTAGTGATCGAGGGAGATCGCGTGACCGCCGTCGGCAAGACGGCCGAGATCCGGGCGGCGCACACCGGTGAAGTGCGCGATCTGGGCGAGCGGGCGTTGGCGCCCGGCTTGATCAATGCGCATTGCCATCTGGATCTGACTCGGCTGCGGGGGGAAGTGCAATGGCAGGGTAGTTTTATCGAATGGATCCTGCAATTGGTCGCGGCGAAGAAACTGCATTCGGATAAAGACTATCTCAGCGGCTATCAAATGGGTATGGAGCAATTGATCCGGTCGGGAACGACGACCGTCGTCGATGTCTGTTCCACGCCAAAGATTCTGCATCAGGTCCTGCCGACCAAGTTGCGCGTGTGGTGGTGTCTGGAATTGATCGACATCTATCACGCCGAAGACGTGGAGGCCCTCGTGGCCGACGCACTGGAGTTTATTGCCGCTCATCCGAACGTTCGCGGCGGGTTTGGGCTTTCGCCGCATGCCCCCTACACCGCGAGCGCAGGACTGTACGAGTTGGCGGCACAGCGTTCCCGGGCACGGAACATTTTATTAGCGACTCATCTCGCTGAATCACAGGACGAGGATGACATGATCCGTCGCGGTACCGGACCGATGTACGATTATTTTATTCGGGCGGGACGCAACATGGGAGACTGCAAACGAACCGGGCCGACGCAGTTATTGGAGGAATTCGGCGCCTTGGGTCCCAATTGTCTGGCGGTGCACGCCAATTGCCTGACTCCACTGGATGTGGGCCTGCTCAAGCAGACCGGCACGCACGTGGTGCATTGCCCGAAAACGCACCGGTTCTTTGGCCGGGGAACACCCCTGTTGAACGCCTTGCGCGAACGGGATGTCAACGTGTGTCTTGGCACGGACAGTTTGGCCAGCAACGATACGCTGAGTATGCTGGCGGAGATGCAGACCTTGGCGCACATGTTCCCGCGGATGTCGGCACAGGAATTGTTGGAAATGGCGACGCTGAATGCGGCGAGAGCTTTGCGTGAGGAGGAAAAGCTGGGGAGGATCGCGCCGGGCGCCTGGGCCGACCTGATTGCCGCGCCCTTGGACGGCCTCGGCACTGATCCGTATGAGGCGATCGTCTACGCGGATAAGGAAGTGAGTTTTTCCATGGTCGGAGGCGAGGCGGTGTTTGATAATGCGAAATAGAACAAGCTTTCACTGCGGCGGGGTGTTGGCGGTCGCCGCCATTTGTTGGGTGGCCTTCCCGGCGCAGGCCGAGATGCAATCCGAATCGAGACCGCTGGGTGGAACGACCGTTGCTACGGGAGCGCTCACCAACGAGATCCAAGCCATCAATTCGCTCCGACGCGATGGACGATATGACGAGGCGGAAACCAGGTGTCTGCAACTCGTGAAGCAAAATCCGGACGACCCGAGCGTTAGAACGCTGCTGGTGGAGATCGAAAGCGAGCGGGGACAACAAAAGAATACGCGGGCAAGCCTGAAGCGGAAAATTGAAAGCCTCGTAATTCCAGAGGTGAACGTGCGCGAGGCCTCGCTCGTTGATGTCATGGATTTTTTACAGAAACAAGGCCAAACACTTTCTGCGGACAAAGCTCCGATCAACTTTGTCTGGCAGGTTCCTGAACAGGCGAAGACTGCCAAGGTGACCTTGAGCTTGCATGATGTTCCTCTGGCCGATGCGCTGAAGTACGTGACACAAAGCTGTGGGCTGCGCTACCGGGTTGATCCGCACGCCATCGTCATTTTCCAGCCCGTGCCGGCCCCTCCGGCAAATAGCCCGTCGCCGCATGCCAAACCTTGACGACCAACTCGGAGCTGAACTCGAGCAGTTGCAGGCCGGCGGTTTGTACCGAACCCTTCGCGCCATCGCTTCGGCGCAAGGGCCGCGGGTGATTATTGACGGTCGCGAATTCCTCAATTTTTCCAGCAACGATTACCTTGGCTTGGCGGACGATCCGCTATTGAAGCGCGCGACCATCAATGCTGTCGAACGTTACGGCGTGGGGGCGGGCGCGTCGCGGCTGGTGTGCGGCAATCTGGCACCGTACGCGGATTTGGAGGAGAAACTGGCGCGTTTCAAGAACAAGGAATCCGCGATCGTTTTTGGCAGCGGCTACGCGGCCAATGTCGGCACTATTACGGCGCTCGTCGGCGAAGGCGACGTGATCGTCCTCGATAAACTGGATCACGCCAGCATTATCGACGGCGCTCGCCAGAGCGGGGCGACCATTCGGGTTTATCCGCATAAGAACTTAAAGAAGCTGAGCGACATATTGGAAAAATGTGGAACGTTTAGGCGCAGACTGATTATCACCGAAACCGTGTTTTCGATGGACGGTGACCTCGCGCCGTTGGACGAGATCCTTGAGCTGAAGGAAAAGTATGGCGCCTGGCTCATGATTGACGAGGCCCATGCCACTGGGCTGTATGCGAAGAACCGTCGCGGACTTGCCGAGGCGGTCGGCGTGGAAGATAAGATCGACGTCACGCTCGGCACGTTAAGCAAAGCGCTCGGTTGTGCGGGGGGATTCGTGGTCGGCTCGCGGGTGCTAACTGATCATCTGCGCAACAAAGCGCGCAGCCTGATCTATTCGACCGCGATGCCACCATGCATTGTCGCGGCGGCAGGTGCGGCGGTGGAATTTGTCATGAGCGAAGCAGGACATCAGCGCCGCGATGCGCTGTGGCGGAACGTTAGCGAACTGAAGAACGGGCTCTCCAGGCTTGGTCTTCAAAGCGCATCCCGCAGCCCGATTATCCCAATCGCGATCGGCGCTGAATCAGCGGCAATGGAAACGTCGCAAAAGCTTTTCGAGCAAGGCATCTTTGTGCCGGCGATCAGGTTTCCGACCGTGCCCAAGGGAAAAGCCAGACTGCGCGTGACGGTAACTGCCAGTCACACTGCCGCAGATTTGCAGCAATTTCTTTCGATTTTCGCGGCCATCAGCAAGAGGATCGGAAGCACTGTGGCTGTGGGGGTAAATCCCGAATGACAAATTTAGCTGATAAGGACCATCGGTACGTCTGGCATCCATTCACGCAGATGAAGGAATGGATGACAGAAGAGCCGCTAGTCATCGAGTCGGGCGAAGGCACGGTCCTACGGGGCATCGACGGCAACGAATACATCGACGCCAACTCATCCATCTGGACCAATCTGCACGGACACCGCCACCCGAAGATCACGCAAGCGATCAAGGACCAACTCGACCGCATTGCGCACTCGTCGTTTCTCGGATTGTCGAACGTCCCCGCGATCGAATTGGCCGAGAAATTGATCCATCTGGCTCCACGCTCCGGCGCTCGCGCACTTTCACGGGTGTTCTATGCTGACGACGGTTCGACGGCAATGGAGGTGGCGCTCAAAATGGCACTGCAGTATTGGCAACACAAGAAGCAGCGCAAACGTACAAAGTTCGTCGCGTTCGCCGATGCATATCACGGCGACACACTGGGCGCGGTCAGCATCGGCGGTATCGATTTGTTCCACGCGGCGTTTAAACCGTTGTTGTTCGATGTGATTCGCGTGAACGAATTGTCGCGATTGCGCGATGTGATGGATGACGCGGTAGCGGCCGTGGTGATCGAGCCGATGATTCAGGGTGCCGCTGGCATGAAGCTGTGGTCGCGAGGCCTGCTCCGTGAGTTGCGGCAGATGTGTGATGAAACCGGTGCGCTGCTCATCGCCGACGAAGTGATGACCGGCTTCGGGCGGACCGGGAAGATGTTTGCCTGCGAGCATGAATGTGTGGTGCCAGATTTGATGGCGGTTGCCAAGGGAATGACGGGTGGGTATCTGCCTCTGGCGGCAACGTTGACGACCGAAGAAGTTTTCAACGCGTTTCTTGGCGATTACAGCGAATTCAAGACGTTCTTCCACGGGCACAGCTACACCGGCAATCAACTTGGTTGCGTCGCCGCGCTTGCAAATCTGCGGGTGTTTGAGGAAGAACGAACTCTGGAGAGGTTGTCAGCTCTCAGTGCTCAGCTTTCTACAAGGCTCAGTCCAATCAGAATCTTGCCGCATATAGCAGACGTGCGGCAGATCGGGTTCATCGCCGCGGTGGAACTCGGGGCGTATGAGCTCACGGACCGCATCGGCCACAAAGTCTGCCTGGAGATGCGCAAACGAGGAGTGCTAACTCGTCCTCTCGGCAACGTCGTACCGATCATGCCGCCGTATTGCATTACGGAAGCACAATTGGGCCGCGTGCTCACGGTTCTTGCGGAATCAATCGGCGCAGTAGTAAACTGACGGCACGGGATTATGATTCGTCAGCCCGCAGTAGCCGGTCAGTTTTATCCAGCCACGGCGCCCGAAATCGACGCCGAACTCGACACGCTCATTCGTCCTGCATCCGAACGCCGCAAAGCTATCGGGGTCGTTTGTCCGCACGCGGGCTGGATGTACTCCGGCCAAACGGCCGGGCTTGTCTATTCCCGGGTGGATATACCGGATCGGGTGATCTTGATCGGACCGAACCACCACGGCCTTGGCAGTTCGTATGCCGTCTTCAGTGCCGGGGCCTGGCGCACGCCCGTGGGCGACGTGCCGATTGCCGAACCGCTTGCAGCGTCGCTTTTGGATAGCTGCGACCTTCTGGCAGAAGACACACGCGCTCACAGCGGCGAACATTCCCTCGAAGTTCAGGTGCCGATGTTGCTGCGCGTCAATCCCAACGTGCGCATCGTCCCGGTGGTCATCGGCGGCGGGTGGCCCGAAAGCGGTGGACGATCGAACCTGCGCGCAATTGCCGTTGCTGTTGCCCAGACCATTCAGGAGTACGGTCAAAAGGTCTTACTGTTGGCTTCGACCGATCTCAATCATTACGAGGATCAAGAGACATCCAAGATCAAGGACAAGCTCGTGCTCGACGCGATTCTGAAACTCGACGAGGACGCGCTGATGGATCGCGTGCGCGAGGTGGAAGTGTCGATGTGCGGTGTGGCCGCCACCTATATCGTGATTCATGCCGCCAAAAGACTCGGCGCAAAACGGGGGGAACTTCTGGATTACCGCACCAGCGGAGACGTTAGCGGCGATTTCTCACAAGTGGTTGGCTACGGGGCGGTGGCTATCGACTAACTGCGCATGTGCTTGCGAGTTTGACACCCGTGTCCGGGCTTGCTAAAGTTTAAGCGCAGTTTGGTGGAGAGACGAATGATTACACTCACGGAAAACGCGGCGCAACACATTCGGACGTTGCAGACCGAGCAAGGCGTAGCGGGCAAGGCGCTGCGCGTTTATGTCGAGGCGGGCGGCTGCTCCGGGATGGAATACGGGATGGCATTCGACGACAAGAAGGATGACGATGAAGTCATTCGTCACGATGGCGTCGAAGTCGTCATCGATCCAATGAGCGCGAGTTTCTTGAAGGGCAGCGTGATTGATTATATTGACAGCTTGCAGGGTTCGGGATTCAAGATTAACAACCCGAACGTGCATTCAAGCTGCGGTTGTGGCCGTTCTTTTAACTGAACCCATTGGGGGGCCGTGCCAGGCTGAGATCCCGCGCAAACGGGACCACCCATTGAACCTGATCCAGGTAATGCTGGCGGAGGGAAAGTCATGATTGCACCAAAAACTTCGGAACCGCACAGTCGCGAACAATTGCCGCGTTCGCGCAAGGTCTTCGTTACCGGCAAAATCCACAAGGACGTCCGCGTCCCGTTTCGTGAGATCGAACTCTCGCCAACGGTCAGTTATACCGGGCGCGTCGAGGTCAACGAACCGCTCCGGGTGTACGATACGAGCGGACCGTGGAGTGATCCTGATTTCAAGGGAAACGAATCTACCGGACTGCCCAAGCTGCGGCGCGCATGGATTCTGGCCCGCGGCGATGTGAACGAGAGCCAATCCGGGTTTCTCCGAGCGCTCCCCGCCAAAGTTGTCACTCAGCTTCACTACGCTCGACAGGGAACGATTACACCCGAGATGGAATTCATTGCCATCCGCGAAGGACTGGCCCCGGAATTTGTGCGCAGCGAAGTTGCCCGCGGCCGCGCGATCATTCCCGCCAATATCAATCATCCGGAAAGCGAGCCGATGATTATCGGCCGGAATTTCCTCGTCAAGATCAACGCCAACATCGGCAACAGTGCCGTTGCCTCGAGCATCGAGGAAGAAGTCGAAAAGATGCGTTGGGCGACGAAATGGGGCGCCGACACGGTGATGGATTTGTCGACGGGCAAGAAGATCCACGAAACGCGTGAGTGGATTATCCGCAACTCGCCGGTCCCCATTGGCACCGTGCCGATTTACCAGGCGCTCGAAAAGGTCGATGGCAAAGCCGAGCAACTGACGTGGGAAGCATACCGGGACACGCTGATCGAGCAATGCGAACAAGGCGTGGATTATTTCACGATTCACGCCGGTGTGTTATTGCGATACATCCCGCTCACGGCGAATCGCGTGACGGGCATCGTTTCGCGCGGCGGATCGATCATGGCGAAGTGGTGTCTGGCACATCACCAGGAAAGCTTTCTCTACACGCGCTTCCATGAGATCTGCGAAATCATGGCGGCCTACGACGTGAGCTTTTCGTTGGGCGACGGTTTGCGTCCTGGTTCGATTGCCGATGCGAACGACGAGGCGCAGTTTGCCGAACTGAAGACGCAGGGCGAATTGACGAAGATCGCCTGGGACCACGGGTGCCAGGTGATGAACGAAGGCCCCGGCCATATTCCGATGCATTTGATCAAAGAGAACATGGACAAGCAGTTGGAGTGGTGCGATGAAGCGCCGTTCTACACGCTCGGTCCGCTCACGACCGACATCGCGCCCGGTTACGATCACATCACCAGCGCCATCGGCGCGGCCCTGATCGGCTGGTATGGATGCGCGATGCTCTGTTACGTCACGCCGAAAGAGCACCTCGGTTTGCCGAACAAGAAAGACGTCAAGGATGGCGTGATTGCCTACAAGATTGCCGCTCATGCCGCGGATTTGGCGAAGGGTCATCCGGGCGCGAGGTTGCGCGACGACGTGCTCAGCAAAGCCCGCTTCGAATTCCGCTGGGAAGATCAGTTCAATCTCTCGCTCGATCCCGAAACCGCACGCGAATTCCACGACGAAACTTTACCGGCGGAAGGTGCGAAGCTTTCGCACTTCTGTTCGATGTGCGGCCCGCACTTCTGTTCGATGAAGATCACCGAGGATGTGCGGAAGTACGCCGCCGAACAGGGCCTAAGTGAAGACAAGGCCATCCAAAAGGGCCTGGAGCAAAAATCCCGGGAGTTCGTCGAAAAGGGCGCTGAGGTTTACTCCAAAGCATAACACGTTGGCCCCCTGTTCGCTTGCCCAACCAATCGCGGCCCGCGAATGGTACGTGGACATTTCTGTACATGGTATGCGAAAGCGGCACGTTTCATTCGATTGGGTGTTTCGAAAACGTCCTCGGTGCATTATTCATCAGGCGAGTCTCGTGGCAAATTTCGTGCTCTCTATAGGTTAGAGCAGCGCGGTGAAACGCGACGTGAGCGCTCCGAGAAGTTTCTTCGACCACAGACATGAGCGACAGAATATTGATGCACCTGATGGCGTTCTCCGATATGGCTTTCCCGGCGGATCGCCTGACGATGACGTTTATCCTAGCGGTTCTCGGCACGTCGCTGGTGTGCGTGGTTTTTGCACAACTTGCTCGTCACACACACAAGTCCTATTTCGAATTCTGGGCAGCAGCCTGGCTGTATTACACGATGTACCTGCTGGCGATGGTGCGGTGGGAGGGGTGGAATGCGTCGCCACTGCTGGTGATGCTGCGGCAGGCCTCTATCGGGTTCAGTGCGACGTGTCTGCTTTGGGGCGGCTTGGAATCTTCCGGCCACATGCGGAGACGCTGGGTGCTGGCAATTGGATTGGCGGTCATGCTGGCGTGGGCCTATGCGTCCGCGTTTCAGCTACAAGATCACGTTTGGCACACTTTGCCGACATTCGTTTTGCTGGCGCTCGCGAGCGGTTATGTTGGAGTGTTTCTTTTCCAGCAGCGCAAGCAATGTCGCACCGCTCCTTTCCTGACCATCGGCTTTATTCTGTGGGGCCTGTGTAATCTCGGACTGGCTTTTCTGAATTTGCGGAACCCGGCCCCGTTGCCAGGCATGGCGATGACCGGCTATCTGGCGCTGGCGGTGCTGGGGTTCTGCATCGCTTTGGGAACAATGCTGCTGGGCTTGGAGCAGGCGCGCGAACGCAACGACACGTTGCTCAATGAATTCAAGAAGGGCGTCACTCAACGTCGTTTGCTCGAACAAGAGGTCAGTCTTTCGGAACAGAAATACCGGGTGTTGTTTGACTCTGCCAGTGACGCCATTTTCCTGATGGATTTGACGAACTTCGAAATCGTCGACGCCAATGAATCGGCTGCGCGCCTGATCGGAGTCGAGCGGAAAACGGTGGTTGGCAATTCCTTCGCGAGACTCTGTCCGCAACTGTCCCGCTCTCAGGGCAGTTTGTTGGAGAACAAGAAACTGGTGGAAGACATGCTGAATTCGTCGAGCGAATTCTCCATCCTGCGCCAAAACGGCGGCCAGGCCTTGTGCGAAGGGAGCGCCAACCTGGTGCAATATCAAAAACGGCCGGTGCTGCAGATCAATGTCCGCGAAGTCACCGAGCGCAAGAAGATGGAGCAACAATTGCGGCAGGCGGAGAAGCTCACGGCGCTGGGCCAACTGGTGGCGGGTGTCGCGCACGAATTGAACAATCCGCTGGCGGTCGTCATGGGCTATGCGCAAATTCTTTCGCAGCACGGCAAACTGGAAGAAAAAGTGCGCAAGAATTTGTTGAAGATTCTTCACGAAAGCGATCGCGCCGCCAAGATTGTCCGCAATTTGCTGACCTTTGCCCGGCCACACGAGCCGCACATGACCGCGGTGGACGTAAACCGATTGGTGTCCGACGCTTTGGAAACGCGAGAGATTCAACTATCTGGTGCCAATGTGCGCGTCGTGCGTCGGCTGGCCAGCGATCTCCCGCGAACGAAGGCGGACCCGAATCAGATCGAACAGGTGCTGGCGAACCTGGTCAGCAATGCCGTGCAAGCATTGGCCAATCATTCCGGTCAGCGGATCATCGAAGTGATTACCGAAGCGCGTCCCAGAACAATCCGTATCACGATTGCGGATAATGGACCGGGTATCCCGGCGCCGGTCCTCAATAAGATTTTTGATCCATTTTTCACCACGAAAGGACCGGGAGGTGGCACGGGCCTCGGCCTCTCGATCTGCTACAGCATCGTGGAAGAACACAAGGGGAAGATTTGGGTCGAAACGGAAGAGGGCCGGGGGGCGCGATTCTTCGTCGAACTACCAATCGTGGCCTGTGGCGATCTGCCTCCTGAGCCGCTAGTGGCCATCAGGAACCGTGACACCGTTGACCCCCAGGCTTCGGAACGGCGCTTGTTGATTGTCGACGACGAGCCGGGGATTATTGAGGTGCTCAGGGAAATTTTGGGGGAAAACGGCTATCACATCGAAACCGCTTCCAATGGCACGGAAGCGCTGGCGCGCATCGCCTCGCAACCTTACGACCTGATCCTCTCGGATCTGTGCATGCCGGAGATGAGCGGCGAGGAATTCTTCCGGGCCCTGCGGGATCGGTTCCCGCACATGGCGGACCGAATCATCTTTATCACCGGTGACACCGTCAGCCCCAAGTCACGCCAGTTCCTGGACGAGACTCGCGCTCGCTGGCTGAGTAAACCATTCAATATCCACGAAATCCGGCACCTCGTCGTTGACGCTTTTCGCCAAGAGCCAGCCGTGGCCCGGTGAAGCAGTTGCCTCCGTCGCGGAGACAAATCCAATCAAGGCAGGGAGATCTTGACGTGGTAAAATTTAACGGGGGATGGCGCGTTTGTATCGGTAATGATCAACTGGTTTCCGTTGGTCACCGGCCCTGCATATGCAAGCGGCAGCCAAATGCCGCTGACCAAGTCTGTGCTGAACTGTGGGGCATATATGCGGCCGGCGAGCACTGGACCGAATGACAGATTGGGCAACTCGATCGGGACGCTTTGGTTTCCGTACAATTGCTGAACTTCTATAGCGGAGAGTGCTCGGTTGTAAATGCGAACTTCACAGATCGAACCATTGAAACCGCCGTCGTCCCCGGCCACGGCAGCTCCTCCGATGTACAGGTTTCCCGAGTGGGACAGAAGGTTGGTAAAAGGAGATTGGTTGATGAGCGCGCCATTCTCATAGGTCTTAACCATCCCGTCCGCGACCGAATACGTCGCGACAATGTGTTGCCAGTTGGTGCCAGTGAACGCTTGAAATCCTGCGATAGCCCGGGGCCCTCCGGAGCAGATGTTGAGGCCGTCGATTTCAAAGCCGGTACCTCCATTGCAGCCTCTGATGAGGTAACCGGGCTGGCAACCACCTGACTTCCGCAAAATCGTTCCCCAGCCGTTCCCGCATGCCTGCCCCGGCACACCGTTGCACCACATGGCAATCGAAAGGCCATTGCTCGGCTCCAAGAAAGTCGAACGCGGAACCATGACGTAGGAGGATGTATTACCGGCAAACTTCAGTGTGACCTGGCCACTGGGACCGTTGGTTTGGAATGTGGCGCCAACCACGGTCCCGTTATTCCCGTTGCCGCTGGCGTCATTCGCGTCGCCATTAAACGGGTAGTAGGCAACCAAACCACTGCTGACGGCGGCGTCAGTGGTAACGACGGAGACGTTGAGCGCAAAAGCTGAGGAGGGATTCGTCGGGTCAATGCCAGCGACGTACTTGAAGAGATTATTCTGACCGGTGCCATCGAAGTCGCAAGTGGCGCAGGAACTCGAATCGGTGAACGACCCGGTTCCGAAATACTGCTGACGCCACCAATTGGGGATTCCGTCGCCGATGGTGTCGGCATTGTACATTTGCGCAATTTCGGCAGCCGAGAGCGCGCGCCCATAAATACGCACATCATCCAGCACACCGTTGAACATGTTGGACGCGCTTCCGGAAGGTTTGTTTCCGAGGACCAGACTGTCAGATGTCATGGCCAACACGCCGGAAGCGGTTTGCTGCGCTGCGACTTGTCCATCGACGTAGAGTGTCATCGAAGATCCGTCGAACGCGCCTGCCACCTGATGCCAACTGCGCGGCGAGGGGGCGTTCGCGACCAACACGCCATTGCTAACCCCGCTCAGGAGGAATTCGAGTTGTCCGGACGAGGTTGAGAGCAGTGCGTATTGGTTCTCTGAAGTTCCCTTCTCCAAAATTCGCGGGTTATAGCTGGCAGCTCCCCAATGGTCGGCCTTTAGCCAGGTCGAAATGGTGATCGCGCTGAACGGATTCAATGAAGGAGAATTCGAAATAACTACTTGCGTCTGATTTTCGAAGTTCAGCGCGTTGCCGAATATGCCGTTCGCCCATGAGATCGCATTGCCTTCGATGGTGCCGGTGTTTAGATTGCCCGAGGAATCATTAGCTGTAGCGCCGCTCGCTTCGTCAAACGCCCAGTACCCCAGCAGTCCGGTTTGGCACTGGCCGTCGCCGTCTGGGCAGGGGGGAACTTCGAAGGTGAGTTGCAGTCCATTAGAAAGCACGCCGCTACTGCACTCAAACTGCGTGTAGTTATTCGTGTCGTTCTGCACGCCCACCGTGGCGCCGCTGCCGTCAGCGTGCAGGTCGCCATAGATCAGATCGAAGCGTTGCTGGTTTTCGTAGAGTCGCGCCTCAAAATTGACCGTCGAAGTTGAGACTCCTCCGCTGTAATACACGGCGCGCCATTCGATGTTGAAAACACGATTCGGAGCCACGCCGCTGGTCGAGGTGAAAATGCCGTTGCTGGCGCCATCGGTCCGCAAGTCCTGCCAGTGCGCGATTATGCTCTGGTCAAATCCGAAAGCCGGTAAACAAACGTTCTTGGGGGTGGAATTGCTGCTCGTGAATTGCAGGTTGCCGTTGGCGCTGAGTGTTACATTGGAATAAGACTCGCCATAAAACGGATAGGCGAACGGAAGGGCAATGGTTGTGCAGCAGTCGTCGCAGTGGTTCCCCGTGTCGGTATCGCCGGGCACAATGCTCGCCCCACCGGTCGGCGTGATCGCGTAAACACTGCCGCTCGGAATAACGTAATTCAGCGTACTGGAACCATCGGCGAACTTGATGGATAGAGTTAGCGTGATCGGGGCGCCACATACGAAGAATGGAGAAGTGCTGATTTGGAAAGGGATCGCGTTGGAGGCCGTGATCCCGGGCAACAGATCGGGATATGGCGAGTGAGGCTGAAGAATCGTAACGCCGGGCGTGGTTGTGCTCAAGGTGGCGTTCACAACCGCGGCTGTATCTGCTCCGTAATTCTGGATCGACAGATAGAGAAAGTCGCATTCATCCGGATCGATGACACCATTGCCGTTGCCACCGGACACCGTTGTGCCGGTGACCGTGAGGAGTGGGTTCACAATCGGAGCCAACAACGCATTGATGGCATTGGTCCCTGCGGGAGTGCCCCACCCCGTACACAAATCATAACCGCCGACCGCGTAAAAATTCGTCGGGCTACTGCTGGAGGTATTGTCTCCGACGGTTGTATCGTGAAAACTCGAGGTATACTTCGGCCTCACGCCAACGGCGTAGACAGTCGGGTTGAGAAACCCGACAAATGATGCACCCTGGTTGGTAGCTTGTTGATTGACCAGCGCCATGAAACCCGCCCACAACGGCGCCGCGCAACTGGTACCACCAACGCTGTAGTTGATGCCGTCGGCACGAACATACACATTGTCTGCTGTCAAAGCGACATCCGGTACGTTGCGTTTGGTCGTCGAGCCGTGGTTGGCGGTCATGTCAACGTTGGTTTGCCAACTCGGGATTTGATATTGGGTGCTGATCCCGCCACCACTGCCAATGCCGCCGCCCCAATTCCATACAGTTTCCGAAACCCAAGAGCCATTTGGGCCGGTTGTGGTCAAGGTGGTCCCACCCACTTGAGTGATGTAGGGGGTGTCGCCGGGAAACGGAATCAATCCAGTGAACGCATCATCGTCACCCGAAGCACTAAAGAACGACTGGCCCTGCGCAGCCATTTGCTGGAAAATTTGATCAGCCACGGGGTCCGCCCCCATCCCCGGACTGTACCAGGAACAGCTCAGTTGTTTGGCCAAATTGTCTGTGGCCATTTGATTCAGGATATCGTGCCAGTTGCCATAAGGCCCAGCCTCATACACGATCACCTTCGACAATCCCGGTGCCATCGAGATCGCCATTTCGATGTCTAACGACACCTCGATTTCGCCATAGCCGGTGGGCGTACCGCTAAACCCATCCAGCAACACATTCGAGAGCGTGACCGATGCGAGCCCGGCCAGGCTTTCGTAATAGGCAATGTCGCTGGCCGTATACCCATCAAACTGCAGGAGACCCACCGTTTGACCCGAACCGTTCAGAGAAGAACCGGGCACATAAGCCGCCCGGAAATCGTTTCCCATGTAGGTGCCGCCGGGCCCCGAGCCACTATTCGGCTGCGACTGGGCCGGCAGAATTTTGAACCGCGGCGTCGGGCGACTAAAATCACTGAGACCGCTAATGTCCAAGATCGGGATTTCAGTGGAGATCGAAGGCTCGACATCTGGGGCATAGAACGTCCGGGCTTCAGTCGGGTGCTGGTAAGTTTGCATGGTGACATGCAGAGCCTTGTCAATCTGGGCCACCGACGCGCTGACGCTTAGCAGCATTCGGTTCGGGTGCCGCTTGGTTACCGTAAAGCCTTGTGAGGCTGCAAAAGCCACAAGTGCCTCATAGTCCTTTTCCGTTGGACCGAATCCTTCGGTAAATTGTTCCGGCGTCAGATAGTGACGAAAATTCCGGCTGGAGGGATCAGAAATCTCACGAAGCAAGCTGGCGAGTGCTTCGCGGTTGCGTAATGGCAGGCCAATGGTGAAGTTCAGTCGCTGGGTTGTCGAAAGTAGGCCAACCGGCCGCAGGTTCAGTTTCGCCACGGCGGGGGGCACGACACCCGTGAGTTGCTGTCTCTCCATCGTTGCCCGAGCAAAAGGCGCCACATGGAATATTACGAAGGCGAGAATCAACATCCGGCGGGCCACGTTTATCTTCACGGATCAATTCCTTCGATTAGTAGAACAATCGGCGCCAATGAACTGACTGCTTTACATCCGCTCGAGGAATCCGGAGACCAACTCGCACCAATCTGCTGCATTCTAGCCTCATGCAAGCGCCCGTTCCTGAGCGGCAAAAAATGCGCGCTCGCGGGTATTCTCCCGCGTGGCTTATAGCGCTTCGGTTTCTCCAAGGTCAAGGCAATTCAACAGAACTTCCAGGGCGCCGAGTTGCCTCAAATCAAATGACACCGAAGGAGCTGGTTGGGGGTGGGATGGAACAGGTCGTTGCCTCATAAAGAAATGACACCCATAACGGAGGCATGAAAATGACCCAGTTAAGTCGTGAAGAACAACTCTGGCGTTG
>DATIZX010000011.1:0-64249 GCA_035516795.1 Verrucomicrobiia bacterium
CCGATCCGTGGGATTGGGGCCGGTTTTTTTCCCCTCCCAACGGAGCTTTGCTCATCGCTCCGTCCATCGACTGCCAGCGCCAGTCAATCCCTTTCAGTTCGTCATATTCGGTCAATCCCTGCTCCCACAGTCGGGCAAACAGCCCGGCCCGCACCCATTCTTGAAAGCGCAGGTGAGCGGTCGAACTGCTACAGATGCCCGTGGCATTGAGCGCATTCCACTGGCAACCGGTGCGCAACACGAACACAATCCCGTTCAGGGCTTGGCGGTCGGGCACCCGCGGCCGACCGCCGCGCGATGGCGCCCGTCGTCGCCGCTTCGGCAGCAGCGGTTCGATCTTACTCCACAGTTCATCGGACACGAGCCAGCGCTCGTGCGATCTGGCTTTCCCCATTGATGCCTCCTCCCCTTGGCATCATCAGTATATCAGATCCGTCGCGGTTTTAGGATAGGCACTAAGCTAAGGCACCAGCCGCACCCGAAAATACCCTGTCGGGCCGTTTGTGCCGGCCCCGAGGTCGAGGTAGTTGGTGCTCGAACCGGTGATGTTGGTCACCGTGACGATGTCCGTGAAACTGTTCGTTGAGTAACAGCGTGCGCAAGGAACATTTATTAACTCCGAGAACCGCCTTTTGGTGGGCGTGAAAGGGCGAAAGCGCGCAGCAAAGCAAAGAATTGGAAAAGGGGCCAGATGCTTCTGGCTCCTTTTCTTTTTCAAGATTTCAAATTAGGACACCTGAATCATTAGCTAACTGGGGATTTGTGCAGGGGCGGGTGAAGTTATTTTGAACGAAGTTTGGGCTGGCCGGTCGATAGAGTATGCCTGCTATTCACAAACGTCGTAGTCAGATTCGTCTGGAGTTTGTCGCCAATGATCGCGCCAGTGTTCACGGGGGATTGGCTGCGGTGGAAGCACTGTGCGAGCAGTTTGGTCTGTGGGAGAAGCTGCGCGCTTTAGTGGAGTTGGATCCGCGGCGTCGGAAGGGTCGTGGTTACAGCCCGGAAGTGATCGTCGCGCAGTTGTTGTACAGTGTTACGTCCGGCGGAGTGAGTCTGGCCGACAGTGGGTCGAGTGCGGGAGTATATCTGGAGGCGATCCGCGGGCAGAACTTCGCGCAGTGGAGCGTCAGCTACAACAACTGGGTGGGGCCGTTGGAACGGACTGCCGCGGGTGTGCCGGAAGCAGCTTGGGGGCCGGTGCAGGCGGCGCGCTGGCGGGATGGTTCGTCGATCAGCGAACAGCACGGCTTCATCCGTCATCAGCCCGAAGGCTGTCAAGCGCCCCTGAGCTTCGCCGTGGTGCGGTTTCGGCGCGCCGAGGAGATGTTTTGGAACTATCGGTTTATGGCTTGTGACGAGACGCGCCCGGAGGCCGCTGCGGTGTTGGCTCGCCACCGGCTCAAAGGCGAGAAGGAATTGTTGCTGAAGGAAGTGTTGCGGGGGCTGGATCTGCACCATCCCCCGTGTCGGGAACTGAACGCCAATCGGATGTTCTACGCGATTGCGGCGTTGGCTTACAATGTGTTGGCAGCGCTGAAGCTGTTGCACCTGCCTGAGGATTGTCAGGGCTGGCAACTGAAGACGTTGTTGAGCAAACTGCTGCTGTTACCAGCACAGTTGGTGCGCCACGCGCGGATGTTGGTAGCGCGGGTGCAGGTGCCGGCGGTCTGGCTGGCGTG
Source organism: Verrucomicrobiia bacterium (assembly GCA_035516795.1). Taxonomy (GTDB): domain Bacteria; phylum Verrucomicrobiota; class Verrucomicrobiia; order Palsa-1439; family Palsa-1439; genus DATJBF01. The sequence goes on from DATIZX010000011.1 coordinate 1,680, forward strand.
GTGGCGCAACGTGATGCTGCGGCTGTGGCCGGCGCCGGTCGTCGGTCGGCCCAGCGGCTAACGCTGCGGCTGCAGAGAACAACATCGGGAATGCTGCGCGGTATCCGCCCCAGCCGCAGTCTGTACTCGCTCCCCTCCCAAACGGCAAATCCGCGCAGAGATGCCGCGGTTGCGCAGTGACAGCCGCTGCGATTGCGCCTCCCAACACAAAATCCATCCAAAGACAGACCCCGACACCTCAGCCAAGCTCGTGCCAATTCGCTAGCTAATGATTCAGGATTAGGACACTACCCCAAAGGGTGTTCACTTGCTTTCCAGCAGCGGAATCGCTATAAGACGTTTGTTACTTCTGGGATTTCAGGGGCCACATTGATAAACCTAAACCCACGACGGTTTGCTGGCGCAGTCAGCCGCGCCATGAGTAATCACTTCATCGTTCTTGCGATATTCCTCGCCACTGCGGCCTGTGCCGCACCGTTTCCGTCTCCCAGCGACTGGCGTAACGAGAACATCTACTTCATCTTCACCGATCGCTTCAACGATGGCGATCCCTCGAATAACAATGTCGAATCCGGCCGTGGCTCACCGTACGCGCCGACCGACAGCACCGGGATTCACGGCGGCGATTTCAAAGGCATTCAGCAGAAGCTGGATTACATCAAGTCGCTCGGCGCCACCGCCATCTGGATCACGCCCATTCCGCTGAACGTCGGCGACGGTAGCTCCGCTTATCATGGCTATGCGGCGCAGGATTTTTATACGCTGGCGCCGCATTGGGGAACAATGGCGGACCTCTCGAACATGGTCCAAGCCGCCCACGCCCGCGGGATCAAGGTCATCCTCGACGTCGTCTGCAATCATGCCGGCCACCTGCTGACCAGCGCCAACCCGGGTTGGCCGAACTGGCTGGCTCCTCCCGCTGGCTATAACCTGCAGTACATCAACAACGCCAATCAGCATGCTTTCCCGTTCAATCCGACAAACGTTATCCCGCCGTCGTTATCAACCATTTTCCACACCAACGGCTACATCTCGAATTTTGGCGACACCCAGCAGGTCGTGCTGGGAGAACTGGATGGCCTCGACGATTTCGCCACCGAGACCACCTACGTCCGCACCAACATGATGAACATTTACACGAACTGGGTCGGTCGCGCCGACTTCGACGGGTTCCGCGTGGACACCGCCAAGCACGTCGACTACGGGTTCTGGCAATACTGGTGTCCGCAGCTTCACCAATTTGGCGTTTCCATCGGCAAATCCAACTTTTTCATGTTCGGCGAGGCCTACGACGGCTCCGAGGCGTTGGTCGGCTCCTACACCGGCACGGAAGGCGGCGGCCCGTTCAAGTTTGATTCCATGCTCGATTATCCGCTCTATTTCACGATCAATCCCGTCTTCGCTTCTGCGTCTGGCAACACCAAGCAGATCGAAGATCATTACAATGCCATCTCCGCCAATTACGATTCCAACGCCTGGTACCGGCTGATCACGTTCCTCGACAACCACGATAACCCGCGGTTCCTGAGTCCCGGCAACGCCAACAACGACACCAACCGCCTCGCCGTGGCCTTGGAGTTCCTCTACACCTCACGCGGCATCCCGTGCCTCTATTATGGCACCGAGCAGGCCTTCAACGGCTCCGGCGATCCGAACAATCGCGAGGACATGTTTGCCGGGCAATTCGAACAGGGACCATCGCTCGGCGACAATTTCAACGAAACACATCCGCTTTTTCAACTGATCTCCAAGCTCAACAATTTCCGCCGCCTCTATCCGGCCTTGCGCACTGGTGTCCACAATAACCTTTGGTACGACCCGAACGGGCCGGGCTTGTTTGCCTACTCCCGCGTGCTCAGCAATGAAGAGGTGTTCGTCTGCTTCAACACGGCTTCTTCCAGCGAGACGTTAACCAATCGCCCGACCACCTATTCCCCCGGTACCATCCTCGTCAATCTGCTCAACACCAACCAGACCATCGTCGTCACGACCGCTTTTGGCACCAATGCCACGCCGCAGATCACTGTGCCGGCCATGACCGCAAAAATCTTCATTGCCCAATCGTTAATGCAACCTCTCGACCCAACCGTCATTAGCCAAAGTCCGACCCATGCGGCAACGTGCATTTCAACGTCCGCGCCGGTCGTCCTGCGATTTAGCACGCCGATGGACACCAACTCTGTCCAAGCCGCTTTCTCCGTCACACCGGCGACCACCGGCACTTTCACCTGGAATCCGATTCACGACACGATGACGTTTACTCCGAGCGCTGCGTGGGCCATGTCCACGACAAGTCTGGTTCACCTCGCCACGAATGCGGTGGCTTCAGTCGGAGGCAGTTCGCTGTATGCGCCGTTCGATACGTACTTCGTGACGTCCACCGCCTACGCGATCAACACCAGCTCCTCGCCGGCTGACGGGGGTGCCACCAGCGGCGGCGGCACCGCAAACTGCGGAGCGAGTGTCACGGTTTGCGCGACACCCAACTCGTGCTACAGCTTCCTGGGCTGGACCCGGAACGGCAGTCTGGCCAGCACCTCAAACTGCTATATCTTTTCGGTTCCGGGCAATGAAAACCTGGTGGCGTATTTTGCGAGCGCGCAGGGAAACCTCGCGGCTGACAACGCCGCCGACCCGTCGTACGGAAACTACACCTGGACCAATAGCGCCAACGGCGGAACCGGGTTCGGTCCCTGGATCCTGACTTCGAGCAATCCCTCTTCTCCCAACTGCAACGGGTTCTTCACGGATTCATCAACCAAGAGTTCGCCCCACACGTCGCCCGGCATCGACGTGAACGACACGTCCTGGGGCCTCTACGCCAACAGCTATTGCAGCGGCCCCGCCATCGCCGCCGCGTACCGCGCATTCGCCAGCGCGATACAAATCGGAGGCCAGCTGCAGCTCGACATGGACAATGGCTACAACGACACCGACGGCTCGGCGGTGGGATTCACCGTGCGCAACGGAAACGCCGCAAGCAGCCCCGCGGACTTCCCGACGGGTGCCCGCCTCCAGTTCTATCTCGCCGGCGGCGCCGCCGATTACACGGTCGTTGACGCTGCCGGTGTGCGCGACAGCGGCGTGCCGTTGACGTACTCAGGTCTACACCTGACGTTCACTCTGGGCACAAACGACGCATACACGCTAGCCGTTATTTCTTACGGAACCGGGTTGACCAATGTCATCACCGGCACGCTGGCCGGCACGGCCAACAGCACACTGGACAGCATCGCGTTGTTCAACAACGATGCCGGGACCGATCCGCCTCACGACCTCTTCTTCAACTCGCTGTTGGTGGCGAACCTTACGCCGATCACGTACACGGTCGATACCAGCTCCTCGCCCGCCGATGGCGGCACGACCAGCGGCGGCGGGACAATGACCTGCGGGTCGAACGCCGCCATCTGCGCGACGGCCAGTCCCTGTTACCAATTCGTGAACTGGACCGAGAATGGGAACCCGGTCACCAACGCGCCGTGTTACACCTTCGCCGTGACCGGCAACCACACGTTGGTGGCGAACTTCACCAATGCGACGACCGACAGCGTGGGTGATGGCATCCTTGATTGCTGGCGGCAACAGTATTTCGGCGGCTACGGCACAAGCACCAACGACTCCTCCTGCGCCACCTGTGATGCCGACGGCACCGGGCAGAACAATTTGTTCAAGTATGTGACGGGGCTCGACCCGACCAACCCGGCGTCGGTCTTCAAATTGACAATCGCCAACGTGAACGGTCAGCCGAGTCAGAAGAATCTGACCTTCAACCCAATTGCCGACGGGCGCACTTACACGCCGCAGTTTACGACGAACCTGCCGAGCGCGGCCTGGACGACGCTTACCAACATCAGCGGCCCGGTCACGAACCTCAATCGGGTCACTGTGACCGATCTCAGCGCGACGAACCGGAACGGGTTCTACCGGCTCCGCATTTCGCTGCCGTGATCAGCCTTTTTCCCACGAAGCCACGCTAATTCCTGTAGCAGTGCTCTGCAAGCATCGGACTTCCCGGGTCTGCAGCGCCTAAAAGATATAAGGGATCATACGCCATGTTTTGGCGGCATATTGCCGATACTCTGGATAACGGGCCACGACCAATGTCTCCTCGCAAAAGATTCGCAACAATGCACCGCCCAACGCCAATCCCCCGCAGAGACCAGCCCCCGAAGACCAGTGCGCCAGCACTCCCGCCCAAACGAACACGCAAAACGCGGTGTAGATCGGGTGACGTATGTACCGATACGGTCCGCTGGTCACCAGGCCGCCTTCGGTCGGATTAGCCGCAAAATGAAAGCTGCGGCGACCGAATGCTATCCTCGCCCAAGCCAAGAGCGCAACCGCCGCGGTCTGGACGGCGATGACGACGGGAAGCGCCGAAAAGAAAGCCCCGATTTCAATCAGAGCCACTGCACTGACGGCCATTACGAGGTAGCCAATCAACGACAGAGCTTTTAGCGCACCGTGTCTCATACCGGACTCGTGAATGCAGGCCCGCCAACCGGTGCTGGCTGGAGTGAGTGTCCAGGTGGAAATTCATTACGCTTCATGGGCGAGACGAGCGCATCTTGCCGCCCGACACAGTCCAAAGCCGAGCCACGGCTGCCGGAGCCTGATTCCGAAATCCGAATGTGACAATCAAATTTCATTTGTGGGTCGAAGCTAAAGGAGTGGTAGCCGTCGGCGGCACCGCGGTGATGGGCGTCAAATAAATAATCCTGTCGAACCAGTCAAACTGGAGCGGCATACAAATCTCGGCCTTGTGGTAGCCGGGCGCCTCGATGACAAAAAAGTGATTCTTGGTTAAATCTGGTCCGGGAAATAGCATGTTGACATGATGCCAGGCCATGATTCTGGGAAAATCGAAACTCCCATCGGCGGAAGTAGTGACTACGTGCTTGGGATACCTTTTGTCATAAAGCTTCGCGCCGGGCACCGGCTGCTTCGTGATTTGGTCCAACACTTTGCCGCTAATTTCACACGTCACATCACTACGCCAGACCACGCAGCCGCTACAAGCGAGGACCAGAGCCAGTATGGAAACACGAACGGCGTTCCTAACGCCCAGACACAACGGCGGCGTGAAGGAAAAACGGGCAGCGTCGTTCGCTGGAGTGATTGGTTCGGCGACGTTGTTCACTCGATCACTAAGCTGCCGTCGGGATGAAATCTCCAGTCAGCGCCCCACGCCACCTCCCACAAATATCCGTCGGGGTCGGCAAAGTAGCCGCTATATCCGCCCCAGGAGGCAGCCGTCGCCTTCTTGATCAAGCGTCCGCCGGCGGCAACGGCGCGGCGCAGCACCTCATCAACCTCCTCCTTCGTCCGCGTGTTGTGGGCCAAGGTAATCCCGGTAAAGCGACCTTCGGCCGGCGGTGGCGCTGGGGTGGCGGCGTCTTGCGCCAACGCCTGGTACGGGAAGAGAGCCAAACAGACTCCCCCGGTTTGAAACGCCACCCAACCGGATTCAGGCTTTCGCGTCGTCGGAAAGCCGAGCCCGTTGCGGTAGAAGTCGAATGACCGTTTCAGGTCAGAAACACCAAGCGTAATGATGCTGATACGTGGTTCCATGATGGCATCCCATTTCCTTCTGCCGAACCATTGGATCTGTTGCGTTGCGTTTGTGTGGAACTGAATTCAGAACCGTCCTGCAAACCACCAATCGCGACGGGGCCGTCCGCCTTTCCACGAGCGAATTGTAGAACTTTGATATTCCCGGGCAAGCGCAATCAGCGACAGGGTGTTTCCCGCCAATGTTTGGATCAGCGGCCTTTGGTGTTGCAACCGGACAAAAGGTGGATAACCTTAAGCCCCGGGACGCAGCCTATCATGGTAGCGCTTGGCCAACCAGTGTCGCGAACGCGGACTGACACCATCGTCTCTGAGCTTTTGTTGGGTCGATAACAGGAGGCATCGTGATGGACAACTTCTGGGAGTTCCTGAAAACGAAGTGGTGGGGACAACTCATCTGCGCCCTCCTTCTTTACACCATCGCGGCCTATGACTATTGGCATATCGGGATGCAGGAGCGCAGTTATCCCTACGTTTCGCTGCACTGGTTCGACGCCATCATCTACAGTAAACTGGGCAAGTGGGGTTGTGTTTCCTTTTGGGGCTTTTTTGCTGCCCTATTCACATTCGTCGGCGTCTGGAATCTCATCGTCAGGATCCGCTACGGCCGGAACGACGATGACACCTAACCTTCGGTAAACTCGTCTGTCATGAAACCGTTGCCAAGATTCCTTTGGCCATGGCTGAAGTCTCTGCCCGCGACGGCTCTGGGCCAAAGATGAAAGATCCGCTATTACAAATTGAGCCGGCACTCGCGCCCTATGGTTTCCGTCGAGTGAGGGACGGCGACAGAGGTTGCCTCTGCAACGCCATTCTGAAGCGACAGACTTTCAATACCAATCGCGCAGTCGCTTTCGTCTGGGTCGATACCTTTCCGGACGATCTCGTCCCTGTGCTCAAGCGGGTGAAGAAGGAGGTGGCCTTTCGTTGCGGTTTCTTCCCTTTTCTCTATGGAATCGGCACGCAGTTGATTCTCGTCGTTGCCAGCTCTGTCCCGGAGAAGGTCGAGTTGGATCGTTATGTGGACAAGTTCGACAATCAGTGGTCAATCATTCAGGGCCTCTATCTGCTTCAGGCGGATTCAGGCCTGGTTGCCAGCGCCCGCACCTGGGGACAGTTGGTTACGGGTAAGTACGAAGATGTTATCCTGGCAGCTCTCGGCCAAACCGGTGACAAGCCAGCCCCACCAATCGCCGGAGCGAACCCGGGGTAGTGCCCACCGCAAACGGCTCTTATTCACCACAGAGAACACCGAGAACTGAAAGCCTTGTTCCCCGCCAATCACGCTAATTGACGCGAATCGCGCACCTCTGCTCTCCTCCAACGGAGGGGAGCGGCGCGCTCGTGGACGCGACGCAGAGACTGTGTGAAAAACTCCGTCCATCTTCTGTAAGTGCTTGATGAACTTTTGTAAGTCGTTGCAAACGGATCTCGAAGTTTCCATTTTTTTGGTTTTTCACACAGTCTCCGCAGCGCGTCCCTACCGGAGCATTGGCGTCAATTAGCGCCCATTTGCGGGCAAAATCCTTGGTTTCTTCGCAATTCGCTCATATCGCCTTAATTGCGTTACAAATCGACGCGTTCCAGCTTCCAATCGACGCAATTCTGAGAGGCTCCCGGGCGTTCCAGACAGTCGCCGACACATTCCTGACACCTTCCCGCGCGTTCCAGATACCTGCCGACGCAATTCTGAGAGACGCCGACGCCTTCCAGATTGTCGCCGACGCAGTCCTGAGACATGCCGGGGGAAGTTGGAAGGGTGAAGGAGGAAGTGAGAAGGTTGCCCGGGCGATCCGGAAAGCTGCCGACACAGTCCTGATACCTTCCCAGGCCTTCCAGAAGGTCGCCGACCTGTTCCAGCTTCCCGCTGACGCAAGTCTGTGACACGTCGGGCCGTCCGGAAGTCTGCCGCTGCCGTCCGGAAACGGGCCGGAGCGAGACGGATGGGTGAAGAGGTGGGCTGAGAACTTGAACGCTGAGCGTGGAAAGAAATCCACCCCTGTTTCCCCTCCGCTGGAGGGGAACGGAACGAAGGATCGGCGCTCGCAGAGCGCCGCTACAATCATTCGCGTTGACCCGCCACAGGCGGGCAAGTTCGCCACGCTCTCCTGCAACACGGCGCACTGGGGGCAGCACGCCCTACCTTATGGTCCCAGGCGAATGCGGTAGTAACGTGAGGGCACGTTGGTGGCGCCGCCGATATCGAGGTAATTCGTCGTCACATCGCCGCTGCCGGGAATCGCAATCGGACCGCTGATGTCGGTGAAATTGGTGGCATAACCACCGCCGATACCGCCGCCCGTGGCCTGCACCACATTCGTGGATCCGCCACCGGTCTTCCAGGTAATCGTTATGTCGTTGTCCTGTGGCACCGCCGAGATGATTCTCAACCCCGAGTCGCTGTTGGTCGGGTTGGTGCCCGCTTGGAATTCCGCCTGATTGTTCAGGCCGTCACCATCGGGGTCGGCATTGGCATCGGCCTCCGGGCAATTCGTGCAATTGAAGTATTGCATCTGCCATTGCTGGAAGGCGGTCTCGGTCGACGGGATGGTCAGCGTCGCCAGGGCGCTGTTCGTCGAGCCCACGCTGTTGCTGACGATGACCGAATACACGCCGGCGTTGGTCGCTTGGACGCTGGTGAGGACGAGCGTGGAGTTCGTTGCGCTGGCGATCGGAGAGTTGGTGTTGAAGTACCACTGATACGCCAATGGATGGCTCCCGCCGGCCACCACTACGAAGGACGCGTTCTGGCCCGCGGAGATGGTTTGGCTTTGCGGGCTGGCGGCAATGACCGGAGCCGTGGGCGCATATGACGTCACCAGCCAATTCGTCTTGTTCCACGTGAGAACGCCGGCGCCCGCGCCCCGCAGCGGATCGGTGACGATGGACATGAGTTGGGCCGGATCATCAGGGTAATACGTGTAAGGCAAATGACCGCCGCTCAGGTTCCACGAAAACGGGATGATCGCCGCCTGGGCTGGCCCGAAGTAGGCGCTGCCGGGGTAGTTGGTGCTGTCGCCCCGGAAATCCGTGGTCGTGCCGTCGGTGTTGTCGAAGTGGTAAATTGAATCGAGCGCCTCGATCTTGCCGGTGTAGGTCGGGTCTGAGGGATCGGTCTGGTTGTTGCGCAGCGGCGTCAGGCAATCGATGTAGACAGATTTCTCGACGAGCATGGCGCCACCCTCCGTGGAGATGCTGCCGTTGAGGAACGGATTGAAGCTGTAGCTGCTGTCGACGCCGTGCTGGTCGCGCAGGCGCTTGGCGGCCAGGCCCAATGTGTCGTCCACGTAAATGTTGTAATCATGGACATTGCCGGCGCGCAACCGGGGCAGACGATCCCAGGGATTGATGAACCACTCGTGGTGGAGGGTGACCGTGTGCAAGGCGTTGTTGGGATCTTGGGAGAGGGCTCCAATCAGGTGCGTCTTATCGTGGCCCTGGATAATGGTGACGATATCCGTCGTGCTGAACCCGCTGGAGGTGCGCAGGGAGTTGTACATCGGGTAAGCTGCCTTGTCCGCTTCGAGCGCGTTGATCTGTTGCCAGACGAAACTATTGGGATTGGTGGCGCCATCGTCGCCGGTGTATTTGCACCAGGAGATGGTGATGCCGGCACTGCCGTTCTTGATGTCCACGATTCCGTCGTAGGCTTTGGTGAACGTGCAGTGGTCGATCCACAGGCCCGTGACCGAGCCGGAGTCGCCGATCGTCATGAAGTCCCAGTTCTTCTCGTCGTAATCACCCTTGCTTTGCTCATCCCATTCCCAGAGTTCATCGAATTTGAGGTTGCGGACGATGATGTTGGAGGAATTCTTGATGTTCCAATGCGAGTGACGGATGGTCGAACCGTTGGCCGAAAAGATCGTCAATCCGTCTTTTTTCTGGATGTCGATGAGGCTGACGCCGGTCTGCAAGAGAACCGGGTGCAGCGACGGGGCGATGTCGGCCCGGATGGGCTCGCTGCCGGATTTCGCCGAGGCTTCGATTTCGTTGTAGCCGAGGTTGAGGTCGTTCATGATCTCAATGATCTTCACGTTCTTGTTGCTGATCGCCCGCGAGAAATCGGTGGCGGTGTAGACCTTGGCATAGGCGGGATCGGTGTCGGGCAAGACACCACCGCCGGTCGTGCCCTGGCCAAAACCAACGAGATTGTACGCGGAGTCGGGCACCGGCACCCGCGGGCTCACGGTGAGCAACGCTGCGTCGCTGGTCACGCCGCCGACGTTGTTGGAGGCCGTCAGGGTATAGTTGCCGTCGTCGGGGAATTGGGCGTTGATCAGGGTCAGGACGTTCGAGTTGGCGCCGGGAATCGGCGTCCCGTTCTTGTTCCATTGGTAACCGATCGGCTCCGTGCCAATTACTCCGGCGCTAAGCTTGGCAGTCGTCCCCTCCAACACTGTGGCCGAAATCGGCTGGGAGGTGAAGGATGGCGCGACGGGATTCGTGTTCACGTTCAGGACGGCATTGGAGCTGGTGATCGTGCTGACGAGGTTGCTGACGACGACGGAATAGGTCCCGGCGTTGCCCGGTTGAACGTTCGTCAACGTCAACGTTGTATCGTTGGCCCCCGGGATGAGTATACTCGTGTTGTAATACCATTGATAAGAGAGCGGCTGCGAGCCACCGGCCACCACGTTGAAGGTCGCGGTTTGTCCCGGGATGACCGTTTGATCTTGCGGTTGCGTGACGATCGAGGGCGCGGTGGGAACGGTTACTGAAAGATTGGCGGTGCCACTGGTGTCGGTGCCAAAGGCGTTGGAGACGACGACCGAGTACGCGCCGGAATCGGAAATTCGGCAATTGGTGAGCGTCAGGGAAGGGATGCTCGTGTTCGTCAGGAGCGTGCTCCCGTTGTAATACCAGAGATAACTCAACGGTCCGCTGCCGCTGGCCATCACACTGAACGCTGCTCTCTGGCCAACGAAAACCGAGCGATCCTGCGGGTCCATCGTGACCGAAGGCGGCGTATTGGCGGGAACCAACTCAACCTTCACTTCGCTGAAGGAGATCGTCGAAGCCGCGTTGGTGTTATTGGCGGGGCGAATGCCAATCCCGTCATAATTGAAATTCGTCGAGGTGTTGTCGGTCGTGGTGTTGATGAGGCTCACGCCATTGCTCGTATTCAACCACGACATCGTGACGGCCATCGAATTTGCGCCCGTCCGTTGCAGGGAGAATTGCAGGATATACGGGGTGCCGTTTGCAAATCCGTTAAACCCGGTGGTGTCGCCCGGCCCGATGGCCATTGATTTGAAGTCCGCGCCCGTTCCCAACAGCGAGCTGCTGGACAAATTGGTGCGCACGCGGTCGTCCATCGGCGACGAACTGCTGAAGATAGCACTCATGTTCTGGAACAGCGCATACCCTTTCACTCCGCTGCCCTGGGAACTGGTGCTGAAACTGTCGGCGGTGAGGCGACTCACGGATGAATCGGCAAAATCAAAAACGCCCATGCGAAAGCCCTGGGAGGAATTCGAGGCCGCCATCCCGCTGAAGGTCATGTTGAATGTGGCAACCAGCGTGTCGCCAATGCCCAGTTGCACGGGAGTGGTGCTGTTGGTCGTGAAGTACGTAAGGATCATGATGGAACTGCCACCGACCGACAGGCTCATCGAACCGGGCACAGCGCTCAAATTGCCGCTGGTCGACGAGAACCAGGCGGACTCCGTCGGCAGGTTCTGGACACTGCGCGATCCATCTGCCCAAAAGTCATCCAGATAAACTGTGGCGCGGCTAGACGTGCCAAGCCCGATGACGGCAGCGAGGATTAGAGCGTTGCGAGAAAAAAGGTTCATGAGAAGTCTTCTCCAGAGCTTACAGGGCCGCCCAACGTCCCTTCAGAGGCGTGAAACAAAAGCTGCGACAAATACTCTAACTTAGCTCTCCCATATAACACACGTCCTGCGACCACCGCCGGACATTTCGTTGGACTGCCACGCAGGCTATCATCTTTGGAAACGTAATCAAGCAATTCCAAGGCCGGGGGCTGGAGATTTTCATAGCGAAAACCCTCTATCGTCATGGGGCGGCTGTCGCGCCCGATTTTCCAGCCCACCGGAAAAATAGTTGCCTAGCTTTTGGGTGATCTGCCGGAAAGCATCTTTTCGGAAGGCGGCAAGTTGGAGTCGCCCAGTGATTCCGTCCGCGTGCTATTCCATCGTCGATTGGCGCTGGATGACATATATCGTGTGGGGCACGGCTGTGCGCGAAATGTCCTCGGGCGAACCATGCGACGCATGGACGCCGGGCACAAGATCGACCCCCCCGCGGGCAAATACATATTGAACGAACCCCGAGCAATACATCGATTTTCGCCGGGCCAACAGATTGCGCTGGGAACGAAACCGTTGATGCCGCAAGGCAAACGCCGCGCCCACCAGTTCGCGGAGCGAATACACCGCATGAAGCGCCACCATCCGCAAGCCTTCGCCGAGCACCGCCGCGAACTGTTTGTCGCTCAGCCCAAAGTCCAGCACCGCCAGATTGGGGAACATTTCTTCGTTGTAATACTTGGCAATGCGGTTTTCCTGGACGCCGAGCTGCATGTGTTTGCGGTGAATCTGCAGGTCCGACTCGATGACCCAATGATGTCCGTCCACCCGTTTCCCCTCGAACAGCGTCGTGTGCGACCACAAGCTCCATTGTTCCTCCGCGTCGAGATGACGTTCGGCGCGACGGATCACCTTCTCAATCCACGTCGTGCCACCGACAAGACCAACGCGCCCCGGCTGAGCGTAGGTTTCGAGGAATTCGCGATTTGAGATCCGCGAGACGTTGATGACTTCGTTCATCGCGTGGCTCCGACACAAAAGGTGGATCACCGCGCCGGAACACGAAAGGCATCTTTAACAGAGACCGACGGCCGATACTTCAACAACTCTTCCACTTTCCGCTTCGCTTCGTCCATTTTCGGATAACGGACTTCCCGGTACCCGCGGACATCTTCCACGCAACGCAGGGCTTTGACGTAGCGGTCATAACCGGCCCGGTCGTTGTAGCGGAAATTCTCCACCAGCGCGATGTACCAGTCGCGGAACTCGCGTTCGCGTCGGTGCCATTGCGGCATGATCCGGCGCAGCCAGCGAAGGTGCTTCAGCAAATTGAGTTGCCACTTCTTCGGGCTGAACTTGAAACGGAAGTCGCGGCCCAGAATGTTGAACTCGGGCCGGTTCAAATGATGGTAAACAATCTTGTCCCCGCGTTCGGTGTTCACGTGGTAGCGGTGCTGGTCTCGTCGGGTCTTCTCTTCACTCGTCAACAAATGCGCGACGTAAATCTCGTCCTTGACGATCATCGCTTTGTGCAGGTTCCAGATCACCGCTTTCGTCGCGGCGAAGTCGTATTGAACGCTATCGCGCGCATAAGTGCGTTCCACCAGATCGAGGTACAGCGGCGCGTAATTACCGACTCCGCCGTATTCGAGCAGGTCGTAGAGCCGCCAGACGATGTCGCGTTCGGTTTGCTCGCCGAGACGGATGGAGTTTTCGCTGCGGCTGATCAGCAACTCGAATTCGCGCGCCCAACGTTTGCCGGAGCGGTGATTGCGCTGCAGCACGTGCCGGCGCTCGGCAATGAATTCCTCGTAGGTCTCGTGCAATTCATGCCTATGGGCCAATTCTGGCTCGAACACGAGTTTGCGACCGAGATGCAGCGCCTTGATGTTGTCGTCGGCCGCGCTGCCCATCGTCTCGCGCAAGCCCCATTCGATGTTCTCCAGCGACAACGGCAGTAGACCGCGCTGGAACGCAATCCCGAGCATGACGACGTTGGCGTAAAGCTTCGTGCCGAAGAAATATTCGGAGATGCCGGCCACGTTCAGGCCGAAATAATCGTCCGATTTCGTGTAGCGGCGCAGCGTGTCCTCCAACTCCGCCACATTGAAGTCGTCCTGACCGAGTAGCGTGAGGATGGTCGGCGTCTTGTAGGCATTGACGACCGCGACAGTGTGTTGCGGGCTGCCGACCCGCAGGTTGCCTTTCGGCGAAAGACTGCGCGTGGCTTCGAGTGGATCGATTCCCAGAAGCAAATCCGCTTTGCCGTAGGGGATAATGTTGGAAACGTGATTGCCACCCTTGGTGAAGGTGATCTGGGAGAAGACGCTGCCGTTGCGGATCGCCAACCCTTTCTTGTCGCAAAACAGCACGTTGTATCCTTGCTTGAACCCGGCCCGCACAATCGTCGCCGTGCTGACGCCGATCCCCTGCCCGCCAACGCCCGCCAGATAACAATGCCAGACGTCGTCGAACGCGTGAATCTTTGGCAGCGGAATGTTGGCGAGGTCAACGGCGTCGATGGGCGCGGGCGGTTTCTGGTTGCGGAGAACGGTGATTTCTTCGAACGACGGACAGGCGTAAATCTTCGTGCAGGCGGTATCGGCGACGCACCATGAGAGATCGGTTTGAATCTTTGCGCCGAACGGTGTGCCGGCAATTGTCAGACCGGGGCAACCCGTCGCCACCGTGCATTCGAGGCAGTATTCGCAAACATCGGGGTTGATGTTGACGAATTTCTTCTCAGCCAGAAAGCCCTGTTCCTTGATCGCACGGCGTTCTTCGCGCGACTCGCGCCGGTGATAGGTGATGCCGCATTCCTTGTCGGCGACAATGACCTTTACCCCGTCGCGCAGGATCGTTTCCTCCAACATTGTTCTCCACGATTCCCGGTAGGCGGGATTGGCGCGGACGATGTGGACCCCCTGCCCCAACATCGCGGCCACGATGCCGTCGATGTTTTGCTTGTAGGTGTGTTCACCCACAATGTCCACGTCCATTGACGGCGTCGGCTGATGGCCGGTCATTGCCGTGGTCGAATTGTCGAGGATGATGTAGGTGATGTCCTGGCCCTGCTTGAGCGCGTTGGAGATGCCGAGCATCCCACTGTGAAAAAAGGTCGAGTCGCCGAGGAAGACGACCTGTTTGTTGGTGATGAATGGGTCGATGCCCGCGCCCGTGCCGCCGCCGAGGCCCATGCCGCTGTAGTTGTGCATGAGGTCTTTGGTCGGCTCGAACATCAACATCGTGTAGCAACCGGTGTCTCCATGAAACAGCAGGTCCACCGGGCCGCGCTGGTGATGCTGTTTCATGTAACGCGGATCGACGAACTGCTTCTTCATCTCGATCAGCACGCTGGCGCTGTCGCGATGGGGACAGCCGGGACAGAACGTCGGTGTCCGCAACGGCAGGTGAATATCAAACTTGTCCGTCTCGCGAATCAATTCGACGGCGCAATCGACGCGTTTCTGGTCGATCCTGAGATTCGGGTCGCCGAAGAATCGTGCGAGTGGAGCAAGACGTTCGATGAGAATACTCGGGTTGAGCCCGCGTGTCGCGGGAATACCTTTCAGACCCAGCGGGAATTCCTTGCCCCAAACGTTGGTGCGATTTGCTGCCGTCGCGAGTTGATTGAGCTTGCCGATAATCTCGGCGATCTGTTCTTCCATGAAGCCGCGACGTTCTTCGACAACAAAGATGCTGCGCACTTGCTTCGTGAATTCTTCCACCAAGTCGGGGTCGATCGGATAACTGATCCCCAGTCGGAGAATGGGCACCTGATCGGCCACGCCGAGTTCGGCGAGCGCGTGTTCGAGATAACAAAAGCCAAGGCCGGTGGCGACGAAACCGATCTCGGCACGCCACCGCGGATTCTCACGCGGGTTGAGGATGCGATTGACGCCGTGCAGCCGGGCGCTCTCAAAAAGTCGCGCGTGCCGCTTGGGCATTCCTTCTTCCTTGATCCACGTGCGGGGCGGCAACAACACGGTGTTATCGAGGTCGATCCTCTCGGTATCGAGCGAGTATTTGTTGACCGCGCTGAGGTCGGGGAAATGGTTCGCGCGCACTTCGACGCTGCCGCCGCCGTCGGCCTGATTGGTCGTCACGAGATATCCGATGAACAGATTTGCCTCGCGTGAGAGCTTAAACCCGAGATCGACCCAGTCTTTCAGTTCCTGGTTGGTGCCCGGCTCCATCACCGGCATGAACAGATGTTTGCAGAGAAAACGCGAGTCGGCCGGCACTTGCGTCGAATCGCTCCACGGATCGTCGCCGATCAACACCAGTGCGCCGCCGTCCGGGTGCGCCCCGGCCAGATTGCCCAGTGCCAACGCATCGGCTGCCACGTGCAATCCGACGGATTTCATCGCGCAAATGCCGCGCAATGGGCCCATTTGCGAGCCGTTGAGCATCGCGGCGCCAAGCGCCTCATTATTGGCAATACTGGCGCGGATGCCCTTTTCTTTGAAAAGCGGTGCCACCAGCTCCATCGCGTCGAAAAACCCCGCGATGGGCGAACCCGGATAGCCCGTTAGGAGATGGGTGCCGCCTGCTGTCTCCAGAGCGCCTTTGATCAGCAGCTCGTTGCCTGTGAAAACCTCGGCCCCCTCCTCCTTGAGGAATCGTGGATCGATTCTCATCATTTTATTGTAGCAACGTAAACCATACCATAAAATGCGGGGACAATGCAAACAGTTAAAACGGCCATCGGCCTTACGCTTTTGTCTTTCTGGATTACTGGCTGCGCCCTGTTCCATAGAGGAGACAAGACAACCTTGGAGATCTGCGAGCAGGTCAGCTCCGCGTTGCCACCAGAGAACGCCGAGGCGGTGGAGCTTCCGTTGGCCAATCTGAAACTGAGTGTGTCTCCGTTTCCGGTCCTCACCGAGAAGGACGTGTTGTCGGCCGAGCTATATAACACGGCCGGCGGAGAAGCCATTTTGGTCCGCTTTGGGATTCATGGCGCCATCGTCCTTGACGAAGTCACGACCAGCAATCGCGGCCGGTATTTGGTGACATTTCTCAATCATCGCCCCGTCGCCGCGTGGCTCGTGAACCAGCGCATTCTCAATGGTCAATTCCTGATCGAGGGCGATTTCTCCGACGCCGAAGCCAAGCAGGCAGTTGACGCCTTGAATAGAATCGCCAAAACCAATCGCTGATGAGCCGGTCGCGATTTCTTCTGCTCGTTCTGTTTGGGTCTCTTCTCAACGTCAATGCGAGGGCGCTTGACCTCTGCTTGCCCACGGCCAACAACGCGTTACTGAAGCCGGGCCATGATGCGGAGTTTTTCCAGCCCACAGTGGAAGGCACCACGGAATCCGGAATGTTCGGCTGCGTACGGGTGAATGGCCACCGGTTCCACGAGGGAATTGACATCAAATGTCTCCAGCGTGACCGACGCGGTGAGCCGACCGATCCCGTGCATGCCGTGGCCGATGGCGAGGTCGCGTTCATCAATACGAAGCCGGGCCTGTCGAACTACGGCCGTTATATTGTTCTCCAGCATCGCTGGGACGGCGTGCAGGTGTTCACGCTCTACGCGCATCTCAGCGCCATCGCTCCCGGCCTGGTAGCCGGCCAGCCCGTCAGAAAGGCCCAGGTCATTGCCACCATGGGCCATTCCACCAATACCCGAGAAGGTATTTCCCGCGACCGCGCCCATCTGCATTTCGAAATCGACCTCCTGCTGAGCCCAAACTTTCGCATCTGGTATCCCAAACGAGATCCGAAAGCGCCACCCTTCGGCAATTTCAACGGCCAGAATCTGATCGGCTTGGACCCAGCCGCCCTGCTTCGGGCCTACGCCGCCAACCGCCAACTCAATTTCATCACGTATGTAGCCAAGCAACCGGTCGCATTCACGGTGCTTGTCGGTGCGCGTCCTTTTCCGTGGTTGACGCTGCATCCCGAACAAGTTCAACCGCCCACTGGCATGCCGGTCGCCTATGAAATTGGGATGACCTATTGGGGAATGCCGGTCATGATCTGGCCGCGCACCAGCGAAGATATCAGCGAGCAACAACGGCGCTCACTGCAACGCGGCGTACCCCTGGTGCAGCGGGTCAACGAAACAGAACTGGCCCGCGGCCCCTGTGAGGATTTGGTGAAAAGAAATTCGCGCGGGAACTGGCTCTTGACCGAGCGGGGACGCGAGCGGATAGAGCTGTTGACTTATCCACCGTAATCGTTGGCACCCGCGTGCTGCGCCAAGATTTCGTGTTGCGGATGGAACGCCTGTAGCGCGCCAGACAATTCGTCGTGGAACTCCAGCAAATCGCCCATCGCGATCAGATTCGCCACGTGTTGAATTGTCGGCGATACACCCACGCATTTCATGTCGCCGTCATGCGCCCGCAATCGAGAAGCAAAATCAAGGAGACCCTTCAGTTGGGCGCTGCCAATGTAGGTTACAGCCGTGCAGTCCAGGATGACCTGCGGCCGCCCCTCTTCCATCATGCGCGTCAGCGTGGCCGACAGGCCTGAAAAAGCCAGCGCGTCAATCGCGCCCGACAGTTCCATGACCTGGATACCGTGGACCTGACGCATCTTGATCTGTAACTCGTGCATCCGTGTTCTCGGGAATTGGTATAAAGCAGCGGTTGTGCCTTCCCACGAAAACGCCCAGGACAGGAATTCAGATCTGAGATAATGTCCAATTTTGCCCGTACTTTGGACCAGAGGTGACCAAAGGGGGTTACCCGGTCACGAATGTGGCAGAAAATGCCACCAGTACCAGCTCAGCACCGCCACCAATAACAATCCCGCCAAGCCGATGACCAGCAGCCTCGACCATTTCGTACGCGGGGTCCCGGCGGTTTCTGTCTTCGACTTGGATCTGCGCGCCGGCATGAAAAGCTTGCGGTCGAGTGCGTCAGCCGCATCGGCCGCTTCCTTCAAAGAAGCGAACGGCTCCCGTCCAGCCGCGCCCAGCACTCGTTCGACGAACTTGCCCACCGGCCTACTGACCGGCGCGATATCGTTGGCGAGTGCAGCCACCATCAATCCGAGTTTCAACAAGTCCTCGTGGGGCGACTGGCTCGCGGGCCCTTCCACCGGTTCGATGTTGGTGAGCTTGAGCGTTCCATCGGTCATCGTCAGTACGTTCCTGTCCAACGGTGGCTGATGCGGAATCTGCCGTTCCCAGAGATAATCCAGAGCGCGCGCCACGCCGATAACTGTCTGCAACAAACGATGTTCGTCCACTTCGTCACCCCTTTGAAGAAACTCACGCAGTGGCGGCCCATCCATGTATTCCAGCGCACAAAAACTTACACCGTCGGCCTGCCCGGCCTCATACAAAATGAGCAGGTTCGGGTGGATTAATTGCGCCTCAGCGCGCGATTTCTCCAAAAACTGCTCGGCCTTGCCCGGCAGTGCCGCAATTTCCGGTGAGAGTACACGCACAGCCACTGTGCGGTTCATGGAACTTTGGAACGCGCGGTAAATCTTTCCCCACCGTCCCGTCGCGATCATCTCCTGAATGCGGTAGGAACGCAGTGTCTTACCCACCAACGGGTCTTGCTCCGTCACGGACTCGCTCATGAAGCGCCTCCGGGAATCGGATTCGGCGCCGGGGGCTGCAACCCCGCCGGCGTGACAGCGATATCCTGAATTTGTCCGCGGTAATACGTACGGACAACGAAACCCTTCATTTCGCCGGGTGCACCGGGGTAATGCACAGTGAACAACTTGTTCTTGAAATTCTCCCAAGCAGAAATCGGCAACCAGATCGGATCGCGCCAGACGACACCTCGCGAAGACCCACCGCCGCTCGCGAATTGTACGCAAATGGCAACCGCGTGGTCGTCCAACTCCCGTTCCCCAACTTGGGCTTTTGCCTGGATCGTCAATGTCGCCACTCCGCCGGAATCCCGCCGGTCCACACGCACGATGCGAATCATTCGATTCAAAACACTCGAAACAGCCACGCTCGGTGCGGGGGAACTCGAAGAAGAAACGCGCGGGCGGGACGCTGGATTTGACTCGCTTCCCTCTCTGGGAGTGACGGCTGTCGGCGCAACCTGCGAAGGCTCAACCGTTGCCTGATCCCCGCGCCAGCCGTGGCTGAGTTCGACCCGGTACGCCGGACGCGATGCGGAGAAGATCGAACTGAGCAAGACCACTTGGCCACCGATGACCACTACCACAATGGTAACCGCGGCGACTTGAAGCGGATCGAGCGGACGCCGCCGAGACCTCGTGCCAACACCATGCATAATTTCGAAGCGCATGCGCGCCGCACCGATTTCCACTTCGTCGCCTGACGTCAACCGACGTTCGGTAACACGTTGGCCGTTGACAAAGCTCCCGTTGGAACTGTCCAAATCGCAAAGGTAATAGCCATTGCCACGGCGGTCGATGCGGGCATGACGTTCGTCAACTCCGTTCTCGGATACTTGCACCTCGCACGCGGCATCGCGGCCGATGGTGATCGACGATTGATTGATAACCACCGGCTCTTTGGGCGCAGCCTGATTCAAGAACTGGAGGTGATACATGATGTCGGCCTCCATGATACCACAGCCGCCAGACACACCCAGAAATTTCCGACACCCGACAGAAACTGCGGTTGCGCGGTCGCTTAGCGGTAACCTTGTGGGTGCTCCCGGTGCCATTCCCAAGCACTGGTGATGATCGCTTCCAAAGAATCGAAACGCGGTTTCCAGCCGAGGACCCTCCGGATCTTGGTCGAATCGCCCACCAGCTTCGGGGGATCACCGGGTCGGCGTGGTTTCTCGACAACCGGGATCTTATGACCGGTTACTTTGCGGGCGGTCTCGACGACCTGCTTGACGGAATATCCGTCGCCGCTGCCGAGATTGAATACATCGCTGCCCTCGAACTTTACCGCCAAAATATGCGCGGAAGCCAGATCGACAATGTGGATATAGTCGCGGATACACGTGCCATCGGGCGTCGGATAATCCGCGCCGAAGATTTCGACTTGCGGCTTTTGATTGAGCGCTACTTTCAGAACATTGGGAATCAGGTGCGTTTCTTGCCGGTGATCTTCGCCGAACTTGCGGGTCGCCCCGGCGGCGTTGAAATAGCGGAGACAAACGTAGTCCAGTCCATGTTGCTGCTGGTACCAGCGCAGAATCTTTTCAAAAATCAACTTCGATTCGCCGTAAGGACTGATCGGGTTTTTCGGCACGTCCTCGGTGATCGGTACTTTCTCCGGCATCCCAAAAAGCGCACACGTCGAGGAAAACACAATCTTCCGGATGCCGGTCCGGACGCAGGCTTCGAGCAGATTGATTCCGTTACTGACGTTGTTGCGAAAGTATTTGGTGGGGTTGGTCATGCTTTCGGGCACGAGAGCATTGCCCGCGAAATGCATCACGGCCTCCGGCCGAATCCTCTCCAACGTCTGATGCAACAATTGGCGGTCCTCCAAATCGCCTTCGGTGAACTCGGCCCGCCCGTCGAGCGCCGCCCGATGTCCCTCGCTCAGGTTGTCGTAAACAAAGACCTCGTGATTTGCGTTCAGCAGTTCTTCCACGCAAATGCTGCCGATATACCCCGCGCCACCGGTGACAAGGATTCTCATAAGCCCGCCATGCTAGAGGAGGCGCCGAACAGGCGCAAGAGCGGAACTATCTTGCCACTCGCAATCGCGGCGGGGACGCCGCTCCCAAAGATCGGATTTCGGAATTCCTAATCCAGGATCGTCCCTTCTTTGACCGCGTGTCCACGGAGAAAGGGGTCGATCGCCATGCGTTTGCTGTTTGCAGGTTGGACTTCGAGGATGCGAAGGCCTCCGTGCCCGGTCGCCACGGTGAAACCGGGAAGTAACTCACCCGGTTTGCCGTTCGCGTTCGGGTCAACCTCGGCCTTCCAGATTTTTAGTAGAAGATCACCGTAGTACGTGTACGCGCTCGGCCAAGGATTGAAGGCGCGAACTCGCCGCTCGATTTCGTCCGCCGAACGCTTCCAGTCGATACGTCCGTCTTCCTTCGTCAGTTTCCTGGCATAGGTGGCTCGGGTGTCGTCTTGCTTCGCCCGGGGAGCATTTCCTTTGGCGATCAGGGCCAAAGTCTCGGTCAGCAATTCCGCGCCAAGTTTGGCCAGGCGGTCGTGCAACGTCGCCGCGGTGTCATCGGGGTGAATGAGCTGCGGCCGTTGCAGAATGATGTCACCGGTGTCCATCCGTTCGTCCATGAACATTGTCGTGACTCCCGTCTCGCGGTCGCCTTCGAGAATCGCGCACTGAATCGGGGCGGCCCCGCGCCAGCGCGGCAGCAGGGAGGCGTGGACGTTGACGCACCCGGCCGGCGGGATTTCCAACACCGAGTTTGGCAGAATCTGGCCGTAAGCGACGACGACGATCAGGCCGGGTCGAACGGCGCGCAACGCATCCATTGCTGCCGGATCGCTGATTCTTGCCGGCTGCTGCACCGGCAATCCAAGATGCGCGGCCAAGACCTTCACCGGCGGGGGTGACGATTGGAGGTCGCGACCTTTCGGACGGTCGGGACGAGTGACAACCGCCACGAGTTCACAGCCTGTTGCGTGCGCCACAGCTTCGAGGCATGGACACGCCAACTCGGCAGTTCCGATGAAAGCGATGCGCATAAATGCTCGCGTTGAGGAGTAGCAGACGCCGCCGCGGAACTCAAGTGATTGCGACCGGCCGCTCGCATAACGTACTTGCGTTGGGACTGCGACGGCGTAAGCTTTGGCACAGGAAAGCAGGTGGTTATGAAACGTGTGATACAGTTGGTGACAGCGGTGAGCGTGGTCCTTTTTATGGCAAACTTATCTTCATCCTTCGGAGCAGAGATGCCCAGGGTCGGCGACAAGGCACCCGATTTTTCGGCGCCGGCCAGCAACGGAACCACCGTGCATCTGAAAGATTACATCGGGAAGGACAACATTGTTTTGTACTTCTATCCGAAAGATGATACCCCCGGTTGCACGAAGGAGGCCTGCGGCATTCGCGATACCTTCGACGAATTCAAAGGGCTGGACGCGATGGTCTTTGGCGTGAGCTTTGATTCCATTGATTCGCACAAGAAGTTTATTGCGAAGTACAAGCTCCCGTTCGTTTTGCTGGCGGACACTGACAAAAAGATTGCCCAAGCCTACGGTGTGGCCCGCGCGAATAGTCCGGTGGCCAGCCGCGTGACCTTTGTGATCGACAAGCAGGGCAAGATTGCCTATGTGAATCCCCGGGTGGACCCGGCCACGAACAGCGCCGAAGTGCGGACTGCATTGGCGGCTTTGCCGTAGGCTACGCTGCTAAACTCGCATTGTCATCCAACGGATTGCTGGCGCATTCCGCTACAGAGTGGAATCGGCAAGGTCATAAACCTTGAGGCGTTCTTGTCTCCTGAATGTTGGTGTGCTAATCTTCGTTGTACAGAGCAGAGCAAGAAAGAGGATCTGAAAATGATTCGCAGCATTTGTTTGTTGGCAATCGCGGCCCTGTTGATGGTCGGGTGCGAGACGCCCGAAGGCGGTTATGATCGCACCAGCACGGGTGCCCTAACCGGCGGTGCCATCGGCGCAGGCACGGGCGCGATCATTGGCAATTACGCGGGTCACAATACCGCCGAAGGCGCTGCCATCGGCGGCGCGCTCGGCCTTTTGACCGGCGGCATTATCGGTCATGCGATGGACGAACAGCAACGCGAGATCCTCGAACGCCAAAGTCCGCAGACGATGCAGCGCGTGGAACAAGGCCAGCCGCTGGGCCTGGCCGATATCAAGGCACTGGCCAAGGCCGGGATCAGCGATGAGGTCATCATCAGCCAGATACGCAATTCCCATGTGGTGTATCGTCTGACTACTGCGGAAATCATCGACTTGAAAGACGCGGGCGTCAGCAATCGCGTGATCGATTTCATGATCAATACGCCGAGTTTGTATCCGCCGTCGCCTCGTCCGCGGTACTATTACTGACAGGGCCACGGAAGACGGGGCACGTCTTCTCGCGCAAATATCATTTTACATTCACGCACGTCGTGTTTTAAGGTACGGTTGCTTGGAGAAAGTTGCCCGGGCTGGGCGGCTTCGCATGCGCGAAGCAAGAAAGAGGCGCACGATGAATAAAGCAGACTTATTGGCGAAAACAAAATCTGAATTGCTGAAGATGGCGCAACGCCTTGGCTTGCGCGGAGTGTCTACGCTTAGAAAAGAAGAACTGGCTGACAGAATTTATCAGGCGCAGCAGAGGTCGAATGGGAAAACCGCTGTCCAACGCACCGTAGTTGGTACTGTCGCGCAGAGATTGGCCGATGCCCTCAAGCGCCGGGCGATTCGCAAACGAACCGCCGCCGAAGAGAAACTCGCGGCCGCGGCCAGTGTCCGGCCGCAACTGGCGCGTTCGTCGCGTCGGGCGGCCGCGCAAACCCCCGAGCCGACAAGAACTGCAAAATCCAAAGGGGAGATGCCCGAGCCTCCCGCCAAGGAAGCAGAGCCAGTGAGTCCGCCTGCAGACGAGTTGTCGGCACACAAGTTTGACGTGGCGCCGGCGCGTCCTTCGCCGAAGCAGGTATTTGTGGAAGAACACCTCGGCGAATTGCCAGAAGCTTACGGGACGGGGCGGCTGTTTCTGACGGCGCGCGACCCGCATTGGTTGTTTGCCTATTGGGATCTAAGTTGGCAACAAATGGCTGATTACCGCGGCCAATCATCCGATGGACGACTGGTGCTCCGCGTCTTCGAAAAGAACCACGCCAACCCGGTCCAGGAATTCACGCTGTCCCACGACTCGCGCAATTGGTACATCCCGGTCAACAAGGCGGCGACCAGTTACAGCGCGCAGCTTGGATTCTGGAAGCCTCACGGCCATTTCTACGTCATCAGCCAATCGCGAGAAGCCACCACCCCGGCCGACGCGGTTTCCACCGACACGAGCGCGCGGTTCGTGACGATCCCGATCGACTTTAGCTTTGGGGAATTGCTGAACATCATTCGCGGCCACATGAAAGACGGTGAGGCTTTGGCGGATGCGCTGCACCGTCTGCAGTTGGCCGGGTTCAAATTTCCGTTCAAGGTCGGGCTTGATCTCGGGCCGTGGTCGCCGGAACAGGCGAAAGAATTGGAGCGCCTGCTCGGTGGCGACATTTTGCGGCGCATCCGCATGGGGTCTTTCGAGATCTCCGAATGGTTGCGGCGCCGCTTGCAGGAGGAATTGAGTTCGGGACTGTTCAGCGCCTTCAGCCCGGCGGGCGCGAGTTGGAGTGGCAAACCGGCACAAGGTTTCTGGCTGGCGGTGAATTCCGAACTGATCGTTTACGGCGCCACCGAGCCGAACGCCAAGGTTACGATTGATGGCAAGCCGGTCGAACTGCGCAGCGACGGGACGTTTTCGTTCCATTTTTCGTTTCCGGACGGCCAGTTCCATCTCCCGATCGTGGCGGTTGCCAGCGCACAAAACGATCAGCGGGCCGTGGAACTGGCATTTGAACGACAGACCAAAGCCGAGGGAGAAGTGGGTGAGGTCAAGTCGCCGGCGCACTTGAAATCGCCGGCGGTAGCCTGACGATGAGGCGAATGGATCGCCGCTCCGTCCGTATCAACAGCAACCCAGCGCGCCCGGCGGCGACGCTACACCGTAATTGAGCGAAAGGAATTTCGTGCCACAAGGATACGTTGCACTCATTTTGCATGCGCACTTGCCGTTCGTGCGCCATCCTGAATACGAGGATTTTCTGGAAGAAGATTGGCTGTACGAGGCGATCACCGAGACCTACATCCCGCTGATCAAAACGATGGAGGGCCTCGTCCGCGACAATGTGGATTTTCGTCTCACCATGTCGCTCACCCCGCCCTTGTGTTCGATGCTGCTGGACCCGCTGCTGCAGGACCGCTACATCCAGCACATCTCGAAGCTGATTGAATTGACCGAGAAAGAAATCGAACGCACGAAATGGGATCACGCGTTTCACGACCTCGCGTGGTTTTACCACCAACGCTTTCAGGAGGCGCGAGCCACCTTCTGCGATGGTTATGGACGAAATCTCGTCGGCGCGTTCCGCAAGTTTCAGGAGTTGGGCAAGCTGGAGATCATCACCTGTGCGGCGACGCACGGATTTCTCCCCTTGATGCAGGAAGATCCGCAATCCATCCGCGCGCAGATTCTGGTTGCTCGCGATCATTACTGGCAATGCTTCGGCTGCAATCCCCGCGGGATTTGGTTGCCAGAGTGCGCTTACACACCGGGGTTGGAGAATTTTCTGCTGGAGGCCGAGATCCGCTGGTTCATCATGGACACCCACGGCCTGATGTTCGGCCATCCGCGTCCGCGCTTCGGAATCTACGCGCCCATTTTCACACACACCGGTGTGGCCGCGTTTGGCCGGGACATGGAGTCATCGAAGCAGGTCTGGAGCGCCGAGGAAGGCTATCCCGGCGATTTCGAGTACCGGGATTTTTACCGCGACGTCGGATTCGACCTGGAATACGAATACATCCGGCCCTACATCCATCCCGACGGCATTCGCTGTTTCACGGGCATCAAGTATCACAAGATCACCGGCCGCTCCAACTACAAGGAAGCCTACATTCGCCAGCGCGCCATGGAGAAAGCCGCGCAGCACGCCGGCAATTTCATGTTCAACCGTGAAAAGCAGGTCGAGCATCTTTACGGTGTGCTGCAACGTCCGCCCCTGATCATCTCACCGTACGATGCCGAGTTGTTCGGCCACTGGTGGTTTGAAGGCCCGGAGTTCCTGAACTATTTCATGCGCAAAGTCTGCTTCGACCAGAATGTGTTCAAGCTCACCACGCCGAGCGAGTACCTGCGGATGTTTCCGACCCAGCAGATTTCACAACCGAGCGCTTCCAGTTGGGGTAATAAAGGCTATTGGGAGGTCTGGCTCGAAGGGTCGAACGCCTGGATTTATCCGCATTTGCATATCGCCGCCCAACGTATGAGCGAATTGGCCCGCAACTACAAGCAGGGGGACGGCCTTGTCCAGCGCGCTCTCAAACAAGCCGCTCGCGAATTATTGCTGGCCCAGTCCAGCGACTGGGCATTCATCATGAAAACCGGGACGATGGTACCGTACGCCGTCAAACGCACCAAGGATCATATCCTCCGATTTACCCGTCTGTACGAACAGGTCAAAGGTGGCCGCGTCGATGAAGCGTGGCTGGCTTCCATCGAGTGGCGCGACAACATCTTCCCCGATGTGAATTACCATTATTACGAGTGACGGTTTCGAGGCTTGCGGATCTTGCCGCGAGTGCCGGGCCGCGTGGAAGACCTGCCTGTGCACACCCGACAAAAGTGTAGCCGCAGGCTTTAGCCTGCGCCCTAATACCGGAAGCTGCTGTGGCCGATGAACTCGCGCAAGATCGAGGTTGGCGGCACGAAATGATCGGACACACTGAGGAAACTCGATAGAAACTCCAGCAATCGCCGCGCTTCCGCGTATTGCGGGTGATAGGGTTTCACCTCGGCCAAAAGCGGTTCGACGAACGGCTTGAGCACCGCCAATTCATAATCCAGAGCGGAATTGAACGCGA
The DNA here is from genome assembly GCA_035516795.1 of Verrucomicrobiia bacterium. Lineage (GTDB taxonomy): Bacteria > Verrucomicrobiota > Verrucomicrobiia > Palsa-1439 > Palsa-1439 > DATJBF01. The sequence continues at coordinate 28,502 of DATIZX010000011.1, forward strand.
TATCCGCTTCCTGCTGGTACGGGAAGATCCAGGTTTTCTCGCCACGCCGGACACTCGGCCACATGTTGAGCGTGGCCAGCGCCGAGTTGCCACGGAAATTGTTGTCCCGGACCATGCGTCGCACGAGACGGTTGTCCGTGGTCGAAATGCGGTTGTTGGAATCGAGATTCAACTGCGTCAGAGCGCTGATGTAGATGCGCATTTTGTGGGAGGCCGGTAACGATTCCGTCAACCGCGGGTTCAGCCCGTGAATCCCTTCGAGCAGTACGATCTGGTCGGGTTCAATTCGCAATTTCTGGCTACGATCCCCACGACAGCCTTTTTCGAAATCAAAACTCGGCAAATCCACTTCCTCGCCCTTGTCGAGGCGCATCAGGTGATCGTTGAAGAGCGGCAGATCCACGGTCTCGATATTCTCGAAATCGGGTTTGCCGGCCTCGTCCAAGGGTGTTTGCTCACGATTGACGAAATAATTATCCACCGAAATGGTTACCGGCCGCAGGCCATTGACCCGCAACTGGACGGCCAACCGCTTGGCAAAGGTGGTCTTGCCCGAGGACGACGGTCCGGCAATCAACGCCCATTTGATATGTTCGCGGTGTTCGTAGATGTGATCGGCAATCTGCGCGATTTTCTTTTCGTGAAAAGCTTCGGCGGTCCGAATGAATTCACCGATTTCCCGGTTGGCAATGATCTCGTTGAGACGGCCAACGGTGTTCACCCCAAGAATCCGGCCCCATTCCTTGTGTTCCTTGAAAATCTGAAACAACTGGGGCTGTGGCTCGAACGGCGGCAGCTCTTTCGGATTTTCGGGAGCGGGAATTTGCAGGACGAACCCGGGAGGGTACGGGATCAATTTGAAGGTCGTCAACGCCCCGGTGCTCCCCGCCAGTGGACCGTGATCCAGGTCCGAAAAGTTCTCACACCACCATGTCGCCACCTTGGGCGGATTGCGGAAGCGCAGCAGGTTGTATTTGTCGAGTTGCTTTTCCTGCTCGAACCGCGAGACGGCCTTGGTGAACGAGATTTTTCGTCGTTCGATCGGAACATCGCGTTCGACAATGGCACGCATTTGTTTGTCGATCGTCTGCAATTGTTCTTCGGAAATGCCGGCGCTGCCGTTCATCTCAAAGCTGCAATAAAAGCCTGTGCCCAACGAATGCTGCACGGCGAACCGGGCGTCCGGGAACAGATCCTTCACCGTTTTGGCCAAAAGAAAACAAGCCGAGCGGTAATAAATCTGGAAACCTTGCGGGTCGCCGCGGGTCAGCAACCGGACGCTGCTGTCCACTTCCACGGGGTACGAGAGGGACACCGCATCGTTGTTGACCAGGGCGCCGATGTACTCCAGTCCTTCCGGCGAACGGTGCTGTGGCTGAATGTCGCGGACGCGAGTCCCGATGGCGCAACGAATCTGTGAGCCATCGGCCAACGTGACACTAATCGTATTGAGATTTGTATCCATTCTTTTTCTCGCGACATCTGGAAAGCTTCTCGAAGGTCGGAAACCCGTCGCAAACGATTCGGATTCCTACAATGTCGGCCTGCCTTTATACGCGTCTTTCGGCGGATTTGAAGCTTTTTTTAATCGTGGTGCGTTTTGGCGGTACCGGCTGCGTTCGACAAACCGAGATCTTCTTAACGCGAATGGATTTCGTTCTCTGTTGTAGTGGCCGCCGTCCCCGGCGGCAAACTCTCTCACCGCTGAGGCGTGGAGGACGCCGAGAACCCCACGCATGCTTTCCCGATAAAAAAGAGAGGCCGATTTCTCGGCCTCTCTGTACTCTGTGTGCGTCTTCCCCGCGCAGGCTGAAAGCCTGCGACTACAGTCTTGTTGGCGCCCCTTAGCGCGGCAGCGGACGATCTACGGGGAGATGGAACTCCCGGCGAATCGGAGCGTACCCATTGCCGTCTGCCGGCCATTCGGCCTCAACGGCAAACTGGATTTGCACGCGGCGGTTGTTGATGCTCTTCGCGTCCTCATCAATGCCATTGCGCTCGGCGGTCGCCTTGGATTGCACGTCCGCCTGGGCGTTGTTGGCCGCGACATACGCTTCCCGCGTGGCCTTCAGCGCCGCGAATTTCTCGCGCGTGACACCCGGCAACGAGTCGGTTTCCACTTTCGCGATGATGCTGTCCGCGACCTGCGTGAGAACGACGCGGCTGATGTCGATGTCTTCGCCGATGAAGTAATCCTTCAACTGTAACGGCGCCGTTCGCGCGTATTTCTGTTTGGCCGCAGCCTGAAAGCTTCGGATCGCACCCTTGAGGGCGTTCTTGGCTTTCAATTCCGCGTCGGTGGCGACGCGGATATCGCTGGTGTAATCGCCGGCTTTGGCGATGCGCACCCGGCAGGCGGCGATATCGCCTTCCAGTTGCGTGACAAACCCGTCGTCAATCTCGTGTTGGAGCAGCTTGGCTTTGTAGTCATCCTTTTTGGCAGCGACGACAACCGAACTGGCCTTATCGAGGTCCTCGATGTGTTTGGAGTTAATGACGCCGCGAGAGAACTTCTTGGTTTCTTCCGTCTCAGGAGGCGCAGTCGTAGCAGTAACTTCTGACATGATCGGTCCCTTTCCCTGACAGCGGCGAGCGTCATTGCTAACCGCTCAAGCCTTGCAAACACGAGCATCTGAAATGCCAAGCTTTATTATTCAGGGGCTTTCTGAAGGACCGACCAGCGAGCCATTTCCATCTCAGAGAGGAATCATGCTAATTCCTGATGAGACGAGCGGAACAGGTTCCCGTTCTCTGTCGTAGTGGCCACCGTCCGCTCGGCGGGAAATCTAGATGATAGGCATGCCCGCCCCACAATTCACAATTTCCGGATTGTAAGGCGCGATGCTGCACATCACGCGATTGTTGTAGTGGCCGCTGTCCCCGGCGGCAAAATCTGTCACCGCCACAATTCAGCGATGTTATCCTGAGCCTGATCACCATCGCCTCGTTGTCATCCCGAGCGTGTCGAGAGCCGAGCACCAGCGAGACGCCGAGGGTCACGGGCGGCAAATCTCTGCCGTTAACGGTCCTCTGAGGAACGATCCGATTCCGGAGTTATATATAGCGCTATATATAACCTTCCGTCGCAATTACGGATGCGGGAATTGCGGGATCTGTTTCTGGAATTGTTGCATTTGCTGTTGCATCATTTGCTGGATCTGCTGCTGAGAAGCTCCAAGCATAGCCATGCTTTCTCGGAAGAATACCCAGTGAGAGAGCCCAATCATCAACGACATTGCACCCAGCAGTAACAATCCGTGTCTTACGTGACCGACACACATACCATAGATCGCGCAGAGCGGTGCCGCAGTGATAAAAGGTGTTGCCATGTAGAACAGAGTCACCACTGCGAGCATGTTCTCCCGTAGCACAATTAGGCCGACCAGACCAAACCCTGCTAGTATCACCAAACAGATCAAGCTGGCTTGAATCGCGGGATGAACGTCATCTGGCCTGCGCGGCGTGAAGCCGGTAGTTGCAGGACGCGGATTTGGCGGTGGCGCGTTCTGTGATGGCGTCAATGGCTGACCTGTTTCACGCGCAAGTTTGGCCAGCGGAGTTTCGACGCGTAACGGTGGGTCCTTGGATTTATCAGAGGCTATGCTCGGAACGTAGACCGGTTTGCCACAGCCGGGACAATCCACCGTGATTCCCGCGCCGGCTTCTTCGATGGCGATTTCCTGTCCGCACTTGCCGGTAAAGGTGATGTCCATGTTCGGCTACTCCAGCGAGCATGCTAACCGAACGAGAATCCGAATCGAGAGAAAGAGGGAATTCCCCTTTCGTAGTACGGCCTGATTTCAAGATTCAAGAGCTGACCCCAGCGACTCTGGCCTTACAAATGCAGCACGTGTGGACTCATTCAGTTTGTCTCGAATAGGTCGAATCACCATAATGGAGTCGGATGACCTGTCCCCCAATCGATTTCGACCGCTCCATTCATTTCAGAACCGGTCTTGCTGATATCGTATTCGAGAGGTAGGATCGCTTGCGAGGCCAGAGCATGATTGACGGGAGCAAAATCCAAATCGGTGCCACGCAGTCCACAACGTCACGGTTTCCCAAACGTCTACGGCCCAGTGGCGGATATCGTGATTTGCGTTCGTTTCAGGTGGCGACGATTATCTACGACGCCACGGTTGCGTTTTGCGAGAAGTCGATTGACAGCCGTTCCCGCACCCGCGATCAGATGGTACAGGCAGCTCGGTCGGGTCGGCAGAACATCGCGGAAGGAAGCCGGGCCTCTGCGACTTCGAGTCAAACGGAGTTGCGCCTGATCAATGTTGCTCGCGCCAGCCTCGATGAACTGTTGCTCGATTACGAAGATTATCTCCGCCAACGCCATCACTCGCAATGGGCCAAAGACAGCGTGGAAGCTTTGGCGGTCCGGCGTGTGGGACAGATGCTCGCCAGAAAGAATACGACGGATCAGGCGGACCGGACCGATCCTGCGGAGCTTTACCGGCCGTGGCTGGCTCACGCTGACCCGGCAGTCGTGGCCAACACGGTGATTTGCCTGATTCATCAAGCCAATTATTTGCTCGACCAGCAGGTGCGCGCTTTGGAGCGGCAATTCGTGACCGAAGGCGGTTACAGCGAGCAATTGGCTGCTGCGCGCCTTCGCGAACGCGAGCGGAAGACGAGCCAGGATCGGACGGAACCGAGCAATCCGACGGAGCCAACAGCGCCTGCTTGCCCGGTGTGCGGAAGCCCCATGGCGTTGCGGACGGCGAAGAAGGGCCCGCGTACCGGTTCACAGTTCTGGGGCTGCTCGAAGTACCCAGCCTGCAAAGGGACGAAGCCGGCTTAGGGCGCTCACCAAAACCGATTCCCATGTAGTCGCAGGCTTCAGCCTGCGCGGGAAGACGCACCCGTAAGCCGACGAGACGCCGCCGTCGTGTGCGGCAACGGTGCGGCTACACGAGAATCGATTTTGTTTGCGCCTCTCAGCCAACTTTTCACGACGATAGCCCGATTTTGGCCCACTCTGACTCAAAACAAGGGTTCCCGACGCAAAAACAAGGCTACTCCGCGAGAGAACAAGCTCACTCCATGTAAAAACGGGGGCGCTCCACGTCGAAACAATTTTACTCCAACCGAAAACAAGCTTACTCCGAGTTGAAATAAGGTTGCTCCAGGTAAGAACAACGTCACTCCACCAGATTTTTTGGTCGCTCCAGCGGATTTTTAGGTCGCTCCCATGGCGGGCAACCTGGACGACAGGCGTGCCCGCCCTACAATGACGAATTCCGGATTGCGTCCCCTCAGCGGGCAATCTGGACGACAGGCGTGCCCGCCCTACAAGGGGAAGGATGAGCCTGGGGATTCGGAGCGCAGGCGAAGAGCCTGCGGCTACAGACGTCGCCGGCGCGGCGCTGTGTTTTGCTTGATGTTTCGGCTTGGGGAACCTAACCTCACCCGCTACAACCGATTCGCTTCGACGGAGAGATTCTCATGAAGAACACGATACCTGATGAATTCGTTCGCCGCATTCCCAAGACCGATCTGCATCTGCATTTGGACGGTTCCCTGCGCATCCCGACCTTGATTGAGTTGGCCAAAAAACAACGCGTCAAGTTGCCGTCGTACTCCGATGAGGGCCTGCGCCGTCAGGTGTTCAAGAACACCTACAAGAATCTGCCGGATTATTTGAAGGGATTCGCTTTCACCTGCGCCGTGATGCAGGACGCCGAAAGCCTGGAGCGGATCGCGTTCGAGTTGGCGGAGGACAATTTGGCCGAAGGGGTCCGTTACATCGAAGTGCGATATGCGCCGCAGTTGCACATCAACGACCGGCTCAGCTTGGAGGAAGTCGTCCGCTCTGTCTGCCGGGGATTGGAACGCGCCCAGAAACGTCATAACCGATCCAAGCTCGTGCAGTCGGGGGCCGATGTTCCATTTCATTTTGGGATTATCGTGTGCGCGCTGCGATTCATCGTGCCGCAGATGTCGCCCTACTATCGGCGATTGTTTGAGATCATGCCGTATGCGTCCGCGAGACAGGTATGCGCGACGGCCTCGATGGAGCTGGCCCGGGCGGCCGTCGATCTCGCGCACAACATAGGATTGCCAGTCGTCGGGTTCGATTTGGCAGGCGCCGAAGCGGGGTATCCCGCCGACGATCATTCGGCGGCCTATCAATACGTGCACTCGCACTTCATTCGCAAGACGGTTCACGCCGGTGAGGCGTACGGGCCCGAGTCCATCTTTCAGGCCATCACGAAATGTTACGCGAATCGGATCGGACACGGCACGTGGCTGTTTGCCCACGATATGATTCAGAACCCCAGTATTTCGGACCCGGTCGCTTACTCGAATTATCTGGCGGAGTACGTCGCCAGCCAGCGGATCACCATGGAAGTCTGCCTCACCAGCAACGCGCAGACGCTGCCGCGGATGCGCAATCTCTCCCATCATCCTTTGCGTCAGATGCTCGACCATGAATTGTCGGTATCGATTTGCACGGATAACCGGCTGATGTCGAACACCAGCGTCACTCATGAGTTGTTGTTGGCCATCGACAAGGTCCGCCTGACGCCGCGCGAACTGCGCAATGTCGTCATTGCTGGTTTCAAGGGCAGTTTTTTCCCGGGCACGTACCGGGACAAGCGGCATTTCGTGCGACAGGTAATCGACCGTTATGAATCGCTCGTGAACGAGTTTCTTGGCGGTTCGCCGTCGTAGTGTTGTTAGCGAAAAATGTAGTCGCAGGGTTGCCCTGAGAACATCGTCACGGCGTCTCGTCAGACTCGGCTTAGCCTGCGCAGGGAAGACGCACCCGTAAAGGGTGCGGCTACGGGCGATTAGTTGAAGTCGCACCCATAAAGGGTGGCGGCTACAGGGCAGACGCTACCGGCTTGGGACAAAGCCTTGACAGAACCGGTTCTGGCCGTTATGAGAAGGTTCACTTCCCAAAGGAGTTCACATGCCTGACAAAGCACCATGGATCACGTTTCGGCCGGAGCTACGGGTGTTGGATTGCACCATCCGTGATGGGGGGCTGATCAACGACTCACAGTTCACCGACGACCAGCTCAAGGCCATCTATCACGCTGGTGTGGCGGCGGGCCTGGATTATATGGAAGTCGGATACAAGAATTCACCCCAACAGTTTCCCGCGGACAAATACGGGCCGACCCGGCATTGCGAGGAAGAATACTTGCGGAAGATTGTGGGCGATCACAAAGCACAGGCACCGGCGTTGAAGCTGGTGGCCATGGCCGACGCTGGCGGCAAGAGCGATTGGCAACGGCAAATCATTCCCGCCAAGGAAAGCGTGCTGTCGATGATTCGCGTGGCCTGTTACGCCACGCAGATTTCCGAAGCGGTGGAGATGATTCATCACTGCCATGAACAGGGATACGAGACGACACTGAACCTGATGGCGGTATCTGTCTTGCAGGAGGCGGAAATCGATACCGTGCTTCAACTCGCCGCGCAAACTCCCGCTGCCGCCGTCGTGGTGGTGGACAGTTTCGGCAATCTCTACCGGGAACAGATCGATCATCTTGTGCGCAAGTACGCCAAGGCCGTCGAGGGCACGAGCAAGGACGTTGGCATTCACGCGCACAACAACCTGCAACTGGCATTCGCCAACACGATTGAGGCCATCATCCTCGGCTGCAATCGCGTCGATGCAACCTTGATGGGACTCGGACGCGGCGCCGGGAATTGTCCGATGGAACTGCTATTGGGATTCCTGAGAAATCCCAAGTTCAAACTGCGTCCGATATTGGAAGTCATCCAGAACACAATCCTGCCGATGAAGAAGCAGTTTGACTGGGGTCCCTCGATTCCCTACAACCTCACCGGCCAGATGAACATGCATCCGCGCACCGCCATGAGCTTCCGCGCGGGACCGACGCCCGACGATTACATTGCGTTTTACGATCGCGTCATGGCCGACGTGTGACCTTGGTCTGCTGGCACCGTTCGGCAAAAAGCTCCTTCAGTTCTCGCATTCATGCGGAATCGTGCGAAATACACCACGTGACATCCGCATTTCCTGTGAAAAAATGGCGCATTCTTGAGATTTTTCACGGTCGGGCACAGGCATCGGAATAGATGCTGCTAAATCTGCCCGCATGGTGAAAGGTCGCAGTTCTATTGAGTCATGTGAAACGGTCGAATGCCCGCAACGCGGGTGCAAGGGCTTTACCCTGGTCGAAATCATGATCGTGGTCGCCATTATTGGGCTCTTGGTGGCGTTGGCGCTTCCGAGCCTTTCGATGGCGCGGAAACAATCGCAGGCACGGCGCATCATGAACGATGCTCGTCAAATGAATACCGCCATCTCGGAGTGGGCTCTGGAGAAGAATAAGAGCGACGGAGATTCCATCAATAAGAAACAGGCCGCCACGTACCTCAAGGGCAGTTGGGAAAACCAGGATGTCCTGGGAAACAACTACAAGTTTGGCCAGGTCGGCACCAACCAGATCACTGTTTCCAAGAAGACAAAAAAGGCCCTGGCCAGCGCTGGAATTGATTGGGGCCCATTCTAACTCTTCGACGCTGGCTCAGGTTTTCCAATGTTTCAATAGCGGTCCGTCGACGCCGTAGATCGGATCGGCTTCGGGCAACAGAACGCGCGCAATCCGGTGATCCGCCTCGGGACGTTCGCCCGGTTTCCCGTAGCACATGTCCCAGTCCTGACCACGGGGATATCCGCCGACAATCTGGAAATCGTCGCTGGCGCCAAGGTTCTTGTGTCCGGTGCCAGCCGGTATCAGTACCACGTCTCCCTTCTGGAGCTCCTCGACGACTCCGGGTTCGCCGCCAAACTGCGCCTTTGCTGATCCGCGACAACACACCAATACTTCATGCGCGGTGCTGTGATAGTGATGGAAAGGATAAACGCCATTTCTCCATGCGCCACCCCACCGATTCGCCGCAAGTAACTGTTCGATAGCGCTGGCCGGATTGTCTGCCGGGAGAACCAGAGCGTAGCGATAAATCAAGAGCGGACATTTCGCGTTATTCGGAATCGAACCCGTATCCGGCAACGCATGAACGATCGGCGTGCAGCTCTTGGCCCGGGCAGATTCCTTTGTATTCATGCGCCAACTTAATCCGACTGCGTCAAGATGTCATTGGGTGCGGGGGTGCGTGAAGATTTGGTTGGAAAATTGAACGTCCAGTGCTAACTTGGCGTCGAAGCTGGCAAATCAACAACAGGAGAGTTTATGAAGAGATTGTGGTCATTGGCAGTGGTCGCAGCGGTGGCTCTCGGCGCCGCCTCGGTGTACGCCGACGGGGGATGTTGCGCGGGCATGTCGAAGAGCAGCAAAATGGGCGCTGCCTGCACCGACATGTACAATAAGTTGAACCTGACGGATGCGCAGAAGGCGAAGATTGCAGATTTGAAGGACCGGACAACACGCGCAACCTCCACGTCCGAGGCCCGCGCGATGATGAGCAAGGGCCTGCAGGAAATTCTCACCCCGGATCAGTTTGCGAAATGGCAGAGCGGCTGCGAAAAGGCAAGCAAGAGCAGCACCAGCGGCGAATGCCCGTTCATGAAGTCGATGAAGAAGTCGGCGGATAAGACGAGCTAAGATACGTCGCAACGAATTCGAGAACCCCGACACCGTGGTGTCGGGGTTTTCTTTTGGGAAATCCATCCTGCAGAATGCGAAGTGGACCACCGCCAGGGATTCCTCGACAAGCTCGGAATGACCGGGTACAAAGAGTGTCATGGCGGATGAGAAACCGATTGTTGGGCGCACCAAGCACGGCGAATTGACGCTCGACCAACTCGCCGAGTTGCAGCCCGGTTTGGGCACACTGATGCGGGATGTCAGCGACCGCTATTGGATTGCCTACTACGCTGCGCGGGGCGGGAATTGGGAATTGGCGGCCTATCAACTCCGGGGTTTGCGGAGCCTCTTCAAAAAGGGGAACATGACACGGCCCAAATACAAAGGCATGATCGAGAATTACGCGGAAAAGATTCTCGACCCGCTCGATCAACATGTCGCTGCCAGGAATTTTGCCGAATTCGAAAAGACCTACCGCACCGGCATCGAACTTGCCAACACGATGCATGCAGCGACTGACCACGCCGAGATCGTTTGGAAGTTGCCGGATAATCCGCCGCCGCATCTCCACCTCGGTCCGGAAAGTTCCACCTAATTCTGGCATACCGATAGCCACCACCGAGGCAACGCCAGAAACGAAAACGCCCCGACGTCACGCCATTTCGTCGGGGCGTTTCCTTGATCCCGCGGATCGGGGTCAACCGCCTCTATGCCAGCGCGCCCTCCACCGCTTTCAGCAGTTCTTTCCGGTCCACCGGCATCGGAAAATAATCAACGGCGCCTTCGCTCAAAGCTCGGGCGTACCCGTTCCAATCGCCGTCGCGCGTGACGACGACAATCGGTAGATCTTTGCGACGCGCCCGGGCTTCACGCAACAAGTTGAGCCCGCTGCCGCCGCTCATGGCTTCCTGGATAATGACCAGTTCGTATTGTTTGGCCCAATCTTCCACGGTACTCAGTGCGCGGGCGGGATCGCTGATGGTGGAAACGGAGTAGCCGTTCGACTGCAAGGTCTCGTGGAGCGTCTGCTGGTTCTGTGGACAATCTTCAATCAAAAGAACGGCGCGTTTATTCACGATTCGCCTCCTTCCTCGTTATCGCCTGACGCCAGTTTAGACCCGGCGCCGACGAAGTCAATCTTGTGATTGGAAATTTTTTGCGAGTGGACAAAGGAACGAAATCGCAACCTTTCCGAAGGAAGGCGAGATGCTGCGGGACGGCGACCGGTTTCGTTCCCGCCTAGACGCCCGACGAATCGTCGTGGTCATGAGACAACAACTGGGCGATTTCGTTGCGATACGTGTGAAATGGATTCTGCATGTTGAGCGGATCTTTGCTTTCGATGGCGATGGAATCCCAGTTGATGATGTAGTTGCCGGGCTGATCGCGCAGGTGGCGGACCGCAATGCCGCGGGCTTGGGCGCGTGTATTGTTCGGGGGGTTGTGCACGCAATAGGCGATCCTCTCCGGTGTGACCGCGTGTTGCAACCGGCCCTGTTCGGCCAGCGCAAAGTAGAGGCCCCGCTTTGGGTCGATGTTGTGATATTCGAGGTCGAGCGACTGCAGCCAGGGATCGTCCCAGCTCAGATGTTCCTGTTCGACGAACATCTCGAGCATCCATTTCTTGGCAATCCAGTCGACTTTCCCGACTTGCGACATCGGGTCCCGCTCGAGACCCTCCAATACGGATTCCCACTCCCGGATGATCCAATCGTTCTCCGGGTCGATCCCGGCCAGATAATGTTTGGCAAGGCCAAGGAAAGAATGCTGGATTTCCAGCGCCGTGCGGGTTTGCCCGTTCTCCAAGCGGACGATCCACCGGTAATGCGGGTCGCGCGAAATGTCGCGGGTGCCTTGCACGGCATCCATCAGGCCGACGCGTTTGGGGATGATACCTTCTTCCAAAAGATCGAGTACCAGCGAGGTGGTGCCGACTTTCAGCGCTGTGGCGTACTGGCTCATGTTCGAGTCGCCAATCAACAGATGCAATCGGCGATACTTGCGATAATCGGCCAGCGGCTCGTCGCGGGCATTGATGATGGCGCGATTGAACTGCACCCACTGGTAAATGTCATTCACAATGTGGTCGGCCCGTTGCGAAATCTGGAAATGCACCGGCTGCTCGTGCCGCCCCGGATCGAATTCAAAAGCGAGTGGATTGGCCTGGCCGACCCGTCCTGCGCCTGTGAAAATCTGGCGCGTGGCAAGGAACGACAATAGTGCCGACAAAACCTGCGGCGTGAACTGCGCGCCACGTTTCATCAGGTAGTTTTCATGGCAACCGAACGTCGCCCCGGTGTGATGGTCAATATTGTTCTTCAGGAACGAAACCCGCTCGGCGATGCCCATGTTTTCGAGCGCCGACTGCAGCAACTGGTCGCCGGCATGATCGAATGCCACGATATCCCGCAAGCTGATGCACTCAGGCGTCGAATACTCGATGTGGCCCATATCGAGATAGAGGCGGCCACCGTTCAATAAAAAGCCACCGTTGCCGGGCGGTTCCTCGTAGTCCCGATAGTGCAGATCGATGGCGCCCATTCGCGCCACCTTGAAGAGATGATTCTTGACCCGGATCGGAATTGCGTCCGGCCCGCCTTGCCGGTCATCACTGCTGACCAAACACCCATATTCCGTCTCCAATCCAACGACGCGGTTCATAAATCCCTGATCGCAGCGCGCACTTCCTTTTCGTCAAGGAGACGGAAACGGCTCGTCGAAGGACCGTTGCGGAGCAATACGGCAGCTTCGACGTGCCCGGTCTTCAGATTTTCCTTCAGGATTTTTTCCGGATCCAGATCGCGTTTCTCGGTTTCTTCGCCTTCTTCGGTTTCGCCTGTCTGGGCGGTGTCCATGCCCACGGCCCAGGCCCTGGCCGCGAGCTTCATAGCGTCCTCGAGCGAACGTCGGGAATTGCGGTCGTGTTCGCCCAAGTAATTGATCATCGCCGCTTCGGCATCGCTCGTGCCGGCGATCACGTCGAAGGGTTCCTTCGTCTCGGTATGGCTGCGCGCCAGCGAACCGTCGTAATCCAACTTCACGATGTAATCCTGCTCCGGGTCCTCGCCGATTTCCGCCAAGAGCATTTTCAGGATATAGGGCGCGCTGAACACTTGCTCGAAGGCCGTTTTCAGGGCCGGACTCATCCCGAAGTGGACCAGGCGCCGCAACGATACATCGGCCACGGCGCGGTTGAATCCCTCGATGTGGGCCAGGTCGATTGCCACCAGCCGCATCCGTTCGATGTCGGCAGGGTGACCCAGCGCGGAGAAGGCAACACGATCATAAATCTCGAAAATTTTCCGCGTCTCGCGACTGACCGTCAGCAACAAGAGCCCTTCGGTGTAATTCAACATAACCACCGGACTGCCCAGGCGCAATTGATCCTCGATGTACTCGCGCCGATTCGCGATGGCTTCGACCCAACGATATGGTTCTTCGATCATATTTCGTAGCGGCGGGCTACTTCCGCCGTGTTCGTCTGCCGGCGACGCTCACAAAACGTCGCTACGGTTTCATACTTCGCTGCGATAAATCCGGCCCAGTTCCGTCTCGGGAGTTTCGCGGATCCCTTCCTTGGTGATGACCCGGACGAGCGGGAAAATGTTCGACTTCGGATTATAACCGCTGGTGGCGGTATCGCTATCAGCCGCAGTGTCCAGCAGCCGCAAGGCGGTGGCCACCGCTTCGGATTCGTTATACTTCGCGAGGGGTTTGTCTCCCCAGGTGTTGAGGAAATGAAGCACGCTGCGGACGGCGATCGAACCCGAACCGCTTGCGGCGTAGTCCACGCCCTCGAACTGGGCGCCGAGCGCGTCGTAAAAATAAACCTTGCCACCGCCGTCCTTGCCATCCGCTTGTTCGTACGTCGCAAAAATCGGCACAACCATCCCGACGCCTCGCAAGGTGAGCGGCAGATTTTCCTTCAGCAACTTGGAAAGAGTGCGGACCTTGCCCGCCGTGCTCATCTCCTGTAATTGGCTGCGTTGGTAATACTTGAAACTGTGTTCGAGCACGCGAGCCATCTCGAATGCGACCGCCGGGACGCCGGCGATGGCCAGAATTGAGCGGGCGTCGATGGTGATGAGCTTTTCGGCGCGCTCGTACATGACAAGGTTTCCGGCGGTGGCGCGTCGGTCGCCGGCAAGCAGAACGCCGTCTTTGTACTTGACCGCGAGAACGGTCGTGCCTTCCGTCGCAATGCCGCCCTTGCCCAGCTCCGCCTCGAATTTCGCTGCCACTTCGGCCAATCGCGGTGCAACTTCGTAGCCGTGGAGTTTCAGCACGCTGAGGAAATCGCCGTCATGCAGAAATTGCGGAATCGGTAGCGGGTGATCCATAAAGTCGCGATCGAAAATCGCTCCTACTGTCCCGTGCGTTGGCGATAGCGTCTGGCTTGATTCGGATCGACGCGGCGCATCTTCTTGAGCAGTTCCCTCGTGTCCGGTGCGTCCACGTCGGGCCGGCGCGGGCCGGAGCCGCCAGGACCATCTCCCGGATCGCCTTCCTTCCTTTCCCACGGGGCGGGTGAAGTGGGCCGATGAATCCTTTCGGGAAATTCTACTGGGGAATCTGCCATGGCGTCTGGTGTTTTTACTCCTTCAAATTGCGCAGTAATGTCTCCACATCCTGCGCGTTGTCAATGGCGGCATTATAACGTTGTACGTCTTCTTCGTCAAAAACATTCAATAAGCGCACGACCGCCTCACGGTCGTTTTCGCCGAAAGCAATCTCGTCCCACTGCACGGAACTCATCTGCTTGGCGAATTTCTCAATGCAGCGTCCGCGGAAATAAGCCCGCGTGTCGCAAGGCGGCTGCCGGATCGCGCGGCGAACTTCATCGTCGGTCACGAATCGCTGCAAATTCTTCTGACGCATCAATTCGGCATATAAACCTTCGTCACGGCGGACATTGTGGTATTCCAAATCCAGCGATTGCAGCCAGGGATTGTCCCACTCGACTGATTCCGCTTCGACAAATGCATCCAAGAGCCATTTCTTCGCGACCCAATCCAATCGGTCGCGACACAGCATCGGGTCGCGCTCCAGGTCGGAGAGCACCTGCTCCCACATCGCCAGCACCCAGTTCGTTTCCTCGTCCCGACCCCTTAAATGTTTGTGGGCGGCGGCCAGATACTCGCGTTGGATGTCGATGGCAGAGATCGTGCGCCCCCCGGCCAACAGCGCCACGCTTTTCAGCCGGTGGTCGCGAGAAATGGTCCTGAGCGCGCTGATTGGATCCGCCAACTCGATTTGCATCGGACAGAGTCGGCGTTCCAATAAATCGAGTACCAGGGAAGTCATCCCCACTTTCAGCGCCCCCGCCACCTCACTCATGTTGGCATCACCGATGATCACATGCAGCCGCCGGTACTTGTCGCTATCTGCATGTGGCTCGTCGCGGGTGTTGATGATCGGCCGGCGATTCATCGTGTCGATGGAAACGAGCACGCTGAAAAAATCCGCGCGCTGGCTGATTTGGTAAGTTCCGAAAGGGACGCGCTCGTCGGTTTCAATCCCCACCTTACCAGCCCCCGCAACGATTTGCCGGGTCACCAGAAACGGGGTCAAGCCGCGAATGACGAAATCGAACGGGATGCCGCGCTCCATCAGGTAATTGTCATGACAGCCGTAGCTGTGGCCGACGAAATCCGTATTGTTCTTGTAAACCTTGACGATGCCGCCGTTGCTGTGCAGGTTTCGTCGGCGCACGCATTCTTCGATGATTCGCTCGCCGGCTTTGTCTTGGGCGATAATGTCCCGCAGCGTTTTGCATTCTGGGGTCGCGTACTCTGGATGGGCATGGTCGTTGTAGTACCGCGCGCCATTGGACAGCACGAGATCGCTTTTGATTTCCTGAAAGCTGAGCTTGCGGTTCTGGTCCTGAACGAAATACTTTGCTTCGTCGAAATCCTGCATCAATTCATCGACGCGAAACCCGCGCACGTCCTGGTGTGGATCTTCCAGATCGTAGTCCCATTTCATGGCCGCGTCTTGTGTCGGTGGCTCGACCTGGGTGTAGCTGCGCACCAACGCAATCGATTCCGCTACGACATCGACCGATTCCGGTCCGTCGACGGTAATGCCGTATTCGGTTTCAATGCCCAAGGTGCGTTGCATGATCAAGCGCCATCGCAGCGGGCGGTTAGACAACAGGGCTAACTCCCCTGGCGCGGGCGGCGTTGCGCGGGCGGATCGGGGAGACTTTCACGACGTTCTCAGGATCATAATCCAGCAACATCAACCAGTCTTCGGTGACGTCACTGGGCGGGAAGATATCGTTCTCGGAATACTCCAACTCGAGCGATTGCAGCAAGTCGGCTTCGCTGATACCCTCGTCCTTCTGCGAATCGATACTGCGTTTGATGGCCATTTCCTTGGCGCGTTCGACGATGCTGGCGATGATGGCTCCGCTGACGAGATCGCCCCGATACAGGACGGCGTTGCGGCCGCTGCGCAATTGCACTTCGAGGAACCGGTTTTCGTCCCGGTGTGCATAGAGCGCCTTGACTGCAGAATCCACAAGTGCCCCGATGGCAGCTTTCGTGTCGCCGCCGTGCGCTTTCAACGTAGCTGGGTCGACTGGCAGGTCCTCCGTGAGATAAATGGCAAAAATTTCGTGCGAACCTTCTTTGTCGGGCCGGTCCACCTTGATTTTGCGGTCGATGCGCCCAGGCCGCAGAATGGCCGGGTCGATCAAGTCGGCCCGGTTCGACGCGAGGATGATTACGACATCGTTGAGCGAATCGATCCCGTCCATTTCCGAGCAAAACATCGGCACCAATGTGGAGAGGATGTTGGAATACCGGCCGGCCCGGCGCGTGCCGAGAATCGATTCGGCTTCGTCGATGAACAGGAACGGCATGTATCCCTGTTTGCGTTTTTCGCGGGCGATGGCGAAAATTTCGCGCACGATCCGCTCCGATTCGCCGACCCACATATTGAGAATCTCGGGACCTTTCACGTGCATGAAGCACTCTCTCATCTCGTGGCCGGTCTTCTCGCGCAATTTGCCGGTCAGATTGAACGCCGTGGCCTTGCCAATCAGAGTTTTCCCGCAGCCAGGCGGGCCATGGAGCAAGAATCCCTTCGGCTGTGCATAATGAAAGCGATTGAACAGGTCGGGATGGAGCAAGGGCAGTTCGATGGCGTCCTTAATGGCCTGAATCGCTGCGGTCTGGCCGCCAACACGGGTCCACGGCAATTCCGGTACGTCTTCGAGATAGAATTCCTGTTTCTCCGACGAGGCCAGCAGTTCGACCGCCACGCGAAACGCCGGGTCGATGCGGATTTCATCGCCGGCCTTCAAATCGGCACTCAACAAGTCTGAAGACCTCTGCAAAATCACTGAATGCAGCCCGTGTTCCTGGCCGACACGCAAGCGTCCGTCTTTGAGCACATCGGTCACCTTGCCGACCGGACCCGAATTGTCATAGCCGAGGTCGCCCACCACCACGTAGGCTTCATTGACGAGCACGCGGGTGCCAATCTTCAAAGCCTCTCGATCGAGCCGGGGATCGACATTGGAATAATAATCATGCCCGCCCACGGCGATATGGGCGATTTCCTTCTTAGGAAAGCCGAGAAACGTGCCGATGCGGTTGGCGGGTGAGGTCACCTTCTTGATGACTTCATCCATTTTTTCCAGGGCCGCGCGCGCTTCCGTCAGGGTCAACTCATGCTCCTGAATCTGCTGGCGCAGACGGAAGAGATCGAACCGAGCCGGGTCACTTTCGCGCAACCCCGCAATCAGTTTGTCCACCAGCTCGATGGGAGTCGTGTCTCCACGGGGCGCCCATTTGTCGGAAAAATCCAAAGGCCCACCCGGCGGGCCCGGCTTCTTATAGTTGGCGTGGTCACTCATACCTTTGATCTCCCACAGTTCCTGCGACCCGTAATAGTCGTCACAGTATAACGCGAGAAAAACATAACTGCAAACGAAACGCCCTCAAACGTGCAAATATTTCCGGTGGTAACCGGCCATGCGAGCTTTTGAACCCGTTCCGTTGGCAAAGAATGACTTTGAAACGGGAAGCGATGCTGCTAACACTGAATTGATGACCTCAACTGCCATATTCAGGAGTCGGGACAGCGTTCGCTGGGGCATCATCGGTTGCGGTGACGTAACAGAGGTGAAAAGCGGCCCTGGATTCCAAGAAGCCACGGGTTCCCAACTGGTCGCGGTCATGCGCCGTAACGCTGGCTTGGCGGATGACTATGCGCGTCGCCATGGCGTACCAAAGTGGTATGCAGACGCGGAAGCGCTGATTCTGGACCCCGAAGTGGATGCCGTATACGTGGCGACTCCGCCCGGCGCGCATTGTGAGTATGCCTTAAAAATCTGCGCTGCCGGCAAGCCGGCTTATATCGAAAAACCCATGGCGCGCAATGCAACCGAGTGCGAACGCATGGTCAAGGCATTCGCCGCCGCGAAATTGCCGCTGTTTGTGGCGTATTACCGTCGGGCGCTGCCGCGATTTTTAAAAGCCAAGGAATTGATCGAGACAGGCGAGATTGGACAGTTAACTCAGGTCACTTACCAGTACACAACTCCACCGGACCCGACATTGAATCAGAATGACTTGCCGTGGCGCCTGAAGGCTGAAGAATCCGGTGGTGGACTGTTTCTTGATCTCGGGTCGCATGCGCTCGACATCCTTGATTTTTTGCTGGGACCGCTGACGGTCGTGTTGGGTTGGGCCTGGAACGTGAAGTCATCCTACGACGTCGAAGACGCTGTCGCAATGAGTTGCCATACTGAAAAGCGTGTGCCCGTTACTGCTGCATGGCACTTTGCAGCAGCAGATCGGGAAGACAAGATTGAAATCCATGGCGAGACCGGTTGTCTATCTCTATCCACTTTCGGCCCGGAACCCGTGCGACTGGAGACGGACAACGGCGTTCAACAGTTCGACCTTCCGAACCCACCACACGTTGCGCAACCGTTGATTCAGACGGTCGTGAACGATTTACGAGGATGCGGGACTTGTCCCAGCACGGGTGAGTCGGCCTTGCGTACGGCCCGCGTGATGGATGCCGCGTTGGACGCCTATTACAGCGGGCGCAATGATGAGTTCTGGCTCCGTCCGGAGAGTTGGCCGGGACGCGCCCGGCTTGGGCCACCAAAGGGAGTAGGCTAAGTTTTTGCCACTGGGGAACGATATTCTCGACGTGAGACTATTGATGGACTGCACGCATCGATAGGCGCTGGCCCTTTTGGCGTCCGCGTGGCGGGACGGCCTTGTGTCTGGCTTGGATTGGACTCAGTTACAGGACGCGCCACGGCAAATGCGTCAGTTCAAAGTCCGCCTGCAGCCAGTCGTCCAGTGCGTGTCCAGGTTGACCTCCGCGAGCGAGGTAGATTTCAAAGGCCCGCGCTCGGATTTCACCTTCTTGCAGTTCGCTAATTTTCATACGGCGCCTCGTGATTCCGAGAAGAATCTAGTCAGTTGCGACCATTGTTAAAATTCTTCAAAGCTCCGAATATTGTTCAGGCGGGAAGCCTATCGGGCGTAGGCGCCGAACAAGTCGAGGATCAACTGATTACCGCAGAACACGTCAGCACCTTAATGCTTATACTTCCAACGCTCTCCCCAAGTCCCTACGCTTGCCGCGCCCACTGCCAGTAGCGCATTTACCGCGAACAGGCACAATGATTTCTGTTTCACGTTCGTGACTCCTTTGATAAGTGGTCTCACAGCCAAGGTCGAAGCGACCCTCGACAGACGCAATCCGAGGAATCACCGACCTTACAGTGCAATGTATTCCCAGGTTGGGTGAGCCGATTTTCCAGGTGATATCGTTGCCGCTGGCATCCAGGGAACGCGTTTTCTTTCGCCTTACTCCTCGGCTTGCGCATCGGGCGCCAGTGGCTACAATGACGGCCAATGCAGACCGCTTCGGATCGTGCCGCGGCAGCGTGGCTCAAACCTGAATTCGCGCGAAGACTTGCGATCCTTTGGGTGGCCGGGCTGGCGCTCGTTTATCTGATCCGCTATGAAGCGTGGTTGTTGCCCTTTCAATTGTTCGGTCTTTTCAAGGCGTCACTTCCGACATTTTACATCGGCCAGCATTTCCATGAGTTTTGGGCTGCGCGAATTCGAGACTTTCTGTGCGTTGGAGCGATACTCGCCGCAGCTATGGCGTCCGGTGCAGCGGTCGTCAGTGGCTTGATCAAGTGTCATGACCTCTTCGCGGTCCTGTTTGCTTTGGCGGCCGGTTTCTGGGTGCTGGCAGTATTCGTTCTTATTTTGGGAGCGGTGTCGGTCCGCCTTGTGCCGTATGCGTTTCTTGCGATTCTATGCTGGCTCCTACCCGCCCCGCGAAAACTCGTTGGGGATTTCTTCTTTTCCAAAGAGAAAATCGACGGGTGGGCGAAATTTATGATTGTTTGCGTCGTCGCCGCCGCCGCGCTCAATTTTGCCGGCGCGCTGACACCGCCGTTCGAGTACGACACCCTGGAATATCATCTCGGAGCACTGGCGGATTATCAGCGAGCCGGACACATCGTGTTCTTGCCTCACAATTTCTACTCGAATCTGCCGCAGTTGACTGAAATGCTGTACCTGCTGGCAATGTCGGTGACCTCTGACATTGCCGCGAAGCTTTTGCACTGGATCTTTGGCGTGCTGGGCGCGTTTGCCACCTACAGCGTCGCGCGGCGGTTGTGGTCCCGAAACGTGGCTTTAACAGCCGCTGCGCTATTCTACTGCACACCTTTTGTCCAGGATTTAAGTCAAACGGCGCGCGTCGATTTGGCCACGGCATTTTTCGCCACCCTGGCGCTGGGGGCCTTGATTGTCTGGAGCGAGCAACCATCCGAGGAAAACTGGATCTGGCTTTCCGCACTTTGCGTCGGTGGAGCAGTCGCGACAAAATGGACTGCCATTCCCGTGGTCCTGTTTTCGGCGATGGTTTTTGCCGCGGTTGTGGGCAAATCGTTTCGCTTGCCGGCGATCATCTGTCTGACGTGTTTTGTGTTCGTGGTACCCTGGCTCGTCAAGAACTGGCTGCTTGCAGGTAATCCGGTCTATCCTTTGTTCTATGGGTGGTTTCCCCACCCGCACTGGAGTGCCGCACGGGCGGCCGTCTTCGCGGCCCGGCACGCCCCGACGTTTGAGTGGCAAACCATCGGCAAATTCTTCGCATTTCCGTGGGATTTTTCGTTTACAGAACCGGGGGCCGTTCCATTGCTCTTGATGACCGCGCCGTTGTTAGTGCTCGTGCGGCATCTGGAGCAACCTGCCAAGCGCGCGGGAAAACTGTTCGTTGGTGCGTATGTGGGCTGGTTTTGTTTCACATTTCGGCCTTGGAGATTTTTGTTTCCTTCGTTTGGCTTGGCAGCGGCCACCGGCGCCTACGCACTCTACAAAATGGCGCGCGAACCGGCGGTACAGAGGACGGCGCGCGTCTCCGTTGGAATCGTCCTGGCGCTGAGTCTGGCCGTTTTGGCTGTGAACGACCTTGTCGATGCTGGAAATCCGGAACAGGTTCCTCCGCAGATGAATTTTGTGCAGTACGCGCTCGGCCACTTTTCACGCAGCGAATTTCTCGCACGTATTGGGGGAAACGTGCTGGAGCCGATTATTTGGATGAACGAACACTTGCCCGAGAATGCGAAAGTGGTCTACATCGGCGAAGCCCGCGTGTACTACGCCAGGAATCCTGTGCTTTGGAGCACAGCCTTTGATCAACATCCGCTGGCGGTGCTGTCGCGCGAGGCAACCACGGGCGAGGGATTGCTGGCTCTTTTGCGCTCGCGAGGGGTGACAGACATCTATATGAATCGCTCGGAATTGGCGCGGCTGCAGAGAGGGTACCATTATATGGCCGGAGCCAATTGGAGTGCTATTGACGACCTTCTTCAGCATCATGCTCGCGAAATCCACGCGTCGGGGAGCCGAAGGGTATACGAATTGACCGAGTAGGCATATGAAAGTCTGTCACGTCATTACGCGATTGATTGTGGGCGGCGCACAGGAGAACACCGTCGCCTCGTGTATCGGCTTGCGTCAACTCGGGCATGACGTGGATTTGGTGATCGGTCCCGAGACCGGACCCGAAGGTTCGCTTTACGACGAAGCGCGGGCGGCCGACGTGCCGGTATTTGTGTTGAAGGAGTTGCGCCGTACACCGAATCCTCTTCACGATTTCGGCGCCTGTGCAGCGCTGCGGCGGTTGTTTGCCGAAAAGAATTATGGCCTTGTGCATACGCACAGCGGGAAAGCCGGGTTCATTGGTCGCCTCGCCGCGCGGTTGGCAGGTGTGCCAATCATCGTCCACACCATTCACGGTCCGTCCTTCTATGAATATCAAAACCCACTCGGAAATTGCTTGTTTCGTTGGGCAGAACAGCTTGCCGCTTCTTGGACAACGCAACTTGTATCGGTGGCCGATGCGATGACGCAGCAGTACCTCGCGGCCGGTATTGGCACGCCAGCCAAGTACGTAACCATTCACAGCGGGATCAATGTCGAGGCGTTTCTGAATGCGCAGCCGGATGCCGCACTCCGAGAGTCACTTGGGATTGCGCCGGACGATCTGGTGGTCGGCAACATTGCACGGCTCTTCCGTCTTAAAGGTCACGAGTTTTTATTCGCAGCGGCGCCGCGCATCACGGCGGAAGTTCCCAAAGTGAAGTTTCTTTTGGTCGGAGACGGGATTTATCGAAGGCGGTTCGAACTCTGGGCGAGGAAGTTGGGGTTGGAAAAGCAATTCATATTTGCCGGACTGGTGCCGCCAACCGCGATTCCGCGGTACGTAGCATCGATGGATGCTCTCGTTCATCTGTCGCTGCGCGAAGGACTGCCGCGGGCCTTGCCGCAAGCTTTGGCCTGCGGGAAACCAGTCGTCGCGTTTGACATGGATGGTGCGCGCGAGGTCTGCCTGGATGGCGTTACGGGTTTCCTGCTGCGACCAGGTGATGAGAATGGTTTGGCGACAGCCGTGATTCAGTTGTTGCAGGACCAGAAACTCGCTCATAGAATGGGCACGCAAGGCAGAGAGTTGGTCCGGGAAGGGTTTTCGGAGGCGCAAATGGTACGGCAACTTGACGAACTATATCGATGCTTGGCAGCGGAAACTCAGAGCACGAAATCCGAAATTCGAGACAAGCCCGTATGACAGCAGATCGGGAATACTGGCCAAAACCACGTTTTGAGGATTCGGATTTTGGATTTGATTCGTGCTTCGGATCTGGGACTTCGGATTTTCATCGCTAATCATGCATTGGTTTCTGGTTTACCTATACGTGTTTGACATCAGCTTCGTGCTGGCACTGTTGTTCACACCATTATGTAAGCGATTGTCTTTTCAATGGGATTTCGTCGATCAACCGGACCGAGAACGGAAGGTCCACTCCGAGCCGATGCCCTTGTTGGGCGGCTTAGCCGTGTTTGGCGCGTTCACCATCAACGTCGTGTTCAACTATCTCGTAATCCTGCCGTTCGCTTCGACCGTGAACCTGCCCTTCATAGAAATGCCGGACGTAAAAAAATACTTGGAAGGCGCTTTCTCTGTCTGGCCCAAACTGTTGGTGATTCTCTTGGGCGGGGCCTTGATGGTGACCTTGGGGATGTATGACGACAAGTACGAGTTGAGCGCACGGAAAAAGTTCGTGGCGCAAATCGTGATCGCGCTGCTGGTGGCATGCGCAGGCATCCGACTGACAATATTCATTCACAATGCATTCGCAAGCTATGCCTTGACCGTGTTGTGGATCGTGACCATCACTAATGCAATGAATTTCCTGGATAACATGGACGGGCTCTGTGCCGGCATCGGACTGGTGTGTGCGGCGTTGTTTGCTTTCATCGCCGGCGTTCAGCACGAGTTCTTTGTGTGCCTGCTAGCGGTAGCTTTGGCGGGAGCCCTGACCGGTTTCCTGCCACACAATTTCAAGCCGGCCAGCATTTTTCTTGGCGACGCTGGCAGTCATTTCGTGGGATACATGCTGGCCGTGCTCCCCATTTGCGTCACTTTTTATCGGCGTGGTGCTCTCACGCCGCTGCCGGTTCTGATCCCCCTGCTTGTGCTAGCCGTTCCGCTCTTTGATTTGGCGATGGTCATGTGGATCCGCCTCCGACACGGCCAACCCGTTTACCAGGGAGACGTCAACCATCTCTCGCATCGGCTGGTGCGGTTGGGGCTGCCGCAGAGTTGGGCCGTCACGCTGATTTATCTGATTACGCTGACGCTCGGACTCGGCGCAACGATTCTGCTGTGGTCGGAGATGACCGCGGCGCTGGTTGTGATCGTCCAAGCCATTTGCATCTTGGCCATCATCACTCTGCTGGAACGGCTCGGCGGTAAGTGAAAGCTTTGGTGAGCGGCCGGAGTTAAACGGCAGACGAACGTGGATGATTGCGAAGTCAATCGCCATCATGCCAAAAATCAGCAACCCCTGCGGAATTGCATTCACGATGTCTTGGATCGATCACAGGCCAAACAGGAGTTTCTACACGAACGGCACGACACGGTGCTATCGCGTGCGGCCGATTTCCCAGATTCGACGTATCGTCACCGAGCTTGTAATCTTTTCCGATTACAGGGGTGCAGAAGCGTGACATCGGTGTAGAGTTGTTTTGTTCAGTGCCTGCAACTTTCGCCGTGCAAATGTCCACTCGCGAGTGTAAGCAGAGCGGCACCAATGAGTTTGTTTAAACCCAACGTCAAGCTGTCGCGCCTGTTCAGTCCCGTGGACGTATTGGTGCTGGCGGCTCTGGGAGCGATCATTTACGGATTGATCGCGGTCGGCTCGGAATTCTCGGGCGTGTTGCGGCCGGTGGTAGAGATTAATCTGAGTCCGTGGGCCTTGCCGCGCTACACGATGCTCAGTTTGTTCCGAGGCTTTGCGGCCTATTTCATTTCCCTGGTCTTCACATTGGTTTACGGATACGTCGCCGCGTACAACCAGCGTGCCGAGCGGATCATGGTGCCGCTGTTGGATATTCTTCAGAGTATTCCCGTGCTGGGATTTCTTCCGTCGCTGGTATTGGCTTTGGTTGCAGCCTTTCCCCACAGCAATGTGGGATTGGAACTCGCTTGTATTCTTATGATCTTTACCGGGCAGGCATGGAATATGACCTTCAGTTTCTACCATTCCCTGCGGTCAATCCCGCAGGAACTGCGCGATGCAGCGCGGGTGTATCGGCTGACGGCGTGGCAGCGGTTGCTGCAACTCGAGTTGCCGAGTTCGGCTGTCGGTCTGGTATGGAATTCAATGATGAGCATGGCCGGCGGTTGGTTCTTTCTGACGGTAGTCGAAGCCTTTACGCTCGGGGATAAAGATTTCCGCCTGCCCGGAATCGGCTCGTATATGAGCGTGGCCATGGCCAAAGGCGACGGCGCAGCCATGATTTACGGCGTGATCGCCATGATGGTAATGATCGTTGCTGTGGACCAGTTGTTCTGGCGTCCGATCGTCGCCTGGTCGCAGAAATTCAAACTCGAAGAGACAGAAGCGGCTACGCAATCCGGATCTTTCATGTTGGAACTCCTTCAAAGATCGCGGCTTTTGCGGTGGGTAGACAACCGCGTCTGGACTCCCTTGGTCGCGATGGGTCAGCCACGCCTGTTGTTGGCGACCAAACCCGGCCCGATGTTGATTTCCCCCGGCTCGGCGACGAACGGGGTCCGCACGTTGGAAGAGGAGAGTCCTCAACCGCAAAAGACTGCTCGGAAGCTGTTAGGGCGATGTGCGGTGATCATCATATTGCTGGGAATCGTATGGGGCGTAGCCAGTGTCGCGAAGCTCTTGGCGCAATTGAATGCCGCGGATTGGCTGCACGTCGGCAAGCTGACCTCGTTGACATTTCTGCGTGTATTCGCTGCGGTGGCCATCGGAACGCTTTGGACGGTGCCGGTAGGCGTGGCTGTAGGGCTCAGTCCCAAGTTGTCGCGCATCACGCAACCGGTGATTCAGATGATGGCTTCGTTTCCGGCGCCAATGCTCTACCCATTGGTGCTGATCCTATTGCACGCGGCCGGCGTTAGCATCAACTATGGAGCGGTCGCGCTGATATTGTTGGGAACCCAGTGGTATATTTTGTTTAATGTAATCGCGGGAGCGACGGCATTGCCGCAAGATTTGCGCGAAGTCGCGACGATGTATCGAATGGGTACGTGGGAGAAATGGCGGCGGCTGATTCTGCCGGGCATCTTTCCGTATCTCGTCACCGGCTGGGTGACCGCAGCGGGCGGTGCCTGGAATGCCAGTATCGTCGCCGAGTATGTGCCTTTCCGTAACGAGACACTGGTGGCCGACGGAGTGGGAGCCGCTATCAGCGTAGCCACTGCCGGTGAGCATTTCGCGATGCTGGCGGCATGTGTGCTGGCAATGTGCGTGGCGGTGGTGGGAATCAATCGCATTCTTTGGAAACGGCTGTACAATTTGGCAGAAGACAAATTCGCTCTGACAAAGTGACGAAATATGGCACTGGAAAAGGACATCATTTGCGAAACGCGCAATGTCACCAAGACCTTCCGCTTGCCGGGCGGCAAGGAATTGAAGGTGCTGGACAACATCAGCCTGGACGTACGCCGCAACGATATCACCTGCATCCTCGGTCCCAGCGGCTGTGGCAAGTCGACATTGGTGCGGATTCTCACCGGTCTGGTTGAACCATCTTCCGGTGAAGTGCTGGTGCACGGTCAACGCTTGCGCGGATTGAGCGCGGCTGTCTCAATGGTGTTTCAGAGCTTCGCCTTGTATCCGTGGCTGACGGTCGCAGAAAACGTGGCGATGGGACTAAATGGTCGCGGCATCGATAGGAAGAAAAGCGCTGAGTTGGTAGCCCGGGCGGTGGACCGAGTTGGTCTGGAAGGATTTGAGGAGGCTTACCCGAAAGAATTGTCGGGCGGCATGAAGCAGCGCGTTGGCATCGCACGGGCGCTGGTGGCGCAGCCGGAACTGCTTTGCATGGATGAGCCGTTCAGCGGTTTAGACGTGCTGACGGCCGAGAACATGCGGGTGGAGTTGGTCAATCTCTGGCAGGACGCGAAGACCGATCCGAACAGTGTGGTGGTGGTGACACACAACATCAACGAGGCCGTATTTCTGGCCACGCGCATCGTCGTCATGAGCGCTAAGCCCGGGCAAATCCGCAAAATTCTCGACAATCCATTGCCCTACCCACGGGACTATCGCGACCCAGCCTTCATCGCCATGAGTGATCGGATTCATGATATCTTGACCACAGCGCTGATTCCTGACGAACCGATTATGCCACCGGCGATTCCCGCTGCCCCATCGGCAATCGTCGCGACAAAGCTGGTGCGTATCGTGCCACTGCCGAACGTCAACGTTGGCGAAATGATCGGGTTATTGGAACGCGTGGATAACGCTGGTGGCACGGCGGACATCTTCGATTTGTCCGTAGAGATCGGCAAAGAGTTCGGCAAGATTTTGGAGTTGGTGAAAGCGGCGGAACTTCTGGATTTCGTGGATACGCCGAAACACCTGGTCACGCTCACCCCATTAGGCCGGCAACTTCTCGCAGCCAAGGTGAACGATCGCAAGCGCCTCATGAATCAACAACTGCGGGAATTGCAGTTGATCCGACGCATTATCGAGATGCTGCAGACCCAGGAGGGAAAGGCCATCGATGAGGACTTGGTATTGGAGGAACTGGCTGTGTGGTTGCCTACGGAAAAACCGCAGGTGATGTTTAAGGGAATTGTCCGTTGGGGACGTTATGCAGAATTGCTCGGTTACAATGCCGACGAGCGAAAGCTGTATCTTGACCTCGAAAGCACCTCCGCTCCATCGCAACAACCCTTGGCGCTGGACCAACCTAAAACTGGCTGAGGTGGCGGAAGACGTTCTTTCCCCAAAAGGAGGAGGCCGAGGTTTGGTTCCTCGGCCTCTTTGGTCGTTGGCGTGGAGAAGCGCCGTTCGACGAGGTATGGTGTGGTATAGGGTGAGTGACTGTTAAGCAGGGTCGATGCCAACGGTCGTGTGGACGACTTTTTCGTACGAAAGGCAAGAAATTGCCAAGCGAGGCCAAGATTTGTCTCAAAATTGTGCCTGAGGAACTTTCAACTTTGCGAGTTGCGCACTTGACGGCGCTCGGCGCTTTGATACGGTGGGCAATTCATTGACTGGGGGGTAATAAAATCGATGGCTGTTACAGTTGAAAATACCGCGCCTTGCCGTAAGACACTACGGGTGGAGGTCGACGCCGCGCGAGTGGCTGGCACCCGCGCCGAAATTGTACAAGAATTCCGCAAATTCGCCAACATTCCGGGTTTCCGGCCCGGGAAAGCGCCCGAACCGATGGTTGAAAAGCGCTATGGCGGAGAGATTGACGAAGAGTTGCGGAAACGGCTGATTCCTGAAAGCTACCGGGAAGCCCTGGCCGAACAGAAGCTGAAGGTGGTCGGCTATCCTCAGGTGGAATCTGTCGAGTACAAACACGGTCGACCCTTGATTTACACCGCCGCGGTGGATACGGCGCCAGAGTTTGCCGTTCCGGAATACAAGGGCATTCCGCTGAAGAAAAAACCGGTGGCGACAAAGGAGGAAGACGTCACCAAGACACTCGAATCTCTGCGAGAGCAGCAGGCGGATTTCGTGGCGGTCGAGGGACGCGCACTTCGCGCTGGAGATTTTGCCATCATCAATTACACCGGTGTCGCCGACGGTAAGCCCATTGGCGAATTGTCGCCCGAGGCGAAAAGTCTGGGCGAGAACAAGGATTTCTGGTTGCTAATCTCCTCCGAATCGTTTCTTCCCGGTTTCTGCGATCAACTCGTCGGGGCTCAAGCGGGTGAGAAGCGTCAGGTGCTGGTCGATTTTCCAGCGGACTTTCCACAAAAGCCGCTGGCTGGAAGAAAGGCGACTTTTTTTGTGGACCTCGTAGCAATCAAGGAGAAGAAGCTGCCGGACATCAATGACGAATTTGCCAAGAAGCTCGGATTAGACAGTGTTGAGAAGCTTAACGAGAGTGTTCGCCAGACGTTGCTGGCGGAGGCTGAGCGCGAACAGAATGCGGATTTGCGCCGACAAGTCGTGAATCATTTGCTCAGCAAAGTGGTGTTTGAGTTGCCAGATTCGCTCGTGCAGCAGGAGACGCGCAGTATCATTTACGACGTAGTCCGCGAGAACAGTTTGCGCGGAGCCACCAAGGAGCAACTCGAAGAAAAGAAGAACGAGATCTTCGGGTTTGCTTCCCAGAGCGCTCAAGAACGGCTGCGCACCTCATTCATCCTCGACGCGATCGCTCAGGCCGAAAAGCTCAAGGTCGAAGAGGCCGAAGTGGAGCAACGCATCGCACAATTGGCGCAACGGGCCCGTACCACTCCGGAGCGTCTCAAGGCACAATTGACTGAAAAAGGCGGACTGGAAGAGATCGAAGAGCAGATTCTGATCAGCAAGACGCTGGATTTTCTGGTCGCTAATGCGAAGATTGAAACTGCTTCCGGGGCCTAGATGTCGTTGGCAGGCGGCAGAAGAAATGCTAACATCAGCCTAAAAGGAACGAAAATGGACAAAGCCCAGATTCTGGTACCCATGGTGGTGGAACAGACCGGACGCGGCGAACGCGGGTACGATATCTACTCGCGTTTGCTGAAGGATCGCATCGTGTTCATTGGCACACCCATCGATGACAATGTGGCGAATTTGATCATTGCGCAGATGCTTTACTTGCAGTCTGAAGACCCGGCGAAAGACATCAACCTGTACATCAATTCCCCGGGTGGTTCGGTTACCGCCGGCATGGCCATTTACGACACGATGCAGTTCGTCAAATGCGATGTGACGACGTATTGTGTCGGCCAGGCAGCCAGTATGGGCGCGGTGCTGTTGGCGGCCGGCACGAAAGGCAAACGGTTCTCGTTGCCCAACGCTCGGATTATGATTCATCAACCTTGGGGTGGCGTCCAGGGAGCAGCCGCCGACATCAGCATCCAAGCCAAAGAGATCCTCCGCACCCGCGACCGGCTCAACGAGATTCTCGCGTTGCATACGGGCAAGCCCATTGAAACGATCGCCAAAGATACCGATCGTGATTTCTTCATGTCCGCCGCTGAATCGCGGGATTATGGATTGGTGGACGATGTCGTGAAATCCCGGCGCGACATCGAGAAAAAACCGGAGAAGAAGGATTAAGGAGTTTTGTGGCCCGTCCCAGCAATCTGACGATGTGCAGTTTCTGTGGCAAGACGCACGGAGAGGTGCGCAAGCTGATTGCCGGACCCGGCGTGTACATCTGCGACAACTGTATTACCGTCTGCAAAAGCATCCTCGACAAGGAACTGGGCCAACTGAAAACGAAAGCGCCCTCGGGGTTTCGCCTGAATGTTCCCAAGCCCAGCGAGATTCGTCGGCAGCTTGATCAATATGTGGTCGGTCAGGAACAGGCGAAGAAGACCATCGCCGTGGCAGTCCACAATCACTACAAGCGGATTCAGCAGGACGGCTCCAGTTCGGAGAAAGCCGCCGGTGCGGCCCGGCTGGAAGAGCATCGGGACGTTGAGATCGAGAAAAGCAATATCTTGTTGATCGGGCCTACCGGGTCCGGCAAAACGCTGTTGGCGCGTACGCTGGCCCGGGTGCTCGACGTGCCCTTCTGCATCGCCGACGCCACAACCTTGACCGAAGCGGGCTACGTCGGCGAGGACGTGGAGAATATCATTTTAAGGCTCCTGCAGAGTTCGGACTACGACGTGAAGCAGGCTGAACTCGGGATCGTCTATATCGACGAGATCGACAAGATCGGCCGCAAGAGCGATTCCGCCAGCATCACGCGCGATGTTTCCGGAGAGGGCGTTCAACAAGCGCTGCTCAAGATCCTCGAGGGCACCATCTGCAATGTTCCCCCACAGGGTGGTCGCAAACACCCGCACCAAGAATATATCCAGGTGAACACCGAACATATTCTTTTCATTTGCGGCGGCGCCTTTATCGGATTGGATAAGATCATACAGCGTCGTGCCGCCGGCTCTGTTCTTGGATTCGGGCGAGCAGAGGAGAATGCGAACTTGGATGATCCTTCCCGAAAAGCGACGCTCGTGGAGCCGGAAGACCTGCTGAAATTTGGGTTGATCCCGGAGTTGATCGGTCGTTTGCCCGTGGTTTCTGTCCTGAACGAGTTGACCGAGCCGGAGCTGATTTCAATCCTGACCGAAACCAAGAACGCCATGGTTAAGCAGTACAGTAAGCTTTTCGCGATGGAAGGCGTCCATCTGAATTTCACCAAGGACGCACTGCAGGCGCTGGCCGAGGACGCGCGTAGAAAGGGCACCGGCGCGCGTGCCTTGCGCGCTCTGCTGGAACGGCTGATGCTTGATTTGATGTACGAAATCCCGTCGCGCGACGATATCGCCGAAGTCACCATCAACCGCGGCGTTGTCGAGGGCAAACGCGAACCGCACATCCGAAAAAAGCAATCCAAAGACGCCGCATAATTTGCCCTCTCATTGCGTGAAACTCCTTCCTTCGCGGAATGAGCCGGTCACCGCACGCTCGTGCCGCGCGGGCGGCCAAGGAACGACGCAGACGCCAACCTCTGAAACTCGTTCGTCGCGCATCTGGGGGGACGTTGCTTTGGCCGGTCCCATTACGAGGAAAACGAGTCGGTCGCAATTGTGTTGACCGAGCGCAGAAAGTTCTTCATCACTCTGCGCCGTGACCAGCGAACATCCAACGAAAATGCCTCATGGCGTGGGAAACGCCTACCTGTTCCAGATCTTTAACACGATATCGTTTTCGATTGTCTTAACGACCCCGATGCTGCTCTATTTTAAGGGGCTCGGCGCGTCGGGAACGGTCTTGGGCATTCTCACCGCGTTGCCTTCGCTATTGAATATTCTGCAAATGCCAGCGGCGCGCTTCGTCGAGCAGGTGGGTTACCGAAAGTTCGTGTTGCGAGGCTGGAGTCTCCGCAGTCTGTTCATTCTCGGCATCGCCGGCGTCGCGTTTCTCCCGGCCAAAATCGATGCTTCGACAAGAATGGCGCTCGTCTTGTTTCTCTTGTTTGCCTACAACACGTCACGCGGCATCTCGGTGTGCGGCTATTTGCCGTGGATCACGCAGTGGATTCCCGAAGCCGTGCGGGGCCGCTATTTGTCTCGCGACTGGATCTGCAATTCGGCCGCGACGGTGGCAACGTCATTGGCCACTGCGGCTTATCTTTTCTATGGAACGTCGCAACGAATGTTCGGCACTGTGTTTCTTGCCAGTTTTGTGGCAGCAATGATCAGTTTGTTGTTCCTCCGACAAATTCCAGACGTAAAGCCGCCTCACACCGGCAGCGGGAAAGGCGTGCCCTGGAAAGAGATTGCAGTCTATCCGCCTTTTTTTCGGTTGCTCGTGTACAACGTGATCGTCTTCGGCGCGCTCGCCGGCGGCGGCGTATTTTGGGTTCCGTGTTTGCGCGACCAGTTTCAATTGACGGATACCGAAATCCTCTTGTTCGGCGCGATTTCGCCAACGGTGATGTCGATTAGCCTGTTGTGGCTGGGACACGTGGTGGATCGGGTCGGCAGTCGTCCGATATTGGCGCTGGCGAACGTGATGTTGGCGGTGCATCTCTTTTCGTGGGGCAGTTTGTCCGCGCATCTGCTGCCTTTGTCGTGGTGGGGCATCCTGTTGATTCAGGTCACGTCTGGTATTTCGCTCGCCGCCTTAAACCTCGGGAATCAACGAATGGCAATGGGCATTGTACCGGCGATGGGGCGCAGTCATTTCTTGGCATTATTCAGTGTGGTCAATGGTTTGACTTTGGGGGTGCTGCCGATTGCCTGGGGCATCGCGCTGGACAGTCTGGCCGGATGGCATCACGGCTGGCGCCACTGGGAATGGAATCATTTCAGCGCTCTCTACCTGGCTTTGGCTTTGGTGGCGCTCATTGCTCAGCTTTGGCATGCTCGATTGACCGAACCACGCGCCATGACCACGGAGGATTTCTTCCGCGAACTGCTTTTGGAGACGCCGGCACGAGCCCTGAGTCGTCTTTGGGCACGCCGGCCATTCCCCTGAGCTGCTGACGGACTCAAAAGCCTGTACTTGTGCGGGGAAATCGACTCCGTGTAAAGTAGTGCTGTGATAGCGCTTGTTGATTACGGAATGGGGAACCTGCGTAGCGTCGAAAAGGCGCTGACGCGGGTTGGCGCCGACGTCCGCATCGTGAGTGACCGGCAATCGGTGCTCGTGGCAGACGCAACAGTGCTGCCGGGCGTGGGGGCTTTCGGCGATTGCATGAAGAATTTGGAGAAGGTCGGTCTGATCGAAACCATTTGCGAATTCATCGCTTCGAAGCGCCCATTTTTGGGGATCTGTCTCGGCTTTCAGGCAATGTTTGAGTCTAGTGACGAAGCCCGGGGCATCCGAGGCTTGGCGCTCTTCCCGGGAACGGTGCCGCGCTTCGCCGCCAACGGTTTGAAGGTCCCGCACATGGGTTGGAACCGATTGCGTATCCAAAAACGGGATTGCCCATTGTTGAGAGGCGTCAAGGACGGCAGCTATGTTTATTTCGTACACAGCTATTATTGTCTGCCGAAAGACAACTCGCTCGTCTGTGCGACTACCGAGTATGGTTTGGAGTTCTGTTCCATGCTGTGGGCTGACAACGTGTTTGCGACCCAGTTCCATCCCGAGAAGTCGCAGGCCGTGGGACTGAAGATGCTTGAGAATTTCGTTGGTCTGGCCAATACGAAGAGTTGAAGTCGTACGGAAGCCACGGTTTGGGCCGACATGAATTCGTGAAGTCCATAAATGAAAACGCCATTTCTTATCTTTCCGGCGATTGACCTCAAGGGTGGCAAGGTGGTTCGCCTCCGCCAAGGCCGCGCCGAGGCCGTCACGGTTTACAGCGAGGATCCCGCCGCCGTGGCGAAACGCTGGGAAGACGAAGGCGCGCGCTACCTACACGTCGTCGATCTCGACGGCGCATTTGAAGGCGAGCCGCGCAATTGGGATGGTGTCCGAGCCATTCTGCGTGCCGTGCAGATTCCCATTCAGTTGGGCGGTGGGCTCCGCCGGCGCGTTCAAGTGGAAAAGGCATTGGAGCTGGGGGTAACCCGCGTTGTGCTGGGCACCGCCGCGTCCGAGGCGTCTGAATTTCTCACGGCTCTACTTGAGGATTTCGGGCCGCACATTGTGATCGGGATTGACGCGCGCGACGGACTCGTTGCGGTGAAAGGCTGGACTGAAAGGACAAAGCTGACCGCCATTGAATTCGCCCGGCAAGTCAACCAACTCGGCGTCGCCAACATCATTTATACCGACATTTTAACGGACGGAATGCTGGCCGGGCCGAATTGCCCGGCGATCGCGTCGGTTTGCGCCGCGGTCACCTGCAACGTCATCGCCAGCGGCGGAGTTTCCAGTCTCGAAGACGTTCACCGCCTGCAGCGCCTCGCTGAGCAGTATCCAAATCTGGTTGGCGCCGTCATCGGCAAAGCCTTGTACGACGGACGTATCGATTTGAAGCAGATGGAATCATAGCGGTGTTGCTACCTCCTTGCTCCTGACCGTCGGTGAGATGGCGAGTCGATGCCTTTCAAAAAGCGACGAAGCTGCCCGTTTCGATCACGTGACAGGGGACTCCATCGATGGATGTCGGCAAAGAGCTTCTTAGTCCGGTGGAGTCTTTCTCGACGAGGATCTCTACGGTGGCTTGCGTCGGGTCATCCTTTTGCCGGCCGACACCAATGCCAACGACGCCCGGGACATCCAAAAGCTGCCGTTCGTGTCTGCTCTTCGCCGCTTCCGCCGCATTGAGCGAGGAAATCTCCAAACCGAAAGCGGCGGCTCCGGAAGACTCGGCCGCCACCAGTGGAGTCCGTACGTCCGCCAACTCATCTGGGGCGCAGCCAACGATGCTCAAAAAAGACCCACTCAACCTCTTCTTGAGCTTGGCACTCAACGCGGAAAGCACCTCGTCAATAGGATTCACTGCCGTCGCTGTCGACGAACCGGCAAAAAGCAGCCCCACGACACGGGGGCAGGGATTGGTGGCTTCCACAACCAAAGAACCCGAATCGCCGCCTTGGGCGAAATTGCCGAAATTGTTTGGAGTAACGATGATTTGTTTCACGAACGTGCGGACATGCGCTCTCCTGTTACAGCGAGCTTCCGCCACCCCAAGCGTTGCGTCTATGGCTGTGACTGTGCCGGTCGTTAGTCCGGTGGTGCGGCCACTCTTCATGACGAGGCTGCCAAGCGCCGGTACCACAGTTTCCGTGCTGGGTTGACCGATTTCGAGAATTTCTCCCGTTACGTCCACGTCGTTCGTACTCGTGATCTGGGCCAGTGCCGCATCCACAAAATTGCGCTGCGCACCTGCTCTGAGTTGGATGCAGGCGGTAAACCTTGCGACCCGATTGCTCGGGCCCAAAGCGCAGTCGGCATCGATCAGTCCGGGCTGAGTGATGATCTGCCCGCGGATTCCGTGGTTGAGCCTGGCCAAAACATGATTGTTACCCAAAATGTAATAGGTACCATTTCCATCCGTAACGAGGGCTCCCAGCGTGCCGCTACAGCAGTAAGTCGTGCGTCTGTTGCGATCCTTGAGATTTCCGCCCGAGGTACCCAGTTTTATGGGACGTTGTTGAATAACTTGATGCGCAACGGCGTTAGCGTAAAGTTTGGGACCAGGGGACGGCGCACTGATGAGAACGAATGCCAATATTGACACGATTGAGCCTTTTGCACTCATTGCGAGATCTCCTATTCTGAAAGCAAACCGCCATTGGATTTGACTTCTTTCCTCACACACCTAGCAACGCCGATATACACAGGTATCTTCCAAGCATCAAGCACAAAAGCCACGGCCGCCGGGAATGCCTGACTTACCGCGCAGGACTCTGGACAAGACCCACGTTCTTCAAGTAGGGTGACTGCCATGCAAATTACCGCGTTGGAGATTTGGGCTTATGGCATGATGATGATGCTCGGGGGCATCATGGGCTACGTGAAGGTGGGCAGCAAGGCATCGCTCTTGTCAGGCGTGGGAATGGGGCTGGCGTTGCTGGCCAGCGGCTACGGCGTGTGGCACGGATCGCGAAACAGTCTGATCGCAGCCGTCGTGATTGCGGCGTTGTTGGTAGTGTTATTTGCCATGCGGTTGGCCAAAACAAAGCGGTTCATGCCCGCAGGCGTGTTGGCCATCTTGAGTCTGGCGGCGGTCATCATCTTCGGGTTGGCGCTGAAGAAGTAACGGATGATAGTTGTTTCGATGCCACAAGAGTACATTCTCAAACCGGCGCA
>DATIZX010000012.1:0-32398 GCA_035516795.1 Verrucomicrobiia bacterium
CATGAAATTGCTCGATGAAAAGAACCAGTTGCTGGACCGCTCGTGGTATTTCATCCGCGAAACGCCCGGGCTGATCGGGTTTATCGGCGGCGACCATCCGGTACCGCTCAAGCAGGACGAGGTGGAAAGCATTCTCGCGCAGATCGAGGAACGCCAGGAGAAAGTGGCGCCGAAGGTTGCGTTTGAGACGGGCGAAACGGTGAAGGTCACCGACGGCCCGTTCCAGAATTTTACCGGCGTGATCGAGGAAGTCGATCCGACCCGGGGCAAACTCAAGATTTCGGTTTCAATTTTTGGACGTTCGACGCCGGTCGAGTTGGAGTACTGGCAGGTCGAGCGGGCCTAACGAGGGACTATGGCAGGAAAACCAATTACTGGGATGATCAAGTTGCAGATTCCGGCCGGGCAGGCCAACCCGGCGCCGCCGGTCGGCCCGGCGCTCGGCCAGCAGGGCGTCAACATCATGGAATTCTGCAAGCAATTCAACGCGGCCACGCAAAAGCAGGCAGGGACGATTATTCCCGTGGTCATCACGGTATACAAGGACAAGACGTTCACGTTCATCACCAAGTCGCCGCCGGCCAGCGCGTTGCTTAAGAAGGCGGCGGGCATTGCGACGGCCAGTGGCGAACCGAATCGCAACAAGGTGGGCAAAGTCACGCGCAAACAGATCATCGAGATCGCCAAGACAAAAATGGCGGACCTCAACTCGAAGAGTGAGGAAGCGGCGTGTCGCGTCATCGCGGGCACGGCGCGCAGCATGGGAATCGAGGTGGTCGATTAGTCTGAATTTCGAGGGTTTATGGCAAAGCACGGCAAACGTTACAACGCAGCAGTTAAAGAGATCGATGCGAAGCGCCAATACAAGATTGGCGACGCGATCGAAGTCCTAAAGAAGCTGCCCAAGACGAAATTCGACGAGACCATCGAGTTGGCGTTCAAACTCGGGGTCGATCCGAAACAGAGCGACCAGATGGTGCGCGGCACCGTCGCCCTGCCGCACGGCAGCGGCAAGAAGGTCAATGTCGTGGTATTTGCCAAGGGACCGGCAGCGCAGGCGGCGAAGGAGGCCGGTGCGGACTTTGTTGGGTTCGAGGATCTCGTCAAGAAGTGTCAGGAAGGTTGGACGGATTTCGACGTGGCGATTGCCACGCCGGAGGCGATGCAGGAAGTTCGCAAGCTGGGCAAAGTGCTCGGGCCGAAAGGACTGATGCCCAACCCGAAGACCGGCACGGTGACCGAAGATACGGCGAAGGCGGTGAAGGAAGTGAAGGCGGGCCGCGTTGAGTTCAAGATGGACAAGGCTGCCAACCTGCACGTTTCGTTCGGCAAACTCTCGTTCGAGGGCAAGGCGATCGAAGACAATGCCAAAGCGGTGATTAGTGCGGTCGTGCACGCGAAGCCGGCGACATCGAAAGGGAGCTTTATTGAGAGCTGCACGTTGTCGAGCACGATGGGGCCCGGCATTCGGATCGATCACCACGAGTTTTCGGCGAGTTGAAGAAGGGCGCGATTTTCATGAGAGCGGAAAAACAACTGATTGTTGATGATTTGAAGAAACAGGTGGCGGCCTCGCCGTTTGTGATTTTGACGGACTACAAGGGATTGACAGTGCCGCAATTTGCGGAATTGCGCAAGCGGCTGCGCGGCGCCAAGGCGGAATGTCACGTGGCGAAGAACACGATGCTCCGTCATGCCATCAAAGCGGCGGAGCTTCCCGAGTTCGACGGCAGTTTTGGCGGGATGACCGCAGTCGTGGTCGGCCAGGACAAGGCCGACATTGGGGCTGTCGCCAAGGTGTTGAAGCAGTTTGGCAAGGAATTTGAGAAACCGAAATTCAAAGTCGGGTCGCTGGGCAAAAAGGCGCTGAGTGCGGATGAGATTTCCGCGGTGGCGGATCTGCCGTCAATGGACGCCTTGCGGGCGCAGTTGGTGGGCCTGCTGCAAACGCCGGCGACGCGGATTGCGGTCGTGCTGGGTGCACCGGCAGCGCAAATCGCGCGGGTGTTGAAAGCTTACGCCGAGAAAGCGGGAGGAGAAGAGGCCCCAGCCGCGGCATAAATTGCGGAGCCGATACATTCGCACGCCTCCGGCTCGCGAAAGTGTCGGCTACAGGACTGAAAACAAATGGTTCCTCGTCGCCCCGAAGGCTTTCGGGGGGAAACGTTCCGAGGCTTCGGGACGCAACGATACCGATAGGAAGGATGCGATAAGAAAATGGCAGGGAATCTGGATCAAATTGTTGAACAATTGAGCGGGCTGACAGTGATGGAAGCCGCGGAATTGTCGAAGAAACTGGAAGAGAAATGGGGCGTCAGCGCGGCGGCTCCGGTCGCGGTAGCGGCAGGCCCGGCCGCGGGTGCAGCAGCGCCGGCAGCGGAAGCGAAAACGACCTTCGACGTGGTTCTAAAGGAAGCTGGTGCGAACAAGATTAGCGTGATCAAAGAGGTCCGTGCCGTGACCACTCTGGGGTTGAAGGAAGCGAAAGATTTGGTCGAGGGCGCTCCGAAGACGGTGAAGGAAGGCGCGACGAAGGAAGAGGCGGAAGAAATCAAGAAGAAGCTGGAGGCGGCTGGCGCCAAGGTCGAGTTGAAGTGATTATTTTGGCTGCGCGCATGTGGTGCGCAGAAACGGCTGGTCGGCGGGTGCTCCGAGAAATGTTTGGAGTTCCGTTCCAGCACAATAATGCGGTCAGAGGGCAGCGATGCCCGAGGAAGTAATCAATGGCTGAACGGAAATATTTCGGCAAATTAGGTGACGTAATCGAGCCGCCTCCGTTGATCGAGGCGCAAACGGCCTCGTATGCAGAGTTTCTGCAGGCGGAGACGGGTGGACGGCGCAAGAACGTAGGATTGCAGACCGTCTTCAAAGAGGTCTTTCCGATCGAGAGTTACGATGGGCAAGCGACGTTGGACTTCGTGGAGTATACGATTGGTGAATCGAAGACTTCCTGGCTGGATTGCCTGCGTGAGGGCATCACGTACAGCGGGCCGTTACACGTGACGTTCCGACTCAAGGACGCCAATGGAACGAAGGAAGAGAAAGTGTATATGGGTGAAATCCCGCTCATGTCACCTTCCGGTTCTTTCGTCATCAACGGCGCCGAGCGGGTCATCGTCAGCCAACTGCACCGTTCGCCGGGGATTTGCTTTGAATCCTCGGTGCATACCAGTGGCAAGGTGCTGTACGGCTTCCGCATCATTCCCGACCGCGGATCCTGGCTGGAAGTGCAGTTCGACAATAACGACCTGCTGAACATCTATCTGGATCGCCGGCATCGTCGCCGCAAATTCCTGGCCACGACCTTTCTGCGGGCGCTGGGCTACAGCACCGATGAAGACATTCTGAAACTGTTCTATCAGATTGAGAATGTAAAGCTGAAGGATTTCACCAGCGAGGAGGAGACGGCCAACAAGGTGCTCATCGCCGATGTGATGGATACCGAGAAGCAGCTCGTGGTTGGCCGCGCGTTTGAGCCGTTGACCAAGAGCGTGGCGCGGCAATTGATCGATCTCGGCGTCGAGAAGGTGAAAGTAGTCGATATTTCCGTCGACGACGGCGTCATCGTCAAGTGCCTGCGCAAAGACACCTGCAAAGACCAGGAAGAAGCGCTGAAGGACATTTACCGGCGATTGCGGCCCGGCGATCCGCCCACGGTTGCCAATGCCAAGGCGTTGGTGAATCGGTTGTTCTTCGATGCCCGCCGCTACGATCTCGGGCGGGTCGGCCGGTACAAGATCAACCAGAAATTGAATCGGAGTGCCGACCTCGACAGCCGGGTATTGGAAAAAGAAGACTTGATCGAAGCGATCAAGTATCTGCTCAACCTGCGCAAGGGTGAAGGTTCGGTCGATGACATCGATCATTTGGGCAGCCGGCGCCTCCGCACGGTGGGCGAATTGCTCGCCAATCAGTGTCGGATCGGATTGGCGCGCACCGAGCGCGTTGTCAAAGAGCGCATGACATTGTTCGACGTCAATACGGACACGATGACACCGCAGCAGCTCATCAACCCGAAGGCGCTCTCGGCGGTGATCCGCGATTTCTTTGGACGGAGCCAACTCAGCCAGTTCATGGATCAGACGAATCCGCTGAGTGAGCTGACGCACAAGCGGCGTCTTTCGGCGCTTGGGCCGGGTGGTTTGTCGCGCGAGCGTGCTGGTTTCGAAGTGCGCGACGTACATCCATCGCACTACGGCCGCATCTGTCCGATTGAGACTCCTGAAGGTCCGAACATCGGCCTGATCAGCGCGATGAGTCTGTACGCGCGCATCAACGAATTCGGTTTCATCGAGACGCCGTATCGCAAAGTCAAGGATAGCCGGGTCACCGATCAGGTGGATTATCTGACCGCCGACCAGGAAGAGAACTATGTCGTCGCCCAAGCGAACGCGCCGATCGATGCCCGTGGTCATTACACGGTGGAGAAGGTTTCCTGTCGGTACAAGAGTGATTTCATCGAGGTCGAGCCGGACCGTGTGCACTACATGGACGTGTCGCCCAAACAACTGGTATCGGTGGCAGCGGGCCTCATTCCGTTCCTGGAGCACGACGACGCCAACCGCGCGTTGATGGGCTCGAACATGCAACGCCAGGCGGTCCCGTTGCTGCGCAGCGAATCTCCATTGGTGGGTACCGGTTTGGAGGACCGGATTGCGCTCGACTCGAAAGTCTGCATCGTCGCCGAAGAAGCGGGCGTGGTTGCCAGCGTGGACGCGCGGCGGATTGTGATCACCAAGGACGGCGAATTGCCGGAGGGGAAACGCAAGCTCGTGACCGATCCGGAAAGCCATCTCTGGGTTTATGACCTGCGGAAGTTCATGCGCTCCAACGCCGGCACGTGCTTCAACCAGAAGCCGATTGTCACCCGCGGCGAGAAAGTCAAAAAAGGGCAGGTCCTGGCCGATGGCCCATGCTGCGAAGCGGGCGAGTTGGCACTCGGCCGCAACGTCCTCGTCGCGTTCATGCCGTGGTGCGGTTACAACTTTGAGGACGCCATTCTCGTCAACGAACGCCTCGTCAAAGAAGACGTGTACACCTCGATTCACATCGATGAATTTGAGGCAGGTGCGCGCGACACCAAGCTCGGTCCCGAAGAGATTACGCGTGATATACCGAACGTGGGCGAGGAAGCTCTGAAAGACCTCGGACACGACGGCGTGATTCGCGTTGGTGCCGAGGTGAAACCCGGCGATATCCTGGTCG
Source organism: Verrucomicrobiia bacterium (assembly GCA_035516795.1). GTDB lineage: Bacteria > Verrucomicrobiota > Verrucomicrobiia > Palsa-1439 > Palsa-1439 > DATJBF01. The sequence continues at coordinate 5,206 of DATIZX010000012.1, forward strand.
GCAAAATCACTCCCAAGGGCGAGACCGAACTGGCACCTGAGGAACGGTTACTGCGCGCCATCTTCGGCGAAAAGGCAGCGGACGTAAAGGACACTTCGTTACGGGTGCCGAGCGGTACGTATGGCATCGTGATGGACGTGAAAGTCTCGGCTCGCAAGGAGCCGACCCGTCCGAACCTGACGCCGACGGAGATTCGCCGGCAGAAGAAACAGATTGAGGAAGATCACAAGAAGAAGTCGACGGAGCTGCGCGAGGAATTGACGGAAAAACTGAGCAACATTCTACTCGGCGAAAAGATTCCATTGGACGTCGTGAATGCCGAGACAGGCGAGATTATCATCCCGGCCAATCGGAAAATTACCAAGACGCTGCTGCGCAAATTGGCCATGGTGTACGATCACATCGAGATTGATCCCTCACCGATCCGCATCAAGATTCGCGAGATTATTGGCGAATTCGAGCATCGGTTCAGTGAGTTGAACATGGAGCACGACCGGCAGCTCGATCGGATCGAGAGCGGCGAAGACGTTGACCCTGGAATCATCAAGCAGGTCAAAGTTTACATTGCCAGCAAGCGCAAGCTGAGCGTCGGCGACAAGATGGCGGGCCGGCATGGCAACAAGGGCGTGATCGCCAAGATCCTGCCGGAGGAAAACATGCCGTTTCTTGAGGACGGCACTCCGGTAGACATCGTTTTGAATCCGCTCGGTGTGCCCAGCCGCATGAACGTCGGTCAGGTGTTGGAAACGCATCTGGGCGTGGCGGCACGGGCGCTGGGATTAAAGATCGCTTCACCGGTGTTCGACGGCGTGACCGAGAAAGAAATCCACGAGATGATCGAGCAGGCCCGGAAGGTCGAAGGATATTCCTGGGTCAAGCAGGACGGCAAATCTCCCTTGTACGATGGACGCACGGGCGAAACCTTCGATCAGGAGGTTGTCGTCGGCTATATTTACATGCTGAAACTGGGCCATTTGGTGGCGGACAAGATTCACGCCCGCGCCGTCGGCCCGTATTCGCTGGTGACGCAACAGCCGCTGGGTGGCAAGGCACAATATGGCGGTCAGCGTTTCGGCGAAATGGAAGTTTGGGCGATGGAAGCGTATGGCGCGGCGTACGCGCTGCAGGAGTTGCTCACGGTCAAGAGCGACGACGTGCAGGGCCGCACGCGCATTTATGAATCCATTGTCAAGGGTGACAACACGTTGGAGGCTGGCACGCCGGAATCGTTCAACGTGTTAATGAAGGAAATGCAAAGTCTTTGCCTCGACGTTCGCGTCGGGAAGAACGGAGGCGACAACAAGTTATGATTGCAGCCAAACCAGGAACCACCATCCCCTCTACCGCGGCCGCCACGGCCGCCGCCCGCGCCGCGCTCGGTCTGGAAAAGACCGACGTATTCGATCGCGTCAGTATCGGCGTGGCATCGCCAGACACCATTCGCTCGTGGTCGCACGGGGAAGTGAAGAACCCCGAGACGATCAATTACCGGACATTCAAGCCCGAGAAGGGGGGACTGTTTTGCGAACGCATTTTCGGGCCGGTCCGCGACTGGGAATGCAATTGCGGCAAATACAAGCGCATCAAGCATCGGGGTGTGATTTGCGACCGCTGCGGCGTGGAAGTCACGCTGGCGCGCGTCCGCCGCGAGCGCATGGGTCACATCGAATTGGCGGTGCCGGTCAGCCACATCTGGTTCTTCAAATGCATGCCGTCGCGCATGGGTTTGATGCTGGACATGACGGCGCGCGATCTCGAACGCGTTTTGTATTACGAAGATTACATGGTCGTGGATGAAGGCAAAACGCCGCTCAAGCCGCGGCAGTTGCTCACCGAAATGGAATTTCGCGAAGCGCGCGAGCAGTACGGCGACGGATTTTCTGCCAAAATGGGTGCCGAAGCGGTGAAGGAAGTTTTGCAAAAGATTGATCTGCGGAAGCTGTCGCACGAACTGGAGCACCAACTCGATTCGACGAAGAGCAAGCAGGTGCGCAAGAAAATCGCCAAGCGCCTCAAGCTCGCGAAGGGATTCATCACGTCGAAGATGCGACCGGAGTGGATGATCCTCGAAGTTTTGCCGGTGATTCCGCCGGACCTGCGTCCGCTCGTCCCACTCGAAGGTGGACGATTTGCCACGAGCGATCTCAATGATTTGTATCGTCGCGTGATCAACCGCAACAATCGCCTGAAAAACCTGCTGCAGTTGCGCACGCCGGACGTGATCATCCGTAACGAGAAACGCATGTTGCAGGAAGCCGTGGACGCCTTGCTCGACAACGGCCGGCATGGCCGGCCGGTTACCGGCGCGGGCAGCCGCTCGCTGAAGTCTCTGGCCGACATGCTCAAGGGCAAGCAGGGCCGGTTCCGGCAGAATCTGCTCGGCAAACGCGTGGATTACTCTGGCCGTTCGGTCATCGTGATCGGTCCCGAACTGAAGCTGAATCAGTGCGGGTTACCGAAGAAGATGGCGCTGGTTTTGTTCGAGCCGTTTATCATCCGACGCTTGCGTGAGATGGGTCTGGTGCATACGATTCGCTCGGCCAAGAAGCTGATTGAACGTCAATCACCGGAAGTCTGGGACATTCTGGAAGAGGTGAGCAAAGGACATCCGGTGTTGCTGAACCGTGCGCCGACGCTGCACCGTCTATCGATTCAGGCGTTTGAACCGCAATTGATTGAAGGCGACGCCATCCGGATTCATCCGCTCGTTTGCACGGCGTACAACGCGGATTTCGACGGCGACCAGATGGCCGTGCATGTGCCGTTGTCCGTGGAAGCACAATTGGAAGCGCGACTGCTGATGCTGGCGCCGAACAATATTTTCTCCCCGTCCAGCGGCAAGCCGATTACCACGCCGACGCAGGACATTGCGCTCGGCATGTATTATCTCACCCATGGCGGCAAGAAGGATCGGGATGGTGATGGGAGGGTGCTGAAGCTGTTCTCCGATGCTCAGGAAGTATTCTTCTGCCGCGATGAACGCGATGTCAAAATTCACGAACGGATCCGCCTGAAAAATCCCGATTACGGCCGCCAGACCGTTTATGGGGACCCGGTCTCCAAGGTGATTGAGACGACGGTGGGCCGCGTGATTTTCAACGAGATTTGGCCGCCTGAGATGGGATTCATCAACCGTCCCGTGGATAAATCCAAGCTGGGCGACATTATCTGGCAATGCTACCGGACGGCCGGGCATCAGAAGACGGTCGAAGTATTGGACCGGCTGAAGGCGCTCGGATTTGAGCATGCCACCCTGGCCGGTATTTCCATCGGCATCGAGGACATGGTTGTGCCGAAGGAAAAGACGGTGGTGATCGAAGAAGGGCTCAAGGACGTGGCCGATGTGGAGAAGCAATACCGTCGAGGCATTATCACCGATGGCGAACGATACAACAAGATCATCGACATTTGGACTCACGCCACAGACAAGATCTCCAACGTCATGTATGCGGCCATGGAACACAACCAGGGCCGCGCAGAGCTGAATCCCGTTTATATGATGGTGGACAGCAAGGCGCGCGGTTCGCGCCAACAGATTCGCCAGCTTGCCGGGATGCGTGGATTGATGGCCAAACCGTCTGGTGAAATCATCGAGCGCCCGATTCTCTCGAATTTCCGGGAAGGACTGAGCGTGCTGGAGTACTTCATCTCGACTCACGGCGCCCGCAAGGGCCTGGCCGACACCGCGCTCAAAACGGCTGATTCCGGTTATCTCACCCGGAAGCTCGTGGACGTGGCGCAGGACGTCATCATTCTTAATGAAGATTGCGGCACCGTCAACGGCATCTGGGTGCGGCCGATCTTCGAAGGCGAGGACGAGGTGGTCAAGCTCAGCGAACGGATCATTGGACGCATCGCGGCCGAGGATATCGTCGACCCGGTCAACAAAAAGAAGATCGTCAAGGCCAACACCGAAATCGATGAAGCCGCGGCGGACGCGATTGGCAAACTCGGCATCGAGCGGGTGAAGATTCGTTCGGTGCTTACTTGTGAATCGCGCCGTGGTGTTTGCGCCATGTGCTATGGCCGCAATCTCGCAACCAGCAAGACAGTCAAGCTCGGGGAAGCGGTCGGCATCATCGCCGCGCAGTCGATCGGTGAACCCGGCACACAGCTCACCATGCGGACGTTCCACATCGGCGGCACTGCCAGTCAGGTGTTCAAACAACCGCAGATCAAAGCGAAGAACGACGGCGTTGTCCACTATCAGGATTTGCGGGCGGTACAACGTTCCGAAGGCAACTGGGTCGTGCTTAACAAGAACGGGCAGATCATTGTGACGAACGATGAGGGCCGGGAACTCGAACGTTACTCGGTGGTCGTCGGCGCGGAAATCACCGCCGGCGATGGCGGTCGCGTGAAGAAGGGGGATGTGTTCGTACAATGGGATCCCTACAATGTGCCGGTTCTCTCGGAAGTGGCCGGTTTGGTCAAGTTTAATGACCTGATCGAAGGCATCACCATAAAACGCGAGCTCGATGAAGCAACCGGCTTGATGGGCACGGTCGTGATCGAGCACAAGGAAGACCTTCGTCCGCAGGTCAATCTGGTTAACGACGCCGGGGAAGTCACCGCTTTTTACGCGATTCCTGCAGGTGCGCACATCGTCGTGGAAGAAGGACAACGGATCGAGCCGGGAACGTTGATTGCCAAGACGCCGCGCAAGGTTTTCAAAACCAAGGATATCACGGGCGGTCTGCCGCGCGTCGCGGAGTTGTTCGAAGCGCGCCGGCCGAAGGATGCAGCCGAGATCGCGAAGATTGACGGCGTGGTGGATTTTGCCGGCACGGTTCGCGGCAAGCGACGAATTCTGGTGAAGGACCCGAAGACCGGAGGAGAAGAGGAGCATCTCATTCCACACTCGAAACACATCATTGTATTTCGTGGCGACACGGTAAAGAAAGGCCAGCAATTGACGGAAGGCCCGGTGGTGCCGCACGAGATATTGGAAGTCTGTGGTCCACAAGACCTGCAGGAATACCTGGTCAACGACGTGCAGGAGGTTTACCGGCTTCAGGGCGTCGAGATCAACGACAAGCACATTGAAATCATTGTGCGCCAGATGCTGCGCAAGGTTCGCATCGTCGATCCCGGCGACACGCGATTCCTCTGGGGCGACCAGATTGACAAGGTCACGTTTGAGGAAGAAAACAGACGTGTCGCCGAAGCAGGCGGCAAACCCGCCGAAGCTCAACCGGTATTGCTCGGCATCACGAAGGCGTCTTTGGAAACGGAATCGTTCATCAGCGCCGCGTCTTTCCAAGACACGACGCGCGTGTTGACGGACGCCGCCACGCTGGGCCGGGTCGATCATCTGCGCGGGTTCAAGGAAAACGTAATCATGGGTCATTTGATCCCGGCGGGGACTGGTTTTTCGAGGCATCGCGGCGTCAAGCTGGTACTCTTGGGCGAGCCCGTGGAACCGCCGCAGGAAGAGAAAGCGGAGCCTCAAGCAGCCGCGGTGGCGGCGGTCCCATGAGAACAGTTCAAAAGGGCTTGCGTTGCCCGGGAGCGTATGTTAGTTTTCGCGCTCCCTTGCCCCGCCCAGGTAAGAGGCGGATAACGAGTTAACGAATGCCAACAATCAACCAACTTGTTCGTAAAGGCCGTAGGCAACTCAAGGCGCGCTCGAAGTCGCCGGCGCTGGACGCTTGTCCCCAGCGGCGGGGCGTTTGCCTGCAGGTGATGACCCGCACGCCAAAGAAACCGAATTCGGCCCTGCGCAAAGTGGCCAAAGTGCGTCTGACGAATGGCGTGGAAGTGATCGCTTATATTCCAGACGAAGGACACAATTTGCAGGAGCACTCGATTGTGCTCGTGCGCGGAGGACGGGTGAAGGATTTGCCGGGCGTGCGCTATCACATCGTGCGCGGGACGCTGGACGCGATGGGTGTCGAGAAACGACGGCGCAGCCGCAGCAAGTATGGCGTTAAACGCCCGAAGGAAGGGGCACCGAAGCCCGCTGCGGCGGCATAAAGACAGTTTATTGATTTGGACGGGATATGCGTAGACGAAGAGCAGATTTGCGACCGAGAACGCGGGACGTTCGCTTCAACAGCGAAATTGTCACGCGACTGATCGCGTGCATCATGAAGAGCGGTAAGAAATCCGTGGCGGAGCGCATTGTGTACGGAGCTTTTGACCGGATTGTGGACAAAGCCAAGGATAAGAATCCGCTTGATGTACTGCAGTCAGCGCTGGAGAATGTCAAGCCGAGGCTTGAAGTGAAGTCGCGCCGCGTGGGTGGCGCGAACTATCAGGTGCCGGTGGAGGTCTCGCCGGACCGCCAGGAAGCGTTGGCAATGCGTTGGATGATCCAATACGCTGGGGCCCGGAAGGGCACGGCAATGACCGATGCTCTGGCCGCCGAGATTTTGGACGCGTCGAACAATACGGGCGCGTCTGTAAAGAAGCGCGAAGATACGCACAAAATGGCGCAAGCCAACCGTGCCTTCGCCCATTACCGCTGGTAGTCCGGAGGCGAATTCATCCGCTGCGGAAAGCGACGCCCGTGCTCTGTAAAATTTGGTGCAGAAACGAAGATTTGTAGCTGAAAATGCAGGCCGTGTTAGAACAACCAAAACAGACAGTTGAGAAGAAGGCGAAATCCTCGCCGGGCCGGCTGGTGCCATTGGAGCGCACCCGCAACATCGGGATTTGCGCGCACATCGACGCCGGCAAGACGACGACGACGGAGCGCATTCTGTATTACACCGGCAAGGTGTACAAGGTCGGCGAAGTGCACGAAGGCACTGCGACCATGGACTGGATGGAGCAGGAGCGCGAGCGCGGGATCACGATTACCAGCGCGGCGACCACCTGTTTCTGGCGGGAGCACCGCGTCAATATCATCGATACCCCCGGTCACGTGGATTTCACCGTGGAAGTCGAGCGCAGCCTGCGCGTGCTGGATGGCGCTTGCGCCGTGTTTTGCGCGGTGGGCGGCGTCGAGCCGCAGTCGGAAACCGTCTGGCGCCAGGCCAACAAGTACAAAGTCCCGCGGGTGGCCTTTGTCAACAAAATGGACCGCACGGGCGCCGATTTCGAAGCCGCGGTTGCGCAAATGCGCGAACGTCTCGCGGCGAACGCGGTGCCGATTCAGATCCCGATTGGCAAGGAGGCGGATTTCAAAGGCGTCGTCGACCTCGTCAAGATGAAGGCCAGCATTTGGTCCGGCGAGGAATTGGGCGCCAAGTTTGACGTCGTCGAAATTCCTGCTGATTTGAGACCGGCAGCGGAAGCCGCGCACGCGAAGCTCGTCGAAGCTGTTGCCGAAAAGGACGAGGAGCTGATGCATTTGTTCCTCGATGGCAAGGCGATCGACGCGGAGCAGCTTCGGGCTGGAATCCGCCGGTTGACCATCAAGAACGAGTTGGTCCCGGTGATCTGCGGCGCTGCCTTCAAGAACAAGGGCGTTCAGCCGCTGCTCGATGCCGTGATCGATTATCTCCCGTCCCCCTTGGATGTTCCCGACATTGTTGGTACCGATCCTGACTCCAAACAACCCGAAACTCGCTCGGCCGACGACAACGGCCCGTTCTGCGCCTTGGCGTTCAAGATTTGGACCGATCCGTACGCCGGCAAATTGATTTTTTTCCGCGTGTACTCGGGCCAGGTTGGGAAAGGTCTGACGGTTTACAATCCGCGAAACAACAAGCGCGAACGCATTGGTCGCCTGTTGGAAATGCACGCCAATCATCGACAGGAGATTGACGTGTGTTACTCGGGTGACATCGGCGCGCTGGTCGGTCTGAAGAACATTACGACGGGCGACACGATTTGTGACGATGATCATCCGATCCTGCTCGAGTCGATCACGTTCCCCGAGCCGGTGATCTCGATGGCCATCGAGCCCAGAACGAAAGCCGACCGCGATAAGATGTCCACCGCGCTCCAACGCCTCGCCGAAGAAGACCCCACGTTCCGCCTCACCTCGAATCAGGAAACCGGCCAGACCATCATTTCCGGAATGGGCGAGTTGCACCTCGACATCATCAAAGACCGCATGTTCCGCGAGTTTAACGTGGGCGCGACCGCCGGCAGACCGCAGGTCGCTTACCGCGAAACCATTACCAAGAAGGCGGAAGGAGAAGGGAAATTTATCCGTCAATCCGGTGGCCGTGGCCAGTACGGTCACGCGATTGTGACGATTGCGCCGGGCGAGAAAGGCTCTGGCATCGTCGTTGAGAACAAGATCGTCGGCGGCGCCATTCCGAAGGAATTCATTCCGGCGGTGGAGGATGGAATTCTCGAGGCCGCCCAGACCGGTGTACTCGGCGGGTATCCAATGGTCGATGTGCACATTGAGATCATCGACGGCACGTTTCATGAGGTGGACAGTTCGGAGATCGCCTTCAAAATGGCGGGCAGTTTTGCGTTCAAGGAAGCGGCGCGCAAGGCCGGCGCGATCATGCTCGAACCGATCATGGACGTGGAAGCCATCACGCCCGAGGAACACATGGGCGACGTCGTGGGCGACCTCAACAGCCGTCGCGGGAAAATCAGCCACATCGAACCGCGCGCCAACTCGACGATTGTGCACGCGCACGTGCCGCTGGCTGAGATGTTCGGGTACGCCACGGCGCTGCGTTCGTTGACAAAAGGGCGGGCCAGCTATTCGATGGAGCCGGCCGCGTTTGAGAAGGTACCCGAAAATGTCGTGGGGCAGATCCTCGACAGAAATAATTCACCGAGGGTGGGCCAACAGAAGAAATGAATAGTCAGCGCATACGCATTCGCCTCAAGGGTTACGATCACCGGCTGCTCGACCAGTCGGCGCACGACATTGTCGAGACGGCCAAGCGCACCGGCGCCAAGGTGGCCGGGCCGATTCCGTTGCCGACGGACATTTGGCGGCACACGGTCAATCGCTCGCCGCACGCGGACAAGAAGTCGATGGAATCGTTCGAGATGCGGACGCACAAACGTCTTTTGGACATCATCGATCCGACGGCAAAAACGGTGGATGAATTGAAGAAGCTGAATCTGCCGGCGGGCGTAGATATTACGATCAAGATTTAGGAATTATGGAATTGCTCGGTAAAAAAGTTGGCATGGCGCAATTGTTCGACGCGAGCGGCAATCTCGTCGGCGTTACCGTCATCGAAGCGGGGCCGTGCACCGTGTTGCAGAAGAAAACGCCCGAGAATGATGGATATCACGCCGTACAGCTCGGTTTGGGTGCGCGCAAAGAGAAGAATGCTTCCAAAGCGCTCGTCGGCCATTGCAAAAAGGCTAACGTGAGTCCGTCACGATTTATTCGCGAATACCGGACGGATGACGCCCTGCCGTTCAATGTGGGCGATCAGATCACCGTAAGGGAATTTCAGCCGGGCCAATACGTGGACGTAATTGGAACGAGCAAGGGCAAGGGTTTCCAGGGAGTGGTCCGGCGGCACAAATTCCGCGGCGGCGACATGACCCACGGCGCGAAAGGTTGGCACCGACGTTCGGGAGCGATTGGCCAGCGCCTGTTTCCCGGGCGCGTGTTCCGCGGCATGCGCATGGCGGGCCACATGGGCGACCGGCGGATTACGACGCAGAACCTGCGCGTAGTCCAGGTACGCGAAGCCGACAATCTGCTGATGATTCAAGGCGCGGTGCCTGGACCGCAGGGAGCATTTGTGGTAGTCCGGCATGCGAAAATGAAAGCCAAGCCGGCAGGAAAGGCGGCGAAATGAAGCTGCCCATCATCAATATTGCCGGTCAGGCTCAGGGCGAAGTCGAATTTGCCGACGAATTGATCATTAAGAACGGGAAGGGCACTCAGGCTGTGCATGATACCGTGACGGCGTATCGGGCGAATCAACGCTCGGGAACCGCGAGCACGAAGCAGATCAGCGAGGTGCATGGCAGCGGCAAGAAGCCGTGGAAACAGAAGGGCACCGGCCGTGCGCGCGCCGGTTCGTTTGCGTCGCCATTGTGGCGGGGCGGTGGCGTTGTGTTCGGCCCGAAGCCGCGCGATTATTCGATCCGGGTTCCCAAGAAGGTGAAGTCACTGGCGTTCCGCAAGGCGCTGAGCGAGCGATTGCTCGCGGGCGACGTGGTCGTCATTGATGAGTTGAAGTTGGCGAATCATAAGACAAAAGAGTTTGCCGGGATTTTAGAGAAAATTGCTGCGGAAAGCGCGGCGACCCTTGTGGTGACCGATCAAGTGGACCGGAACTTGAAGTTGGCTTCGAGGAATCTGGCGGAGGTAAAGGTCGAACCCGCCGACTCGGTGAACGTGTATGAACTGTTGCGGTTCGAGAAGATCGTGGCGACGAAGGCGGCGCTTGAGAAATTGCGCGCGCGATTGGCGGGGGACTGATGAAGGATCCGTACACCGTGGTCAAAACCGTCCGCGTCACCGAGAAAGGCACGGCGCTGAGCGAGAAGTTGAACCAGTATCAGCTCGAAGTCGATAAGCACGCCAACAAGGTGGATGTGAAACACGCGGTCGAACTGTTGTTCAAGGTCAAGGTGCTCAACGTGAACACGCTTCGGGTCCGTGGCAAAGCCCGCCGGGAACGCACCGTCCAATTCGGTCGGACGTCCAGTTGGAAAAAAGCAATCGTCACGCTCAAGGAAGGCGACAAAATCGAACTTACGTAAACTGTCATGGGACTCAAAACTTTCAGACCATTAACGCCGTCGCTGCGCGGGACCGTGCTCGCGGATTTTTCCGACGTCACGAAGCACAAGCCGGAGCGCAAGCTTACCCTGGCCAAGCGCAGGACGGGCGGACGAAACAATCTCGGACGGATGACGTCGCGCGGTATCGGTGGCGGACACAAGCAACGTTATCGTTTGATTGATTTCAAACGCGACAAGATAGGAATTGTCGCCACGGTGGAAGGCATTGAATACGATCCGAACCGCTCGGCGCGGATTGCGCTCTTGAAATACGCCGATGGCGAAAAGCGGTATATCATTGCGCCGCTTGGGTTACAGGTGGGCGCGAAGGTGATGAGCGGACCGGACGCGGAGTTGTCGGTCGGCAACGCTTTGCCACTCAAGAAAATAATTCCCGGCATGCCGGTCCATAATATTGAATTGCGCCGCGGCCGCGGCGGACAGATTTGCCGAAGTGCCGGCCTGGCGGCTCAGATCACCGCCAGCGAAGGCGAATACGTGACCGTGAAATTGCCGTCGGGCGAACTCCGGCTGATCAATCGCGAGTGTTACGCGACCCTCGGGCAGGTGGGCAACACCGACCACATGAATATCCTGTTGGGCAAGGCGGGCCGGAATCGTTGGTTGGGCCGGCGCGGCATTTCTCGCGGCATGTGCCGCAATCCCGTGGACCATCCGATGGGCGGCGGTCAGGGTAAAAGCAAGGGTGGTGGGGGATGGCATCATCCATGTTCGCCCTGGGGCAAGCTCGCCAAGGGCGGGCATACGCGCCGCAAGAAGAAGTACTCGAATTCATTGATCCTGGAGAGAAGGAAGAAATAAGATGGGACGTTCGCTGAAAAAGGGCCCGTTTGTTGACGGCCATTTGATGAAGAAGGTCGAGGCGCTGAAAACGACCGAGAAGAAGCCGATCAAGACGTGGTCGCGCCGCTCGATGATTGTCCCGGAGTTTGTGGGCCACACGTTTCTGGTTCACAACGGCAAGGTGCACACGCCGGTGTTTGTGACGGAAAACATGGTTGGGCATCGGCTCGGTGAGTTTTCACCGACGCGCACCTTCCGGGCACACGGAGCGCACACCGAGAAAGCGGTCGCGAAGTAACGCGACCGGGGGTCGGTTGTGCCTAGAGGCGGCGCGCGAACGAAAGTTTGTGCGATTTGTTTGTTCTTTGTAGGAGCATGGCCGTTGGCGGCTGCGGAAGCGCAGATAGCAACGACGACGACAGTCGGCGCAGCCGGCACAGCCACCGATGAGTTGCGTGTATTGGTGGAGAGTCTGACGGCGGAAAACCGACGGCTCAAACTGGATCTCGAACAGCACGAAACGATCATTCGCCTGCTCACCGAGAACTTGGCGATTGCCCGGACGGAAAGCGAGTTGTTCCAGAAGAAATGGAGCGAAGCGCAACTGCGAGCTCAGACGCTCGGCGTGAATTTTGCCGATGATAGCCTGACGCACCTCCAACGACAGGTTGTGGAAAGCGTCCGGGAATTGTACCTGGCGCAAGCGGAGCGGCAACGTCTGGTCGAGCAATTGGAGAGATTGCTGCAAGCGGTCGAGAAACGAGGGGCTGTCGCGGAAGAACTGGAGCGCACAAAGGCGCTGCTTGCCGCCACGGAGCAGCCAGCCGGCAATGCGGTTGCGACGGGAAAAGCCGCGAAGGGGCAGGCGGTCGGCACGCTGGAGTTTGCGACGGTGCTCGACGTGAATCCCAGTCTGCGACTGGTGGTGCTGAACGTAGGAATGCTCGAAGGGGTACGCGTCGGCATGCCTTTGGTTGTGCTGCGCGGCGACCGCGTCGTGGCGGAGTTGAAGGTTGTGGAAGTGCGCCCGAGAATTTGCGGCGCCTTGATAGAACGTGTGGAAAAGAAGGTCATCTTGAAAGCCGGTGATACGGCGCGGGTGACGAGAAACTCGTAAGAAGGATTTTATGGATGTCAGAGCGACAACGAAATATATGCGGATGAGCCCGGCCAAAGCCGGTGAAGTCACCCGTCTGATCCAGGGTATGAGCGCGTCCCACGCACTGGAGGTATTGCGGGTGATTCCCCGCAAATCGGCGCGCATGGTCGAGAAGACGCTCAAATCCGCGATTGCGAATGCGACGGATCCGAACAGTTACAAGCTGGACGCAGCGGCATTGCAGGTGAAGGAAGCGGTGGCCAATGAAGGGCCGCGCTTGAAACGTTGGCAACCCAAGGCACGCGGCAGCGCGGGTCCGATCATCAAACGGACAACGCACATTCGAATCGTGCTGACAGACGGACAATAATCTATGGGACAAAAGACGAATCCAATTGGTTTTCGCGTGGCAGTTACGAAGGATTGGCTGTCGAAGTGGTATGCCGAGAAGAAGGATTACGCGCCGTTATTGCTGGAAGACATCCAGATCCGCGACATTGTCAAACGGAAGCTGGCCTCGGCGGCCGTGCCGAAGGTCGCGATTGAACGGTATGCGAATCGCGCCCGGGTCACCATTTTCACGGCGCGGCCCGGCATTGTGATCGGTCGCAAAGGTGCGGAGATCGACAAGCTCAAGGAAGAACTGGGGCTGTTGACGAAGAAAGAAATCTACGTGGATATCGTCGAGGTGAAAACCCCGGAAACCGATGCGCAATTGGTGGCGGAGAACATTGCCCTCCAGTTGGAGCGCCGAATCAGTTTCCGCCGCGCCATGAAGAAATCGGTGCAAACCGCCATGGATTTCGGCGCGCAGGGGATCAAGATCAACTGCGGCGGCCGTCTCGGCGGCGCAGAATTGGCGCGACGCGAAAAGGCCCGCGTCGGTAAGATTCCGCTGCACACGTTGCGTGCGGAAATCGACTATGGATTTGCCGAGGCCAACACGGTTTATGGAAAGATCGGTGTGAAAGTGTGGGTGTGCAAAGGCGAGCGGGCCTTGCCAGCGTCCCAAGCCGCGCCGGCATCCGGGGCGCAACCCGCCGCGACATCGAGTTAAACGGACGAAGATTCAAAGAGGATTTTAGAGCATGCCTTTAATGCCCAGCAGAGTAAAATACCGCAAAGCCCAACGTGGCAGCCGCACCGGTGTGGCTTGGCGCGGGGCCTCGGTCGCCTTTGGAGAGTACGGGTTACAGGCGCTGGAGCGCGCGTGGGTGACGACGACCCAGATTGAGGCGTGTCGCGTGGCTTTGTCGCGCAACATGAAACGCCGTGGAAAGTTGTGGATTCGTGTCTTCCCCGACAAGCCGATCACCAAGCGTCCACCCGAGACACGCATGGGGAAGGGGAAAGGTCCACCCGAGACCTGGGTGGCGGTCGTGCGACCGGGCAATGTCTTATTTGAATTGGGTGGCGTGACGGAGATACTCGCGCGCGAGTCTTTCCGGCTGGCGGCTTCCAAGCTGCCGATCCCCACGCGGTTTGTCGCCCGTCGCTAGGCAACAGAACATGAAAGCCAGGGAAATACGTGAGTTGACAGATGCCGAGGCGCAGGCCAAACTGCGTGACCTTCGACAGGAATTGTTTAATCTGCGGCTTCAGCAGCAGACGGCGCGCTTGGAACGAGCCAGCCGCATTCGCGAAGTGCGGCACGATGTGGCGCGGATAGAAACCGTTTTGCGCGAGCGGCAACTGCGGCCGGCCCCAACCGCGAAGTGAGCGGGATTTTAGATTCATGACAGAACCAACGACAACGGAAACCAAACAGCGGGAAGTGGTGGGCGAAGTCATCAGTAACAAGATGGACAAGACCATCGTGGTCGAGGTGGCGCGCCGCGTCCGTCATCCGCAGTACTTGAAGGTGGTAACCAAGCACAAGAAGTTTTACGCTCACGACGAGAAACGGGAAGCCGGTGTGGGCGACCGCGTACGCATCGTCGAGACCCGGCCGTTGAGCAAGCTGAAACGCTGGCGGCTGGTGGAAATTGTGAGCAGAGCGACGCGATTCGAAAAGGTTGAAGCATGATTCAAATTCGGACGCATCTGGATGTGGCGGACAATACCGGGGCCCGCGTGGCGTGGGCCATCGGAGTGCTGGGCCATCAGAAGCGTTATGCCCGCGTCGGCGATGTCATCAAGGCCCACGTGAAGGAAGCGTCACCGGATGGCACGGTGAAGAAGGGCGAAGTCGTAACGTGCGTCGTGGTGCGAACCCGGTCGCCGTTGCGGCGAACCGACGGGTCGTATGTCCGCTTTGACAATAACGCCGTGGTGATCATCGACGAGCAACTCAACCCCAAAGGCACGCGCATTTTTGGCCCGGTGGCGCGGGAGTTGCGCGACAAGAATTTTACCAAAATCATTTCACTGGCGCCCGAGGTTTTGTAGACCATGAGCAGTTTGAACATCAAAAGAAACGACATCGTGGTGGTGCTTTCGGGAGAGGACAAAGGAAAGATCGGCAAGGTACTCGCGACGTTCCCCGCGAAAAGACGCGTGGTCGTGGAAGGTGTCAACGTGATCCACAAGGCGCTGCGCAAGAGCCAGAATAATCCGAAAGGTGGAATTATCACCAAGGAAGGTGCGATTCATATCTCCAAGGTGATGAGACAGGAGCGGTACGAGGCCCGCCGGAAAAAGCACCCCGGCGCCGCCGCCCCCGCCAACGCGTAACGGAGAACCATGCCCCAGTTGTACGAACATTATAAGAAAGAAGTGGTGGAGCAACTCCTCAAAGACGGTCGGTATGCCAACCGCATGCAGGTCCCGAAGTTGGAGAAAATCGTCGTCAATATGGGCATTAACTCCAATCACGACAAGGATGTGCTCGCCGAGGCGCAGCAGGAATTGGCGACGATTACCGGCCAGAAGGCGGTCGTGACGCGAGCGAAGAAGAGCATTTCGAATTTCAAGGTGCGCAAGGACATGCCCGTAGGGGCCAAGGTGACGTTGCGCGGCGCGCGGATGTACGAGTTTCTGGAAAGATTTTTCAATGCGGCGCTGCCCCGCATTCGGGACTTTCGCGGCGTGAACCCGCGCGGGTTCGACGGGCGCGGCAGTTACACGATGGGGGTCCGGGACCAGACGATTTTTCCCGAAGTGGAATTGGACAAGATCAAACACAATCTCGGCATGGATGTGACGATTGTGACGACGGCCGCGACCGATGGCGAAGCGAAGGAGCTTCTCAAACTGCTCGGGATGCCGTTCAGTAGTTGAAGGATTGCGTTATGGCGAAATTGACATGGGAAGTGAAACAACGTCGGCCCGCGAAGTTCAAGGCACGGAAATACAACCGCTGTCAGAATTGCGGCCGGCGGCGCGCGTACATTCGGCGATTCCAGATTTGCCGGATTTGTTTCCGCGAACTGGCCAGCCAGGGCAAGATTCCCGGCGTGGTGAAGGCGAGTTGGTAAAGCGATGAATGTGACCGATTCCATTGGCGACATGTTGACGCGGATACGCAACGCCAACCGCGCGCTCAAGCCGGAGGTGGTCGTGCCCTATTCGCGGCTGAAGGCAGAGATCGCCCGGGTGCTGAAGCGGGAAGGATATCTGGCCGATTTTTATGCCGAGAAGCAGGAGAACGGCCGGCAGGTGCTGAAAATCCAACTCAAGATGATCGGGAAGGAACGCACCATTGTGGGCATTCGCCGCATTAGCCGGCCGGGACTGCGCCGTTACGTTGGTTCGCAAGAAGTCCCGCGCGTGCTCGGCGGCATGGGCATTTCCATTTTGACCACATCGCGCGGTGTGATGACCGGGCGCGAAGCCAAGAAGGCCAGGGTGGGCGGGGAACTGTTGGCGTACGTGTGGTGATGGATTATGTCACGCATCGGCAAAAAACCAGTTGAAATTCCCGCCAAGACCAAGGTCGAAGTCAAGGGCCAGATGGTTCTGGTGGAGGGACCAAAAGGCAAACTCCAATGGACGGTGCCGGCCCCCATCAAGGTTGCGGTGAAAGACGGCAAGGTCGTCGCAACCACGGCCCAGCTTGACCGCATCGGCAAGGCGCGCTGGGGATTGTCTCGCAGCTTGATCGCCAATATGGTCCAGGGCGTCAACGAAGGATACACGCGGAAGTTATTGGTGGAAGGCGTCGGTTTCCGCGCGTCGGTACAGGGAACGATGTTGAACCTTTCGATCGGCTATTCCCATCCGATCTCGTTTGCGATTCCGAAGGGCATCAAGGTGTCGGTTGCCGACACATCGGACAAGAAGCCCGAAATTACTGTGGAAGGAGCGGACAAGCAAGCGGTCGGTGAAGTGGCCGCCCGGATTCGGCGGTTCTATCCGCCCGAGCCTTACAAGGGCAAAGGCATCCGTTACGTGGGCGAACAAGTACGGCGCAAGGCCGGCAAGACTGTTACCACGGCCGGCGGGTAAGAGAGTGTAGAAATATGATTCCCCAAACCAGAGTTGAAGCGCGCTCTCGGCGGCATCTGCGGCTGCGGCAAAAGGTCCGCGGCACGAATGAGCGTCCCCGGATGAGCGTCTGCTTCACGGGCAAGCACATTTACGTGCAGTTTATCGATGACGTGAAAGGCGCGACGCTGGCCGCGACCAGCACCGTTGCTTCGGAATTGAAGGGCACCAAGAGCACCGTCGCCGGTGCGAAGAAGGTCGGGCAGGTTGCGGCGCAGCAGGCCAAAACCAAAAACATTACATCCGTCGTGTTCGATCGCGGCGGGCTGAAATACCACGGACGCGTCAAAGCGTTGGCTGACGCCGCGCGCGAAGCAGGACTGAATTTCTAATATGTCACCCGAAAAAAAACCGAAATTGGCGAAGCCGGTCGTCTCCAAAGACAGCGAAGTGTCCCCTGTGGCCGTCGTTGAAGAACTGGGAGTCGAACTCGAGCACGAAACCGGCGAAATCGTCGAGAAAGTCGTGTATGTCAACCGTAGCGCGAAGGTGGTCAAAGGCGGACGTCGTTTTCATTTCAGCGCGCTGGTGGTGGCCGGCGACCGCCGCGGTCACGTGGGCTGGGGATTTGGGAAAGCGAACGAAGTAGCCGACGCCATCCGCAAAGGCACGGAACAGGCGAAGAAGGCCATGGTGCACGTGAATTTACGGGGGGCCACCATTCCGCACGAAGTGTTGGGCGTATTCGGTGGCGGCCGCGTGTTGCTGCGTCCCGCCTCGCCTGGCACGGGGATTATTGCCGGGGGCGGTGCCCGCGCCGTGATTGAAGCCGCGGGTGTTCGCGATGTCTTGACGAAATCACTGGGGTCGAGCAACGCGGTGAACGTGGTCAAGGCGACCATTGAGGCGCTGTTGAAGCTGCGTCCTCAATCTGAGATTATGCGGGTGCGTGGGTTGAGTCGGCCGGGAACGACAGGAGCGAGCTAGGATGACGATGCGTTTGCATAATTTGAAACCACGACCGGGCGCCAAACACCGCACCAAGCGGCTCGGTATTGGCGAGAGCTCCGGTCACGGCAAGACGAGTGGACGCGGCGGCAAAGGTCAGACCGCGCGGGCGGGCGGCACGATTCGGCTCGGATTTGAAGGCGGTCAGATGCCCTTGCTGCGCCGGATTCCGAAGCGTGGATTTAACAATGTTGATTTCCGGACCCAGTACACGATCATTAACGTCGAAGACCTCAATACCTTTGAGGATGGCGCGACGGTGACCAGCGAAACGCTGCTCGAACGAGGTTTGGTGGACAAACACTTCGAGGGCGTCAAAGTCCTCGGGAATGGCGAGCTAAAGAAGAAGCTGACGGTCAAAGCGCAGCGCTTCAGCGCAGCGGCGCGCGAGAAGATTACCAAAGCGGGTGGGCAATGCGAAGAATTGCCGTTGTTGTCCATTCATCATCAGAAACCGGCGGCGGCTACGGCCGGCAAACGTCCGGCGGACGGAGAGAAGTAAGGAAGAATTGCTGATCGCGTATGTTCTCCGCCTTTCTTAACTGCTGGAAAATCCCCGAACTGCGCAAGCGGATTTTGTTCACCTTGGGCATGGTGGCGATTGCGCGTCTGGGAGCCAATATTCCCTGCCCCGGAGTGAACCCAACCGAACTGAACGCCTACATGGCCCAAATCCAGAGACAGGTGGGCGGCAGCATCGTGGGACTGGCCGACATGCTGACGGGCGGGGCCTTGCAGCAGTGCGCGGTTTTCGCGTTGGGTGTGATGCCTTACATCAGCGCCTCGATCATCATGATGTTATTGACGGCGGTCATGCCCTCGTTGGAACGACTCAAACAAGAGGGACAATCCGGTCAGGCCAAGATCATTCAATACTCCCGCTATATGACGGTTGGTCTGTGCGTGATTCAGGGCTTCTTGCTGGCGAAGGCGTTCGAACATCCTGGACAATTGTTCTCAGGTTTCACCGGCGTGCTGGTGACCAATCCCGGAGTCGGCTTTGAAGTTCTTACGGTCATTACCATCACCAGTGGCAGCATTTTGCTGATGTGGATTGGCGAGCAGATCACCGAACACGGCATCGGGAATGGCGTTTCCATCATTATTACCGTGGGCATTGTGGATCGGTTGCCGCGCGCGATCGGACTGACGTTCCGGTTGTTCGTGGGACCGGAAAGCCAGTTCAATATTCTCCATGCGATTCTCTTGCTGGTGATGGCTGTGGCGGTAACCGCGGCGGTGGTCGCCGTCACGGAAGCGGAACGGAAGATCCCCGTCCAATATGCCAAGCGCATGGTGGGGCGCAAGATGCTCGGCGGCGGACAGACCTTTATGCCGCTGAAGGTTAACTACTCGGGCGTGATGCCGATTATTTTTGCGCAGGCGATCCTGCTGTTCCCGGCCAAGTTGTTTTCCATGATGCAGATGCCGGTGTTTCAGAAAATGGCGCGGGCGTTGACGGAAGGCCAGGTGCCGTATCTCACATTATATGGTTCGATGATCCTGTTCTTCTCGTATTTCTGGGTGGCGACGCAGTTCAATCCGCTCCAGATCGCGGACGATTTGAAACGTTACGGCGGTTACGTGCCCGGGATTCGTCCCGGCAAGCCGACGGCTGAATACTTGGACCACACGATGACCCGCGTCACGTTGGCCGGCGCGGTGTTCTTGACCATTATCGCGGTCATTCCGTACATTCTGTCGCACAATTTCCGCCTGCCCTATCTAACGGCGAGTTTCTTTGGCGGCACCAGTTTGCTGATTAATGTCGGTGTGATGTTGGATACGATGCGGCAGGTGGAATCCCATCTGGTGATGCGTCATTACGATGGTTTCTTGCGCAAGGGCCGGATGCGGGGCCACCTGTAGCCGCAAGGGAGTTCATTGACAAGGTGCGTTCGGACGAGCGAGTTGCGAAAACTGCCGAACATTGTATCATGAGGCGCTTGCAGACCGATGTCTTTGCAAGTGGGTCAAGGGATGTGAGATTGTGATCGTTATCAAATCACCGGCAGAAATTGAACGCATGCGGGTTACCTGCAATGCCGCTGCGGAAATTCTCGCGGCTGTCGCCCGTGAAGTGCAGCCGGGACGCACAACGGCGGAGTTGGATGCGGCCGCGGCAGAAGCCATTGCGCGGTACGGTGGGAAAAGCGCGTTCCTCGGATACAAGGGATTTCCCGGGCACATTTGCGTGTCGGTGAACGAAGAAGTCGTTCACGGGATTCCCTGTCGCCGCAAGATCCAGTATGGAGATATTGTGAGCTTGGACGTGGGAATTGTTCTGGATGGATTTGTGGGCGACAACGCGACGACCGTTGCGGTTGGTGTGGTGGAGCCACGGACGCAACAGTTGTTACGCGTGACCGAGCAGGCGTTGTTCGCGGGGATTGCGGCCGCGCGCGCGGGGAATCGGGTGGGTGATATTTCGCACGCTGTGCAAACGACCGTCGAAGCGCAGGGTTTTTCAGTAGTGCGCGAATTTGTCGGACACGGAGTGGGGCGGAAGATGCATGAGGAACCGCAGATTCCGAACTACGGCCGGGCCGGAGACGGACCGAAGTTGAGGCCGGGGATGACGTTGGCGATCGAGCCGATGATCAATGCTGGTGGCAGCGATGTGGTGATGTTGAGCGATGGCTGGACGGTGGTTTCGGCCGATGGTGCGCCCAGTGCGCATTTCGAGCACACGGTGCTCGTGACAGAAGGAGACGCAGAGATTTTAACGTGGCTAAAGAAGAGCCCATACGAGTCGAAGGCACGGTAGTGGAATTGTTGCCGAACACGATGTTTCGTGTCGAGTTGCCGAACAAACATCGGATTCTGGCGCATATCTCGGGCAAGATGCGGCTGCATTTCATCCGCTTGTTGCCGGGCGACAAGGTGATGATTGAGATGTCACCGTACGATTTGAGCAAGGGCCGGATTACCTTCCGGCAAAAAGAGCAGTGAAGAAACAGGACAGAATATGAAAGTAAAACCTTCGGTGAAACGATTGTGCGAGCGCTGCAAGATCGTGCGGCGCAAAGGCGTGGTGCGCGTGATTTGCACCAATCCACGCCACAAACAGCGTCAAGGCTAGAGGAGTTGCCATGGCACGATTAATCGGCGTTGAAGTACCAGACCAGAAAAAAATTGGGATTGCGCTGCGGTATATTTACGGCATCGGACCGACGACCGCGCTCCGGGTGTGCGAAAAAGCCAGCGTGGACCCGAATGTCCGCGCCAAAGATTTGAACGACGAGCAACTTTCGCATCTGACGACAGCCTTGCAGGTCCACCGCATTGAAGGCGATCTGCGCCGCGAAGTGCAGACCAACATCAAGCGGTTGATGAGCATCAATTGTTATCGCGGGACACGGCACAAGAAGGGACTGCCCGTGCGCGGTCAACGCACCTCCACCAATGCACGCACGCGCAAGGGTCCACGCAAGACGGTCGGCGTCATCCGGGTCAAGGAATCGCGGGCGCCCAAACCCGAAGCGTAATCAGATTTGAGGAAACAACATGGCGAAAGAAGCAACAGGAAAGAAACCGGAAGAACCGAACGCCAAACCAGCCGCGGCTGCTCCCGCTGAGCCGGTGCCCGCGCCCGCTGCGAAAGCGGAATCTGGCGCCGCCGCGTCCGCGACTGCTCCCGCAGTGCCGACGACGGCCGCGGAAGCGTTGGCCGAAGGCGAAGTGGCGAAAAAGGTCGTCAAAGCCAAGCACAGCAAGAACGTTTTTCAGGGCATTGCCCACATCATGGCGACCTTTAATAACACGGTCGTGTCGATCACCGACATGAAGGGCAGGGTGATTGGCTGGTCCAGCGCGGGACGCGTCGGCTTCAAAGGTTCGCGTAAGAGTACGGCCTATGCGGCGCAATTGGTGGCGCAGGACGCGGCGCGTCAAAGCATGGCGCATGGTCTGAAAGAAATTGAGGTGTGGGTCAAAGGGCCCGGCAGCGGACGGGAAGCGGCGATCCGCGCGTTGCAGGCCATCGGTTTGGAAATCACAGTGATTAAAGACGTGACGCCGGTCCCGCACAACGGGTGCCGTCCGCCGAAGCGACGCCGCGTTTAATTCGATTGGGAGGAGCACAGACTACATGGCACGATACCGAGGACCTCGAGTTCGCATCAACCGACGCTTCGGCGAGACGATTTTCCCCGCCAAAGTTCGCGAGCATCGGATGTATCCACCGGGCGTTCACGGCCCGAAGAAGGCCCGCCGCAAGCAGAGCGACTACGGTTTGGGTTTGGCAGAGAAACAGAAGCTGCGGTTCCAGTACGGTTTGATGGAGGCGCAATTTCGTCGCATGTACGAAAAGGCATTGAAGAAACGGGGTGTCACGGGTGAGACCTTGCTGCAATTGCTGGAAACGCGCTTGGACAATGTCGTGTATCGCATCGGTTTTGCGACCACGCGGCCTTTCGCCCGGCAAATGGTCACGCACGGCCATGTGCGCGTGAACGGACGCAAAGTTTCGTCACCGTCTTTCAACGTGAAACCCGGTGACACGGTCGACATTCGCGACACAGCCGCGACGCGCCAGTTGGCGACCAAGAGCCTGGAATCGGCGCAGATTCGTCCCGTGCCCGATTGGATCACTTTCAACCGCGACGTCTTGCGGGCGCAGATCACCCGCATTCCGTCGCGCAATGATATTCAACCGGTTGTGAACGAGCAATTGATCGTCGAATTTTATTCTAGATAACAAGAACCGTCTCGGTCCTTTGGCGACAAAGGGCGGGGCACAATGAGTTGTCGGTCCGCGTTTCTAGGGCGTGGGGAACCCAACTCGCAGGAGGAAGTACATCATGCCAGTTCGTCTGGGTCGATTCGAAATGCCGAAACGCCTGGTGCGCGATGACGCCAGCGCCACGGCCACCTACGCGAAATTCGTCGCGGAACCTTTGGAGGCCGGCTACGGCCACACCATCGGCAACTCATTGCGCCGCGTGCTGCTGAGTTCGCTGGAAGGCGCGGCCATCAGTTCGGTCAAAATTGACGGCGCACCGCACGAGTTCACGAGCATGCCGGGCGTCGTCGAAGACGTGACCGATATCGTATTGAATCTGAAAAAGGTGTTGCTCAAATCCCACAGCCGCGATCCGCACGTCGTCTTTTTGATCGCCAGCAAGGACGGGGCCGTCGTGGCCGGCGATATCAAGAGCGATCAGATGGTGGAAGTGCTCAATCCGGACCAGCATATCTGCACGCTCGACAAGAAGATGCGGTTCGAGGCGGAGTTGGAGGTCAAGGTTGGCCGTGGCTTCTGTCCCGCCGAGGAGAACAAGAAGCTGGAACAGTCGATCGGCGTGATTGCCATTGATTCGCTGTTCTCGCCCGTGCGCCGGGTGCGCTACAGCGTGGAAGACACCCGCGTCGGCCAGCGGACTGATTACGAGAAGCTCACCATCGAGATCTGGACGGATGGACGGATTACGCCCGAAGATGCCATGGTGCAGTGCGCCAATATCCTGCGGCATCATCTCGACGTCTTCTGCGATTACAACAAAGAGTTGGTGGTGGAATTTGAAGAGACGGGCGAGAAAGTCAGTACCGAGCAGGCCCGGCTCAAGAAGATTCTCAACATGAGCGTCAATGAGATCGAACTCAGCGTTCGCGCCGCCAACTGTTTGAACAACGCCAACATCACCACGGTGGGCCAGTTGGCGATGAAGACCGAACAGGAAATGCTCAAGTACCGGAACTTCGGCAAGAAATCCTTGAATGAGATCAAGGAGAAGCTGGCCGCTCTTGGTTTGTCGCTTGGTCAGAAATTCGATCCGGCGCTGCTCGAGACAGCCGACACGGCCAAGAACGTGGAGGCCGTGCTTTCCGGTCCGTCGCCGCTGCCAGAGTAACCGAGGAAACCTACGCCATGCGTCATCGCAAACACACCGCCAAACTGGGTATGAAATCCCAGCATCGGCGTTCGACTCTATCCAATCTGGTGTGCAGTTTGATTACACACAGCCGGATTACCACCACGGTTGCCAAGGCCAAGGAAGCCCGCCGCTATGCCGACAAGATGGTGACGCTGGCCAAGAAAGGCACGTTGCATCATCGTCGGCAGGCCCTCGCGTTTCTGCGCCACAAACCGGCGGTCGCGAAGTTGTTTGCCGAGATTGGCCAACAACATGGCGATCGCCACGGTGGTTACACGCGCATCGTTCGCATCGGCAACCGTCTGGGCGACGCTGCTGAGGTTGCTATTCTGGAATGGACCGGTGCGGCGGCTGCCGCGCCGGCTCCTGAAGCCGGCAAGCAAGCCGAAGAACCCAAGCCCAAGGAATCCAAAGAAGGCAAGGCGCCAAAGACGAAAAAGAAGTCTGCCGAGAAAAAGAAAGAAGCCGCCGCCGAAGCGTAGGAAGGTCCGGGGCAGTAAAGAAGCTGTCCACACCGTCGCAAGCCCCGTCGTCCTGTAACGGCGGTCTGTGACCGTCGAACAGTTTTTCGTTGGTAGGGCGTGCTGGCCCAGCGCGCCGTTCCTTGAATGCCGATTGAAAACTGTCTCACGCCTGGGCCCCAAGCCCGCCAAGAAAATCTTCTTGGTTTCTCAAGGCGCCTAACAGAACAGGTTTTGTAGTCACGCCGCTCTGTCGGCGTGTGGGCGGAAAGCATAGCAAATCAGGCAGACGCGGCGACAGAGCGCCGCGGCTACAACAGCGTGGGACAGTTTTGTTAGGGGTTTCCTGATCTCGAACGGGACGGGAATTGTAGCCGCCAAACGTTTTTGCGGTGTGCTGCTGGCTCTCGCTCCGTGCACCAAATCGTTGGGAATAATGGCGTAGGACGGTTCTTTGCCGTCGCCTAACTTATTACCCATCCAGCGGGCTGCGGACGGCCAGACCGGGACGATTTAGGACGTGGGTATATATTTGCGTGGTGCTCACGTCTTTATGCCCTAATAACTCTTGCACGGTCCTGATGTCGGAGCCGTTTTCGAGCAAATGAGTGGCGAAGGAATGCCGGAACGTGTGACAGGAGGCAGGCTTGAAGATACCGGCTTTGCGCACCGCCTGTTTCACGGCGCGTTGCAACATCATTTCATCCACATGATGCCGACGTTCCTTGCCGGTGCGTGGGTCCATCGAGCGGTGCGCCGCCGGGAAGACATACTGCCAGCCCCATTGCCGGCCGGCGTTGGGATATTTGCGGGCCAGAGCTTCGGGCAGGTACACTTCGCCGAACCCTTCGGCTAGGTCTTGCTGATGGATCGTTTGCGCCCGTTCCAACTGCTGCTTGAGTGCCTTGCGCACGGCAGCCGGAAGCATCGTCACGCGATCCTTGTTGCCTTTGCCGTCGCGCACCACGATCTGGCCGTAGCTGAAGCCGAGTCCGCGAGACGCCGAGGGGTCATGGGCGGCAATCGATGTCTTTCACCCGGAGCCGCAGGCAATCCATGAGCCGCAAGCCGGCGCCGTAGAGCAACTGGGCCATCAGTCCGGTCGCTCCGTCCATGTGCGCCAATACACGTCGGACTTCGTCCCGCGTCAGCACCACGGGCAAACGCTTTGGACGTTTGGGCCGCTCCAGTTGATCAATCGTGCCGAGTTTGAGTCCGAGCACTTGGCCATACAGAAACACCAGCGCGCTGAGCGCCTGATTATGCGTGGAAGACGAGATCTTCTCCCGCACGGCCAGATGGTTCAGGAACTGGCCGACCTCGCGCTCGCGCATGGCTTTGGGATGCCGTTTGTTGTGGAACAAGATATAGCGCTTGGCCCAATGCACGTAAGCTTCCTCAGTGCGGATACTGTAATGTTTCGCCCGGATAGCGAAACGGACTTGATCCAGCAGTTTGGGCTTGCCAGTTGAAGTGTAAACTGCCACGCTGCCTCCTGAGGCACGACTGTACAGCGACTTACGTGAGAATAGCAATCGAATTAGACCTCAAAAGTGACGCAATTGCCGGCGTTACGATGAGGTCTACTATATGTTCGCTGAGGAGGAATTGAGATGCCATTCTGGCTGTGGTTCCTAGTGCTCGGACTGCCGATCGCATGGCTGGTTGCCGAGTTCAAAGCCAGCAGACCGGTCCGCATAGTTCTGGGCTTGCTCGCGATTGTCGTTTTCTACTGGGTCGTGTTTATTGGGACACAGGTCGTTCGAGGGTATGAGCATGACTTCATGATGTTTTCGCTAGAGGATATGCACCGCTTACTTCGGTCAGGCCGCACCGGCGAGGTGTCGAGAGCGATTGAGGTCTATCAGGCAGCAGTTACGAACGATACGCCTTTTTCATTTCAGGGCGCGAGTGCGTTGCACCGCGCCCTCAGACAGATGAACACAAACAGCGAACAATCCGCTGGAGCTAACCTCGCCCCGCGCTGACGCGCGTGGCTCGTTAGCTCGTCGTTAGGCATCGTAAGCGCATGGATACATCGTCGCCAACCAAGTTCACTCGATTTCCAGTCGTTTCGTTGAGCGCCGAGTATCTCGTCATGGGCTATTTGATGCGCCGGAATGTTTTGGCTTACAAGGCACCACCCAACAACGAAGGCTACGATATTATTTGCATCCATCCTGACCCACGGCGAGTCACCCGACAGATTCGCGTGCAGGTCAAGAGTCGCTTGGCTACCGACCACGGCGGCGGCTTTCCAGTCAAGCATCGCACGATAGATGCCTTTGATTACCTGATTGTGGCGTTTCTCAACGTCGGATATTTCTTCCATCGTGCCCGCAAGCATCCGGCGCGAGACGGATGCCGAGAGCCGGATTTTTATACGTTGCCAGCAGATTTTATCCGCGAGCACCATGATGGGCGCAGTTCGTGGGAGAAGGTTATGATTCGTGGTTTGGATTTGTCGCCGTATCACAATCAGACCGGGTTTGAGCTTATCGCCAGAGATTTGGAGATTGATTATCCATCCAAAAATACGACGATGCCTAACACCCATTAAGCCCGTACCCGTCAAGTGACAAAGTGCCTCCGTTGCGAAGTTTTTCTGCTTCGCTGATTCCGTTTTCGCCGTCGTCGGTCCGCTTGATTTCAGTTCTCAGCCAGTACGGGACCGGCTAAACACCCATGGGGATTCGACCAAGCTGGCGCCAGACCGACCAACACCGCTTGGGTCGCGACTTCCACGAGTCGCGACGATCCAGAAACACCTGCAGTACACCCGGCGCAGTCCCATTCAATACCGCAGTCGGCTCCCCCTGAACAAGTGAAACAGGGTCAGGTCTCAACATAAAACATTACGATTGACAGCGGCGGGATGGCGGGGGCAATCTGGTGGGGATGGCGCGACCGGTCAGGATTGAAGTCGGCGGCGGTTGGTAGCATGTGACCGCCCGCGGCAATGAGCG
>DATIZX010000013.1:0-10117 GCA_035516795.1 Verrucomicrobiia bacterium
TAAAGGTCGTCGCCCGGTTTGTGCCGCAGCACCGACGTAGCGGAACCGAAATACCGGGCCCCCTTCCTCCACGTTTACAGATGGGCACGCACAAACAGTAATTCGCTGCATCCTCGAAGAGGGAGTTCTTCAGCGGAATCAATAGTTAGATGTGACCCCTAGCCGTTTACTTTCGAATCCCATTTGGAGGCGGCGCTTCCGAGGTTCAACGACTCGGACAACCTCATGCCCGCAGACGCTGTCAGACACCTAGCGATTCACTCGCGGACTCCCCACCGGGTCAGACGGTCTTTCCCCCGGGCCCGGCACCAACAGATCAGTCCGCCGACCCCGAAAGAAAACAGGCACCAAGTGCTCGGCTCCGGCACGGCCTCCGGGGAAAATGTGATCGCGTCCAGAAGGATCAAGGCGTTGCCGTAATTAGTGCCCATAGTGAATCTGAGTTCCTCCACGGAAGCCGCAAATGCGGAAACATCGCACCCAAAAAGAACGTTGGTTGAACTATTGCTCAAGGCTACAAGAGATAAGGTCTGTCCGCCGATTGAAACAAATAGGCTGTTGGTAAGGGTGGCCCCTATCTGCCCAAGCTGAAGTTCGCTCTCAAACTGGACGGACTTCGCCCATGAAGGGATCAGGCCGGTCTGGGCGATGCTTGCCGGCTGCGCTCCTTCGTACGCGTAGCCTCCATCTTGGATAATGGCCGAATACGCTCCCTCAAGTGATGGTATCGCAGGCTCATCCGGAAAAGCCGGATACTGAGGCCCAATGATGCCCACATTGGCGTTGCCCAGCGTGATACCGTTGTGACCGACCTCCGTCAGTTGATTCGGCCGATATATGCTGTCCAGCCGGGAAGCGCATCCTCGACAGGTGCCGTTTCCCACTGGTCCGACGGCAAATCGCTCACATCCGCATCTTCAAAATCAAGATTCCGGAAAGTCTGCGCGAAAAGATCGGACCCGCAGATCAGGCACGGCACAAGGCAGAGAAGTAGCAAATTTCTACTTACCATATACGATACCATACTCGCTTGTGCCGTGCTCGGCAAATCTCATATTCCCGAATTATTCCCGAAGTGCTCATGAAGACAAGGTCCAGTCATACTCATCTCGATACACTTTCCAATTATTACTTCCTTACCAAGGGGTCGCCGATTGCTTGGAAGCACGCCGTATGTCTGCTTGCCCAAGCGCACTCGCTGAACAAGTAGCCCATTTCCCACATGCCGAAATAAGCCGTGGCAATGTTAACGTTAACACCCAGTGGTTCCTCGACATGGCTAACTGCGCCTACAGGCGTGTTCTCATAGTTTGTTCCTCCCCAAGCGCTCGCCGAAAACCAGCGCGCAACGCAGCCTTGATCTTGGCCCTCTGAATCGCCGCAATCTCTCATGCCGTTGTATGATTCCCGAGTTTCAATGATCCACCAGCTGTTTGAGCTGCCCAACCAACGGATGGACCCATCGATGGCATAAGTGTAGCGGAGTTCTCCACTGTGCATACCACGGCTAATATAGCCTCTTATGCAGCTTCCCGTCGTGATCACCGCGTTGGAACTGCACGTAATGCTGGCATTCGGATTCTGTGCCTGAATCGAAGCCGCAACGTCACTTGGACAGCCCCCTGGGTAATCGTCCAAATAATAGGTGCTGTTTGCGTAACCGGCTTCCGACGCAGAGATAATCACGTTGCTCCTATACATGCTTGCCACTTTGTCGATGTAGGCTTCGCAATCCGCCAATGTTGCCATATTGAGCGCTGTCACCAAACAGGTCGTTCCCGGATAGTTGGTAGCAACAAATGGACAATTCGACCCTTCGTAATAGGGCCAGCCCGTATCAATTGCTCCAAAATACTTAAAAACGGGAGGGAATTGCATGCACCGGCTGATCCGATGCTGAACCGAGGGGGGCGGGCAGCCGGTACTACAGCCATCATCCACGCGGGACGGCATGTCGTACATAAGCACCACATAGTGGATGTTCGTCTTTGAGAGGATGAAGTTGATGATCGGATTGATGATCTGATTCGTAAGATCCCCGGCCGAAATTGTTTCAACGTTGCCCACGCCATAAGTGGTGCAGTTGCAAGCCAGGACATTGGCATCGGCGAAACCGGGCCGATGATTGATGTAATAGTCCTTGCAGGCAGAACTATCAGGGAAATTCGCGTTGGAATTATAAACGACCAGCACTTCATTCGACACAACCACGCTTGATGTCCCGTTCGAATTGACCGTCACGGTCGTGCTTCCTGAGGTAAAGCCACCGGAACAATTGGCGTCAGAGACCGACGTGATAGTATACGTTTGCGTCGAAGGGGGGCCGACGGTGCGAGTCACCAAGTTGTGGGTCAGATTGCTTTGTACGACGCCGTCCGACCAAGTCACGGTCCAAGGGGAAACGCCCTGCAGACTCGCCGAAATCGTGGCCTGCCCTCCCATCAGGCAAATCAAGGCAGGGGCGTTGCTAACCAAAGCGGCCGGCTGAGGCTTGACGGTGACCGACGTGCACGACGTGTAATTTGTCGAGCCTGTACAGCCGTTCACGGTTACGGCAACGCAGTACACGCCGGACGCGCTGGTCGGTGCATTTTCAATGGAGGGGTTTTGGTCGGTTGAACTGAAATTCGGCCCGGTCCAACTGTAGGAAGCGTCGGGGCCGCCAGAAACAGACAAGTTTAACGTTTGCCCTTCACAAATCGGGCTGTTACTGGTCGGCTGTGGAGCGGTGACAACCACGGAGACACAATTCGTTAATGATGTGCAACCGCTGGCGTTTACCGCGACGCAATACTGCCCGGCTGCGCATGGCTGCACATCGCCGATCGATGGGTTTTGGTCGGTAGAGGTGAAACCGTTCGGCCCGGTCCAAGCATACGCTGCCCCGGCGACGCTTGGCACCGAAAGGGTCAATGTCCCACCTACCGGGACGGGACTGTTGGCGCTCGGGGGTGGGGCCATTTGAGTCACCGTGATTGAGCCAGAGTTAGAGCAGGCGGACAAACCACTGTTACTAGCAGTGAAATCGAGGGTTACCGGACATACCGAAGAAGCAGTAAACGTGGGATAAGCTGAGCTTTGCCCTGCAAGCAGGGTACCGCCGTTGACTGTCCAAGTGTAGACGCGCACGATTCCATACTTGAATATGTTTCCCCCCAAGAAGGTTGTGCCGTAGAAATATCCGTCCAAGACGCTTTGCGCGAGCGGCGTAGATGCAATTCCTGGCAGTCCGCCATCAGCACCACCGGTGAATTCATATATCGGAGTCAATATGCCCTGCGGGGTGATCCTGAAAAGCGTGCCATAGCCCCACCCTCCGCCCAACCCTCCCCAGACAGTCGTCCCGTAGAAGTTGCCATCCGATCCTTGCACCAGCCCTTGCTGGGGCGAATAGCCGTCGGGTGATCCGGCGAAGCTATAAAGTGGGGTAAATTCGCCATTGGTCGTGATCATAAAGACCGTGCCCCCCCCACTCGTACCGCCGGATGCAGTCGTCCCATATAAACTGCCGCTACTGTCCTGAATGAGTGTCCCCTCTGGGCTGCCTCCGTCTATCCCGCCGCTAAACGTGTGTAAAGTCACGAAGGTAGTGCCGTCGGTGCTGATCTTGAAAACGGAGCCCCAGTTATTCGTGTACCCAGTAGTTGTGCCATACAGGTATCTGTCGGAACCTTGCAATAACCCCGCTGCCGGGAACGCGCCATCAGGGCCTGCGCTGAAAGCATAAAGGTTGGTCAGGATGCCTTGGGGCGTCAGCTTGAATACGGTTCCGTAACCCAAGAAACAAGGATCACCGCAGCCGTAACCAGGATATAACGTGCAGAACCAGCAATTGTTTGACCCGCCGTATTGAGTCACCCCGTAAAAACTGCCATCCTGACCCTGGATAAGACCACCCACGGGACAAGACCCGCCCGGCGCGGCTGGAAAAACATACAGATTCGATAAGACGCCTTCTGGGGTTAATCGAAAGATTGTGCCGTACCCGTACCAAGTCGAGTAGCAAACGTTCTGGTGCTCACTGCCTCCCTTATCGCACTCCCCGTAAAAATTACCATCATTGCCCTGAATTGGCACCAATGGTTCTAATCCGTTCGAAACCGTGCTAAACGTGTATAAGGGGAGTACGGTGCCTTGTGGAGTCATCTTGAAGATATAATCATACGTATAGTCGCCATTATCCAGATACGCGACTCCGTAAAAATTGCTGTCGATCTTACTTTGCATCATTCCACGAGGCGATGCGCCGTTAAAGCTGTAAACAGGTACAAGATTCGGGATTGCCGAGACCGTATTCGTTCCCGAGTTTGCATATACCGTGCTCGACGTGATTGTCTGCATCGGGTCGGGTTTGAGTGGGTCCGTGCCATTCCGATACTCCTCCAGGTTGTTGAAGCAGTCGCCATCGGGATCACAGATCGCGCAGTTAGTGCTGTCGATCGTCTGCCAGTCGTTAGGGAAGTGCTGTATCCGCCACCAAAGAGGTATGCCGTCGCAGAAATTGTCAATCGAGACCCAAGCGGGGGCCAATCCGGCGCAGCTAGTTTGGGCTACCAGCTCGTATTCTCCCGGGTCCGGATAGCTGCCACCCGTGAGACTGTAGATCGTCACTGATAGGGGGGTGCTAGTAGGACTGCAATCAACGCAATGTTGAATCTTAATGCAAACCGCTGTGAAACTGTTGCTCGTTGGCGCCGAATTCGTGCAATAGTTTGTCCATGCCCAAGCCAATGCGTTCGAATACACGAGTATGCTCCCCGAGTCCGGGCATCCCGTTGCCTGCGCCGAACGAACGGGCCAGCTGGCAACGGCTATGATAGCCACCGCAAACCAGAACCTTCTGCAATGCCAGTTCATTGGTTCACACCCGGGGCTTGCTTCAAACGTACGAAATACGGAATCACGGGTTTATGCACCAATGCCTCAGTAACCAATTGCTGGCCCACGGTCGCGTTCCCTTTGGCAATCAGACAACGCCCTTTGAGGTACTGACAGTCCCAGTGGAAATGCCCGGCCCAGCGTCTGTTCGGGCTCATCGGAATTCCCTGTTCGAGATTGATTGCCTTGGCCAAGGCGTCAGCATAATTGCCAGCATTGTAGTCTTCGGTCGCGGTCTCAAGATACATCTGTTGGGCAAACAGACTTGTCGTTGGTTGTTGCTGAAATGCGGTGATGGCCAGGTTTCGAACGTTCACCTTGTCGCCGCGCGCTTTCGCCTCTTGGGACATCCGATACAGGATGTGGCCTACAAACATCGAATCGTCCGGCACGCACGATATCAACTTTTGACAGAGGGCCTGGGCTTCCGTGCTTTGACCGTTCTTCTCCAAGGCCCTGATCAGAATGTAGTACGTCGCATATCGCATCCGATCATCTAGCGACTTGTTATCGAGGTCTGGCTGAAAGGCGCCGAGCCGCTGGGCCAGCCAGCCATAGTTTCCAAAGACATCAAGCCGTCGGGCGATCATGTATTCCCACCGAAGACGCTTGTGAGGGTCGGGTTCAGCCTTCACTTGCGCTTCGGCGTTGGTCAGGCCGGCTTCCAATAGTTGACTTGCCAATCCCTGGTCGCTGTGTTGCCACAAATACTGCGCGATATCCAATTGCAGTTCGGCATCGTGGGACTGGAGCGCAGCAGATTGCACGTCCCCCAGGTGCAGGGCAGCTTGGGATGCACTTCCCAGTGCCTGTTCCAGCCGGATCAGATTGGCATAAGCGTGGAGCTTGTACTGTGGCAAGGTGTCCGGTCGCGACAGAAACGCCTGGTACCACGTCACGGCGTTAGTCAAATTGCCGCCTGCCTCTGCCAGCGTTGCCAGGTGCACTTGGGCCATTCCAGCAAGGGCCGTCGACGGATACGAGGAGACGATCTGCTGCCACCGCACGGCAGCGGTGTTCGCGTGTCCGTTGGCCAACCAAATCTTGCCCAAGCGATAGATTGCGTACGCGCGGGCATCGTCGGTGGGCAGGGCGGGAGCCGAGGATAGCAGCGCTTGCTCCGTCTGAGTCGCCCCGACCGTGTTGGTTTGGTTCAGTTGCGCCTCCAGAAGCCGCACCTGCGCGTCCACGTTGGAGCGCCAGCTCTTGCTGGGTCGTGTTGCCGCTTGGCGGTAGAAGCTCTCTACGCCTACCCAATCCCGGCGCATCCGCGCATCAACGGCCAGTTCGATGAGAGCCCTGCGGGCGACTTCATTGGTGGCGGTCGCCGCGACTTGGGCCGCATAATCCCGCCATCGGGGGTCTGCCTGATCGCGCAGGACGCCAGCGATCCGGTTCAGGTACGCCGGTAACTCGCCGCTGGAGGCAAATGCCTGCTGTCCCGCCGCCATCAGCGTTTGTGCATCGGCCTGTCGCCCGGCGCGCAACAGCAACCGAACCGATTGCTGGTAGGCCGTAATCGTCTTCTCCTCGGCCGGAGCCGCCGCGATGGCTTGCTCGTAATAGCCCAGCGCAGCGTCCATTTGACCCAGCGCACGCTTGACGTGCCCGGCCAGGATCAATGCTTGGACCTGCCGGTCTCCCGTCGTGGTGACGGACTGGGCGAGAAACCGGTCAGCACCATCGGCGTTGCCGTACATCCAGTAATGGTGGGCCAAATGGTAGCTCATCGATGCTTGAGCAGCGGCATTGGTGGGAGCACCGGCCATTTCATTGGCCAAGGCATCGGCCTTGTCGTAGAGGTGGCTGTATAGATACTGATCTAGGCGTCGGAATTTCTCTTTGAGATACACCGGCCGGTGAGACTCGTCGGTGATCTCCGTGGCGCCTTCGCCGGCCGTCATTGCGCGAAGCTTGTCGCGGGCGAGAAATGCAAGCTTCGCCGTCGGCTGCTGGCTAATGATTGTCTGGTACCAGTCGGTGGCCGATTCCGAATCGCCAGCTACCAACAATAGATCTCCCAATTCCATCGCGGCGTTCAGTTCGTAGCGGCTGTTGGGATACTGCTGCCACACGATATCGAACTCAGCGATGGCTTGCTCGCCGTCACCCAACGCCTCATATGCGCGCCCCAGGTAATAGTGCGCGTTGGCTACCAGCATGACGTTGGTCGTGCCCGTGGCCAGCGCGTCTTGAAGGACTTCCACCTCGTCACCGAAATCCTTGAGGCGGTAATCTATGATGGCCAGATCGACGGATAGCTTGGCTCGCTCGTCTGATGACAGAGTCGGGTCGGCCAATTTCTGCTGGAGGAGTTGGGCCCGTATCTCCGGAGCATTCTCCTGTCGTCGCGGTTTGCGAGCACCTGCGCTGGCTGCCAGCGCGGGGATGATCAGGCACAGAAGGCAACGGAGTGCCCGCACCCGGCTTGGGTAGAATGTGGACAACGTCATGAGAATCCCTTACCCGGCAATCGATCAATCAATCTTCGTAGCGCGCAAAGCACGGAAGGGATGACCGACGGCCGCCGGGCATGCAGCGTCTGATCGAAAGTCTGGGGAGCATCCGGGCCGGCTCGATCCGTGATCTCTCGGATGATCACGCATGGCAGATGATGTGACGCACATTCCTTGGCGATAACGGCCGCACTCATGTCGACGAGGTCCGCGTGATAACTGGTGCGCAACCGGGCACGCTCTCTCTGGTCAGCCACAAAGGCCGCAACGGTAACAACCGTTCCGACTGCGTGCGCGTCACAGTTCCCGATCCCGGAGAGTGTCCAAGTTGCTCCAGCCGCTGAACCCCCATCAAGAACGGCTTGCTGGGCAACGACCACTTCACCCACGGCAATCCGGTCGTTCAGTGTGCCAGCTGGGCCGACAGAGACCACTGCCTGGACGTGCCGATCCTCCACCAGCCAGCGAATCATCGCCGCCACAGAATCCGGGTTCGCGCCCGTCTTGGTTACCAAGAGCGGGTGGCCGTTGAAGCGCGCCTGATAAACCGGTCGGCCACCAAGCTCCAATGGTCGACCGACCAACTCCACCTCTTTCTTGAATGTCTCCAGATCCCGGTCCAAGGCCGCGAGCACGGCAACGGTTCCCGCACAACCGACCCGCGGAATACCGGCCAACAGTGTAAGTGCGATCACCAAACGTTTGGCGATGGATTGCCTCACCCAAACTTGATCTCCTGGAACTGGTGCCAAAGCCGACCAAACTTCTTGGGATTGACCTGACGCAAATAGGCTACTTGCCCCGCCAGTTGTTGCCGGAATTCATCGGTATCCTTCGGAGGGATTCGCCCCATCTTGGTCATTCGTTCGCACCATTTCTCATACTCCGGGCCGCCGCCATGCTGACGGCAGTTGTGCACGACCGCACGAACCCACTTATAGCGCCCGCGATCGAGGTTCGGGCGGCGGTTGACCACTATACCGGTGACCATTTGTCGGCCGTTGCGGCGCGTGATGGCCACTTTCTTCTCGTTCACCTGGAATCCCTCCTCCGTGATCACCTGC
Source organism: Verrucomicrobiia bacterium (assembly GCA_035516795.1). Taxonomy (GTDB): domain Bacteria; phylum Verrucomicrobiota; class Verrucomicrobiia; order Palsa-1439; family Palsa-1439; genus DATJBF01. The sequence goes on from DATIZX010000013.1 coordinate 8,399, forward strand.
CTTAAGAATGGCACCAGCGACGCGAACTTGCGGTTGGAAGAGGAGAACACCAAGTCATCGGCGTATCGGGTATAGAAGAAGCGGGCCTTGTAGGACAGCGCCCATACTCGCTGATCGAGTTTGCGACACACCTGGTTAGCCAGGGCCGGACTGGTGGGCGCACCAATTGGCAACACGCCTTCTCGGGTCGACAGGTTGGCAAGCAGGTTGGCCACCGTGTACGGATAACCCGCTTTGAGATACACCCGGCGAGCCTGGAAAAGTGAGATCGACGGGAAGAAGTCCTTCAAATCGATCCGCACGACCACCTGCTTGAGAAGATGTTTGCGGGCGTTGGTCAGGATCGAGCGGCGTCGCCGGAACCCTTGGGCGGCCCGGTGCGTGGGAAGCTTGGATAAGATATGCCGGAGAATCCAGCGCTGGACGGTCTTGAGCTTGTCGACCGGCTCGTCCACACGCCGGGGTTCCCCGTTGGCTTTCGGAATTGAAAAAACATGGTAGCGGTCTTCGCCATACGCCAGCCAGTCGAGTTGTCTCACCGTCACTCCGAGACGCGCGGCCAAATGCTCTTTGGTGTAAATAAGGGGCAACCGCCGGGCATGCATGCTCCGGTTGTAAGCGACCAGAAACTGCTGTGCCCGGGGATCAACGTCGGGATTGCGGGACAGCAGTTTGTCCAGCGCGTAGTTCCAAGGAACCGGTGCATCGGGATTGCCGTAGAACTCCGCCGGTTTTCCTCGGTCGGCACAGAGTCGTGCGTACGCCATCACGAGATCAGCCACTTCCCGTTCCACTCCGGCCTGTTTTTGCAGCGCCGCGAGATTGCGGGCGAAGAGCAATCGATCGGCAGTTTTTGTACTCAGAGCCATTTCCTGTCGCGCCAGTAAAAGAAGATCAGGGCGGGAACGGCGATTTTACTTAACTACGTGTGACAATGGCGGCGTCGGGCCCAGACGGGGGTGACCCCCGCCTGGGCGCAGTCGCCAGCCTGAGGTTAACGGCCCGCGTCGCGTAACACGACACGCTCCGATCTGCACCGGAGCAGGCTAAAATCAGGCCGCTCCTCGCCCTGAAAATGTCAGTTGTTTTAATGAAAGAACGGGTTTGTCAGACTTGGCCAGAAATTCGAAGTTGGGAAATGGCACTTGCCCATAGTCCCACTGCTGTTTGTGCGACTGAGTGGTGCGAATCGGGAAACGGTGCTTGAAAGTGTCACTGAGCGCTAAACCACCAGTCCACCATTCCCGTCCGCAGTTCGGGCAGCAGGTTAGTTCGCCGGCCGCTTCTGGCTTAATCTCGGCTCGGCAAGCACGGCAGGTGAGACGGGGCTTGGTCTTGCCCCAGACGGGTTTGAGAGAAAACACCAAGAGGCCGGTAAGAATGCTTCCGCTACGAGCCAAAAAACCACGACGAGATATTACGTTGTTTCCCAACACCGAGTGCCTCTCCTCGCCTGCTCACCCTGCTGGCCTAGCCCCTAACTTTTGGCCTCTGCACTCGAACGTGAAGTGCGCTCGCAACAACGAATATAGCGCGTGTAACTGAACTCGTTTCCGATTACAAGAAGAAAATGAAAAGAATGTCGATAACAAGTGATATGTCCGCTCTGAATAACAAGTGAAGTGTCCGCTGGGGCGGGTTAGGGATAACGGCCTCAAACAGGAGGCCAACCGATGGGGGACTATCCCGGCCCCGCCGTGGAGCGGGCAATGAAGGTAC
>DATIZX010000014.1:0-41044 GCA_035516795.1 Verrucomicrobiia bacterium
GCCGCGCTCACGTGAGCGCGGAAATAGTGGGGACGCAACCGCAATCTCACCCTCGACCGGTGGCTTCAATGGGGCCGCGCTCACGTGAGCGCGGAAATAGTGTGCCCTCGAAGTGGCTGTATGTCAAAGAACTCCGACGACTGTCGCGAGCGGGTACACACTCGCGTCAACGGAATCGTCAAACAAGCGTCTTGGTCTCGCGCAATCACTTGATCTGCACCATGTTGCGCTCCGCGACCGGTCATAGGGGACTGGGATCGCACCCCACCGCTCGCGGACATTTTTACAACGGGTTTCATCTGGTTACAAAGGCACTGTAGCGTGGCACCTCGCGGGTCAGCACGCGCGCCAGCAGTCGGGTTTGAATCTCCAAAATGCGACGATAGTTCACTCGATACCCAAATAACGGATGCGTGACGAGCGTATCCATCCGCTGCTCGTAAGCACGGAAGAAGGCCTTTCGTCCTTCAGGCTTCAGCATCACTGCCGGCCCCGCCTGCACAAAATCATTAGGTGTGATCATGTGCGTGTTGATCGCACTGAGTACAGCAGAATCGGCGACGAGCGGACGAAACGGCTCCATCAAATCCAATGCGAGCGCCGGTCGTCCAAATCGCGGCTGGTGATAGAAGCCGAGATACTGATCGAATCCCACTGCCAGACACGTCACGGCGAGGTCCTTCGCCAACATCGAATACGCCAGCGACAACAACGCGTTCACCGCATCGCGCGGAGGGCGACGATTACGATTGATGAAGTCGAACGTGAACTGCGACCGGCTCTTGTCGCCCGGTTCTTCGCTGAGTTTGATCATCCCGGCAAAGTTCTCGAAGTAAATGCGCGAAGCATTCCCTTCAACGCCGAGCAAAGCGTCCAGAGAATCGGTTGTCTGTGCTTCCTCCATCCCGCGCTTCAGTGCCGCCAACGCTGGTGCGGGTGGCTCAACGTGATTCCGCTGGAGCATCGTCCTTTGGTTCTGAATCTTTCCAACTACGAGCGCCCGCGCGACGCTCAGGCAGAACGGCGGCAGGTCGGCGTGCCGGAACTGCTCGCGTCGCAGGAAAATGTTTTTCAAACCCATTCCGCGCGTGATGCCATAGAACCAGCCGCCCTGTGAAAAATACGCAATCGGAATGTCCTCAGCACACAACGATTGAATCGCCTGCGTCGTTAGTTGGACGTTGCCAAACAAATTGAGCTGGCAGATTTCGCCCATGCGGACTTCCTCCACCAGTTTGTCCCGGTCTTTGATCTGGAGCACTTCGCCAGTCTTTCCGACGCGCAGTCCCTGCGTGTTGAGGTACAGCGGTCGCAAATCATCGCGTGCCGGAACAAGCCGACGTGGTTCCTTCTCGGTCGCTCGTGTTCCTTCTGCCGTGGCAAAAAGCGTCAATTGCTGTGCGGTCGCCTGCGCCGCTTCGTCCACGACCTCCAATTCCATGCTCAATCGAGTTTCGTCCGGCAGGCAGATGCCCACCAACGAGCACCGAGGACATTTCGGGCTGTTCACCAACGGCGGTGGAATCTGGTCGGACTCCGCAACCGCGCGAGCACGGTCAGCAACGGCTATGGTGTCGGCGATCAACTCGTCAGTGATCGGCACCCGGACGCGCTGGCGTGTGGCGACGTAATAGACGATGCCTTCCTCACAGCGGTAACCGTTTTCGCGCAACACAAGCGCTTGCGCCGCTAATTGCACGCGGTCGGCATCCCACAATTCGAGTCCATCTTCGCCCTCGCGCGGAGCACCACGCTTGTAGTCCACAGGTGCGACCACCCCGTTTTCGCCTTCGACAAGATCGAGTTTCGCAACCAAACGAAAACGATCACTGCTCAATGAAACCGAACGTCCGTGAATAGTCTCGCCATCGCCGCTAGCAGCGGCAGCCTCCGGTGTCGGAAACGCACTCGGCTCTTTCTTATCAATCTTACTGTGCCGCAGCGCGCCTTCGACCGTCTCCGTATTTTCCGCAAACAACCCCTCGACCCATTCGTAGTAAAACAATCGCGGACAGTACACGAACTCGTTGAGCATTCGTGCCGGCAAGAGGTCCGGCAAATCATGACTCGGTGTTGCAGCCGCTGTCGTTACCGGTTGCGCTTGGGAAGCGCTCCCCGGTTCTCCGCTTGGAGAAGCGGGTGCAGGACTGCTTTGTTCATTTGCGTCCATACGTACGACTTGCCGCTATACCACGATGCAGGGAGCATCCACGTTCACATAGGCTTTGCCCAATGCAGTGATTACCCGTTCGCCGCGACCTTCTGCCGGGCCGAGCAGGATAAACAACACCTGGTCTTGCTCGTGATGAATGATCTCTGCCAACGCATGCCGGCACCGGGCAAGATCAGCCGGTGTGAACTGGCACTCGAACACCGAGTACTGAAGGTGATCACCAAAATCCCGCATTGCCTTGAACACCTTCTTCAGCCGTTTGTCATCGGCGATGTCGTAACTGACGATGTAGGTTGAGCGCATGCTGACTCGTTATGCAGTTTCCTTGCCGGTTTCGGGCACAAATAACCCCAAACCGAAGTGGCTGGAATGGCCGAGGCAGATTGGGCCGCGCACTTGGCCGGGGAATTCAATGCGAAACGCTCCTGTCGCCCGGTTGCCCCCATCGTCGTTGCGCTTTTGACGGAAACGTTTGAATTGAATTGGCCGCAGCTTCTGCCGGCCGATTCGGAACACCCCGTGTTCATCGACCAACGGAGTAACTCTGACGGCATCGAGCGTTGCACTGTTTAACTCAGGATGTCGTTCAATCAAACGAGCGAGTTCCTCACGTAAAACCAAACGTAGAAAGTTTACTGGACTCTGCCACGTTTCTTCCGGATCGCGCTTTGTGCCGCTCTTCTTCAAATAGCGCGTCGCGATGAACGGCGTTGCGGAAATCCAAGCCTGCGAGGAATGCAAGGGCCAAGGCTGATAGTCGTCGAGTCGCCCCAAGCCGAGCAACAGCGTTCGCAACGGATGACCGGACTCCTCACGCTCCCGGCTCTTTAATCGGCGCAATTGGTCGAGAACCTTGAGTTCGTCTTTACCAAAGCCTTCGGTGCTAACGATGGTAAGATGATCAAGCCGGCCATCGCGGTCTTCATCCGTGGGCAGGAAATAAGCGTGCGAATGGCCTTTCAACGGCTGACCGTCGTCGGCCTTGCCAGCGAAAATGGCCGAGCGTCCCCGCGAGCCGTCGGCAGAGGGAAACTTTCGGCCATAGATGCCCATCAACATCCGCCGGGCTGATTCCGCTAGTGGCAATGTTTCAGTGACCAATGGCAACACAGCGGAGTCCAGAGCAAACCGGGCAACCTGCATCTTGTGTTCAGGCACAGGGCGCGCAGATCGTCGGGCCGGTTCGACTTTGAAACAATCCCGTCGTCGCGCATAGGCAACCCAACGTGAGCCGGGCGGGTCAGACCATTTTTTGGCGTGCAGTTCAAGTGTCTCCATGCACAAGTGCCAGTCGGGATCGTAAAGAGACGTTGCGGTCGTCGTCTTGGTCTTCCCTTTGCCGGAAACGCGTTCGTGCTTCGGCGTGTACGTGTTTGCAAAGGCAGTATCGGGATCGGCGCAAAGAGTTCGCACGATCTCGGTTTCCGCCGGCAAGGCTGCGCCATTAACTGGGCAACAATTCACCACCGATAGTTTTTCAACAGCTTCACCGTCGCTGAGCAGACGCGCGCTGCACCACGATTCGGCACGACCGAAAAAGTTTAGATGCGACAAAAGCTTTGCCAACTGGTCACGTTGCCGGGCGGGAAGCGTTGTCTCCGGCCAAAGCATGACAACAGAAGCTTCTCGCGTGAGGCTGACGAAGGTGTCAAAGACCAAAGTTTTGTCAGCCGGTCCTTTCTTGAACCACGGCATATAATGGCGCGTGTGGCTGGCGGAAGCGAGAGGGAGCGACAACTGCGGCGGCGTGATCAGCGCGTGCAACAACACTTCGACTTCGGCCTGACTAAATTGATCGTCAAGCTTGCGTTTCCACGTGGCCACCAGCGCCCGCAGAAACCGCCACGGCGACGGTGGCCATTCGGGCGCGCCTTCGTTGACGTGCCGTCCCCACGGCGTAGCGTGGAAACGCCCCGAAGGGAAGCTGACGCTCATGCCGATCATTCCTCTGTCTCCGCATCTTCCGTCGCGTCGGCTTTCTTGGCTGATTTCTTTTCAGCTTCCCATTTGACTTCCGTAATACCTGCAAACTGTGGCTTGCAGACGGCAATCAGGCGTTTGCATTCTGTCAGCACTTCCGCCTCTGATGGCACAGTGAACCCGGTAATGTCACCCTCGGGCGCGAGGTCGCAGGCGGTACGCAGACGCAAGCCGGTGGACAGGAAGCGGCGAATCTTGAACAGCGCGAGCGCGATGAGGAGTTGCGTCGCTTCCTTGCCCAACGCATAGCCGCGCAGCAGTGCAAGATCGAGATTGAAGTAGGCGGTAATCTTCTCGGCGACGAACTCGCTGCGATGGAACGGGACGTTGCCAAACCCTTTACTCGTGTCACCGCTGGGATCGACGCGATCATTCTTCACGCCGCCACTTTCAGCCGCGCGGACATTGGTTGCCTCAATGAACCCGCTCAGCGCGCGACTCAAGCGCAGTCGCCCGCCCGCGAGGTCGCCCTTGGCGATGAATACGCCATGCAACACGGCGTTGGCGTCGTATTTGAACACGAGCGCCGCCAACTGCCGCAGCTTGACTGGCCCGGTCTCCAGCCCGGCGGCGTCTTGTTTGAGACGATCAAAAACGCTCTTGTCTTTGCCTTCAAGAATGTAGGGTGAGTTAATCCGGTGGGCTTCCAACACGGAATTTGTAAACTTTTGTCCGCTGCCGTTGGTGACGAGAATGTAAGGCAACCCCTTCAATTCGGGAATCAAGTCATCGGTGGCTTCATCCCAACAAGCCAACTCCATGCGATTGGCAACGGATTGAGCGGACTCGATCAGCAACATCTCCGTCCCGTCTGGACGGCTATACCGGGCTGCGCCGAGATCGGGGAAGCCGGTCGGCTGAAATCGGTCGCCTTGTAATGGGCGCAACCGGGCTTCCAGCAACAGACGCGGCATTTTTTCCAGTGCAGTGTAATCAATCGGCATGATGGGTGTTTCCTTTCAACGTGTGGTTTGTAGTTTGTCTTTGGCGTCACGAACAACAAGTTTGCGCAACTGCTCAATAGATGCGTAACTCACCGGCAACAACAACGCAGCGGCCAGCCGTTGGCCATTGCTGCCGGGATATTCCAGTTCCTGCCAATCCGCGTCGCGTACAACGCCACCACTACGCGGATGCGGCAGTGGTGACAATCCTGACGCGCGCAATCGGCGCATCACCACCCGGCAAGCCTCGCCGACGTGACCGGCGGCGAGCAGCGGCACAATGGATGGTTCGGCCTTGATGGTGATTTCCTGTCCGTCCACTCGCAACGGATGCGGCAGGAATAACAGCTTCAACAAGGCATACGCGCGCTGCAACGGTGGCGCGTCGGCATCATCGGCCGGGCGACGCAATGCGCCGGGGGGGCTTTGTGGCAACAACATCAAGCCCCACAACAAATCTTCGATGCGTCGTTCGTCAATCTCCCCGGCAAGAAACCGGCTCACTGTGTTCAACGAGATGAAGTTGGCAGTCGTGAGTGGCAGAGTCTCGCACCCCTTCCGCTCGCCATCCATTAACCGGCGACGCAACACGGCGGCAAGATTCGTGGAGAGATCGGCAGAATTCCAAACAACCGCGCGATCCTTTTCCGCCCATTTCGCTATCAGTGAGTCGGTTTTACTCCGCCAGACGGTGACAGATTCAAGATTGGAGCGCAACGAGCCAATTTTCCGCTCGTGGTCGTGGATGCCGGACAAGGCTAACGCAATTTCAAACTCAGGCGTTTCGTCACAGGCAGCCACAATCCAATCCGCCGACAAGCCGGCAATCGGTGATAACCGTTTGTCGGCGCAAAATCGTCCTCCGTCAGCCAGTTCGCGCTCGGCGCGGCCTAACGCAGCGACGATGGCTTGAAAAAATGGAGTCCCGCCATATTGGCAAAACTCGAAGATTGCCTGCTCAAGGTCGCGCAAAGCCATCTTGAATCGAGGCGGTGCATTCTTGTCCCCACATGCGCGGCGAAAGCGATCCAACCACGGATCAAGTTGACGCAAGAGATCAACCGACTCTTGCCGGCGGACGAATACCCGACTCAGTGGTGCAGCGAGGAACGCTTTGCCGCTACGTTTCAAAAATGACAAGCGAGTGAATTGCTGGATGCCACGATCCACTCCGAGACTGGCAGCGGCGCGGGCGAAATCCACGCCGTCGCGAGCCGGTCGTCCGGCAACTTCGGCTCTGCCTTCGCCAAAGAGTGTTTTCAATTCCGTCAAAGCAGCCGGCCGCGACCACAACGGCAACCAAAGCTCGCCCCGCGCGTTCATCGCATCGGTATCGCTCCCCGAAGCAAAACCAGCAGCCGAAGAACGCACGGTGAAGGGAAATGCGGCCCGCGCATTTCCACCAACTCCGAGTCGGCGCACCACCGCGCCACCGAGCATCAACGCGCCCTCGATCATCAGGACAAAATCCCACGGGTTATCCAGCGAGTCGCCTTCCATGCCTTGCGTGGCGTTTGGCCCGCCGGCGCGACCGGGGGCAAACTGACCGACGGCTGCTGCTGCGAGTTCGGAAGTGGGGTCGCCAAATAACGCATTGTCGAGCCAGCGACTCGCCCGATTCTCCGGTACGGCGTTGTGAATTCCCAACGTCACGAGTCGCGCCATGAAATTCTGGCTGAAATCCAGCCGACCGTCATTGCCGCCAGTGCCCAACAACGGCGCGAACGCCTGACCTTCATTTTGCAGAACCAAAGCCGCATCCATCCAGGAAACGACCTCTGAAGGCAATTCTGACCGGTAACGCCGCAACAATTCTGTTTTCTGTTCGGGAGTCGGCTTGTTCTTTACGCCGACTTGTTTCAAAATTGGTTGAACAACTTCGATGGATTGCCGGTACGATTGGCAACGCTTGGATGACTTCGGTGAAGCGAGAGTAGCAACTGCCTTCTTGTTATCTTTGGAAAAAAATCCCGAACCGCCCGCCCACGGCCCGACGATGGGCGTAGGCTGGTAATCGTTCAGGAAAAACTTTGCGAGAGCTCCCCGATCCAACTTGCTGTGCAGGACAAACATATCGTTCCGCCAGCAACCGCGCGCTTCGGAGTCGGCTTGTTCGCTGATGAGGCGCAGGATGCCGAGCGCCTTGAGATAGTTCATCAGCGGTTCGGGAGTGCAGCCGGTCAGAAGCAACGGTTCAGGCATTGTTGACCTCCGGCGGATTGTTGTCGCGGCTGGCTCGAATGTCAGCGGCACGCAAGATGGCTTCGAGATAGGCCAGATGGAATAGACCGAGCGTATCGCGCAGCCACAGCATTCGCTCCGCCCAACTTGGTTGACCATCCTCAGATTGGCCAAGTTCCATCGGTTCGAGTGAAAGTTTGATGGCCGGGGCGAGAACGCCGTTGCCCAAATCGGTGGCCGGCAGTTCGTCGTCATCCCAGACGCCACGCGCAAACCGGCGATTGTTGCCGGGATTCATTTCCTCCGGCAACGAGCGGATGGAAAGTCGGACTTTTCCGTGATGAGCCGCAACCAGATAGGTCACAAGGTCGCGCTGTTTTGCCGGGATGAATTCGTCGCCCACCATCAACGCCGCGAGCGCGGATGCCAACTCGTGGCGGAAATGCTTCCGCTCGTACTTCTGCCACCAGCCTTTGGGCGCTTTTGCAATGTCAGGACGGTTTGACCACCCGTTGGGCCGGGGTTTTCCATCGGCCAGCGCAGTGCGAATCGCTTGACGGAAGATTGTATGCGCCTTGCCGCGATCATGCCAACGGGCGGCCAGTTTAAGCGCATTGACTTCCGTCACTTCCAATTTGGCGAGAATCGCATCCAATTCGCGGCACACCCGGTCGGTATGCTCCGCGATGGATTGCCACGCGAACTGCGAAAGCTGGTCGGCATCGTTGGAATCGGGCTGTTGAGTAGATGTGGAAGCGGGAACAACATCCACGGGCTTTGCGGCTTTAGCATCCCAACCGATTTCCTTCTCGTAGCCGCCTGCCGTCGCGTGAAGTAGGTAAATCTGACCGGGAAAGATGCGATTGGATTCGACCACAACCCACCGTTCATCAAGGTAATCCCACCGCCAAGCGAGTTTGCGACGGTCACTGTCCTTGACGAAATCTGCAAACCCGCCATCACCTTTCGCCGGCACAGCGCAAAGTTCGTCGCGGCGCGGACCGCCCATGTCTTCCGGTGGCACTTGCTCGACCGGCCATTCGCGCCAGAACACCTGCACATCGCATTCGTCCACTTCGCGGACGTACCGCTCAATATCAATGTCATTGCCCGCCAAGTCAGGCGTCGTGTCAAACAACTCGATAAAATCTCTCTGTCGGATTACTTGCCCGTGTCGATACGGGAGGTTCACTTTGGGCAACGAGGCCGGACCGACATCTTTGCAGTCTTGAAGTTGGCGGCGTGCGTCGGTGAGGGCTTGCGGCTCATAGGGCGCGCTGAACTTGGCATGAAGTTTTTTGTCAGCCGGTAAATCAATCCAAAAGGTCCGCGCCTTTTCGTTCTCCTCGCCGCGTCGGTTACAGCGACCGAACCGCTGTACCAACAACGCCCACGGCGCGAGTTCAGTGAACAACGTCGTCGCGCTGACATCCACACCGGCTTCGACCACTTGGGTGCTGACGACAATCATGCCGTGTGCGCCTGGTTCAGCCAAAAGTTGCCGGACTCGTTCGGCGCGTTCCTGCGGACGAAACCGGGAGTGAATGAGCACAAGCGCAGGCTTCTTCTCTTCAGATTTAACGCGCTTCTCAACTTGACGAAACAGGTCGCGTGCCCGAGCAACTGTATTCACGACAGCCAACGTTCGTCCACCGGCCTTGCCATGAGCTTTTGCAATTTCGTCTGCCAAACCCTTCGGGTCATCCATGCGACGGGCGGCTGCTTGTAATGGCTTCGCCGCCTTACATCGCTGCTGCACATCTTGGTTTGCAAGATCATCAGAACTCAACTGCTCCAATTGCAATGACGATGGATCGAAGTCTACCGTCTTCAACCAGTCACGTTGCAGCGTGGCGGACATCCAAATGCTGGCGCAACCGTTGGAAGTGAACTTTTTTCGGAATGCTTCCAGTTGCGCAGTGGTCGCCAGTCCACTTCCCATTAACTGGATTTCGTCAAACACCCACAAGCAATCCGTGTGGAGTAGTCCAAAGTGCATCGGCCACCGATACCGGCTCAATCCGTAGCCACGATTCAGCGCACGAGAGAGCAGCATGTCTTGTGTGCCGATAAGAATGGTATCGCGTTCTGGGAACAAATCCCAATCATCCGCCTCTTCTCCGCCCATCAAAACATGCGCGCTCACTTGTTTGCTCAGATTGAGTTTCTCGATCCAACGCTTTGCATTGTCGCGCGTCTGTTCCACTAGCACGCGCATGGGAAGCACCATGACGAGACGGCGCGGAGTTTGACGCCGGATAGTTTCAGTGGCAAATCGACGGCGGTAGAGCCAAGCGAGAACAATGGCGGCGGTTTTGCCGAGACCGGTAGGGATGTCGAGCAGTTGCGGAAATTGGCCATCGGTCGCCAGACGAAATTGATACGGGTATGGTGGCTTTCCTGTCGCCTGCTGGAAGAAAGCCTCGAACTCGACGACCGCCGGCGATGCTGCCTCGCGCATAGGAGACTCAAGAATAGCCGGATTTCACGCGTGCGTGAACAAAATTCTGGCGTGGCTACCTGTTCACAAACGATGTGGCCGGGAGAAACCACGGCTCGCAGCGGCGACATCGTCAGCGCGTCGGATAGCTCATGCCAGGAAAGTCTTGGAGCTTTGCGGGCGGCGGCGTAGGGCACAGGGGGAGCCAAAGCGGCAAAGTCCAAGTCTTTCACTGGGCATCCCATAAGGTCGATGAATTTCCGCACCCGATGAGCGCGGCCCCGTTGCAGCAAGGCTGCTCACGATCACAATGTCTCGGCGGTCGCAATCGATTCGAATTCAGAGAAGATGTCCGGATAATTCCCATTTAGGAATCTGACTACTTTGGCATTGTCGATGAGCTTTTTAATATAGCCGCGAGCCAGGGTCAGGTTCAGCATGTTTTCTCCGTAGGATTCCTCGACGGCCTTGAGGTCGCGCTCAAGAGACTCCATCTCCTGTTCCATCTTACCGATTTCTTCGGCTGACAATCCCTCCTTAACCTTCGGTTTTCCCGGTTGTGCCAATTGATCTCTTGGCGTGCCCAAAACCAAAGCTTCCGCATAGCCGGCAGTGAAATTGTTGGTGCTCACCATCAGTTCGGATATTTCGATCTGCCTGACGCAACTGACTTGCTTGAGCAGATGAATGGCTTTTGGGCTGATTGCTTTGTCCTTCAATAGATCGACGGCCTCTTCGTGAATACCATCCAGCAGTTTCATTGACGCGCGTACATTTCTGACCGGAATGTTCAACGTTACTGCGATCCGCTCCGGCCTCACCCCGTTCCGAACCGCCTTCACGATCATTTTATGTTCCTGGATGGGGGCGAGCCGGCTGATGCGTGCATTATAGGTGAAGCTTTCATCGTCGTTGGCGATGATGCAGTCCGCTTCGGTTTCGCCGAGTTCTTTCAGCGCGAAATAGCGCAGATGACCATCCAGAAGCAGATATGTTCCCGCCCCGTCCTTTTGTGGATGCACCACGAGCGGTTCAACCAGTCCAACCTCTTTGATGGAGGCACGGATGGTTAGGTAGCGACGGATGTTTTTTTGCGGGTCCTTCAACTGACGCACTGGAAGGATGACGGCAAGTGATACCCGAACTTTCCGCATTTCAAATCCGACTTTTGCATCGGTCATGTAGCCTCCGCATGTTTGGCGCCGAGTTTGGCCCACAGATATTTCGGCATAGTGGAAAGGGATTCAGCCCGCAATAAGGTCACGAAATTGTCGTCATTGAGGAGTTTGTCAAACGCCGTGACAATGAAGACCAGTTTGGCATCGCAAATTTTTGCTTTGCGAATCATTAGTTTTTGCTTTTGGCTCTCGCGCCGGTAAGCGTTCACCAAGCTTTCGACGCTGGTTAGTTTCTTCCGCCCGGCCCGGTTGCCCGTGTCTCGTTGTTTGCCAGCGAAGCGTCGCTGATCAATGAGGCGTTTCACGGTACGAATGGACACTTGGTTGAGTTGTTTGGTCTCGTAGGCCTTGAGCAATTCACGTTGTGTCTCAACACTGTCCGCCTTGGCAATGTCCATTGCGACGCCCAGCGGAATCCTCCCGCTAGACGCCGCGTCCAGCAGGCGTTCTTCGCCAGCCTTCTGTAGGGCGATCAAGCCAGCAACCATTGTATTATCAAGATCGAGCTTTCTCGCAATTTCAGTATTGCCGTGCCCTGCCACTTTGAGCCGCTCAATCTCACGTATCAGTGCCAGGGGTGCCGGGTATCGGCGAGCCATGTTTTCCACCAAGCTCCGAAGCAGGCGCTCCTCTTTTGAGATTTCGACAACCACCGCCGGGATTTCTTTATGGCCTAGGGCGATAAATGCTTCGATTCGCCCCTGGCCACAAACCAGATCGTACCCAGCCCCTTCCTCCTCCTGTGCCGAGCGCAGACTGACCTGAATCGGCTTTTTTAATCCGAGGTTTTTGATGCTCTGAACAATAACCTCAAACTTTTTCCGGTCACGATGTCGCGGATTCAGAATGCGAATCCGATCAATCGGGATCATTTGTATTTCATCTTTCATGCTGCTTCCTCAAACTTGATGCGCTCGGCCATGCCCAGAAAATAATCTAACGTGTCAAACCGGTAGCCATCGAGGTAAATGCCGTTTTCTTCCGCGATGCGCAGCTTCTCCCATGTCATGTCGATCGCTGGCAGCAAATAATAATCGCGGATGCCTTCGTTGGTGGCAGTCATCCGAACGGCGACCGTAATGTCCGGCTTCAGTCCCTCATCCAATCTGATAACCCACCTCGACGAACCGGCGGCTGTGATCCAATGACGGCAGAGGACAATGGAGACACGCAATTCATTGTTGAGGTGGAGCAACTGTGTCCGCTCGTCCCAAGAGGCGACTGCGCCTAAATCCCTAATCCGTTGAATAACCGACGCAACGATTTCGGGGTGCTCCTTGCGCAGCTTACGATTGACCTCGATGAAACTGTAATCAATACCCGGATCGTAGCCGATTAAACGGTAGGCGGATACTAAACTGCCGAAACGATACCTGAACGCCGTGCTAGACGGGAGGTCGTCCGCCTCGTCGATCAGCATCCCGCAGATGCGCCCGTGCTGCTTCAGCACGCCACGCAGTTTTTCCAACATCTCGTCATCGGAGAGCTTCCGACTGCGAGCCAAAATGATGCCCTGTGCGGTGTGGAACAGGCTTGGCTCGACGATGCCTTCGAATATTCCGTCAGCTCGAATCCACTTTTCCTGCGGGTTGGCCACATGTTTGAGTTTCAATTTGAAGGAGGTGCGATGATACACATTGTTCCCGATATATTTCTCGTTGATGAGCACTTGATGGACAGTGGCCCGGTTCCACGCGCGTCCGAAGTCTGTGACCAGGCCTCGATCATTCAGCGTCTTGGCGATGTCCGATTCGCTTTTTCCTTCATTGATGAATGTCCGATAGATCCAATTGACCACTTTGACTTCCTCATCCGGGCCGGGGATCAAGATCACCCGATCCGTTTGAAGGCTTTTGTGCTCTCCCATCTTGAGCACGGCCTTATGCTGGCCGTTCTGGTCAATCAACATTCGACGGAGGCCGAATCCGGCCGTGCCGCCCTGTTTGTATCCCAACTGAATCAAGCGGCAGGCTCCCTGAAAAACCTTTGATGACAATTCGCGGCTATATTCGCCGGCCATCGCGCGTTTAACACCTTTGACAATTGTGGAAACGGGACTGCCGTCATTTTCAAATTGTTCGGCACAATAATGGACAGGGACACCAGCGCGGCGACAAAGGTACTCATAATAAGCGCTCTCATCCGCATCCTGGAAGCGCCCCCATCGGCTGACATCGTAGACGAGGATACATGAAAAGTTTACTGGCCCACTCTTAACGTCCTCGATCATCTGGGCCAGGGAATCGCGTCCTTGAATATTCAAGCCGCTTTTGCCCTCATCTGAATACACCTTCACGATCTCCAGCCCACGGCGCTTCGCATACTCCCGAATAACGTCCATCTGGTTGCTGGTCGAGTATTGCTGATGTTCCGTGGACATTCGGACGTAAGCAGCCGCGCGGACGATTGGCAATTCTGTGTTTTCCATATTCATGCAAACTGAATCAATCGCCGTTGATGATGATGTCGGAATCGCGACTTGTCTGTTCCCCGATTTGTGAATACGCCGCGCTGGGAACGCTTGGCTTGTCTTTCAAATACGATTCCAAAGCACTGTTCATTGATGCGACAAGTTTTCCACGCATTGCTTTTCATGGAAATAAACAAGTTGTGTGGAGGCCGGGTCAATTAGCGATTGCCCCCTTGTTGCAAGGCGTGTGGCAGCGATAGCGACCAAACAGAGTGACACCAAAACGACTCACAAGCGTCCCGGTTATCTTTTCGAGGTCGCCAAAAGCCGCAACCATAACCTGCCACCAGCCCGCAGCGTCTGGGTGAGGTGGTGAACGCTCTACTGCGGATTTTATGATGCGGTCAATTTCTGGAATCCATTTAGTGAACCGGTTCCAGTATTGTTGCAGAAGAGGAAGCCACGAAAGCCCGTTGGCTCCTAAAGTGCCGCCGAAAAACTCGTTTATCGTGGCATTCAAAACCAAGCGGTATGGCTGCGCAAACGCTGGAAGGATGCTGACTGTCCTGCCGCAGATACAACATCGGAACCGCCGCACAAAAATGCGTAAAACTCCGCGTTTCGTGCTGGTAATGTTGCGGCAATAATAACCCAGGGCCTTTAGCGCATCCCTTGCATCACAATGAGGGCATTCAACCGGAGGCTCGATACCCTGGTGGAAGCTTGTGCTGACATAATGATCGGCACTCACCTGCACCGCACGAATGATCTGCATAAAAAATCAATCGTGTGCGGCAATTTTATGTGCCAAACGCTGCATCTTGCCGCCGGGGACGATGTGGGCGAACCAAACTTCATCCGCCAGCGCGGCGACGAACTCATTGCGGCGGATGGCGAGGGAGGTGGTGACGCGGTGGTTGCCACCGGTGAAACAGGAAAGAATCAAGAGACGGCCATCGGTCAAAGGATTTTGCCAATCCACCGCGAGCTGCAGTTTTTCGAGACTCCGCGCAGGACAGATGATGACGGGCTGACTTCCGCGCAAGAGGATGCGGAGACATTCCTTTTCCACCGGGGAATGAAAACCGCTGATGATGCAGCGACCGGCATCCCGCCAGCGTGTGGCTTGGTCGTAAACAGCGAGGATGGCACGGCCGGGGCAACGAGCAGAACAAAAGAGGGCGGTTTTGGATAATGCGAGCAGGTCTAAATTACCGATGGCGGACAGTTGCGGCAGGGCGTCAGCGCGCAATCGCTTTCGCAAACGCGCTGGATAGCGGGCGTCAGCAGGCTTGAGCACGATGGGTATCATCCCTCGTCGTCTTGAGAGTCGCGGCCGAGGCGGTATTTGATGTCGTAGTTGATGATGAAATCCAACTCCTCCGCCGTCAGCCCGTAGTGCCCCGCTAACACCCGGTCAATCTGGTCAATAATTGGCTTGGACTTCTGAATCTTGAAGCATTGCGTTTCCGTGCGCCCGGTCTGCCGCTGCTCGCGAACCAGCATCGTGCTGTTGGCCACCAAATCGTCGAGGTACTTCTTCCCGAGCTTGGCCAGCTTCGCGTCAGCAATGGCACATTCTGGTAAGGGAAAGTTCTGGATGTCATACGGGTTAAGATGACGACAGTTCGAGGTGACGGTATACCACCACCAGAAGAAATCGCTGCTCAACGCGGCAATGACCGGATGAACCAATTTCGCGTCCGGTAGGGTGAACCAAGTCTCACGCGTGGAATGACCCGCTTTGCCATTGACCTTGAAGGCAGGTGCGAAGTCCGTGAAGACCTTCCAGTAAAGACCGCCATCAGTGCGGTAATAGACGCGATGCTGGCTGCTGCGCATCCAACGGCTGAGCGGCGTCTTGACGGCGAGACCTTTCTCAAGGATCGCTCGCTCGATTGGTTCACCGAGCTTGGGTATCCAAAATGCAGGCCGTTGCCGGGGCGTTTCGATGTACACGATGTCCTGCATGAGGAGGTCGCGATTGTCGGAAGTCCACTTGTGATAGTTCGTGGAGAACGTCCGACCATTGTTCTCCGCGATGACGGTGAAAATCGTCAACGCGCGATTGACCGTGTCGAACATCTTGGCTGGCCGCCATGAAAAGTTGGCGTACCAAGCGTACCGGCCATTCTCCAGAATCTCTTGCATGACCTGCATCCGCTGGGTTGAAACCAGCGAGAGAGGCACAATCATGCCGGCGTTTCCATCAGTGTGTAGGAGGCGAACGCTGCGTTCCATGCACATCGCGTGAACTGCGCCGCTGTCAGCGCAACGAAAGCCGCGTGGCGCATAATCTACCTCGCGTAATTCCAAGTACGGCGGATTCCCGATGATCACGTCGAAGCCGCCATCCTTCATAATGCCGTAGAACTCGATAAACCAATGAAATGGTTTGTACGAGTGCAACCATGCCGCGTATTCTTTGGGCTTGATCGCGTCCGCGCCGTAGTCGGCGGCAAGATACCGGTCGAGTTCGGTGTCGAGGGCTTCGAGTCGCTTGCGCAGGTCGCGCTTATCGGCAGCGGTGACTTCGCCGCCGAGTTCGGTCTGCTGACGGCGGAACATCTCGAACGCACTTTGCAGCGTCGCGGCCTTGTCCTCAATCTTGGCCATCGCGTTGTCAAAATCGAATTTGCTGGTGACGGCGCGTTTGACTTCGTCGTAGGTGGCATAGCCGACGAGCGTGTTGCCGGCGCGGATGTTGAAATCAATGTCCGGCAGCGGTTCGACATCGTCGGCGCTCTCGACTTGTGCGACCAACTTCAGGAACAGGCGCAGTTTACAGATTTCGACCGCCTCATCCATAATGTCCACGCCGTAGAGGTTGTTGACGATGATGGTCTTGAGGATGAAATACGGCTCGTTGTGGTGGGCGGCCAGCCGGGCGAGTTCGGCCTTGAAGTTCTTGGTGTAGTTCGGGTGTGCCTTGCTGCCGGTGCGTTCCCATTCCTCGACGAACAGCGCCATGCGGTTCAGGCAGGCTTCGTACAGCGGATAGAGGATGTTCAGCGCGGCAAACAGGAAAGCGCCGGAGCCGCACGTCGGGTCGAGCACGGTGATGGCCAGCAGTGCCGCGTAGAACGCGCTCAGCAAATCCGGCTCGCTATTCTCAATCACGTCCTGGGCGAATTGCCGGATGTCGAGATTGTACGTGATGAAGTCGTTGATGTCGGTGATTTCGCCTGCGGCCAGCTTCTTTTTGATTTCCTCGTAGCGTTGCCGGCGGGCGACGACCTCGCGCCAGATTTCCGTCGGCAAGGCGTACTCGGCGGGCGCGGGCTTGTTCCATTCGGTGCGCTTCGACACGTCCTTGATGCCGGCAGCGATCTCGGCCGGCAGCTTCAACTTGACGCCCTTCTTGACGGCAGCGTAGATGTACCGGTCGGGATCGGCCTGAAGGAGTTTCCAAACGGCGCTCTCGCCCTCGAACGCCACTTTGCACTTGGCGCGGGCGACCTCGAACAGGAAGGGGACAATGGTGTAGGCGCTGTTGTAGCCGGTGATGTCCTCCTTGGTGTAGTACGCACCCATTTGTTTCTGGTTGATGTACTTCTCGAAGATGTAGCCGAGCACGTCCGGGTTGATCTCGTTATCCTGCCGCAAGGGGCGTTCATCGAGATGCCAACGGTACTGGTCGAAAAAGCCGAACAGCCGCTCGAATGCGGCGTCGGCAACCTGAATCTTCTCGCCGTGCGCTTCTTCGATCTGGTGGCGCTGGAAAATGCCGCCGTTCAGGTACGGCACTTTGCCGAGCAACTGGTTCGTGGCCGCCGATCGGTTCTGCGCTTTCTTGGCAAACCCCTCGAAAAACAGCGGACACAGAAACTCCGCGTAGAAGCGATTCTTGCCGTCGCGCCTAGTCTGCGCCAGTTTGTTGCGGAGGTAATCCGGGTCGCCGCTGAGGAACGTCTTTTTCTGGATGAAATAGACGAACATCAGCCGGTTGAGCATGACCGAGGCATACCAGCGATGCAGTTCATCGTCCGGGATGCCCTTGATGAAAGCGAGAAACGCAGCGTGCTCCGTCTTGAACCGGTCGTAGAACCGTTTCGTGACCCGCTCGACATCAAAGGCCGCGCGAATGCGGCTGGTGATGTCCACAATCGTCAGGTTTTCTTCCTCTTCGATGGTAAACGCGAGTGCCTGCAACTTCTGGATCAGCGTGTCGCCCGGTTGATCGCAGTGGAAGGTGTGTTCCCGAGATGCCGTGGGTCGGCCCGGCTCGCGTTTCACCCACTGCCAGATTTGCAGGGTGTGCTGCGGATCGGTGTAGATGATGATGTGCTCGTGGACCGTGCGCGCCACGCGGTACTCGATTTTGCGGCGGATGGGGTAATCGGGCAGCTTGCCCTCGTGGAGAAACGCCACCATGCCGCGTTTATGGGCGATGGCCGACAGCTTGAAGGTCTCACGGTCCAGCGCGACATCGAGGTGCTGGACGTGGTGATCCCAGCCAAGCTGCTCGATGAATAGCGGCTGGAGATTGAACTGCTTGAGTTGCTGACGACAGCGGGGGAAGTCGAGGGGCATAAGTGTGCGTCATCCGGGTGTGGCGCTCAAACCGAGCGAGCAGATGATCTGCGGCTCGTGCGTCTGCTCCTCCTCGCTGACGATGCAAAGGCGGCCATCGTCGCGCAGGGCGATGACCAACTCGGCCAGCGCCTGGTCGGAAATGCCGCTGCGGAGTTGGCGATTGAGCGTGTCCACGGCGGTAGTGCGCAGCGGGAACCGGTAAACCTCATCAATCGCCTTGAGCAGTTCCGGCGACTCGAACAGTGTGCCCTTGACCTCGGCGGCGTATCGTTTCAGTCGCTCGTAAGTGCGGAAGCGGGCGCCGGACGGGCGACCGAGTTGGCCGCCGACGGATTTTTCCTCCTCCACGATGTGTTCCACGCCCTTCTGAACAAGCCGGTGATGCTGTTCCTGCCGGGGCAGCGCGGGTGTGGTGGGTTTGCACTCGGCGGCGCGAAGGATGGTGAACTGCGATTCGGTGACGCTCTGGCCTTCCTTGTCCACCCACGCAAGCGCGTCGTTGCCCTCGGCGGTGCGGAGATAAACCAACACGCCTTCGGGTTGGTCCGGTTTCGGCTCGTGCCGGCGGGTGGAGTACACCACGGGCGACAATTCGGGAATGATCCTCTGCAATTCCGGCTCGGCGGTGATGGCGTTCTTCCAGATTTCGTAAGCGTAGGAGGCGAGGTCCACTTCGCCATCGGCATCGCCGTCGAGGATGCCGGCTTTTTCGGTGAACAGGTCGCGGATCGTCAGGTCGTTGCGGTCGTCCTCGAAGAACTGCTCGTCCGTGCCGACCACTTCAGCGTTTTCGCGCAGGCGTTGGCGCACCCGGTCGCGGAGACGGATGATGCGATTGACGCCCTCTGCCGGCAGGAACGTATAGCAGAGGATGTTCTCCGCCTGCTGGCCGATACGGTCCACGCGGCCGGCCCGTTGAATGAGCCGGATGATTGCCCACGGCAAGTCGAAGTTCACGACGATGGAACAATCTTGAAGGTTCTGGCCTTCGCTGAGGATGTCGGTGGCAACGAGCACGCGGAGTTCGTCTGCCGGTGCGACCTGCTCGCGTTTGTTATTACTGACCGGGCTAAACCGCCACGCCAGCGCCGTGGGATCGTGCGAATCGCCGGTGACGCCGGCCAGTTTGTTGAGGCCGCGCTTCTTCAACTGCGTTTCCAGGTAACGCACGGTGTCGGCAAACTGCGTGAAAATGAGGACCTTTTCCTTCGGGTGCTTCTCGCTGAGCAGATCAGACAGCGCATCGAGTTTGGTGTCGTCCCCAGCTTTCCATTCTCCGCCGATTTTCAGCACGCCGAGGAGAGCCTCGGCGTCGCGCTGCAAATCGGTCGCGAGCGACTTGGTGAACAACGAGGGGCGCAGCCACTTGAACCGGTGTTTGTGGACTGTGACGTATTCCGTGTACGCTTCGGCAGCGCGCGACCGAAAATCCTTTGTCGCATGGACTGGCCGGCTACTCGCCGCTACCGTCTCGGTCTCGTCTCCGTCGAAAATGTCCGGCGTGCCGGCCAGTGAATCCGCGTCTTCGTCAAATACCCGGCTGTCGAGCAAGCCGGTGTCCTGTGTGCCAATGGGGAGCGGCTGGTCCTGCTCGATGGCGTGCAGGTAAATGAAATTGCGCAGGATGTGACGTTCGACCGATTGCAGAAAAGCGTAGCCGGTGCTTTCGAGGCGTTTGAACAGATTGGTGCGACAGAACCCCATCAGGCGCTTGCCCGCACGGGAGAGGTCTTGCAGCGCCTTTTGCTCTGCCGGTGTGGGCGGCTTGTGAGGTGTCGCGGCGACGTAATTGCCGAGGCCGTACCGGGGCAGGTTGAGCGCGTTGATTGTGTCCACCATGGTCGGCGAATACAGCCGGGCGTATTGGTCGTTCTGGTCTTTGTCGTTGATGCGGAACTTGAGCGTCTTGGGCTGGCGGGCCGGGAAGTACGAGCGCCGTCCGTCCGCAAAAGTCAGGTACTTGCGCCCGTTCTGCGGGTCGGTTTCGGCGTAGTTGTCCTGGATGAAGGACCGCGTGCGGCGCACCATGTACAGCCGCATCAAATCGCGCCAGTCGTCAGCGTGTTCGCTTTTCTCGAACGCCGCCAGCGACCGGATCGGGCATTGGTGTTGCCGGATGAACTCCGTCTCGCCGAGGTCACGGAGTTTGCGTTCGGGCCGGATGCCGATGTCGCGGTCGGCCGGCACGAACAGGCGCAACTGATTGGCGAGGTCGAGGTAGGTCTTGTTGTACGGTGTGGCCGACAACAGAATGACTTTGCTCTCGTTTTCCTGAAGATATTCTTGGATCGCCCGGAACCGTTGGCCTTCGCGGTTGCGGAGATTGTGGCTTTCATCCACGACGACCAGCCGGTAACGGCGGAGGGTCGGGAGTTCCTGCGTGGCTCGTGTGATGGACATCACCTTCGCGTGGAGCCGGTACTGCAACCGGTAATCCTCCCACATGGGCACAAGGTTTTTCGGGCAGATGACCAGCGTCTCTAAACCGTGGTCGTCTTCAAAGATGCGGGCAACCGCGGTCGCCATCAGTGTTTTGCCCAAGCCGACCACGTCGCCAATCAGCACGCCACCGCGTTTGTTGATGTGGTGCGCGGCCACTTTTACGGCGGCTTTCTGGAAGTCGAACAGGGTGTTGCCAAACTCGCGGGGGATCCGGAACTCCGCCAAGCCCGCCCGCGCCTCCTGCGACAGGTGGTACGCCATCTTGAGGTAGATGTGATACGGCGGAATCGCTTCCTCGCGCGCCCAGCTCTGGCCGATGATCTCAACCAACTCTTTGGAAATGTCCACGCACCAATGATCGTTCCACCGGTCGCCGAACCATTTCGCCAGCTTCTGCGTCGCATCATGGTCGAGCACATCAACATTCAGTTCACCCTGCTGGGACAACCCGGCCAACGTGAGATTGCTGCTGCCGAGAAATGCCGTTGCCGGATTGTTGGGATCAGCCCGGAACAGCAGGTACAACTTGGCGTGAAGGGGATGACGCAGGAACAGCTTGACGACGACTTTCTTTGTTTTGATTTGGCCAGCCAAGCGGCGCAGACCGGCTTCGTCGTCATTCGAGGGGATGCCCCACGCGAGTTGAGTGCGGAACTCTTCCGCCAACTTTTTCTTCAGGCGTAGCGCCGATTGATTGTCGAGCGTCCCGCTACCAGCCGCGATCCGCAACGCCTCGCGGACCTCCTCTTGAGGAAGGCGCTGCATTCCGACCAGCAGCCGGCAACATTGGCCGTCACCGCCGGCCCACTGTTCGATGTGAGAATCAAGGGCCTTCCACCCGCGCAGATTGAAATAGCCCACGCAAAAATCGGCGTGGCTGGAAACCTGCAAGGTTTCTTGCAGCGCCGGGAGCAGGTCCTGCTCGATGTTGTCGAAAATCCGTGGCATGGCCGATGTTGCTCGCGCGATTCGGCCCTGCCAGGCTGTCTGCCAAGGCGGGCGATGCCGAAAAAAAGTGGGACGTGTTTACTCACGTCCCACTGCGGGCATCGCCAGACGCCCTGAACAGAACGCTTTCGGCACGCCCCACACGGGGCGTGCTTCCAGCGCTGCCTGTTCCTCGAATCTGGCGATTTCGCAGTGGATCAGCAGCCGAAGCTACGCAAATAGATTATTGGTGTTTGTTACGTATTGTTCTTGATCTCTATAGTCTCTCCAATGCAGGCGAGTTTAGTCCGGCGCAAACGTGGCGGCAAGCGTTTCGTCGCCGCCGATGACCGGACCGCTCTACCGTGCCGCACGCACGGAACAAAGACTTCCGCGATGCGACGATTACGCGGCGTTGATCTGCCTCTCCATTGCCTCTAATTCGGTCATGACCGTTTCGAATGACGGCGGCGTGGCCATGAACATATCCACCATCCCCCGGTAATCCTGCGCAATCTGCGCGCGTCGTTCTGGGGACGGTACAAGGTGGAAGCTGCCGGGCACGGCGGTCTCGTAGTGCGCCCAGCCCGAACGGAAGTAAGTCTGTTTATGCGCGCGCACTCGCGCCAGCAAATCGAAATCCACAACTGCTCGTTGGCCAGCCGCGTGCCGGCTCAGCGCGGCGAGATCAGAATAATGTCGTGACATGCCGACCGGCAACGGTCTATCAGCCGGTCGGTGATACTCGGCGTGCAACACCGTGGCCTTCTCCCAGAACGTCCGTTCCGCTTCAAGTGCGACCACCTGGCAGGATGCCTCGCGAAACAACGCGGAGAAGACTTCGGCTGTCAGGGATTTGATCGTGTGCGTGCCGGTGGGCCGCTGGTCGTAGAGTGAACCGAACTCCAGTTTCACTTGTGGACGCAACGAGCCTGTCTGACCCGCTCGCGGATAGGCAAACAGCAGCACGGGCGAATGCGTCGCTTCATCCACCTCGAAGCTCAACACCGATGCTGGTTGTCCCGGCAGGTTGGCAGCAACGTGCCGGCTCAACGCCGGAAGGAATCGGTCACGCACTGCTGCGATGCACGCGTCCTCCAGCGCCTTGACGCGCTTGTCGAACTGCGACCGGCTGGACGCGGCGTCCGGACGCGCGTCGCCGTCGAAACCAAGCCATACCGGATCAACCGAGAGATCAATGTCCTCGGAGAACCGCTGGATGATACCGAACACCTTCGACAGCGACGTACCGCCCTTGAACACCAGATGCCCGCCAAGGTCCGGGTCGGCAAAGATCAACCGCAACAGCCAGCAGACCCAGAAATCCTTCTCGATGATGTGCGGAGGAATGGTGCGTTGCGCGCCGACTCTGCGGAAAATATCGT
Source organism: Verrucomicrobiia bacterium (assembly GCA_035516795.1). Taxonomy (GTDB): domain Bacteria; phylum Verrucomicrobiota; class Verrucomicrobiia; order Palsa-1439; family Palsa-1439; genus DATJBF01. The sequence continues at coordinate 22,597 of DATIZX010000014.1, forward strand.
GCAACTCCCCGGTGGGGCGGCGGGCAAACTCAAGCATGTGCTCCGCCCTCCCCGCTGATCTCCGCCAACAACCGGCGCATCCAGTCCGGCGCGTACAACCGGTCCTTGAATAATTGTTTCTTCTCGGCGGCGTTCAATCGACGCGCCAACGTCTGCCGGTGCGCGGGCGTGATCCGTTCCTTGCGGATATACCGCAAAGCTTGGATGACCGTCCCGCTGATTCGTCCGGCGGTCTCCATGTTCCGGGGCGTCGTCCGCCGCAACACGATCTCCTGGTTCTCGAATCGAATCCGTCGTGGCGCACCGTCGGTCAAAAATACAATCCGCGCCGGCACCTGTTCGGACAGTCCCAGCAGGTTAGCTGCGTACGCACCCGCAGGCTGCACACGGATGCTTCGTCCCCGTGCCACCGCTCGGGCCACCGCTTCCGGGTCTGGCGAAAGCGTTCCCAGTTCCGCATGGGTTTTGGGGAAATCGTATAGACCTTGAGCCAGCCTCCGGATGATGCTACGCTGAGTCAGCCGGTGCAACGCTGTCCACACTGCCGGCGGCTCGCCGAGGTCGGCGAAATCGGTTGGCGTGAAGCACCAACCCTTACCGCTGCCACGAATGCGTCTAAGAATCGCTTGTTCAGTATCTTGCATGTCTGATAGTGGCTGTTCTTCGTAAGGAAATCTGACCTGTTTTCGTTACACTTGCAACTCCAAAATCGACTCCCCGCCCTCCGCACGTCTGCATATCTTCACCTATGCGTTGGCGGTCCGCTGCATCGGCACAATCTTGCCAGCAGCATCGGCAGTCGGACGCAATGCCCAGAATGATTCCGCGGCTGACTTGGTGACGATCTGCTCGTAATGCCGTTTGCAGATTTGCGGACTGTTGCCCATTTGATAGGAGACCTTGCCCACGTCCTGCCATGCGCTCAGAGCGTAGCTCCCAAAACTGTGTCGCATGACGTTGGTCGGCCAACGTTTGATTCCGGCGGCGGTGCGAAGCTTGTGCAACTGCTCGCGCAATCCGACGGTGTGAACCACAGGGCCGGACTTCTTGACGTGCGGGGTAAGCCATGCCGTGGCGGTGTCGTTCAAGGCGACCACGCGGCGGGTCTTGGTCTTGGTGGTCCGCGCTTCAATAGTAACGGTGCGTTCGGCGAGGTTGATCTTCGACCAGTCGAGCCGGGTCAATTCGCTGACACGAATTCCGCAGAACGTTCCCAGCACGACATACGGCAGCAACCCATATTCGTCGGTGTGTTCCAGCACGCGGGCCAATTCCTCGACCTTGAACACCTCCGGTTCCGGCGGCAGTGTGTCGTCTTTGCGAGATTTGGCGGCGGGATTCTCAACGCACCACTTCTTGTCTGTGGCGATGTTGAACAAACGCACGATGGCGCGGCGGTAGTTGTGCCGGGTGGTCGGGTGTGAAGCGGTGCGGTCCAGCCAGGCGGTGATTTCGTCAGGTTCGAGTTCGGTGAAGCCACGCTTGCCAAAGTCGGCAGCAAACCTGTGCCAATACTGACGGAGATTATCCACCGTGCGCTCCCCGCGTTTGCCGGTCAATTCGCTGACGATCTGCTCAACGCCAGCAGTGAGGGCCGGGGCGGCGGCAAACTGCGCTTTGCGGCTGATGTAATATTCGACCGCATCACGCAAACTGGTGTCTGGGAACGGTGCGAGGAGCTTGTAGCATTCTGCGGCCTCGACGCGCTTTGCCATTGGCAACTCGAAGCCGGCTTTGCCGGCGTTCTGGCGGTCGTCGTGGAGTTCCCATGCGCGGTTGACGGCATCGATCTCGCTCTTGAACGACTCGTAGACCCGGTTGCCGTCCACGAGCACGTCAATGCGCCATTGGGTGTTGCCAGAAGGCAAGCACCGTGTTAGGATTTTTGGCCATGACGGTTTAGGACGTGATTTCTGATTCGTGCGTGACGCGGTTTGTTCTTTCATCCGATTGCTCCTGCATGCGTTCGAGTGTCACGCAAACTCACGCACGAAGCAAGTCAAAAGTTGTAAGTCGTTGATTGCGGGCGTAGCATAGTGGTAATGCGCCAGCCTTCCAAGCTGGTGAGGTGGGTTCGATTCCCATCGCCCGCTCCAACCCTGATGCGGGGGGAAGCTCGAATGTCACAATCCGAAAGGTCGTAGCGGGCTCGCCTCGAATTTCGGGTTTCGTGCTCAGGGCGGAGAGGTACCGAAGTGGCCAAACGGGGCAGACTGTAAATCTGCTGGCTTATGCCTTCGGTGGTTCGAATCCACCCCTCTCCACCATCATTACATCGTGACTCCTTTCCGTGGTCGGTTCCGGGCGCGTTCAGGGCCGGAGGCTGGTTGAAAACCTGCTGTATTTAGCGGACACTACAGTATGCGGTTTGCCTCTGCACTGACAACGAAGCCTGACTGGACTGAAGCGGTGAAAGACCTGGGTCACCAGGTTGCCGCCCAACTTGGCCCGGCCAAGGCCGACTTCGCCGTGCTGTTCGTCAACCCGAAGTTCACTCCGCAAATCGACGACCTTGTGAAGTCGGCCCAGAAAGCGGTAGGCGCACGGCATCTGATTGGTTGTACCGGTGCCGGGATCATCGGGACCGATCAAGAGTTCGAACAGAGACCGGCGCTCTCGCTGCTGGCGGGCGAGTTGCCCGGCGTCACGATCGCTCCCTTTCATCTGACAGAAAAGGAATTGGAGGAATCGACGGGTCCCGCGTACTGGCATTTTCAGCTCGAACTGGAGCCCGGCTCGGAACCCAACCTGTTGCTGTTTATCGATCCGTTTACGACGCGGGCCATGCAGCTGGTTGACGCGTTGGCCGAGGCGTATCCCCAGGCGCCGACGATTGGTGGGTTGGCGAGTGGCGCACAGCAACCCGGGGAGAACCGGTTGTTCGTCGATGGCGAGGTGTATGACGAAGGGGCAGTGGGCGTTGGGCTAACAGGCCGGATCGCGCTGCACACGGTCGTGTCGCAGGGATGCCGCCCGATTGGCGAACCATTGACCGTCACCCGGGCAGAGAAGAACATCGTATTCGAACTGGCGGGGCGGCCGCCGATGAAAGTGTTGCAGGATATGCTGCCCCAATTGCCCGCCCGCGATCAAAAGCTGGCGCGTTCCGCGCTGTTTCTTGGACGGGTGATCAACGAATATCGGGAGGAATTTAGCCGCGGCGATTTCCTCATCCGCAACCTGATCGGCAGCGATCCACAATCGGGAGCGCTGGCCGTCGGCGATCTGATGCGGACGGGGCAGACCGTGCAGTTTCAGGTGCGCGACGCTGACACAGCGGACGAGGACTTGCGTCACTTGCTGCGGCAGGAACGGCGCGATCTGGGCGGCAGCCAGCCGGCCGGGGTGTTGCTCTTCAGTTGTGTCGGTCGCGGCGAGGGAATGTACGGGGCGGCACACCACGACATCAAAGTGGTGCAAGAAAACCTCGGGCCCGTGCCGGCGGCCGGCTTCTTCTGCAACGGCGAGATCGGGCCGGTGGGCCAACGTGCCTTCATTCATGGGTTCACGAGTGTGATTGGTGTGTTCACCGAACCAACGGCGTGATTGTTCGACCAAGCGAAAACGCCCCGAAGGTGCGTCTCCTCGGGGCGTTTTCTTTTTGATCCCGCGAATCGGGTTCAAACCGCCTATGCCAGCGCTCCCTCCACTGCCCTGAGCAACTCTTCGCGGTTGACCGGGGTGGGGAAATAGTCAACCGCGCCCTCGCTCAAGGCCCGTGCATATCCGTTCCAGTCTCCATCGCGCGTGATGACGACCACGGGCAAATCCTTGCGACGCGACCGGGCCTCGCGTAGAAGCTCCAGTCCGCTCCGACCGCTCATCGCCTCCTGGATGATGACGAGGTGATACTGCTTCGCCCAATCTTCGACCGTGCTCAGGGCGCGTTCTGCGTCGCTCATCGTGGTAACAGAATAACCGCTCGATTGCAGCGCGTCATGGAGACTCTGCTGATTCTGCGGGCAATCCTCGATCACGAGAACCGCATGCCGCTTCACTGTGTGCCTCCTTCCCCCCGATCGTCGTTCGCCAAAACCACTCTAGGCCCGGATCGCTCGAAGTCAACCGCCAACGCAAAGTTTTTTCGGAGCGCGGCTACTGCGGAGCGCCGAACAGCCGTTCGTCGTAGCCGTTCGAGAGCAACTGGGCGATTTCGGAGCGATAGGTGTGAAACGGGTTTTGCATGTTCAACGGGTCCTTGTTCTCCACGGCGATGGAATCCCAGTTGATGATGTAGTTGCCCGGCAGATCGCGCAGGTGGCGGACGGCAATCCCCCGCGCCTGGGCGCGGGTGTTGGCCGGCGGGTTCTGGGCGCAGAACGCAATGCGCTCGGGCGTGACGGCCTGTTGCAGGCGGCCCTGTTCCGCCAGGGCGAAATAGAGGCCCCGGCGCGGATCGATGTTGTGGTACTCGAGATCCAACGACGGCAGCCACGGGTCGTCCCAACTCACCCGCTCCTGGTCGACGAACATCTGGAGCATCCACTTCTTCGCGACCCAATCGATTTTACCAATCTGCGACATCGGGTCGCGCTCCAGGCCGTCCAAGACCGATTCCCATTCGCGGATGATCCATTCGTTCTCGGGGTCCACGCTCGCGAGGTAGTGCTGCGCCAGACCGAGAAACGAATGTTGGATTTCCAGCGCCGTGCGGGTCTGGCCGTTTTCGAGGCGCACGATCCACCGGTAATGCGGGTCGCGCGAAATGTCGCGCGTGGCCTGCACGGCGTCCATTAACCCGACGCGCTTCGGAATGATCCCTTCCTCGAGCAGGTCGAGCACGAGCGAGGTGGTCCCGACCTTCAACGCCGTCGCGTACTGGCTCATATTCGAATCGCCAATGAGCAGGTGCAGCCGGCGATACTTGCGGTAGTCGGCGAGCGGTTCGTCGCGCGCGTTGATGATCGCGCGGTTGAACTGCACCCACTGGTAAATGTCGTTCACGATGTGATCCGCGCGCTGCGAAATCTGGAACCGCACCGGCTGGTCGCGCCGGTCGTGGTCGAATTCGAACGCGAGCGGGTTGGCTTGGCCGACCCGGCCCGCTCCCGTGAAAATCTGGCGGGTGGCGAGGAACGCCAGCAACGCCGACAGCACTTGCGGCGTGAATTGAGCGCCCCGTTTCATGAGGTAGTTCTCGTGGCAACCAAACGTCGCGCCGGTGTGATGGTCGATGTTGTTCTTCAAGAACGACACGCGGTCGGCAAGGTTCATGTTTTCCAGCGCGTTCTGAAGCAGGTAATCCCCGGCGTGATCGAACGCCACGATATCCCGCAGGCTGAGGCACTCGGGCGTCGAATACTCGATGTGGCCCATGTCGAGGTACAACCGGCCGCCGTTGAGCAGGAACCCGCCGTTGCCGGGCGGTTCCTCGTAGTCGCGGTAATGCAGATCAATCGCGCCGAGACGCGCCACCTTGAACAGGTGGTTCTTGACGCGGATCGGAATCGCGTCGGGCCCGCCCTGTCGGTCGTCGCTACCAACCAGACAACCGTATTCCGTTTCCAACCCGACGATGCGGTTCATAAATCTTTCAGCGCCGGGCGCACTTCTTTTTCATCGAGGAGCCGGAACCGGCGCACTGCGGGAGCGCCGCGCTCCAAGACAGCGGCTTCGACGTGACGAGTCTTGAGGGATTCCTTGAGGACTTTGCCCGGGTCGACCTCGCGTTTCTCGGCTGGCTCGCCCTCCGGGCGTTGGCTCTGCCCGGCGGCGTCCATGCCGATGGCCCAGGCCGTCACCGCCAATTTCAGTGTGTCGTCGAGGGACCGGCGCGGGTTGCCGTTGCGTTCCAGCAGATGGTCCAACATCGCCTTTTCCGCCTCGCTCGTGCCCGCCAGAACGTCGAATGGCTCCTTGGTTTCGATCTCGCTCCGGGCGAACGAGCCGTCGTAGTCCAGCTTCAAAATGCAATCATGCTCGGGTTCGTCGCCGATCTCGGCCAACAACATCCGGACGATATACGGGGCGCTGAAGACCTGCTCGAACGCCGTCTTCAGTGCGGGAGCCATGCCGAAGTTCACCAGGCGTCGCAGCGAGACGTCGGCCACCGCGCGGTTGAACCCTTCGATGTGCGCCAGATCGATGGCGACCAGCCGCATGCGTTCGATGTCGGCCGGATGACCCAGCGCGGAGAAGGCGACCCGGTCATAGATCTCGAAGATCTTGCGCGTCTCGCGGCTCACGGTGAGCAGGAGCAGGCCGTCGGCGTAGTTGAGCAGAACCACCGGGCTGCCGAGGCGCAACTGGTCCTCGATGTATTCGCGCCGATTCGCGATCGCTTCCACCCAACGATATGGTTCTTCGATCATTTCTGTTCCCAATCGTCGCCGCGCGCCGCGTTCGCGGCCCTCAGTCTCCGCCGCGAAGGCGTTCCGCGCCGACAACTGCTCAAACTTCGCTCCGGTAGACCCGGCTCAACTCGGACTCGGGGATTTCGCGAATGCCGTCCTTCGTGATCACGCGAACCAGCGGGAAAATATTGGATTTGGGGTTGTAACCGCTGGTGGCCGTGTCGCTATCGGCTGCCGTGTCGAGCAGCCGTAAGGCCGTGGCGACAATTTCCGAGTCGCTGTACTTCGCCAGCGGTTTGTCGCCCCACGTGTTGAGGTAATGCAGCACGCTGCGCACGGCGAGCGAGCCGGAGCCGCTGGCGGCGTAGTCCACCCCTTCGAATTGCGCGCCAAGCGCGTCGTAAAAATAGACCTTCCCGGCGCCGTCCTTGCCATCAGCCCGTTCGTACGTGGCGAAAATCGGCACCACCATGCCGACGCCCTGCAGCGTCAGCGGCAGATTTTCCTTCAACAATTTTGACAGCGACCGGACCTTGCCCGCCGTACTCATCTCCTGCAGTTGGCTGCGTTGGTAGTACTTGAAGCTGTGTTCGAGCACGCGCGCCATTTCGAATGCGACCGCCGGCACGCCGGCAATCGCCAGGATGGAACGGTCGTCGATGTTGATGAGTTTCTCGGCGCGCTCGTACATGACGAGGTTGCCCGCGGTGGCGCGGCGGTCGCCGGCCACGACGACGCCGTCCTTGTATTTGATGGCGAGAACGGTTGTGCCTTCGGTGGCGATGCCGCCCTTGCTCATATCGTTTGGGAATTTCGCGGCGGCCTCGGCCAGTCGCGGCGCCACCTCGTAGCCGTGCGCCTTCAGCACGCTGAGGAAATCGCCGTCATGCAGGAATTGCGGAATCGGTAGGGGATGATCCATGACGATTGCTCGCAAGGACGCCGCCCACTCACTCTCCGGTGCGTTGGCGATAGCGTTTGGCCTGATTCGGGTCGACGCGGCGCATCTTTTTGAGCAATTCCTTCGTGTCGGGTGCGTCCACGTCGGGTCGACGCGGCCCGCCCTCGTCGACTTCCTTCTTTTCCCAGGGAGCCGGGGAGGCAGGCCGATGAATGCGTTCAGGGAATTCTGCCTTGGGATTGACCATGTCGCCTTATCTTTGTGTTGTTTCCAGGTTGCGCAGTAATGTCTCCACATCGACGGCGTTGTCAATGGCCACATTGTAGCGGCGGACCTCTTCCTCGTCAAAAACATTCAGGAGACGGACCACGGATTCATGGTCGTTTTCACCGAAGGCAATCTCGTCCCACTGCACCGAACTCATTTGCCTGGCAAATTTCTCGATGCACCGGCCGCGGAAGTACGCACGCGTGTCCCGCGGCGGCCGGCGAATCGCCTGGCGAATCTCGTCGTCGGTAACGACCCGTTGCATCTTGCCTTGACGCGCGAGTTCGGCGTACAGGCCCTCGTCGCGGCGGACGTTGTGGTATTCGAGATCGAGCGATTGCAGCCAGGGGTCGTCCCAGCCGACCTTCTCGGCCTCGACAAACGCATCGAGCATCCATTTCTTGGCGACCCAGTCGAGCCGGTCGCGGCAGAGCATCGGGTCGCGCTCCAAATCGGCGAGCACCCCTTCCCACGATGCCAGCACCCAGTCGGTTTCCTCGTCGCGGCCCCGGAGATGTTTGTGGGCGGCGGCGAGATACTCGCGTTGAATGTCGATCGCCGAGATCGTGCGCCCGCCGGCCAACAACAGCACAGTCTTCAGGCTCGGATCACGGGAAACGGCTTTCAGGGCGGCAATCGGGTCGACCAACTCGATCAGCATCGGGCACAGGCGGCGTTCGAGCAGGTCGAGCACCAGCGAGGTGGCGCCGACCTTCAGCGCCCCGGCCACTTCGCTCATGTTGGCGTCGCCGATGATGACGTGGAGCCGGCGGTACTTGTCACTGTCGGCGTGCGGTTCGTCGCGCGTATTGATGATCGGCCGCCGGTTCATCGTGTCGATGGACACCAGCACGCTGAAGAAATCGGCGCGCTGGCTGATCTGGTAGGTGCCGGGCGCGCGGTCTTCGGTCTCGATGCCGAGCTTGCCGGCGCCGGCAACAATCTGGCGCGTGACGAGAAATGGCGTGAGGCCGCGGATGACCAGGTCGAACGGGATATCGCGTTCCATCAAATAATTGTCATGACAACCGTAGCTGTGCCCGACGAAATCGGTGTTGTTCTTGTAGACTTTGACGACTCCGCCGGCGGCGTGCCGGTTGCGGCGGCGGACGCATTCCTCGATGATGCGCTCGCCGGCCTTGTCCTGCGCGATGATGTCGCGGAGGCTCTTGCATTCGGGCGTGGCGTACTCGGGATGGGCGTGGTCGTTGTAGTAGCGCGCGCCGTTGGAGAGGACGAGGTCGCTCTTGATTTCCTGGAAGCTGAGCTTGCGGTTCTGGTCCTGGACGAAGTACTTCGCCTCGTCGAAGTCCTGCATCAATTCATCGACGCGGAAACCGCGCACGTCCTGATGGGGATCTTCGAGATCGTAGTCCCACTTCAGTGCGGAATCCTGAACGGGCGGCTCGACCTGCGTGTAGCTGCGCACGAGCGCGATGGACTCGGCCACGACGTCGACCGAATCGACCCCGTCCACGGTAATGCCATACTCGGTTTCGATGCCCAAGGTTCGGTGCATGACAGGTCTATCGCCCCGATGGGCAGCTCAAACGACGGTGCTGACGCCTTTGGCGCGCGCGGTGCTTCGCGGACGAACCGGCGACACCTTCACGACGTTCTCCGGGTCGTAATCGAGCAGCATGAGCCAGTCCTCGGTGACGTCACTGGGCGGGAAGATGTCGTTTTCGGCGTACTCGAGGTCCAGCGAGCGTAACAAGTCCGCCTCGCTGATGCCCTCGTCCTTCTTCGAGTCGATGCTGCGTTTGATGGCCATTTCCTTGGCGCGTTCAACGATGCTGGCAATGATCGCGCCGCTGATGAGATCGCCCCGATAGAGCGCTGCGCTGCGCCCGCTCCGCAGTTGCACTTCGAGGAACCGGTTTTCGTCCCGGTGCGCGAACAGCGTTTTGACCACCGAATCCACCAACGTCGCGACGGTGGCTTTCACGTCGCCGTTGTGCGCTTTCAACGCGGCCGCGTCCAGTGGCAGGTCTTCCGTCAGATAAATCGAAAAGATCTCCCGTGACCCTTCCTTGTCGGGACGGTCCACCTTGATCTTGCGGTCGATGCGGCCGGGCCGGAGAATCGCGGGGTCGATGAGATCGGCCCGGTTCGATGCCAGGATGATGACCACGTCGTTGAGCGATTCGATGCCGTCCATCTCCGAACAGAACATCGGCACCAGCGTCGATAGAATGTTCGCGTACCGCCCGGCGCGGCGCGTACCGAGAATCGATTCCGCTTCGTCGATAAACAGGAACGGCATGTAACCCTGCTTGCGCTTTTCGCGGGCAATCGAGAAGATTTCGCGGACGATTCGTTCGGATTCGCCGACCCACATATTGAGGATTTCGGGGCCTTTCACATGGAGGAAGCACTCCTTCATGTCGTGACCCGTCTGCGCGCGCAGCTTGCCGGTCAGGTTGAACGCCGTGGCCTTGCCGATAAGGGTCTTGCCGCAGCCCGGCGGGCCGTGGAGCAGAAAACCCTTCGGCTGCGCATAATGGAACCGATCGAACAAATCCGGGTGCAGCAACGGCAGCTCGATCGCGTCCTTGATGGCCTGAATTGCCGCGGTTTGGCCGCCAACGCGGGTCCACGGCAACTCAGGCACATCTTCGAGGTAGAATTCCTGCTTCTCCGACGACGCGAGCAATTCGACCGCGACGCGGAACGCCGGGTCGATGCGGATCTCGTCGCCGACTTTCAAGTTCAACCCGAGCAGGTCGGACGACCGCTGCAGAATCACGGAGTGCAATCCATGCTCCTGGCCGACGCGCAGCCGGCCGTCTTTCAAGACGTCGGTGATTTTGCCCACCGGCCCCGACGTGTCGTAGCCCAGATCGCCAACGACGACGTACGCTTCGTTGACGAGCACGCGGGTGCCGATTTTTAGGGCCTGGGTCTCCAGCCGTGGATCGACGTTCGAATAATAATCGTGTCCGCCGACGGCGATGTGAGCCACTTCCTTCTTTGGAAAACCGAGAAATGTGCCGATGCGATTGGCGGGCGAGGTGACCTTCTTGATGACCTCGTCCATCTTCTCGAGCGCGGCGCGCGCTTCCGTCAGCGTCAGGTCGTGTTCCTGGATCTGCTGGCGCAGCCGGAACAGATCGAACCGGGCCGGATCACCCTCGGGCAACGTGGCAATCAGTTTGTCCACCAACTCGATGCTGGTGGATTCGTCGCGCGGTCCCCACTTGTTGGAAAAATCCAACGGCCCACCCGGAGGGCCCGGTTTCTTATAGCTTGGATGGTCACTCATGCCGTTCATCTCCACTGCCGACCCGACTTGGACGCCATAGTATAACGCGAGTGAAACCCGACTGCAAACGGAACGCTTGAAAAGAAGTGGTAACCTCGTCGAAGGATCGTGTCCAATACGGTTGACACGGTGCGCGGACGCGTTTCCGCGACGCGAAACGCCCGGGTGACGGTACCCGGAGAGCCGGCGGGACGTCGGACTCCACCATCCCAAGCGACAAATCGTGCCCGCTGACGGCGCGTCCCGTCTCTCGAGCGGCAGGAACCGGAGGTCGGCCCGAGTGACGGCGTCCCGGCTCAAAGGGGATTGTCGCTGACGTGTTTGGGACTCAAGGCCTTCCCGCGAAATCGCCGCCAAGATTGACGTTGACAGCAGCGGAAACGTTCGGCTAGGTTAGCCCGCTTTAAATCCCCAAGGGGAAGTTCATGAGCACGTTTTTCGCAAAGCAGGAAGAGCAAAAACCGCGGTGGTATCTGATTGACGCGCGCAACCAGGTGCTGGGCAAGGTGGCCGTGCGCGCTGCCAACGTCTTGCGCGGCAAGACCAAGCCCACGTTCACGCCCCACGTCGACGCCGGCGATTTCGTCGTGGTCGTCAACGCGGAGAAGGTCGTGCTCACCGGCCGCAAGGAGACGGCGAAGGTGTACATGAGCTATTCGCAGTACCCGGGCAAAGAGAAACGTCGGACGGTCCAGCAGGTCCGCGCGACCCATCCCGAAAAGTTGATCGAGCACGCCGTCAAAGGCATGATCCCTCACAACCGTCTGGGACGCCAGATGATCACGAAACTCAAGGTGTACGCCGGCGCGACCCATCCGCATGCGGCGCAAAAGCCGGAACCCCTATCCATTTAGGTTTCACTCCCATGGCAAAAGCATCCCCACCCGTCGAAGCGTTTCTCGGAACCGGCCGCCGCAAGACCAGCGTCGCTCGCGTGCGGCTCGTGGCCGGCACGGGCAAGGTGACCGTCAACGACCGTGCCGTGGAGGAGTATCTGACCGTTCCCAACCAGCGCACCATTGCGTTGCAGCCGCTCGCCGAGACGCAAAGCGCCGGCAAGTTCGACGTATTCATCAGCGTCGACGGCGGCGGCGTCTCGGGACAAGCGGGCGCGATTCGTCACGGCATCGCTCGGGCGTTGTTGAAGGCTTCGCCGGATCTGAAGGGGGCGTTGCGCGAAAAGGGGTATCTCACACGTGATTCCAGAATGAAGGAACGCAAGAAGTACGGTCAACCCGGCGCGCGCAAACGGTTCCAGTTCTCGAAGCGCTGATACGAAAAATCAGTTTGCACATGCGAGCCTCGGGTTGCACAATCCGAGGCTCGTTGGTTTTTCAGGGACGTCTGCCAACGAAGAAGTCAGCATCATGAAAACAACCAAGGCTGCCATCGTGGGAGCCAGTGGCTACTCGGGTCAGGAATTGATTCGACTGCTGCTGCAGCACCCGCACGTTGAGGTAACACACTTTACCTCGCGTCAGTACGCCGGCCAGGCCGTGGCCGACGTGTTTCCGCGGTTCCGCGGACAGGTCGACGCGACGTTTGTCGAGCCAACCGTCGATCGCCTCGTCGCGGACGTGGCTTTCCTTGCGTTGCCGCACGGTGTGGCGGCAGAGTTCGCGCCGGCGCTGCTGCGCAAGGGGATCAAGGTGCTCGATCTTTCGGCGGATTTCCGCCTCAAATCGGCGGCGGTGTACCAGGAGTTCTACGAACACGAACATCCGGCGCCGGAGCTGTTGCCGCAAGCGGTCTACGGCCTGCCGGAGCTTCATCGCGACGAGATCCGGAAGGCGAGCCTGGTCGCCTGTCCGGGTTGTTATCCGACGAGCATCATTCTCGGAGTGGCCCCCGCACTGAAAAAAGGGTTGGCCAAACCCGAGGGCATCGTTGCCACCAGCCTGAGCGGCGTCAGCGGCGCGGGCCGGAAAGTCGCGGACGAATTCCTGTTCACCGAGTGCAACGAGAGCGTCCGCGCCTACGGCATCCCGAAGCACCGTCATCTGAGCGAAATCGAACAGGAGCTGTCGTTGTTGGCGGGCGCCGACGTTGTAGTTTCCTTCGCCCCGCACCTGGTGCCGCTGAACCGTGGCATCGTCAGCACGATCTACCTGGATTGCTTCGCGGCCGCTCATCCGGCGGCGACCAACGATGCGCTCGCGGTCTATCGTGAGTTTTACGACCGGGAACCGTTCGTGCGCGTGACGCCGTCGTTGCCGGATACGAAGAACGTCGAGGCGACGAATTACTGCGATGTTTCCGTACGGATTGACCCGCGCACGAACCGGCTGATAGTCGTCACCGCGATCGACAACCTGACCAAAGGCGCGGCGGGACAGGCGGTGCAATGCCTGAATCTCGTTTGCGGGTATGAGGAAACGGCGGGCCTATTGTAGCCGCGAACCTTGTTGGCGGTCCGGCCGGTGCCGGGAATAAGATTCACAGGGGCAAATACACGGATGAAAAAAACATTCACCAAGATCAGCGGCGCCGTCACCGCGCCGAAGGGCTTTCGCGCGGCTGGTATCGCGGCGGGCATCAAAGCCAGTGGCAGGAAGGACATGGCGCTGATTGTGGCGGACCGGCTGGCTACCGTGGCCGGCGTGTTCACTACGAACCGCGTCAAAGCGGCGCCGGTGAAGCTCAGCCTGCACCACGCCAGGGGCGGGAAGGCATGCGCGATCGTTGCCAACAGCGGCAACGCCAACGCCTGCACGAAGGACGGGCCGATTCATGCCCGGGCCATGGCCGTTGCCGTCGCGCGTCGACTCGGATGCGCGGAGAACCACGTGCTGGTCTGCTCCACGGGCCGCATTGGAGTGAACCTTCCAATCGTCAGGGTCGAGGCCGGCGTCAAGAAACTGCTCGGAGCACTCTCGCGTCGGGGCGGCCCAGCCGCGGCCCAGGCGATCATGACGACCGACACGTTCGCGAAGGGTGTCGCCGTGCAATTCGCAGCGGGCGGCAAGACGATCCGCATCGGCGGCATCGCCAAGGGCGCGGGGATGATTCACCCGAGGATGGCGACCATGCTCGGTTTTATCACGACCGACGCGGCGGTTCCGCGCAGCGTGCTGCAAAAAGCCCTGACGCGCGCGGTTGACTGCTCGTTCAACCGGATCAGTGTGGATGGCGACACGAGCACCAATGATACGGTGCTGCTGCTGGCCAACGGCGTGGCGGGTGCGCCGCCGCTGGCGAAGTTCCAGGACGCGCTCGACCACGTATGCTTGGAACTCGCCCGGATGATCGTGCGGGATGGCGAGGGCGTTTCAAAATTCGTTACGGTCAACGTTCGCGGGGCGGCGTCGGACCGCGGGGCCGAGATGGCGGCGCGCGCCGTGGTCAACTCGGTGCTCGTAAAGACCAGTTGGTGTGGCGGCGACCCAAACTGGGGCCGCATCCTCGACGCGCTGGGCTATTCGGGCGCGAAAGTCCGGGATGCGCTCGTGGACGTTGCGTATGACGGCGTGTCGGCGGTTCACAAGGGGTTCGCCACGCACACACCGCTGGCGCGGCTGAAACGGATCGTTGCGCACCCGAGCTTCACAATCGACGTACATCTTCATCTGGGTCGGGGTCGGTGCACGATGTACACCTGCGATCTGACGGAGAAATACGTCGAGTTGAACAAGGGAGAGTGACAGACACACCGCACCCTCTCCCCCGTTGCTGGGGAGTGGATTCAGGTGGGAGATTGAACCAAACAAATATGCGAGACGTCATCAAGAAGGCCGACGTGCTGCTGGAAGCGCTGCCGTATATCCAGCGTTTCCGCAGTTCGACGTTCGTCGTGAAATACGGCGGCAGTTTTATGGACTCGCCCGATCCGAAGGTGCGGACGGGTGTGGCGGCCGATGTCGTGTTCCTCGAGGCGGTCGGGATCAACCCCGTCGTTGTGCACGGCGGCGGCAAAGCCATCACCAAGGCCATGGAGAAAGCCGGCATCAAGCCGCAGTTCGTCCAGGGCCTGCGCGTGACGGATGAAGAAACCATGAAATGCGTCGAGGAAGTTCTCGCCAACGTCATCAACCGCGATATCGTCGAAATGATCCAGAAACTGGGCGGCAAAGCGCGCAGCTTCTCCGGCAAGGACGTTTTCAAGTGTCGCAAACTGCTTACGGACGGCGTCGATCTCGGCTACGTCGGCGAAGTCACGGAGGTCGCCGTCGACAAGATTCGCCGGTCGCTGTATTCGCAAGTGGTGCCCATCATCAGCCCACTCGGGTTGGGTGGAGATGGCCACGCTTACAACATCAATGCCGACGTCGCAGCGGCGAAACTGGCTACGGCCATCGGCGCGCGCCGTCTCGTGTTCATGAGTGACGTGCCCGGCTTGATGCGCGATCCCAGCAATCCCGAGACGTTGATCTCGAGTCTCCACATCAGCGAAGCGCTGGATCTCAAACGCGAGGGCATCGTTGAGGCGGGGATGATTCCGAAAGTGGACAGCGCGGTCGAGGCCGTGCGGGCGGGCGTGCACCGCGTCCACTTCGTCGATGGCCGCATCCCGCACTCGATCCTGCTCGAGATCTTCACCGACAAAGGGATTGGTACCGAGATCGTGAAATGACCCAGCCCGTTGTTGGCCGAGGGCTGGGTCATCCTGAGCGAAGCGAAGGATCTCTCATGAATGCGTCACCGTGTGCGCCTTCCGCCGGGCCTCGCATGCGTCTCTTCGCCTTGGATTGGCTGCGCGGCGTCGCCGTGCTGGTGATGGTCGAGTGCCACGTGTTCAATGCGCTGTTGGCCGCGGAACACAGGTCGACCCGCTGGTTTGCCGCGTTGAATTGGCTGAACGGTCTCGTGGCCCCCGCGTTCCTGTTCGTCAGTGGCGGGGTGATCGGGTACAACCTGCAGAATCGCTGGCCGGACATCGTCTCGTTCGGCGCCGCGTGGCGGAGGTTGTGGCGGCGGATCGGCCAGATTTTCATCGTGGCGTATCTGCTGCATTTGCCGACCCCGTTGTTCTGGCAGTTCTTCGGGCCGCGGGGCCCCCACCTCGTGGCGCTGTGGACGAAGATGGACATTCTCCAGTGCGTATTCGGGTCGCTGGCGATCCTCCTTCTGCTGGTGCCGTTGACGCGCGCCCCCAGACCTCACGCGCTCGTGTGTCTGGCGCTCGGCGTCCTGGCGGCGACGAGCGTGTCGGCAGTCGGACGCTGGGCGCCGGCCGTGTCCGCCCCCGGCTGGCTGATGGACTACCTGTGGCCGACGGGCGTGGGGAAATTTCCGCTGGTGCCGTGGATTGCATTCCCCGCGCTCGGCGTGTGGCTCGGACGTTCAATTTTTTCGCAATCGTCCATGATGGTGCAGTGCGCGCGGTCGTTGCTTGCGGGGGTGGTTTTCCTCAGCGTTGCGCCGTTCGTGACCGATGCCGAGCCGTACGGAGCCGGGTTTGTGTTCGAGCGGATGGGATGGGTGCTCGTGGGGTTGGCAGCCTGTTGTTGGATTCAAAAACCCGCGCGCGGTACGCGCTGGGTCCTGGAGTTCGGTCAACTCTCGCTGTGGTCGTACACCGTGCATTTGATTATCGTGTACGGCTCGGCGATCACCCTTGGACTCGATTCGCTGCCGCGCCTCGTAACGTGGCTCGTGCGACTCCGGCAACCCGACGCGCCGGCGGTCACGGGGTTTTCCGTGCCGGTGACGCTGTTTTGGCTGGCAGCCGTTCTGGTGGTCACCGGATACGTCGTGCGCTGGCGCGCAAAATCCTTGCAACGGAAAGCGAAGTAGCCGATGTCCGGTTCCCGCAAGTCGCCATGAAAGACCGATGGAAATCTGTCGCGCTCCTGGTGTTGTTGACCGTGGTCGCGTACCTGCCGGCGTTGCGCGGCGGGTTTATCTGGGACGATGACGATCATCTGACGCAGAACCGCGCCGTGCTTTCGATCGACGGTTGGAAGCGGATCTGGTCGTCGCTCGGGGTGTCCCGGTATTACCCGTTGACGCTGACTTCCTTCTGGGCGCAACACCAACTTTGGGGCCTGAACCCGCTGCCCTACCACGCGGTGAACGTCACGCTCCAAGCCGTCAACGCCGTATTGTTGTGGATGGTTTTGCGCCGGCTGAACGTGCCGGGCGCGTGGCTGGCCGCGGCGGTTTGGGCGGTGCATCCAGTCAACGTCGAAAGCGTGGCCTGGGTCACCGAACTGAAGAATACCCAGTCGGGATTTTTCTTTTTGTTGTCGGTGTTGTTGTATTTGCGGTTCGAGGACGGGCGGCGTCCGCGCGATTATGTTCTCGCGCTGCTCTGCGGTGCGGCGGCCATGTTGAGCAAGCCGTCCACCGTGGTATTGCCGGCGGTGCTGGTGTTGTGCAGTTGGTGGCGGCGGCGCCGGTGGAATGGGGTGCGGCTGGTGCCGTTTGTTGCGCTGGCGGCCGGCATGTCGCTGCTGACGATTGTCGAGCAACGTCATCACATCCAGACCGAAGGGGCCGCGGAGTGGACCCTCACGTGGGCGCAGCGGCTGGCATTAGCCGGGCGGGCGGTGTGGTTTTACGCCGGCAAGCTCGTTTGGCCGGTCAACCTGACGTTTATTTATCCACGTTGGGAATTGCCCGGGAGCTGGCTCCCGCTGGCCTCAGCGGTTGGCGTCGCGGCCGGGCTGACGTATTTCCGACGGCAACCGCGGGTGCGGGCGGCCATCTTCGGGTTGAGCTGTTTCGTGGTGGCGCTGCTGCCGGTGCTGGGCTTTTTCGACATTTATTTCTTCGTGTACTCGTTCGTGGCCGATCATTTTCAATATCTGGCGAGCATGGCGCTGATCGCGTTGGTGATGGCCGGGGTGCCCCGGGCCATCGGCATCGGCGTCCTTATCGTTTGTGCGTTGGCGACGTGGCGGCTGACACCGGTCTATGGGAATGCCGAATCCTTGTGGCGCGACACATTGCGGAAGAATCCCCAGGCGTGGATGGCCTGCATCAATCTGGGTTCAGAATTACAGGGTCAGGGCAAATTGTCGGAGGCGATGGCGTTGTACGAGCAGGCCCGGGAAATCAAACCGGACTGTGCCGAGGCGTACAACGACCTCGGCAACGCCCTGCTCGAAGCCGGCCAGGTGGGGCCGTCCCTGGCCAATTGCCAGGAAGCGCTTCGGCTGAAACCGAATTACGCCGACGCCCACTGCAATCTCGGCAACGCGCTGCTGCGCCTGAACCGTACCGGCGACGCCATCGCGCATTACAAAGAGGCGTTGCGGTTACGCCCCGAGCATGCCGATGCCCACAACAATCTGGGCAGCGCTTTGTTTCAAATCGGTCGCACGACCCAGGCCGAGGCGCACATTCGTGAGGCGATACGGCTGAACCCGGGCTTTGCGATGGCCTACGTCAATTTGGGCACCGTACTGGCGCACACGGGCCGGCTCAACGAAGCGATCGGGCAATGGGAACAAGCGTTGCGCCTCCAGCCGAATGATGCCGAAACCCACTATTTCATTGGCAACGCTCTGCTCGAACTGGGTCGGACGGATGAGGCCTTGGGTCACTATGAACAGGCGTTGCGGTTGCGGCCGGATTTCGCCGCCGTACGGATCCGACTGTCGCAGTTGCGCGCGCCCCGCTAGTCTCGCGACGAACCCTAGTGCCCGGTCAACCTTGATTGGGAGGGCGAGCCTCCCGGCGAGCCGACCGTTTTCTCCGTCAACGCCGCGGCTCAGCAGGAGCCTTGGTCGCCTGTGGCGCCGCCAGAGGCGGGTAAACTTCGCCCTCCCCGCACGCTTC
>DATIZX010000015.1:0-53189 GCA_035516795.1 Verrucomicrobiia bacterium
CACGCTAACGATGTCGCCTTGCTACCGGTAAAATGCCAGTGACAGTAATCCAGCAGGTACAGATATTTGGTGAACTGAATCTTGCCGGGTTTGTGATCCGCATGCAAACACGCGGCCAACAACGCTTCGGCGATTTCGAGACTGGCCGGCATGCCTAACAATACAGCAGCTTTTTAGCCCGCGCAGGTGAGTTTGTCCAGTTCTGTTTGGTAGTGATCGACTTCAGCGTTGAATGTTGAACGTTCAAGGTTGAGAGTTGATTCGTAAGCTTGACTCTCTTTCCCTTCCGCGCTAAAAGCCAAGTGCGAGTAAGGAGAACAGGCGTCCCGCCAATCCCGTCTGTTGGCATCGCCAAATCAGATTGTGAAAATGCACTCGAACACACAGGACGCACAGACCCTCCCGCGCTATCTCAGTCGCGACGTCATTGTTTCCGGCGAAGCCATCGAAACCACCAAACGCGCATACGAAGGCAAGAACCGCTGCACCGAAGCCTTCGCCGCAGTCCCGGATGCGTGGCGCGAACCTGTCGAAACGCACTAGCCTTCTCTCATGATTAGATACCGGCTCGATGATCTAGGATGGTATCAGTTTGAATGGCTCTGCCAGTCAGTTCTCAAAGCTGAGTTTGGCCTTGGAGTTCAATCATGGGGCGGGCACGCGGATTGGGGGCGAGACGCGTATTTTGACGGCCCACTTGAGATACCGGTTAAAGGTAAGTTAACCCCTGGACCATTCGTCTTCCAGGCTAAGTTTGTAGCCCAAGCAAATGCTGCAGGCGCGAAGCCGGAACCTGCGATCAAAGCGGCTGTTGCTGCTGAGTGCAACGCGATAAAAAAGCGCTTTAGGAAGCACGGCGTGGAGAAGATCAAGAATTACGTGTTAATGACGAACACGCCTCTCTCCCCTGCACTTCGAGGTGATTTAGAAAAGGCGGTTCGAGAGGTGCTGACTCAGGCCGACGTCATCGTTCCTTGGGGCGGAACGGACTTATGCGATTTGCTGGACGACAAGCCGAACGTCCGCATCGCATTTCCTCAAATATTGGGGTTGAGAGATCTTAGGGAACTCCTAGCGGATGTAGTGGCAAAGCCCATCTTGGAAAGAAGCACTCTTCAGCTTGAGCGAGCAAGCGAACTGGCGCAGGTCTTCGTCCCAATCCAATCTTACAACACGGCACTAAAGACCCTAGCCGAACATTCCTTTGTTGTTCTCACCGGCCCGCCTGAAATGGGCAAGACTACGATCGCGCGTATCATTGGCCTCGCCAAACTTGGAGAGGAATGGGGTTGCTACGAGTGCCGTTGTCCTGACGATTTTTTCCAAATGCGGACAGTCAAAGAGCAAGCTCAAGTTTTTATTGCCGATGATGCTTTTGGTTCAACTGAGTTTCGGCCCGATATGGCCCAAGAATGGGCCGCTGACCTCGATTCGATTCTCCGTGCGCTCGATAAAAAACATTGGCTGATTTGGACATCTCGGCCGGCCCCGCTTCACATGGCATTGGAACGAATGCACCTCCAAGGAGAATCCCGCAATTTCCCAAAGCCAGGCGAAGTGCTAGTTGATGCCAGCAAATTGACGCTTGAGGAAAAGGCGCTAATTCTGTATCGCCATGCTAAAGCTGCACATCTCGAAGCAGAAGCAAAGACGCTTGTAAAAGCTCACGCTCGTCTAATCGTTGGGAACGACCACTTCACTCCTGAACGGGCGCGTCGTTTCGTTCAGGAACGCCTTCCGGCATTGCTGCTGCAAACAAAGCGCGCTTCGAATACTGCAGAATTGGTTCAGGAGGCTGTCCAAGCCGAAATCGGTGAGCCTACAAGGGCAATGCGACAGTCGTTCGAAGCTTTGAACCGAGAACAACAGCAGTTTCTAATTGCTATGCTTGATGCCGGTTCAGGGGCGGTCGGCAAGGATAAAGTACATCAAGCTTTCGGTCGCTTGATGGGAGACGAATTGGGAAAGAATCCAGAACAGCTCGCCGAGGAATTGAGTTCTCATTTTATCCGGACCTAAATGAATGCCCCGCTCGACCTCAAACGTTTCTTGAAACCTTTCCCCGAGTACGACTGGATGCATCCAAGTTGGCGCGACTTGGTTATTGAACACTTACAATCAAGCCGTGCGGACCGGCGGCGCTTTCTTAGCAGATGTGGAGTACAAGGGATTCTCCTTGCCTTGTCGAGCGCCGGTGGCGGAACGGGCGTTCGGGAGACGCCGCTCTTGGTTGAGGACGCAGATTGGAAGACATTTGAGGGCACGATTATCGCCCTGCTCAATGCAAGCCGGAATGAGTCAGAAGTGCGAATGGTGCTTGGTGCTATTCACGGCGCTGCTCTACGTAAATGTAAAGTAGAGGAATTGCGGTTTCTCAGAGTTCCCAGTCCGCTCCGTGAAATGGCAATCAAGTCTTTGGAAACGCTCAGGGCAAAATGGAACGGAGAAAGTCAGATTATAGGTACATCTACGTTAGCTGAATACTACAACATCTCGGTGCGAGTGACCCCCTTGCCGGGTATGCCTAATCTTCAGCCGACTTGGGATTATCGGCTAGCGGAAGTTGAGAAGTTCACCGGCAAAGGAGACTCAAGTGCCGTCCTAGACAAATTGTCAAATGCGTTGTGGAGATGGTTCGATTTGATTGAAGTTGTCGAATCAAGCGAACCTCGCTTTCTCCGACAAATGGGATTCCCGGAATTATACCTCAACACTGTGCGCGAGTACCTAGATCGCCTCGAAGAGGATGCGAATAGCGACTTCGATTTCGACTCATCAGACGACTACGGCACTGAGATTGAGCGTATGGCTGAACTCGAACCGATTATTGAACAGCTCGGTTCTGTATTTCCGTCGCTTGAAGATCGCGCTCAAACTGTTCGAGAAGCTCTTGCATCAGCTCAAGAAAACCTTCGCGACGCGCAAAACGAGAAGTTCCCGGAAGCACCGGATGATTACGAAGGACGGTCATCGTCCACACAACCCACCGGTGGTTTCGATGTGGACGAACTTTTCGCTGACTTGTAGAGAAGTTTATATGGGCTTGCTTAACGAACTGGTGTCGCTGTTATTTCCGCCGCCGAAGCAATACGGCACCCTGTCGGTGACGGTCCAAGGCGAACAGGTGAAGAGTTATGAGGAAAGCTGATGGACATCGAATTCTCATGTAGCCATTGCGGGCAGTCTCTCGTGATCGACGAGGCTGGCGCAGGAACGTCCATCGACTGTCCGAAATGCGCTAAGCCTGTCTACGTTCCTTCCGCCCCGGTAAAAACATCGAACACGCCGCCTCCAGTTCTCGCTCAAACGCCAAAACAGTCTCTCGGCAAGGCACCAAACATCTCGTCAATCTCCAAACCTTTACCCTTAGCCAAGATCTTCTTCTGGCTTTCCATTGCACTAGTATTTTTCGCACTCTTCAAGGGCAGTGGGAAGACGTTCCTTCTCGGGTTCGGCTGCGCAATCCTGACCGGCGGTATTCTCCTGGTTAGTAGCGCCCAGAGAAAAGCGCGACAGGTACGTAGTAAGTCAATCGCGCTGGCAAATGGTGTCATCGACAAACATGCCAACGCGCTTCTCATAAACCGGCTTCGCAAGCGTAAGGTGGATGATTACGGAATTGTTCTCGAAGAGCAGTGGCGGAAAGAAATCGAATACTTTTGTCAAAAGGTTTTAATGCCGTTGCTTGGCGCTTTTTATCAGCCTTTCTTGGAGGCGATTACATGGAGGAGTATCGGCACGAGGCCAACCGACGCGAGAGCATTGGCAAACGCATACGCCAATGCGGTCTACAACTGGGTTGATAAGCGTCTGGATGAGCATTCAAAAACCAAGCCGTTTTCCAAGGTCAATGTCGCCGCCCTTGATCCGACGGGATATGAGGCGTATTGCGCGCACATTCTCAATGAAACCGGATGGCAGACTACGACAACCAGCGCATCGGGTGATCAAGGTATTGACATAATTGCGATGCGGAATGGTAAAAAGGCGGTGTTCCAGTGCAAACTTTATCACGCTTTTCCAGTTGGCAATGCTGCTGTGCAGGAGGCCAATGCTGGAAAAGCATACGCGAAAGCTGACTATGCGTTTGTGGTGTCCAATGCTGAATTCACTCCGTCTGCCGTTGAACTGGCGAACACGTGCGGCGTCCATCTCATCCATCATGGCGACCTTGCCGATTTGGACCGCTACCTGTGATTCTGATCGAGTGCGACCGTTATAAGGTCGTTTCCGGGGCGGCTTAACTCTTCTTGCGACGAGACCGCGTCCGATAGCTGGCCGGTTTTTCACGAACGACCGCGGGTTTGCCCGGCGACACCAGCACGGCTTTGCCGTTCCGCCAGACAGCCAGCTTGCGGCCCTCGCGGCGGTGTTCTTCCACGACTTGAGCCACTGCTTCTCGCAAGGCAGCCAATGCCTTGCGGGTCATCGGGTTTTTCGGTCTGACTGCTTCTTTCATCGCGCCGTCGCTGTCAACATCTGCTGGTAACGACTAGCATCATACACCGTGGTCCGGCCATTCTCATCTTCGAAGATCAGGCGTGGCGAGCGAGTGGAGTTATCGAACACACGCAGCGTGTCGAGCAGGGGGCGG
Source organism: Verrucomicrobiia bacterium (assembly GCA_035516795.1). GTDB lineage: Bacteria > Verrucomicrobiota > Verrucomicrobiia > Palsa-1439 > Palsa-1439 > DATJBF01. The sequence goes on from DATIZX010000015.1 coordinate 4,595, forward strand.
TAGAGACGGAACAGATTCGCCACGGTCCTGCCGAACTGCCGCCGCACATCTCTTGCCGGCACGTTGTGACCGCCTTTCTGGACGCGAACGCGGATGCGCAGCAGGGCCAGTTCCGGTCCGGGAATCCACAGATAGAACATGTGAATCTGATAGCGGTGCGCACGGAGACCGCGAATGACGCGGACGTAGGAACGGCCGGACAAAGTGGTTTCAAAAGCGAAGTCGGCGCGGGAAGCAGATGTTCCCTGGATACGTTCCAAGACCAACCGCCCGGCACGAGCCAGCGCGGCGTTGGGATCAAACGGCGACAAACCGCGCGCAATCAGGTCCGGGTTGATGAAATTTACGCACGCCGCATGGTCCGGCAAAAATCGTGTGGCAAACGTCGTCTTGCCGGCGCCGTTTGAGCCCGCAATAATGTAGCAGTTCGGATGGCCAATACGCGGCACTAATCACTCCTCGTGATGCGCAGATTAGCAAACTATAAGGCTAGAGGACAAGTGGGCCCCAGAGTGCGAATACAGCACAAGCATTTATAGGTGCATCTTCCCAGCGCAGGCTAACAAAAGCTGTAGTCGCAGGCTTCAGCCTGCGTGGGGAAGGCGCACCCGTAAGCCGAGTTGGACGAGACGCCGCCGTCGTGTGCGGCAACGGCGCGGCTACAGGTAAATGGGTTTTGTTAGGCGCTCGTAACCACCATTAACGAAGCATCGCAACGTGGAATTTTGGACTCGCATCACTGGCGCAGATGGCGTTAATCTACAAATATCAGGCCAGCGTAGCTCAGTTGGTAGAGCAGCGGTTTTGTAAACCGCAGGTCGTCGGTTCGAATCCGTCCGCTGGCTCCACTTTTGGAACTGCATAACGTTACGCGACGACGCGTAACGTTTTTGGCGTAATGGCTTGCGCAGGGGACTCTGCTGGAGCATGCATCTCGGCACTGCCACCAAGCCCGTCGGAAGGTAGGGCGTGACCGCCGGGCGCGCCGCATGTTTTCACAGGTTCGGACGAGCCGGCGGTCCTAATACTCCGTTGGGGACAGCGGACTCTACACCGGCGCCAGTGCTCGGATGCGCCCCGCTCGCGAAGGCAGCAATTTGCTGGCTTGACAGACATCCAGGCATTGGTGCAGAATCCGCCGGTTCGGCTGCCATTTGTTCTGTGCATGTTTCGCTTCGGGTCGCGGTGGAACATGGGAGAAGTTGACGCTAGGGAATGTTGTGAAATGCAGGCCGCCTTGTCATTCAAAGCATCGCGCGGGTCGCCGCGTCAGCTCCGGCTGCTTCGGCGCACCTTTGTCCGACGCAATTGCTCTCATAATCGAGTTGGGCAGCGCTCGTTCTGTCATTTGGGGCGGCAATTCGGCGCCATTATCAGTTTCCATCTCCTGCTGGTTCTATCGGCGCTGGCGGGGCCGGCGACAAACTGGGAAAACAAGGTGGACGATCAGGTATGGCGGGCCGCGGCGGCCGGCGACACCGAGTTTCTGGTATTCCTTTCGGAACAGGCGGATGTGACGGGGGCCGCCGCGCTGAGAACCAGGTCCGAAAAGCACGCGCACGTCTTACGGCGCCTCCAAGAGGTGGCGCACCGGACACAGGCACCCATTCTGAAAGCGCTCAAGAAACGCGGCTTGACCTATCACGCTTTTTGGATCGTCAACATGATCTGGGTCCGCGGCGATTTCGAAGCCGTCGAATCGCTCGGTCAACTTCCCGAGGTGGCGCGCATCCTGCCGAACTCCGCCGTCCCTGCCGAAGAGCCTGTTCCTACCGCAGAGATCAAAGAAGCGTCTACGCTGGCGACTGCTGTGATCACCAACGATGTGGAATGGAACCTTATCAAAGTCCACGCGCCCGATGTCTGGGCGCGGGGGTACACGGGGCAGGGGGCCGTGGTGGGATCGCTGGACACCGGCGCCCAATGGGATCATCCGGCCCTCATCAACCAGTATCGCGGTTGGGACGGAACGAATGTCGACCACAACTACAATTGGCACGATGCCATCCACAGCGGCACTGCTGCGTGTGGTGTCGACTCTCTCGTGCCGTGTGATGGGAACGGTCACGGCACCCACACGCTCGGCGTCGCGGTGGGCGATGACGGCTTGTCGAATCACATCGGCATGGCCCCGGGGGCGAAATGGATTGCCTGCCGGGGCACAGACGACTTCGCCAACGGCACTCCCGCGTCCTATATGGAATGTTTCGAGTGGTTCATGGATCCCACCGACCTCAACGGCCAGAACCCGGATCCGTCCAAAGCGCCGGATGTCATTAACAACTCTTGGGCCTGTCCACCCAGCCAGGGTTGTGTCGACCCTCTGATTCTATCCACCGTGGTCAACAACGTCCGCGCCGCCGGCATCGTGGTGGTCGCCGCCGCGGGAAATGACGGGCCGGGCTGCGGCACGGTCTCCATGCCGGCCGCCATCTACGACGCGACGATTGCGGTAGGCGCCACTGGTACCAATGATCTGATTGAGGATTACAGTAGCCGGGGACCGGTCACTGTGGACGGCAGCGATCGCATCAAACCCGATGTTTGCGCGCCCGGCTACGCAATCCGGTCGAGCAAACCGCCGAGTACCTATTCGGTCTATGGCCAAACCAGTAATTCCGGCCCGCATGTGACCGGTCTGGTGGCCCTCTTGTTGTCCGCGTATCCGCAACTCAAAGGACAGGTGGACACCATTGAGCGTCTCATCGAGCGCTCTGCGGTCCCGCTGACGACCACCGAAGGCTGCGGCGGACTCGCCAACACCAACGTCCCCAACAACACTTTCGGCTGGGGTCGCATCGACGCGTTGGCGGCGTTCAATCTCGCCCAGATCTCCCTCGACCAGAATTTCGAGTGCGGTTCATTGGACGTCAGCAACACCATCGTGAGTAACTTCGGCTCCACGGATCCGTCGTTCACGCTGGTGCCGCGCTATAACGGCAGCGATCCGTTGCACTGGTGGTGGATGTATTTCAGCGCGACCGGGCTGACGAACACGACGCCCACGTTCCACGTCAGTACGGTGGGAAACTCCATCCCGTTCGATAACAACACGCGTTGGGTTTACAGTTACGATCAGGTGAATTGGCAGTACTTCACCAGCGGCGTGGCCGGCGATGGAGCATTCACCTTCTCCAATAACTTTCCGTTCAGCAGCGACAAGGTCTATGTCGCGACGGCCATTCCCTATGGCCCTTCCCAGACCGACGCGCTCATCAACTCGATCAAGGGTAACCCGTATGTTCGGCCCACCAGCAGTGCCGACACGAACCTGGTGATCGGACGGACGCTGGGCACAGTGGGCGGCGGTTACACCGATGACGTGGGACGCCCGGTGGCCGCGCAGAATCTTTACGGCTTTGAGGTGACCGATCCCAACGTTGCGGGTCCCAAGACCAAAATCGTGATCATGTCCGGCAATCACAGTGGCGAACCACCCGGCACCATGACCCTGCAAGGTCTCGTGAATTTCCTGATCAGCGACGATCCGCGCATGGAACAACTCCGGCGGGTTGCCGATTTCTATGTGTATCCGCAGGCGGACCCCGAAGGTCGGGCGGCTGGCTATTACGTGAGCACGCCGCAGAATCCCACGAAGAATCACAACCGTTTCTGGAACAACCCGAGCGGCTTCACCGAGATCACCATTATCGAGAATGCCATGAAGGCCGACACGGGCGCTGCGGTTGATTACTTCTTCGACTTCCACGCCGAGTGGCAGCCCGATCGGGTCGAACTTCTGGCGGTTGATCCGATGTTCAGCTCGCAGTACGCGAACCTTCTGGTCGCACGCGATTCCAGCATCACGATGACGCTTTATCCTTATGACGTTTCCTCGTACGCCTATGGCTGGGCCGCTTCGACGCAAGGGCTCAATGCGGTATACTCAACCACGCTCGAAATGGGAACCCTGCCTGGGGCGCAACAAAGCACCTACGACCATTATGGCGAGGACTTTGTTTTGGCCTTCTATGATCTGTTGGTGACAGCCGGCACCAATCAACCGCCCACAGTAAACGCGGGTTCCGACCAGATAATCTCTGTGTCAAATTCCGTCAGCCTGGCGGGCGTGGCGACCGATGATGGCTTGCCCAGTCCGCCGGGGACAATCACCGTCGCCTGGACGGAGCTGAGCGGCCCGGGAACCGTGACGTTTGGTAATTCCAATGCCCTGGCAACGACTGCGAGTTTCTCGGTTCCGGGCGGTTATGTCTTGCGCCTGACGGCCAACGACGGACAGTATTCGGCCAGCAGCGATATCGGCATCACGGTCAACCCGTGGCAGCCGTTGGTGATCAGCCCGGATAGTCTCGACTACGGCAGCATCATGGTAGGTGACACCAGCAACCGGGATTTTTCTGTGATCAACGCGGGCGCGCAGAACTTGAGTGGCACAGCCGGCGCGGCCGCCCCATTCAGCGTTGTCGCCGGCAGTTCGTACGAGGTGTTGCCCGGCCAGACCAGCACCGTGACCGTTGCGTTTAACCCCAGCGCGGGCGGTATCTTTACCGGCCAGGTGATCTTTGCTAGTGACGGCGGCGGCTCGACCAACCGGGTCACTGGCACCGGCCTCGCTCAGGGCAGCATCCTCGTCGTGCCCGCCGGTTGGGACTTTGGCACAGTGGCGACGGGCGCAACGGCTCAGGCCACGTTCACGGTCAACAATACCGGTGGCATCACGATTACCAACGGTGTCGCCACGGTCAGCGGCCCCTACACGATTGTCTCAGGCGCCACGTTCAGCGTTCCCGGATTCGAGACGACCAACGTGGTGGTGCAGTTTGCGCCCGTGACGGCGGGCGACTTCACCGATAACGTGGTGTTTGCCACCGCCAACGGCGGCGAGTCCACCAACATGGTCACCGGCTCCGGGGTTATTCCGCCGGTCGCCAGTTTCACTGCCAACCCGACCAACGGCGTCGCACCGTTAACAGTGACCTTCCTCAATACCTCCCTGGGCACCATCACCAATTGTCTTTGGAGTTTTGGCGACACAACGACCAGCAACACCCTGGCGACAACTGTGCCGCATACCTACGCAGCGGGCACGTATTCAGTAAACTTGATAGCGAGTGGTCCGGCAGGCGTAAGCACCAATACCCGGATCGATTGCATCGTCGTGACCAACCCGCCGCCGTTGTGGGGCGGCTATTCGCAGGCGGTCACCGCCGCCAGCCCGGTGGCCTATTGGCGACTAAATGAAACCAACGGCGCAACTGTCGCCGTCGACTTTCTTGGCTTCCACAACGGCACGATCAGTACGAGTGTCACGCCCGGCGTCAGTGGGCCGCAAAGCCCGTCCCTCCTGGGTTTCGAGACCAACAACACGGCGATGCAGTTTAATTACATCACGGGTTCTTATCTGACCATGCCCGCCCTGAATCTCAATACGAACACGGTGACCATCACAGGTTGGATCAATCCGACGGGGAATCAAGCGGCCTGGGCTGGAATCGCGTTCTGTCGTGGCGGAACCACCTGCGCAGGATTGAACTTTGGGCCGGGATCGATCGCCAACGAACTCCGCTACACATGGAACAACTCGCGTTGGGATCAGAGCAGCGGCTTGTCCGCGCCGACCGGCCAATGGTCGTTCGTGGCCCTGGTGGTAACGCCGACAAACGGCACAACCTATCTCGGAACCGGTGGCGTTCTGAATTTGCATATCGACACCAACAATGCTCCAAATCAGGCCTTTGACGCATCGCTGCTCGTTGGTTACGATCCATCATCCGGCTCCCGCCTGTTCCGGGGCGTGATCGATGAAGTCGCCGTCTTCAACCGCTCGTTGACGCCGACGCAAATCCAAGAACTCTACAGCAGCGCGCTCAACGCACCTGTGCCGCCTCTCACGCCATTCGAGACGTGGCAGCTTTCGTACTTCGGCTGCACGAACTGCCCCCAAGCGGCGGCCATGGCTGACCCGGACGGAGACGGCCAGAACAATCTGGCTGAATCTTTGGCCGGCACCGATCCAACCAACGCGGCCTCCGCCTTTCGGATTATTTCCGTGACGCAAGAGGACAACGACATTCGTGTCGTATGGAGGACAGTCGGCGGGAAGACGAACGCCTTGCAGTCGGCAGACGGAGATTACACCCTCGATTTCACCGACCTGGGTGCCCCGATCGTCGTCTCAGGTGTTGGGGAGGTGACCACCAACTGCGTCGATTCAGGCGCAGCCACCAATCAGCCGACCCGGTATTACCGAATCCGGTTGGTGCCATAGGCACCGACTGCGTTTGCGTTGCAGCGTGGCCGTTTGGACCGACTTGGTTGGTACGCTTCCAGACTACGGACCCAAGCGAACGCGATAATAACCGGATGGAGAGTTTGTGGCGCCACCGGTGTCCAAGTAGTTGGTCATCGCGTCGCCTGAACCGGGGATGATCACCGAAGCAATATCGTGGAAGCTGTCTGTGTAGCCCCCGTCCAACTGGATGTCTGCTCGCTGCAGGACGTTGGTTCTGCCTCCGGCAGTTTGCCATGTCACCGTGATATCGTCATCGGAGGTCGTCACCGAACTGATTCGGAACAGTGAAGCACTGTTGGTGGGATCGAGGCCGGCGAGGAATTGGTTCGTGTTGCTCATCCCTTTGCCCAACGGATCGGCGTCACCGTTCGCCTGCGGACAGGCTGTGCACTGAAAGTATTGTTGTTGCCATAAAGTGTACGGATCCGTGGGAGGTCCACCCGTGACATTCAGCTTTACTTGCCCGGTCGTATTGGTGTCGATCTGGTAGGTCAGACTCGGATTCGGTGTCGTCCCAATGGTCAGTCCATGGTTTACCAAGGCTCCTCCGTACGTGATCAAGACATAAGTGCGCGAACCGAAGCCGCCGGCGTCGGTTACGTTCAGAGTGCCGGCCAGAGTGAGCGAGCCGCTCACCGCGACTCGGGCGCTGCTGCTTCCCAGCGCGAACCGCAACACCGAGTTATTGTCCAATGTCAGATTATTGTTAACCGTCAAGGTTCCGACCGGATCACCCGGGCTCAATGTTGCCGACGGACCGAGACCGACCGAGCCGGCAATAGTGCCGCTACCTCCCAAGGTTCCACCGCCAACCACCGTGACTGCACCCGCGCCGGTGCCGCTGCCGGAGGCATTATCGACCAGCAGGGTTCCATTGCTGACGATGGTCCCGCCACTGTACGTGTTCGCCCCGCTGAGTGTTTCCGTGCCCGTCCCCGTCTTCACCAAGGTCAGCGGGCTACCGGTATTCTCGATAAGACCCGAGAAGACGCCGCTGCTGCCCGCAACGCCGATCGTGAGCGTTTGCGGATGCGGAGTTCCGGATTGATCGACCGTGCCCAAACCTGTCAGAGCATCAACCCAAACGCAATTTCCGCTCATCTGGAGGAGCGCGCCGCTGGCGATATTCAGCGAAGCGAGGTTGTTGGTCCAATTGCCACTGCCGTTGATGTTCTGGAGCGTGCCGGCTTGGATATCGATCAAGCCATTCGTTCCCATGCTGAAATTCACCCCGCCATCGCCGGGCTGATAAATGTATCCGAAATACAGAGTATCGGGGCCAGTCTTGACCACCGTGCCCGTGCCGCAAAATGTCGGCGGAGCGCCTTGAAAGCAGAAACTGCCGCTGGTCGTCAACTCAATGATTGCATTGTTCGTCGTCACGCTGCCGAAATTCACCGCATTCCCGAGTATCAGCCGGCCCTGATTCACGGTCGTGGAGCCAGCGTATTGAATATGTTGACCGTTGAGCGTCTGGGTGCCGGTGCCATTCTTCACCAAATTGAGTATGCCGCCGGGAGTCAGATCGTTGTGTTCCCGCAGCCGGCCCGAGTACGTGTATGTGCCGCTACCATTCAGGGTCAGCGTTGAATTGCCGGAAGACTCGCTGCCCAAATCGGAAATCTCGATTTGCCCTTGTCCGTTATCCACCAGGCCGGCGAGGGTCTGGCTAAAACCCCGTAGCTCCCAAGCCGCATAACACCCAATCGTTGAATTGATCGTCACGACCACGTTACTGGCAAGCTGATTGTCATTTGACTGGATGACGTCGCTAACGACAGTTCCCGCGGCGCCATTGCCGGTCAATATGAGATTGCCGCCGAGAGCCAGTCCGGAGGATTTGTTCAGGACCAACGTTCCGCCGGCTACGGTTGTGTCTCCGCTGAAGGTATTGCCCGAGTTGCCGCCCAGTATCAACGTCCCCGATCCCATTTTGGTGAAGCCGGCACCAGCCAGGACTGTATCGATCGTCACCGTTTGTTGATTGTCTACGTTGATGCCGGGCGTGCCGGAAGAGGTGCTGAGAGTCAACTGGCCGCCACTGCCGGTTTCGAGGAACCAGGCATGACCGGCGCCTTTGGTATCCCCGAAATGCAGGCTTCCGATCGTAAACGAGCCGTCCAAGGTAACGGTGGAGGGGTTCTCAAAGAAGACCTGACTAAAATCCGCCGCATTATCGACGCCATTGGCGGGACCGGTCGGGTCCCAATTCGTGGATGTGTTCCAACTCCCTGAGGCGGCACCGTAATAGCCTCCGACGACGGCCCAACCAAATGTAGTGGCCGCTGGAGTCGTGCGGGCCGGCGCGATGAGAAAGCCGGCGAACACAACCATTAAGAAACAACCTCGTGATGTCTTAGCCACCCTGATCCCTTGGGCTCTTGCCACTGCGCTGTGGATTTGAACCCGAAATATAACGGGAACAGCGCGGTTGTCAATAAATGCCGCAGAAGCATGCCGCCCCAAAGGCCAGTATTTTCCTTGTATTGACGTCAGACAGCCACGACCAACAACTCTTGGGATTGGCACGACTGTCGCTGATATCATGGGTATGACAGTTGCCGAATCCTCGAAAAAGGTGATGCACCGGGTTCTGGTGGTGGACGACGATCACGATCTGGCGGAATTGTTGCGCGAAGTATTGGTCTATGAGAATTGCGAAGTCGATGTGGCCCCCAATGGCATGGAAGCCATGGAGCTTCTGCACGCCAGGGATTACCAGGCAATTCTCTGTGATCTGATGATGCCGCGCATGGACGGCGAAGCGCTGTACCGCGAAGTCATCCGGCAATTTCCGTATCTTGCCGACCGCTTTCTGTTCGTCACCGGACAGGCCTCGCGCAAGGCCGGTTTTAGCGATTTCATTTGTCGCACCGGCAATCATCTCATCGAAAAGCCATTCGAGATACTGGAATTGCGAAACGCGGTGAGCGACCTTTTCCAGCGCTGAACCGGCCCGGCCCACAATTCTGTGCGGGGCTGTTCCATTTCGTAGGTGCTACCGCGAACAATCTTGTCCGGCGTGCGGCCGCCAGGACTGATTTGGCGCCGCTTTAGACGAGTTTTCACTTGGTTCCCACCTTGGCAAGCCTGTTGCTTAATCATCATTCGTCGGGCTGGGGGATGCTCGACAATGGCGCAAGGAGGAACCCGCCGTGACGCTGCTGCGGAACGATCTGCGGTTGACGCACGGAAAAACGCAATCGCACTGAGCAGCGAGCGTTGAGCGTTCGACGCACCAGCGAACCAGCGGCGGTTGGAGAAATAACGCGGGGCCGATTCCGAAACTGGCTTCCTTCGGGATCGGCCAACGTGTTTTAGGACGTGACCGTTTCCCGGCCGCCGCTATAATCCTTCCCGCGATGGCGAGAGCGAAATCCCAGTCCAGCAGCGACGGCTTGACGCCGATGATGCAGCAGTATCGCCGGGTAAAACACCAAATCCCGCCGGATGCGCTCCTGTTGTTCCGCCTGGGCGATTTCTACGAGATGTTTTTCGACGACGCCAAAATCGGTTCCCAACTTCTCAACCTCGCGCTCACGCATCGCAACAGCGTTCCGATGTGTGGCATTCCGCATCACGCCGCCGAAAGTTACATCGGCAAAATACTGCGTGCCGGCCGCAAGGTCGCCCTGTGCGACCAACTCGAAGAAGCCCAGCCCGGCAAACTCGTCAACCGGGATGTGACGCAAATCCTCAGTCCTGGCACGCACTTCGATTCGCGCCTGCTGCAAGCCGAACGGAACAATTTCCTTGCCTCGGTTTGTGGCGAGAACACGAAGTTCGGACTGGCACTGATCGACCTCACGACGGGCGATTTCAAGGTCACGGAACTATCGTCGATGGAGCAACTCCAAAACGAACTCGCACGCGTCCATCCCGCTGAGATTATCGTTCCTGCTGAAACTCAGGAGCAATTTGCGCAGGTCGGCACTCAGGCGCTCACTCCGCACGACGGTTGGACGTTCGAGCGGGAAACGGCCTTTTTCACTTTGCGCGACCATTTCAAGACGCAATCCCTCGACGGGTTTGGGGCGGCAGAGTTGACCGTTGGGATCGGCGCCGCTGGTGCCGCGCTGCATTACCTGCAGCAATCCTTGCGACGCAACACGTCGCACATTCATCGGCTCACGGTTTACAGCGTAAGCGATTTCATGATTTTGGATGCGGTGACGCAACGGAACCTCGAATTGGTGGAGTCGCCCCGGCTCGATCGGAAGCACACGTTGCTGGGCTGCATGGATCGCACGATTACGCCGATGGGTGCGCGTCTGCTGCGGGAGTGGTTGACGCATCCGTTGAAGAAGGTGGAGCAGATTGTGGAACGCCAGAAGGCGATCGGAGCCTTGGTGGAAAATGCCCCCATGCTGGCTGACTTTCGCGAGCAGCTTGGCGGGGTGCGCGATATGGAACGGACGTTGGCCCGCCTCAGCGTCGGCACCGGCAACGCCCGCGATCTCGTCGCCCTGAAAGAATCGTTGGCGGCATTGCCGAAGCTGAAAACAGTTTTGAATCCGATTGTGGGAGCGCCTTTTCAGGCGCGATTTTCTGAATCGGGTCGCACCCAGAAGGGTACTCCCACAAATCTGTTGGATTCGCTAACCTCCCAAATCGCGGAACTTCCGGACCTCGTGGACCTGATCGCTCGCGCCATCGCGGAGGCCCCACCGCTGGCGTTGAAGGAAGGCGGCCTGATCAAATCTGGGTTTAATGCCGAACTCGATGAACTCCGCCGCGCCTCGACAGATGGCAAGAGCTGGATCGCCGCATTACAGCAGCGAGAGATCGAACGCACCGGCATCACGTCGCTCAAGGTTCGGTTCAATTCAGTTTTTGGTTATTACATCGAGGTCACCAAATCGAACCTCGACAAGGTGCCCAGCGATTACATCCGCAAACAAACCATTGCCGGCGGCGAACGCTTTTATACGCCGGAGCTGAAGGAGATGGAGCATAAAATCATGGGCGCCGAGGAGCGCGCCAACGCGCTGGAGTACGAACTGTTCCAGCAGGTGCGGGCCAAGGTGGCGGAGAATTCTCTGGAAATTCAGCGGTCGGCAACTGCGATCGCAGCGCTGGATGTACTCGCCGGTTTTGCGGAGTTGGCGCGACATCAGAATTATTGCTGCCCGACCGTAAACGACGGTGAGGGGATTGAGATCGTGGACGGCCGACATCCGGTGTTGGAACAGACGCTCATCGAAGAGCGCTTCGTGCCCAACGACACGTTGCTCGACAATGTCGGCAACCAGATTCTGATCATCACCGGTCCGAACATGGCCGGCAAGAGCACCTACATCCGACAGGTGGCATTGTTGGTGTTGATGGCCCAGGTCGGTTCGCACATCCCGGCAGCCAGGGCTACGGTTGGGCTGGTCGACAGGATTTTCACGCGCGTCGGCGCCAACGATGATTTAGCGCGGGGCCAAAGCACGTTCATGGTCGAGATGAATGAGACCGCAAACATCCTGAACAACGCGACGCCCAAAAGTCTCATCGTGCTGGATGAAATCGGGCGCGGCACGAGTACGTTCGACGGCTTGAGCATCGCGTGGGCGGTGGCCGAACATCTGCACACTGCAGTTGGCGCGAGGACGTTGTTTGCGACGCATTACCACGAACTGACGGAGTTGGCTGCGACGTTGCCGCGCGTGAAGAATTACAACGTCGCCGTTCGTGAATGGCATGAGCAGGTGATTTTCCTCCACAAAATACTCCCCGGTGGCACCGACAAAAGCTACGGCATTCAGGTCGCGCGCTTGGCCGGCCTGCCGAAGGCAGTTGTCACTCGCGCCAAGGAGGTATTGGCCAACCTCGAGGAAGCGGAGTTGTCAGCAGAAGGACAACCGAAGCTGGCCAAGACGAAGAGGAAATCAGGAGCCAAGAGCCAGAAGCCGGAAGTTCGGGAGCCACCCCAGATGTTCTTGTTTGGAAGTAAATCGAAGCAGTAGCGCCACCACTGGACGTTGGCGTGAGTATTTCGTAAGATGCGGGTGGTATGGGCGAGCAACACAATTACGATTTTCTCATTATCGGCAGCGGTATCGCGGGTCTGACATTTGCCCTCAAGGTGGCCCAGGTCGGCTCGGTGGCGCTGATCACCAAGAAACATCGTGCGGAAAGCAACACGAATTATGCGCAGGGCGGCATCGCGGCGGTCATGTCCAAGGATGATTCGTTCGAGTTGCACGTGCGCGACACCCTCGAAGCCGGCGCTGGACTCTGCAAAGAAGAAGTTGTGCGCACCATCGTCAGTGAAGGCCCGGCACTGGTGCGGGAGTTGATCGACTTCGGCGTGAAGTTCACGGAAATGGAGAATGCCCGTGGCCAGTTCGACCTCGGGCGGGAAGGCGGTCACAGCAAACGGCGCGTGTTGCACGCCGGCGATATCACCGGACGCGAGATCGAGCGGGCGTTGTTGGCGCAAGTGGCGAAGCACAAAGACGTCACGGTCTTGGAAGATTTTCTGGCGATTGATTTCATCACCACGCAAAAGTTGGGAACGCGCGACGCGAATCGATGCCTGGGATGTTACGCACTGGACGAAAAGCGGAGCGTGGTTGAGGCGTTTGCGGCGAAGATCACGTTGTTGGCCACCGGCGGGTCCGGCAAAGTGTATCTCTACACGAGCAATCCGGATATCGCCAGCGGAGACGGTGTGGCGATGGCGTATCGGGCCGGCGCGGGCGTCGCCAATATGGAATTCATTCAATTTCATCCCACCTGCCTTTACGATCCCAAGGCAAAATCGTTTCTCATCAGCGAAGCGGTCCGCGGCGAAGGCGCGGTGCTGCGTGGCACGGACGGCGAAGCGTTCATGAAGCGCTATCACAAACTGGCCGATCTCGCTCCGCGCGACATTGTGGCGCGCGCGATTGATAGCGAGATGAAGAAAACCGGTGCGGATTGCGTTTGGCTTGATATCACCCATAAAGATCCTGAGTTTGTTAAGAAGCGTTTCCCGAATATCTACGCGAAATGTCTCGAATACGGGCACGATATGACCAAGGAGCCGCTGCCGGTGGTGCCGGCGGCACACTATCAATGCGGCGGTGTGATGACGAATGTGGATGGCGAGACCGATTTGCCGGGTTTGTTGGCGGCGGGAGAGGTGGGATGTACCGGGTTGCACGGTGCGAATCGGCTGGCCAGCAATTCGTTGTTGGAAGCGCTGGTGGTCGCGCATCGGGCCGCGGAATTGGCCATGCGGAAGATTTCAAATCTCAAATCCAACCTCCCGGTTCTTCCCGCCTGGCAAAGCGGCGACGCTCACGATCCGGACGAATTGGTGGTCGTCACTCACAACTGGGACGAGATCCGCCGTTGCATGTGGGATTACGTGGGCATTGTGCGCACGGACAAACGATTGCTGCGCGCGCGGGCCCGAATCCAGAATTTGCAGCGCGAGATCAATCAGTTTTATTGGGACTACAAGGTTACGCCCGACCTGATCGAATTGCGCAACCTGGCTTTGGTGGCCGAATTGATTGTCGAGAGCGCCCTGTTGCGCAAGGAATCGCGGGGACTGCACTACACGCTGGATTATCCGGATCTGCTCTCCAAAACAGGCGACACAATTTTGCATAAGGCCTGAGAGCTACGGCGAAAGTGACTTTGCTGTGAAACTGATGTCGGAAATTGATCCCACCAGCCCTGATGGAAGAATGACGATGAAGTCGTCGGCGTAATAACGGTTGGTCTTCCATTGCGAGATCGGCCAGACGCCCTGCCCGAGCGGTTGGAATTCGGACGCGAAACTATTCATTTGATCGGGTTGTGTCCCGATGCGGACGATGCAGCGCACGGCGAGATCGAGGTTGGTCTTTGCTGCAATGTCCGAATAGGTGGTGATACGCACTCGATCCATGTTCGCCAGGGCACGGCGCGGTAATGGGGTGGCTGTGAAGCCTGCAATGCTGACGCCGCCCCCGAGATCGAATTGCCCTTTGGTGCTCGATGGAGGCATGGTTTCACGTTCGACGAGCTTTTGCCGGTTCAAAGGTGACCCGGATCGGGAGTACAGCAGTAAACCGTCGTCGACGGCGACCAAGTGGAGGCGGGGATTGGCTTCGATTTCCTTCTGGAGTTGGCGGTACTTGTCCAACCATTCCAGCTCACCGGTACCGCCGCGCCACGAGTCGCGCAGATCGATCAGGCTGTAGTCAGCACTTTCTGGCACGGGTGGATCCAGATAAACATAACGCTGCGTGATGAAATGAGCGGCAACGCGTTGCGTGGCAAACAGTGTGCCGTGCGGGTCGATATGCTCGCCGAATCGACGGACGAGCTGTAGTCGTCCGGGGGAACGGTGGATCGTCAAGGTGGCTTTACTCCACGGCTGTGCTCCGAGAAAAATCGAAAAGACCCCCCCGGCGATCACCACGCTCATCAATGCATGGTTGCGGCGTTGGGGGGCCCAGTCTCGAACGGCGCGAACCAGGGCAAAGAACACGACGGGCAGTACTGTCGCTTGATACCACGTCGCAATACTCTTCATCATCGGGTTCAGGCAACAGAACAGGAAGGTCAATGCGCCGATGAACAAAATCGAAGGTTTACGCAGTGGCAAAAACAGAAGTGGACCGACGAGCGCTGCTGCAAAATAGAACGACGAGGATTCGAATAAATCGCCCCAAAAGACTGCGGGTTTGGTGATCGGCGACCACACAATCTCCCACTCTGTATGCCCCAAGTTGTAAAAGAAGCGGGTCATCGCGTAGGATTCACCGCTAATGACAGGGATAAGAACCGAAGTCGCCAGAAAGAAGTAGCCGAATGCAAATACGGCGAGGACGATCCCGGCCAAGCGTCGATGCTCGAACAATGCCAAGTACACGCCGAACATGCCGACGATGATCGCCGCCTCTTCTTTGATCAGCATGGCCCAGATCGCCATTGCCAAGGCCCAGCGCGGGTGATCACTCAACCACGAAGCCAGGGCGATAAAATAAAGCAGAAGACACACGTTTCCCCAACGGAACCCGTAAGAAGCGCTGTAAATGAATTGTGACGCTGATGGATAAACAATCCAGGCGAGCACAAGGAATAGCGCCGCCGCCTGGTTCCGGAAGACGCGTTGACCGATGTAATATAGCGGTACGGCCACTCCAAAAACGACAACGATTTCGAGGACCATGGTCAGCTTCAAACTGGGCCACAGCAGCCAGAGCGGTGTGAAAGGCAAAATCCCGGGGCAGAAGTGATCGTAAAAGAGTGGCTTATTGGGATTCACACGCAGAAACAGCGCGTGCGGATTTGTAATGGTATTGAACATCAGTCGCGCGTTCTCGCCGCAGTCCGCATACCCCAGCGCGAGGTCATTCCAGTAGCCCACTTGTTGCCCGAACTGGTATAGCGCCAACAGCGCGATGGCGCTCCATACGGCAGGGAACAGTATCGGAGCAGGAAACCGGTCGATCTTCCAATCTCTCTCACGCAGCCACAACAGCGTCGTCCAGCCGCAGGCGACGGCAAACAGCATCATATCGTAGGTGCGCAACGGCGCGTGGAAGAGAACCTTTGTCAGAACCCAGAGGCAACTGGCGGTCATCGGCCAACCGGCGTGCACCACTTGAATCCAACAATCGCGCCGGCGCGGCAAGACAATCAACCCGCAGGCGGCTGCCACCAATGCTGCACCGAACCACGTCAGCTCGACCACATAGGGTGGGTTGGGTTTCGCCAGATAATTCTCCGGCGAATAGCGATACCCCAGCAAAAACCAGAATCCAACGAGCACGACGATTGTCATCACCGACGCGGCAAGTAGCCACAAAGGCCGTGCCGTCGTTGCTTTGGAATCTCGATCCATTGCGACACAGGTTAGCGTGACGCGCCCGGCGACCTCAAGACTTGAAAGCACCCGTCCCGCTGATTAGGCTACGCCGCAAAGGGTATGCAGCGATCGACAAGAGTCGCGTTTGCCATCGTGCTGATGGCCGCCAATCCAAACGGGGCCGCTACCGGAGTTGAGCGCGATTCCCGGTATCCGTCACATTGGTGGAAGCCAGTACCGCGGCAGGAAGCGGCTTCGTGGGAAATTCTTCCTCAGGACGCCGGCCCCGGTGAAGTAATCCTTTCCAAGCGAAACGAGTTGGGCTTGTTATCCAATTTTGCTCCAACTTCGTTTACGTTTCGCGGCAAGCGGTACGCGAGTTTGGAAGGATTTTGGCAGATGATGAAATACCCGGAAGGCCCCGACGATCCACGCGCACAGTTTCCCGGAATCAAGTGGCGTTACACGCGGGAACAGGTGGCGCAGATGAGCGGGTTCGAGGCCAAGCAAGCCGGCACGCTGGCCAGCGAGAACATGGAAAAGATGGGAGTCGACTGGGTGACATTCGAAGGCAGGAGAATGGAGTACAAGCCAAAGGTTCCGGGTCAACATTACCAGCTTATCGTGGAGGCCACTCGGGAGAAGGTCCGCCAGAATCCAGAAGTCAAAAGAGTCTTGTTGGCGACCGGCGATCTCATTTTGAAGCCTGACCACCACCAAGAGCCGGATGCTCCTGCCGCTTGGCGGTATTATCAAATCCTATCCGATATTCGCGCTCAATTGCAGAAGGAGAAGTGAAGGTTGGGTTTGCGACGCTTGAAAAGTACTGGGATGACTGGTAGTCTGCGGGGCGGTGGATTTCCGGCGGAGGGCGTGTAGTTCAGTTGGCTAGAACGTTCGGATCACACCCGAGAGGTCACAGGTTCGAGTCCTGTCACGCCCACCAGCCTTCGCTCTGCCGCGCTGCGAGAAACGACGGAGCCGGGCGAGGTACGTCCGCGGTGCTTGTCATTCTGAGCGAAGCGAAAGATCTCTGTCGCAAGCGAAACCCTTCGTTGCCCTCAGGGTGATAAACAAAAGTCTACTCATTTGCCTGCTCGTGGCGCTGGCCCTGCGGCTGACGTTCGTTTTCATCGGCTTTCCTCGATTGCAGCGACAATGGAACTTGCGTGAAGATGGCGACGGCTACGGAGCGATCTCGGAGACAATTCGTGAAGGGCATTATACCGACGTGACGCGCGGGCCGGTCTACCCGGTGCTGGTGGTCGCCGCCGGATCGTTTACGGCGGTCAAATTGTTTCAAGCCCTGCTGGATACTGCAACCTGCTGGCTGGTGTGGTGGCTGGCGCTAACGATTTCCGGACGTCGCGGCCGGACAGGCGCTTTGTTCGCGGCCTGGCTTTGGGCCGTGTATCCATTCGCGATCTGGCGCGTGGCGTTCATCAACAAAGAGATCGTACTGGCCTTTCTGCTGGCGAGCTATCTTTGCGTCCAAGTGCTGGCGTTACGGCAGGGAAACATTTGGCAGTGGCTGATCGCCGGGGGACTGCTGGGATTTGTGAATCTCTGCAAGCCGACTTTCCTCGCGTGGCCGCTCATCATTCTGGCTTTTGTCTATCTGCATCGCATTTCCCTGGTGCGCTTGGGGGCTTTGGTTTTGGCGACGGCGCTGATGGTGGTGCCGTGGACGTTGCGCAATTATCGGATTACGAGCGGCGAGTTTCTGCCGGTGGCAACGGAGCGGGGCGGCGTAACCACGTTTATTGGCAATTATCAGCCGACTCTGGGGTTATGGGAAGGACCGGGGAAAGTCCGGTGGATGGCAGCGGTTGAGGAAATTAAGGATCGTCATGCTGGCGCTTCCGTCGTCGAGTTGGACCGCGCGTTTTACAGAGCGGCCTTTCAAGAAATGGCGGCGCATCCCGGTAGGGCATTCGAGATCTTCCTGCGCAAGTGCGGCCGGTTCTGGTTTCAAAGCGCCGCGCGTCGGGAACAAGTGTTCGCCTTTTTGATTCAGGCCGCCTACTTGGTTCTCTTGGGTGTCGGCTTGTGGCGACGGTGGACTTGGAACGTAGAGGTAATGATCATGGGCACATTGATCCTGTACGTGATGTTTGTTCATGCCTTGAGCTACGCCGATCTGCGGTTCAGTCTGCCGGTCATGCCGTTGGTGTGCGTGTTGGCCGCTGCGGCGTGGAAAGCTTCAGGAGCGCGCGCTTAATTTTGCGAAGGAAAGCGATCGCCGGTCTTCCCAGTAAGCTCAGCGAGATAACCGCGACAGACTTCCGCAGAGTCGAAGCGTCCCGACAAGAGCTCAACGCTTGGCGGACAAGCAGGCGCGCCGGTCTGGTTTCACCGTTACGGCAGAGAACGCGTGCTTTGCGCAAGTAGAGGGTGGCCAGCGTTTGATTTTTCAGCGCCGCAATTTCCGTCGGCAGCGGTTGGGTAAAGAATGCCGTGGCAACGGCGATTCCTTCGTCCACGTGCTTCAGCGGAGCGATGGCAGTTTTGGCCGCCGGATGATCGCGCATGTTGGCCAGCACCTGTGGGATGAATTGTATTTTGTATTTGAGGCCGACGCGTATCGATAAGTCGTAATCCATGGTGTAATGCAGTTCAGGATTCAGAAATCCAACGGCCTCGAGCGCCGGGCGACGGATGAACATGGTTGGTTGCGGGATGGACGGCGACCAGCGCAAGACTTCGGCCAGACTGGCGGCGCGAACGCGACGTTCCCACAATACCGTGCCGCGTTCATCGATGACGAGACAGCGACCGTACACCAAGCCAAGTTCAGGTTCGCGCTTGAATGCTTCTGCAACGAGACGAAACGCGTTTGGGGTGTAGGTGTCGTCGGAGTTGATGTAAGCGAGAATGTCGCCCGTCGCGCGTCGCCAGCCTTTGTTGATGGCCTCGGACTGGCCACGATCTGGCTCACTTGTCCAATACGCCAGTCGATCCTTGTACTGGCGGATGATGTCCACACTGTTGTCCATGCTCCCGCCGTCGATGACCATGTACTCAAGATTCGGATAACCCTGCTCGAGCACGGAGCGGATTGTTTCCTCCAAGAATCTTCCTTGATTAAAGGATGGCGTGACAACGGTGATTCTTGGTTGCACCCCGGCAGTCAGTGGGGAACCCGTCGATGTCGAAGGCGAGCGCACCTCACCGGAGCGAGGTTGAGGCAGATGGCTCATGGGCGTCGGCTTCTCCGTGGTCGAAATTGATGCAAAGGTTATCGGGTGCTCTTCAAGATGCTCTTCAGACATTCCGTGACGTAGAGTACATCTTCTTGTGTCAAGCCCGCCCAAGTTGGCAGACTGATCCCACGTCGCGCGATTTGTTCGGCGACAGGAAGGCAGGACTCGGTTGTGGCTTTGCGATAAGGAGGCAGGGTGTGGACGGGATGAAAAACGGGACGGGTCTCAATACCGTTCGCCAGCAACCGCAACATCACTTCGTCACGGCTCAGCGAAATGGTCTCATCGAGCATTATGGTGAACATCCAGAACGCGTGCTTCGATTCCGGCTGCTCGGTTTGCCAGGTAACACCCGGCGTCCCCCTCAGTTGCTCACGATACCAAGCGGCTACTTCAAGTCGCCGTTTCGTGTGCCAATCCGCCTGCTCTAGCTGTGCCAGACCAATGGCCGCTTCGATATTCGTCATGCGATAATTGTAGCCGATGCTCGGAAACCAGTAGCGTCGAGTGGGATCCATCGCCTGATCCTTAAGGAAGCGCACGCGGCCGGCCAGGCGATCATCCGAGGTCACAACGGCACCGCCCTCGCCGGTAGTGAAGATCTTGTTCCCGTAAAAACTGAAAGTTGCGCCGACCCCGATCGAGCCCACCATGCGTCCCTTGTATTGGGCGCCGTGAGCCTCGGCGGCGTCTTCCACGACAAACAAGCCGCAACGACCCGCGAGAGCAAGGATTGAATCCATGTCCGCAGGTTGCCCGAACAAATGCACGGGGATGATTCCCTTGGTGGCCGGAGTGATCTTCTGTTCGATCAACGTGGGATCGATGTTCCACGACTGAGACTCCGAATCCACAAACACAGGACGTGCTCCGCAGTAGGCCACGGCATTGGCGGTTGCGACAAAGGTGAGGGTGGGAACAATGACTTCATCCCCCGGTTCGACGCCCAGCGCCATCAGGATCAAATGTAACGCTGCTGTCCCGTTGCAACAGGAGATGGCATGTTTGGCTTTGCAGAACCGGGCCAGTGCGGATTCGAATTTGTCCACATATTTTCCGACTGAAGAGATCCACGATGAATCCAGGCAATCCGTCACATAGACTTTTTCGTTGCCCGCCAACACGGGCGCAGCGACAGGGATCAAGCGTTTGCTCATCGGTTTTGTGCCTCAGCGTGTTCGCTGGGTTGTCGCATCCAATCCCAGTTGAGCAGCCAATGATCTTCTTCGGTGAGAGTATAACCCGCCGCCCGGCGATACACGGCACGATAAGCTTTGGCAGTTCGCTGCCAGTCGAAACCCTTGAGTCGCTTGCGACCACGCTCACGTAACTCCCCCCGCAGTTGCTCTTGCGTGGCAATCTTGTGCACGGCATCCGCGATGGAGGAAACTTCATCAGGGTTGAATAGCAGTGCCGCATCGCCCACTTGGTCCGGAAGCGAAGTCACGTCCGAGCAGGCGACTGGGACGTCCTCCAGCCAGGCTTCGTAAATGGGGAAGCTATCCGACTCGAACAATGTGGGAACGACGAGGAACTGAGCCAGATGGTAGACTGCCCGCAAATCTTCCTCCGGCACAAACCCCAAGAATGTCACCTGCGGCGAGAGGTTGAGTTTTCTGAGGCGAGATTTGATTTTTGGCCAGAACGGTTCGTAGACTGTGCCGGTGCAAACGAGCCGCACGGTCAGCCCACGTCGATTGCGAAGACAGGCCAGCGCTTCGAGCAACTTGAGGTGATTCTTGTGTGGCCAGGTCATTGCGGGATACAGCGCAAATGGTTGCGGAAGGTGATACTGCATGGCTGCGGAACGCATGGCCGCATCGGTAGGTTTTGGGTAAGCTTGTGTGGGTGCCCCCCACGGGATCACCTGCACTTGGCGGGGATCGAGTCGGAAGTGCTGGACACAGTCATCTTTGACCCATTGCGAGGCCACGACGACAGTTTGGGCGGAGCGACAAGCGTCCGCATAAACCGTCTCTCTCCAGGCGATGTCGTTCTTCGAAAGGAACTGTGGGTAGTGGACATGAAGCAAATCGTGAGGGTTGTAAATTGTCGGCATTTGGGTGTGGACAAATTTCTGATGGGGGAAGTGCAACACATGACACGCAAGGCTCTCGTAGAACCCATCGGATATTGGTGGTGTGGTTGGATGGCGCAGACGGCGCACCACCGGCAAAACCGGTCCAAACCCACGCTTCGCCAACGTGCGCAATCGGCGCGTCGCGGAGTGAGGTTTGATGACAAATTCCTGATTGGGCCCAGCGAACGGTCTGAGCCAATCCTTTGTCTCACCTGACTCCACGATGATGGTATAAGACTCGTCTCCGTCGTCCAATTGGCCCAAGGCATGGATCAATCCCAAAATTGCCTGGCCGACGCCACCGGCTTTGGCGAATGTGATGGGAGCGTCGATCGCGATTTTTAGCTGTTTGTCCAGAACCATCTTTCGTATGCCCGGTGGCCAATCGATTAAATGGATCTCCAGAGAGGGCGAGTCCGGTCTTCAGCAAGACACGACAACCTAGTTTCCCAAGCGGCCAAGAGGCCACTTCGACACAATGCACACATCCGCGTGTCTTGACGGTCAATGCTCATCGCTTTCCTCTTTCAAAGAAATACGCAGTCTCAGTCTTTGCGATACACGCAGATCTCGCCCATTGTCCAGAGGCGCTCTGATGAATTAATGACTGCAAACCCGCAGCGGCGACCGAGTTCCAGCAGGGCCTGGTCCGTAAAGATGAATAAATGCTCCAAGTCATCGAAGGCATAGTCGAATTTTATCCCAAACGGCGGTTGTTCGCCATAGCGATCCACGGTCGTCTGAAGGATGGCGATGCCGCCCGAATTCAAGAGGCTGGAGGCCCCTCTCAAGAAAGCTTGGGGATCGTGACTGTGCTCCAACACGTCCATTGCAAGAAACAAGTTGCACGAAGGTAGATCAATTCCCGGGAATACTCCGGCGCGAACGTCCAGACCGGTTTGCTCCCGCGTCCAATCGGCCAACCGCGGGTCAATCTCCACGCCGATACAGTCGTAGCCACGCTGTTGCAGTCTTTGCAATAAGACGCCGTGCGCACAGCCGATCTCGATGATGCGCCCCTTGGGAGGAGCGTATCGGTCGATAAGCGTCAGCCAAAAGTCAACGCGTCCATCCGCCAGATCATGAGCGGTGCGCCTTTCGATCACGGGCAGGCCGTCTACCTTCTGTTTTAGGTGCCAGTATAAGTCCAGCGAGTAAAGCCGCTGCAGGTCCTCCCGAAGCGGGGGACGTCGATTGACGTACGTGCCGCACAGTTTGCAGATGCCGTAACTGGAGTGCCACTGGAACGGCAACAACTCGCCGCCGCACCAGCAGCGGTCGCGCGTTCCGCGTTTGATGCTGCGCAGATGCTTATCTGCGATCAATCGCCGGTACCACGTACGTCGAAGCTTGCGGGCGACCATAAGTGTGCCCTTGATCCTTCGCTGCAGAGACGCGGGCAATGTCCTTTTTGCCAATTGTTTGATCACTTCAGATATCTCTGCACCAGCGTGTTCAATTCCTGCATGCGCTGCGAGTAAGTGTGCTCACGGAGCGTGCGCTCCTGTCCGGCCCGCGCGATCGCCTTGCGCTCATCCTCATGGGCCAGATAGTATTCGATCAGTTCGGCGCATTCAGCAGGGCTGCGATACGTGGCAACCTCTTTGCCGGGCTCGAACAAATCGCCAATGTTTTGCTTCCAATCGGTAATGAGCAATGTCCCGACTCCCGTGGCCTCGAAGAGCCGCAGGTTGTTGGCGTAGTGGCCCGCGACATCGATATGATGATTGACCGTGAGTTTGGAGTCGCTGAGCACTTGATACATCTCCCTGCCCCAGGCATACCCGCGGTATCGGGAGCGAATTGGAGATTTGGCCGCCAGCGTCCGCTCGCCCCAACCCCAAACCATCAGATTCGTCCGCCGGCACAGATGTTCCAGCAGTTGCACACGCGTCCGATGACTGCGGGAAACCGTTCCGACGAACGAGGCTGGGATCGACCGGCCCCCGGTCGCAAGTTTGCCCAAAATCCCCGGCTCAAAGGCCAGTCGGTGTAACTCCGCCTTCAGTCCCGCGTGGTGAAACTGCTCCACGAAATTTGGCAACGATGAAACGATCAGGTCGTATCGACTGAAATCCGCACCTTTGGGAAATGGGGATGCGATTTGAGCAACCAACAAGCGCGGTCGCGGTTTGATGCCATCCAAGAGGTGACGCGGGATAGCAACCGGCGATTGGTTGACCACAACCTCAGGTGTGTAGTGTCGGAGCTGAGCATCAAGGACGGTATGCATCCATGAAGGATCGGGACGATAATTGATCCACGGCACCTTGCCGCCTCGCAGGTAAAACTTTAGCGAACGGCGTTGGGGTGGCAGCACCACGCCGTGTTCCTTTGCCCAAGCGCGTTGCAGCGCTTCGTTGTTGAAATCGATGTCCCAAGCCTCATGCCCCAGCTTGCGCAGGTTACTCGAATAGAAGTCTGCCACGCCGAACAAACTGTTATAACGCGCACGCAGTTGCTCCTCATAAGAGCGCGTAGCAAGCGCCGAATCTTGGGTGTAAAGCCATCTCAAGAACTCCGGATAATCCGTGTTGAGAATGAGAAATCTCATGGCCGCTGGTAAATATCTGTGCGCCACATGCTGCGAGTGGTCGGGCCTGCCCCAGGAAACTCTTTCCTTACAAAGTCCTGCAAGTAGGGTCTTGTCCGAGCGGTGTAATCATTTCGTTCCGCGTTGTCGAGGATCAGGAGCCCCCCATGTTTTACCTTCGGGGCAGCGTGCATCAGGCACGACGGACGGGCGCGTCCGTCGACGAGCACAACATCGAAGTGCTCATTGGGAAATTCGTCGATTTGTTGGACGTAGTTTTTGAACGTGCGATCTGCAAATGCCGGATCTGTCGAACGATACGCCTGGGGATCGACTGGGTCCGTTCGTTGGCCGACCGTTTCCTGATCGGGTGGAATCAACCGATAATCGAGTCGTTTGCAGTCGCCGAGTCGCTTTTGGAGAACCGCAAACCATTTTTCGTCATGTTCCACCGATGTGCAGTGGGCACCCTGCTTCAACCAGAACAACGTTGAGCCTCCGCTGCCATATTCGAAGACGAGTGCGTGAGAGGGCAGCCGGCGCCGCAACTCATCGACCGCGTCGAAGGTCAACCAAGGGATCTTCGCATCCAATACGTAGTTCGGGCTTCGCGACCGGAGCCAGCGCAAAATGTGCTTTCGCTGACTGGCCGATTTAAGCATTCGCCACAAATGGCTGGCCGTTTTTTGAGGAGCGGCACCCTTCACAAAACGACGTTCCAATCCTGCGACACGGCGACAGTTCCATACCCCGGAGGCGGAAGCTTGCCCGAGTGGAAGAAATCGCCATCGCCAACGTCGAAACGCGCCGCGTCAGTTACCCAGTCTGCCAAGACCCCATTGATCGTACAGTACAGATTCACCGAATATCGTCCCGGCAACAGCGGCAGCTTTTCCACACGGCAGGACATCACCCCCGCCGCGGGCAGGTTGTCAAGTTGTTTGCCAACCAAATCATTGCTCAGATACATTGCGCCCTCGCCGAGCACTGTGAATATGCCAATCGATAGCTGTACGTTGCGTAACGGTGGGTTGCCTACATACCGAATCGCAAGCGTGGCGGGTGATCCACATGTGGCTGGGTCGCCCGTCTGAGAGTTCGTGACCGAGAATTCTTCGAAGCGCAACCGCCCGTCGCCTCGTCGATCCTTGCGGTCGCCTAGAAACGTGGAAGCAGAAGCCGTCACGGATTTCAAGTATCGTTCCACTACGGGCCCAACCTTTCCAGATGCCGCCGTGGTGCCGTGATCCAACCAGAACGCGCTAGCGCACAAATTCTGGATCGCAGCCATGTTGTGGCTGACGAAAAGGATCGTCCGGCCGGCCTTCGCAACATCCCCCATTTTGCCGAGGCATTTCTTTTGGAACGCCGCATCGCCAACCGCAAGGACTTCGTCTACCAGCAGAATTTCCGGCTCGAGATGAGCGGCTACCGCGAAGGCGAGTCGCACACGCATGCCGCTGGAATAGTGCTTGACCGGCGTATCGAGGAATTGCTCGGTCTCGGCAAACGCGACGATCTCGTCAAACTTACGAGCAATTTCGGCTTTGCGCATTCCGAGGATGGCGCCGTTCAAATAGATGTTTTCCCGTCCGGTCAACTCGGGGTGGAACCCGGTCCCGACTTCGAGTAACGAGCCGACCCGACCCCAGATATCCGCCTTGCCCTCTGTCGGTTTGGTCACGCGCGAAAGGATCTTGAGCAGGGTGCTCTTGCCGGCACCGTTATGTCCGATGATCCCGACCACCTCTCCTTGCTTGATCTCGAATGAGACGCCCTTGAGCGCCCAAATCGTCTCCGCTGCAGGACGACATTTGGCCCGCAAGGCGTCCATCAGCATATCGCGCAACGCGCCATATGGCTCCCGCTGCCCGATCTGGTAACGTTTGCCAAGTCCTTCGACGGTAATGGCGGTGTCGGTCATATCAAGTCAGCTAGGCTCCGCTCCATCATGCGAAAGTAGATCACGCCTCCCGCGAAAACCAAGGCGACCGTAATGATGGAGACGCCGATCATTGCGAAGTTAGGAGAGCCGGGAACGCCGAGCAGCGACCAGCGAAATCCTTCGACTACTCCGACCATCGGATTCAGTCCATACCACGGACGCAGCCAAGCGGGCACCAAGCTGCTCGGGTAAACGACCGGTGTGGCGAACAACCAGATTTGTGTCAGAAACGGCAAGGTGTAGCGCACGTCCCGGTATTTCACGTCGAACGCCGATAGCCAGAAACTCACGCCGAGCGCGACGGCCATAGCAAGCAACAGGAATAAAGGAGCCAGCAACACGCTCCACGAAGCTCCAATTCCGTAAAATGCCATCAGCGCCAGCATCAGCACGAAGGCAATGGCGAAATCCAACAGGCCTGCCAAGACTACGCTGCTCGGGACCAGCAACCGCGGAAAGTAGACCTTGGTGATGACGCGTTCGTTCACCACCAGACTCGTGCTCGCCTCGGTCAATGCCCGCGAGAAGAATTGCCAAAGCAGCAATCCGCTATAGGCAAAAACAGGGTAGGGGATGCCGTCCGATGGCACATGTGCCAGTTTGCCTAAAAAAAACGTGAACACGAGCATCGCGCCCAGCGGTTGGAGAATGGCCCACGCTGCGCCCAATAGCGTCTGTTTGTAGCGCACTTTGATGTCGCGCCAAATCAGAATGAATAACAGTTCGCGGTACTCCCAAAGTTCGCGCCAATCGATGTGCGCCAAGCCGCGATCCGGACGAATGCGAGTGGGAAGAACTCTTTGGTTTTCCATCGTGCTGCCTCATTCTAGCCAAAATTGCCCCTTGTACAAAGGGATTCTCAAACAGGAGTATCCCAACGGGAAAGGACCACGGCTTGACGTGGCTTGCTGTCAAAAGTCAGTGACAAAGATTCCATACAGCGAGCAATAAGGCTGCACGACATTCGTCCAGCGGAATTTCAGTAAATCCGATTCAACTCTCGCAAGTAAATGGGCCGACCGATTACCTGTTCCGCCGCAACACCAGCAACGAAAGCCGTGAAAGAGATTGCCCACAAAAAGACAAAAACGGCTAAAAATGAAGAACCAGCATAGCTTACAATGAGAATCACTGAACCCAGCATCGGCAACATCCACACTAGTCGCTTTACCCACTCCCGCCCCGTTCGAACCGATTCCTCAATGGCCAAGGTCACTAGCAGGCCAACAACAACACCGCCTATTAGCGAAACCAATCGTGCCGCTAGCGATAGCTTCCCGTGGTCCGCAAAAAGGAAAATCCACGTGACAGGAACTAGGATCAAACTGGATGCCAAACAGGCCATTGGCCAACGATCCAATTATTAGAAATTGCGTGAGTTTCTTTCTCCAAAAGATAAATCCCGCTCCGAATCCTAATACTAAGGAAGGGATTAGATGCAAATCCTCAATTGCAGCAGTCAACCCAAGCAAGACGTATCCTAGCAGCACAATTACCCCTGTCCAACGCAACCAAACACGAGCGACATTCTGAACTTGCGAGTCTTTCGAGAGTCCTGCAATCAAAAGCGCAAGACAAAAGATTAATCCGACCACCCCGATTAGTATGTTAGCTATAAGCTGTAGTACATCAGCCATGTTGTCTTGCGCCATTATCCATCAATATGCTTTGGCCTGCTCAGGAAACTGCGCGTAGTTTCCTGCTGCGTGCATCCGGTGTCAAGCGTCGCGGCCAAGGGCTGTCAGGTCGTTGCCACTCCGGCGACGCTGGGTTTCCGCGATCCAAATATGACCACGTCAGGCGGCAACTACACTTTTCAACACCGATGCCACTTTCTGCGCAGCGTTCGCCACGCCGTACTCGCGTGCCGCGACTTCGCGGGCGGCTGTGCCCATCTTCTTCCGAAGTTCGAGGTTGTCAATCAACTCACGGACGTGCTCCGCCCATTCGGCGGCGTTTCCGGCCAGAAATCCGGTCACCCCGTGCTGCACGAACCGCGACTGCACACCGACCGGTGAGGCGACCACGGGTATACCGCAGGCCATGTACTGGAGGATTTTCACGCCGCATTTGCCGCGTTCCCATTCCGTGTCCGGCAAGGGCGCGATGCCAATGCCAATTTGCGCCAGTTCTTCCATCTCGGTCTCCAGTCGCCAGGGACGGAATTCAATTTCGAACTCCAGTTGGCTCGGGTCGCCAGAGGCAATCACACGCGGTTTCACGCCCAACTGTTTGAACACAGGAGCCAACGGTTTCAAATAGGCGAGTGTGGTCCGGCTGCCAATCCAGCCGACGACGTTTGAATTGTTGTCTGTGCGCCGATACGCAGCGACGTTGATGGAACTGAGAATGACGGTGACGTTTTGGTTGAAGCGCGTTGCATACTCAGCGAGGAAATCGTTACCCGCGATGACTGCGGCGGCTCGACGCATGATGTTTTGCACGGCGCTCTCGCGGTGGAGAAGGCGCAGGAGTTTGGATCCGCCTACACGCGGTAACCAGATTGCATCGTCGAAATCGAATACCATTGGTTTTCGTGATGCAATCGCTCGTTCAAAACCCGCGTACAAACCTGGGAACACACCTTTTTGAACGAAGACCGCGTCGAACTGCTCCATGCGCCGCAGATCGGCTCGACGCTTGCGCCAGGCAGTTGTCAGCGCGGCGACGCGTGAGCCACGTCCATTTGAATCGAGATAGAGCTGCCGATACAGGGCATCATCGATGGCGGGCGAAACGACGCTTTCGATGCCGAGTTGCTGCAGTAAAGGCAAGAGCTGGTAAACGCGGTAGCGACTGGAGGGACCGAGAGCACTCGTTTGCGTGAGAAAAAGGACGTTCACAGTTTCCAGACGTTTTTCACGATCGGCCAGTATTCGCGTTTTCCGGTAATGGTGCGAAAAAACGCTGCGATTTGCACGACAAAGCGCAAGACAGGCAGTTGCCAGCGCGGGTAATGCTTGCGATAGAACGCAAACAGGCCTTGGTATCGGTAGCCAATGAGCTCAGCACGATCAGACTTCTTCGCTTCGGACCCCGTTTGCGTTGCAATAGAGTCGGCGACAAACAGTACCTGCCAGCCAGCCTGTCGCAGCCGCCAACATAAATCGGCATCCTCAAAGCGTGCGAAAAATCGCTCGTCAAAAAGGCCGACATGTTCCAACGCTCTTCGCCGCACGAGGAAACAAGGCTTCCCCACTTGATCGACTTCGCGGGTTTCATCATGTTGCCAGCCACCCATGCGATACCGGGCGAACCGTCTGCTTTGCGGGAAAAGTCGGCTCCAACCCAATTCTTCATAGATCATCGCATTGAACGTTGGGAATGTGCGGCAAGTCGGGCGGAGGGAGCGGTCGGGATTGAGGATGCGGGGTGCGGAAACACCGACCACTGGGTGCAAACGAGTCGCCTCGTAGAGTTTTTGCAGTTCCGTCGTGTTGAGCAACATGTCGGGAGCAAGCAACAGGATGAAATCCGAAGTGCTGACGCGAATGGCTTGATTCCAAGCGGCGGCAAAACCACGATTGGTTGTGTTCTTGATCAATTGCACCGCTGGAAACTCTTTCGAGACGATTTCAAGGCTGTCGTCAGAGGAGGCGTTATCGACCACAATGATGGAAGGAACATCGTGGCCCACCATCAATTTTCGCAGACACTCCCAGAGTGCGTCCCGGCAGTCGTAGCTGACGATGACAATCGTCATCCGTTCGTTCATCGCGTTTGTTGGCACTTGCGTCATCGACTCCTGGCGCCGGTGCACGCGCCGACGCTACTTCATATATCGCCTGAATAGAAGATTTGACCAGCGCAATTGCAGTTTTGTATGCTAAGGGGCAGGGATGAGGAGGCGAATCCTATTTTTATATCTGACGAAGCACTCCGGTCACTATGCCGCAGCGGTGGCGATCGACGAGATGATCCGGCGCATGGACGGCGACATAGAAACCATGTTGCTCGATTCGTTTAGCCATGCCAACCCGGTTTTGTCGAAGGTCACATTGCAGGCCTATCTCGCCGTGCTCAAGGCCGCGCCGGAAATTTGGGAGTTCATGTATGACAATCCTGAATTTAAGGAGCGCACGAAAAAGCTGCGGGAGACGCTGAATCGCGGCAATTCGCGCAAGCTTCAGCGGTTGCTGGATGAGTTTGCTCCCGATGTGGTGGTGTGCACGCAGGCCTTTGCCTGCGGCGTCATTGCCTCTTGGAAACGGGCGACCGGTCGGCGCAAGCCCGCGCTTGTCGGCGTGCTGACCGATTTTGTGGCCCACCGATATTGGGCAGATCCAGAAGTGGATTTGTACGTCGCCCCGAGCGAAGACACCCGGCAAAACCTGGTCGCCCAGGGTGTATTGCCCGAACGGGTGACGACGCAAGGCATCCCGACAAATCGGTGCTTTCTCGATTCGGTGGATCGGGGCGCGGTTCTCAAGAAACTGGGACTCAAATCCGACCTGCCAAAGATCCTCGTGATGGGCGGCAGTCTGGGACTGGGCCCGATGAAATCGGTGATTCGCAAACTCAATAAATTACCCCAGCCGTTCGACATCGTCGTCGTGACCGGTAAGAACGAGGAACTCCAGGAACAGCTGGCCCGCAAAGGCCCGAAACTGCGTCACACCACAAAGATCTTTGGCTTCGTTGAGAACGTGAACGAATTGATGGACATTGCGGAGATGATCATCACGAAACCGGGCGGCATCACCACCGCGGAAGCGCTCGTCAAGAAATTGCCGATGATCATCATCAATCCCATTCCCGGTCAGGAAGCCAAAAACTCCGAGTACCTGCTTTCGCAAAACGTGGCCGTGGAGGCCAGCGATGCCAACGATGTCATGTTGTATGTAGATGAGTTTCTGCGCAATCCGCGCAAGCTCTGGGCGATGCGGGAAGCCGCCGCCGCCCTGGGCCGTCCTCATTCCGCCGAATGCGCCGCGCGCGAGATTCTCAAATTGTTGATGGCCACGGCGGCTGTCGCTGCATGAAATATTACTGGCTCAAATTCGCGGAACTGCTTTCGCGGCTGTTTCCGCGCCGCATGAGCTATGGACTTGCCCGTCGGCTTGGGGATTTCTATCTCCGGTTTGATAAACGTGGCCGCGAGTCGGTCATCTCCAATCTCAAACAGATCCAAGCCAGCAGCGGCGTCGCACTCTCGCCGCGTGCGCTGCACTCGTTGGCCCGCGAAAACTTTCTCAATTTCGCCAAGTACCTGGTGGATTTTTTTCGCTTTCTGCGCCTCGAACGGGAGCAAATGGAACGCGTCGTCCACTTTGGGAACGTGCCCGCAGTGCTCGATGATCTCCTCAAGCACGGCAAAGGAACCATTTTCGTCAGCGCCCATCTCGGCAATTGGGAACTGGGCGCCGCAGCCCTCGCCGCGCTGGGGTACAAAGTCAATGCCGTGGCGCTCTGGGTGCCCGATAAACGGTTGAACGACCTCTATCAGCGCTACCGCACTTCCCGCGGTATCAGCCTCATTCCCTTCGGCCGCGCCGCGCGCGAGTGCATGGCCGTGCTGCGCCGCAACGAAATTGTTGCCGTCGTCGGCGATCGTGACTTCACCAGATCGGTCCAGACCGTTGAATTTTTTGGACGACCGGCACGGCTGCCGAATGGACCGGCCAAATTGGCGCTGGCCACCGGGGCTCCGCTATTGCCCATTTTCATGATTCGACTTCCCGATGACACGTTTGCCTACATCGTGGATGAGCCGATCTGGAGCAATCGGGAGCGTCAGAGTGTGGATGACATCATGCGGCAGATCGCGTTGGCCCTGGAACGCGTGATCCGTCAGCACAGCGAACAATGGTTCCTGTTCCACGATCTCTGGGATATTGAAGAAGATCGGGCGCAAGCGACGGCGACGGCCTTCGGTCGAAGCGAGACGGGAGCAGGTAGGCGGGAAGAGGCAGGACAAAAGGGGTAGGGCTGCGCTAAGGCTAATTCCCGGGCGGGGCAACCCGCCGCCTGGTCAATTTTATGAGCGGTCATTTGAAACCTTCTCCGGGGAGTGGGTTGAGGTCATGAACGTTGTCGCTTTCATCCCCGCTTATAACGAAGCGCCGCGAATCGGCGCGGTCATCGATCGCGCTCGCCGGTGCGTGGATCAAGTCGTGGTGATCGACGACGGGTCCAGTGACGACACCGCTACGGCCGCAAAACGGCCTGGCATCGAAGTTCTGCGTCACGAACGGAACCTTGGAAAAGGGGCGGCGATTATGACGGCTCTCGAATATTTCGGCCGCTCCGACGCCGAGTTTGCAGTGTTCCTCGATGCCGATGGCCAACACGATCCCGATGAGATCCCAAAATTCGTCGAGGCCGCATGCGCCATGAATGCAGACATCGTGATCGGTACTCGTATGACCGAGACCCGCGACATGCCCTGGGTGCGCAGGCTCACCAACCAGTTCACCTCCTGGGTGACGAGCCGGTTGGCACGGCAGACCATTCCCGATAGCCAGTGCGGGTTTCGACTGATTCGCCGGTCGGTGTTGCCGCATCTCGAATTTAGCAGCCGCCATTTTGAGACAGAAACCGAAATGCTGATTCAGGCTGGCCGGGCCGGCCATAAGATTGTGACCGTACCGGTCCGCACAATTTATGGCTGCGAAGTTGGTCCCAGCCACATCCAACCTTTTCGCGATACCATCCGATTCCTTACATTGGTGGCGAAATACTGGATGCGATAAAGCTCGTGAAGCGCCCCAAAACGGGCGATCAGCCCTTGCGTCCGGCAAGCCCTTTGGTTCCAGCGCCGATAGCCCGGGCTTTCTCTGCCGGGCGCAATGCGCGGACGGCGGCGCCGGCCCGCCACATTTCGGAGTTGCGCATGGCTGCCAGTTCGTTGGCGACGCGCTGCGGGTAACCCTTCGCACCGCAAACCCTGATCACACGCTCAGCTTCCCGCCCGGTGGCTACGCGTTGATACAACTTCCTGAACACCGGCATCACAGCCTGCTTGAATTTTGGTTTCCAATCGAGCGCGCCGCGCTGCGCCGTGGCGGAACAATTCGAGTACATCCAATCCATGCCGCGTTCATCGACGAGGCGGATCAGGCTTTGCGTGAGTTCCTCCACCGTTTCGTTGAACGCTTCGCTGGGGGAATGGCGATGCGAACGCAAGACGTCATACTGCGCTTCCATAATGGCCGCGAGACAACCCATCAACACGCCGCGTTCGCCGGTCAGATCACTGTTGGTTTCGTGCGCGAAGGTGGTCGGGAAGAGGTAGCCGGACCCGATGGCGATGCCGATGGCCAGGCAACGTTCCTTGGCGCGGCCGGTCGCATCCTGATAAACAGCATAGCTGGAATTGATGCCGGCGCCGGAGAGGAAGTTGCGGCGGACGTTCAGGCCCGAACCTTTCGGGGCGACCATGATCACGTCGACGTTCTTCGGGGGAACGACGCCCGACTTATCTTTGTACGTGATCGAGAAACCGTGCGAGAAGTACAACGCCTTGCCCCGTTTGAGAGGTTTCTTGATGACGGGCCAGACGGCGCGTTGAGCCGCGTCGGAAACAAGCATCTGGATGATCGTGCCGCGTTGGGCCGCTTCTTCGATGGAGAACAATGTCTTGCCGGGCACCCAACCATCGGCCCGAGCACGGTCCCAGTCGCGTTTGAATTCGCGCGCCTGGCCAACGATGACGTTAAAACCGTTATCCTTCATGTTCAGTGCCTGCGCCGGGCCTTGCACGCCATAGCCGATGACAGCGATGACTTCGCTCTTGAGCACCCGGCGGGCTCTCGCCAGCGGAAACTCCTGCCGGGTGACCACGCGTTCCTTGACACCACCAAAATCAATGATTGCCATGTTGTTGCTCTCCTGGTTCTTTGTAACCGCGTTTCTGCGAAGCGCGGGTTCTTGAATTTTTCACAGATACGGCGCTTCACAGAAACGCCGCTACAACGGATTTTCTCGCCCTACTTCCTCGGCATCGCCACTTTGCCGGTCCGCGTGATATCGCGGATGCCGAACGGCTCCATCAATTCCAAAAACGCGCTGATCTTCGACTCATTGCCGGTCAACTCGACCGTGAGCGCCTTGTGCGCGACATCGACGATCTTTGCGCGGAAGATATCGCAAATCTGCATCACTTCTGGTCGCGACTTGGTGTCCACGCCGACCTTGACCAAAATGAGTTCCCGATCCACGTATTCGCCATCGCTAAAATCCTGCACCTTGATCACGTCCACAAGTTTGTTGAGCTGCTTGGTGACCTGCTCCAAGACCGAGTCGTCGCCTTTGACGACAATGGTCATCCGCGATTGAGTCGGGTCCTGGGTTGGGGCGACGTTGAGCGTGTCGATGTTGAAGCCGCGTCCGCTGAACAAACCCGAAATGCGGGTCAACGCGCCGAACTTGTTCTCGACCAGGACTGAAAGCGTATGTCTCATGGAGCGTCCCGCTTATACGGCAAAGAGATTGACCAATCAACCCCTTTTCTGTGGCCAAAAATGTACGTTCGGCGCACTTGATGGATCATTCCCCGCATTTCGGGGCGAGCGGCACATCGACTGCTATTCCCGGAATATACAGGTGGCATATGTACGTTTCCGATAAAAACGTATCGGTGGATTCGCCCTTGGCCAGGGCGATGTTCTCGGTCAAGACTGCTCGCGCGAGACGGAGTAGGGAAGCATGAACGACGCGTCAGCACAACGCGGTTTTAGTTTTAAAGCCAAGATCCTCTTCCCGGTTGTGGCGATGATGGCGCTGTTGCTCGTCAGCCTGTTCGGCATCGTCAACCATCACATATCCCACCAGATTCAGACTGAAACGGCGCAACGTCTCGCCAGGGCCGACGCCATTTTTGCCAACCTGCAGAAAATTCGTACAAAAAATCTCCTGCTGCGCTACTCCAACATCCCCAACGAGCCGCGTTTCAAGTCGGTTTGTCAACTGGGCGAGCCCAAGGCCATGCGTTTCCTGCTGAACGAGTTAGCCAAGGAACAAGATTCCGATATGATCACCTTCACCACGTCGAAGGGGGAACATCTCGCGAGTGTCCGCCGAGACTCGGAATGGGACCTGGCGCAGTTTGAGTCCGCAGCTTCCGTATCCGCCGAACACGCCCTGGAAGGCCAGCCGAATGTCGACACCGTGGTTGTGAGTGCCCGGCTGTTCGATATCGTTTCCGTTCCGGTCACGATGGGCGAGCGCGTGATTGGGGTCTTGACGTTTGGCACGGAAATCGGCGACACCGTGGTCCGCGAATTCCAGCAACTTACGCGCAGCCAGATGATCCTGTTGGCGCATGACGACGTGGCGGCGTCCACGTTGCAGGGCACGGAAGCGCAAGAAGAATTCGCTTCCGTGCTCGGGAGCGATGCGCTGGCCACGCGCAATCACGAACCAGTCGTTCTCGGCGGCGAACATTTCCTGGCGCTGGCCGGACATTTTCCCTCCCAGAGCGGAGATCAGCGTGTCGGTTACGTTCTTTTGACCAGTTACCAGCAACCGTTGTACGTCCTGCACTCTCTGCAGCGGGGATTGTTCCTGTTTGGTTTGTTGGCGATCACCATAAGCGCTCTTCTATTTTGGAAGTTGACGGACCGGGTCACGCGGACCTTGCGTCAGGTCCGGGAAGCCGCCGAACGACTGGGACGCGACGATTTCTCCAAACGTATTGACGTACAAGGTTGCGATGAGTGCGGCGAATTGGCGTTGGCCTTCAATAAAATGACCGGCAATCTGCAGGCATCGCGCGAGGAATTGGAGAAGACCGTGGAGAGCTTGAAAAAGACGGAGGCGCAACTGACGCAAAGCGAGAAACTCTCGGTCATTGGCGAGTTCGTAGCCGGCGTGGCTCACGAATTGAACAACCCCTTGGCTTCGGTCTATGGGTTCGCGCAGTTGTTGAATCGACCCGACTCGGCGAAGGACGAGAAGCACGACCACTACGTGGAGCGCATCCTGCACGAATCCCGCCGTTGCCAAAAAATCGTCCAGAACCTGCTCAGCTTCGCGCGCCAGAGCCCTCCGGAGCGCAAACGACTGAATCTCAACGATCTGGTCCATTCGTCTTTGGAAATCCTGCAATACCAACTGCGTGCCAGCAACATTGAGGTCACGACTGCTCTGGACGAAAAACTTCCCGCCGTTATCGGCGACTCTCACCAACTTCAACAGGTCTTCGTAAATATCATCAACAACGCGCGGCAAGCCGTCGAGTCGTATCGTTCCAGCGGGACGCTGCGGATCACCACGGTGGCCCGTGCCGGTCGCGTTCGCGTCTCATTCAAGGACAACGGGCCCGGTGTTTCGGGAGAACATCTCAAGAAAATGTTCACACCGTTCTTCACCACCAAGGAAGTTGGCAAAGGCACTGGCTTGGGATTGAGCCTGTGTTACGGCATTGTCAATGAACACGGCGGCACGATCACGGTGAGCAGCACGTTTGGTGAAGGCGCTACCTTTATGGTGGAACTGCCTGTGGCCGAAGCGGCCGGCGCCGAAAGTCCCATGCCGTCCACCGCCCGACCAGAGACGCGGGCGGCCTCGCAGAAATCCGGTAAGCGGGTGCTGGTTGTTGATGACGAGGAAGCCTTGCGGGACCTGATTTCCGAAACGCTGGCTGCGGAGCGATACGACGTGGACACGGCGGCCGATGGCGAGGCGGCTTTGCGCAAGACAAACAGCGCTCACTATGATCTCATCATCTGCGACTGGAAGATGCCCGGGGTGAATGGATTGGAATTCTACCATCAATTGAAGGCGAAGGATCCGGTCACGGCCGGGCGCTTTATCTTTTTGACAGGCGATGTAGTGGGAGCGCAGAAAGCCTTGGGAAACCAAGGCAGCAATTGGTTGTTGAAACCGTTTTGCCTTGACGATCTTCGGTCCGCCGTCGAAAAGGTCGCAACCGCTGATTAACCTCCCGTCAGCCTTCCTGCCGAGGGTAAAGCACCGAATGGTTCCGCTCGGCTTTTCTGATCTTTCGAATCGCGGTAATCCCGTGGCCTGCTGCGTGCTCTAACGGCTATTCGTCGTGATTTCGCCAGTTGTACGTAGTCGGGCCACGAAACCGCTGCCGGAAGCAGTGCTTGAAGCTGTGTTCTCGCGAACAAGCGAAGCGACGGCATCATGAATGAGATCAAAGTTTCAGTTTCGAGGGAAACGGCTTCAGCACGACAGCCCCTTCCGTTGTTTCGCTTCAATCGCCGATTTGTCATCTGCTGCGCGCTTGCCGTGGCCTCGCTGCAGTTGGCATTGGCCGATTTGGCTCCGCAGCGAAGCCGTGTTTTCCCGGCACCCGTCGTGCCGCGCGCCACAAGTTTTTCCGGGGCAGCCACCCGATCCGTGATCGTTCCAGAACCTTGGATTGTGGATTGGCAGGCACGACAAATCGTCAACCCCCCAGAAGAAAACGACGCACGCTACCACAAAGAGCAGTTTGAGTCCGAAAATGGACCCGTCCAGAGAGCCTCGGCTTTTGATGAGAATCCTGAGCGCCCCTTGCCGGGGCCGTGGGCCGCTCTGCCGCACGGTGTGCGTTTCAGTCCGGAACTTGGCCTGGCAAGCGGCAAACCCTACATCGGCGTATCCATCGTGATCCCGCTGGGTAACTAAACCCGACAGCAAATCCTTCCTTGTGAAACAGCCATGGCGCACCTACCATGCGACATGCCTTTTAAACAACTGGGACTTTCTGAGGAAGCCTTGCGTGGAGTGCAGGCGGCCGGTTATGTCGAGCCGACGCCCATCCAACTGCGTGCGATCCCGGTCATCCTGAGCGGCAAAGATCTGATCGGCTCGGCTCAGACCGGCACGGGCAAGACCGCCGCGTTTGCGTTGCCGATCCTCACGCTGCTGAAAACGCACGGCAAATGCCGCTGCCTTGTGTTGGAACCGACACGCGAATTGGCCGCGCAAGTCGAAACGGCGTTCCGCGACTATGGACGCTTCGCCAACTTGAAGACTTCAGTCGTATTTGGCGGAGTCGGCTACGGTGAACAAAAGCAACAACTCCACCGCGGGGTTGACATTGTGGTGGCCACGCCGGGACGGTTGCTGGATTTGCTGGGACAGGGATCGCTTCATTTGCATGACGTGAATCTGTTGGTGCTCGACGAAGTGGACCGCATGTTGGACATGGGATTTCTGCCCGATGTGCGCAAGATTGTCGAGCGCTGCCCGAAGAATCGACAAACGCTACTTTTCTCCGCAACCATTCCTCCCGAGATCGAACGCTTGGCGGCTTGGGTGCTGCGGCAACCCGAGAAGATTGAAATCGGCGTCAGTCGTGCACCCGCCGAGACCGTGACCCACGCCTGCTATCCCGTGGCCACCAGCCAGAAATTTCAGTTGCTCGCCGCGTTGTTGGAACGGACAAATTTCGACAGCGTGCTGATCTTCTCGCGCACCAAACACGGCGCCGACAAAATCGCCCACCGGCTGAAGGCGGAACAACATTCTGTCGCGGCGCTGCATTCGAACCGCACGCAACGGGAACGGGTCGAGGCGTTGGACGGATTCAAGTCGGGCAAGTACGAAGTCATGGTGGCCACCGACATCGCCGCGCGAGGGTTGGATGTCGAAGGCGTCACGCACGTGATCAATTACGACGTGCCGCAACATCCCGAGGATTACGTTCACCGCATTGGCCGCACCGGCCGAGCCCAGAAGGTTGGCGATGCCTTCACGTTGGTGACGATTGAAGAACTGGATTACCTGCGTGCTATCGAACGGTTCATCGGCCAGAAAATTCCGCGACTCAAGCTGGACAACTTCAGTTACGTCCTGACGCCGCTCTTCAACGAACAAGCCATCTCCGGCGACCGTCGCAGCGTCCGCGCCGTCCGCACCACCCGCGGCTATTCCTTCAGCCCGAGCAGAAGGCGCTAGTTGGTGATCGCCGGCTGCTGGTACAATTAATAGCTCGCAAAACGTCAGTGGATTGTCGAATAAACCCGCGGGTCAGACAAGACGTAGATCGCCCAAAACGATAACGCGAGTAGAGAAGTCGTCACGAGAACCGACCATACATAGACTGCAACCGGTCCGATATGGCGGTAGAGCATCCGACACAACCAGAGATCAGCGCACAACAAACCGACCAGAATTGGCGCGATCAGAAGCCACTTGTCCCGGGCGATGTTGCCAATCGATGCGAGAAGAAGTATTGAGTCCGGAAACCGGCCGAACAAGTTCTCCCACGGTTGTAAGAGGCGCGGCAACAGAAAGAGAACACCGACGAACAGAGTAAGGATAAGCATTGCGTGCAGCCCTGCATTGACGCCAGCGATGCGATCTGGTCTTTGCGATATCTGACCGCTCATTTGCTGCTCCTAATAGAACTCGCGAATACTACATTCTTCAGAACTGGGTTACCACAACTCATTCGGTCCGGCGGGCACTTTGACGACGTCAGTTGCGTCGGTTGGCAGCCCGAGTGGACGAGGCTGGTAGTGGGGGAGCAGTTCGCCGGTTGCATCGAGGAATTGAGCGCGCCAAATACGATACACGGCGAGGATTTCATCGAATTCGTCGCGATTGCTCAGGCGAACGACACGTTTGTCAAATTCCTTCGTGGGACCGAACCGACGCGAGTATTGCAACGCCACCTTGCGAAACATGCGGCAGCCCTGCATTTCGCCGAAGATTTTCACCATCAAATCGAGATGACGTTTCATCACGGCGATGCGCTCCTCGAAGCCCGGCTCCGGTAGCAATTCACCAGTTGTCAGATAGTGCGCGGTGTGGAGAAAAATCCAAGGGTTGTAGAATGCGCCGCGTCCGATGCTGATCGCCGCGCAACCGGTTTGCTCGAACATCGTCTTGGCGGCCGGTGGCGTCGTGATATCACCGTTGCCAACGACCGGCACGTCTCGCACCGCTTGGACGACAGCGCGAATCCCGCCAAGGTTGACGTTGCCGGCGAAGCCCTGTTGCCGGGTCCGACCGTGAACAATGATCGCCGCGGCACCGGCATCTTCGAGAGCGCGAGCGAGGTCGGGGGCGGTGAGATTGGCATCGTCCCAGCCGAGCCGCATTTTGCACGTAACCGGGATCTGGACGGCACTGACCATGGAACTCACGATCTGCGCGGCTTTGGTGTGGTTGGCCATCATCGAGGAGCCGCTGCCACTGCGGCAGATTTTGCGCACAGGACAGCCCATATTCACGTCGACGGCATTGACGCCCAACGATTCGAGCAGCGCGGCGGCATCGCGCATTTCTTCGGGAACAGTACCGTACAATTGGACGGCCAGCGGACGGTCTTGCGAAGAGCTTCGGACGAGTTGCAGTGCTTTACGGTTCTTTTCGAGCAGGGAGCGGGCGTTGACCAGATCAGTTGTGCACAAGCCGACCCCACCGATTTCCCGGATCATGAGACGAAAGGGTAGATTGGTGTAACCCGCCAACGGCGAAAGGAACAGATTTGAATCCAATTTGAGTTTCTGCAAAGTGAACGGCACCCGCAACGAATACGGTGTTTCGGGGCGATTTGCAATGCGCGAAGAAAAAGATTGTGGCTTTTTACACAGACCTGTGGATAATTCGACTGGAATCATTTAAGGGGGGACGGTTTCAATCGAATTTTGATGAGTGTTAATCCCGGAACAGAAGCTTCACCAAAGCGTTTGGGTCTGATGCCCCTGGAAGCGGTGACGTCGTTTTTCACCTTTGGCAGCGAATTGCTCAACAATCCGGGACCTGTTGGTTCGGCGGTACCCAGCTCGCGTTTTTTGGCGCGCCGCATCGCCGGTGTTTTGCCGCGCTCTCCCAAGGGCTACGTCGTGGAATTGGGGGCCGGCACAGGAGCCATTACGTCCGCTTTGCTCGATCGCGGGATTCCCGGCGACCGGCTCATCTCAGTGGAGCGCTCCGGCACCATGGTAAAACTGCTGCAACGGCGCTTTCCCACGGTAAACGTGACCTTGGGTGACGCCGGGGAACTTCGCAATTTGCTTAAAAAGTACCTCGCCGAAGATCCACGCGAAATCAGCTATATCGTCTCCAGCTTGCCACTGCGGTCACTTCCCGAGGCTGGCGTTCAGAGGATCGTCGCCGAAATTCGGCATGTGCTTCATAAAGATGGCAAGCTCCTCCAGTACACCTACGATCTTCGCCGAACCCCGCATCGGTCGCTGTCGGGCTTTAAACGCTGTTACACGACGGTAGTTTGGGTCAACCTCCCGCCGGCACGGCTGGATGTCTTTCAGAAAAACGCCCGGTCGGATTAGACTTCCTCTCGCCGCACTCCGCCCGTCGCCAATTCAACCAAGAAAACAGTGGCGGTGCGGACCGAATCGCGGTAAATAATCCCTGGACGTTTGACGCGATGATTCAACCCGAGGTGCTTATGAGCGAGCAGGCAAAACTGGAAATCAATGGAAAAACCTATCAGCTTCCGATCGCGGTCGGCACGGAAGGCGAACGCGCGGTGGACATAGCCCAACTGCGTCAGGAAACCGGGTATATCACACTCGATGATGGGTACTCGAATACCGGTTCTTGCCAGAGCGCGATTACGTTCATCGATGGTGAAAAAGGCATTCTCCGGTATCGCGGCATTCCCATCGAGGAGCTGGCCGAGAAATCCACGTTCATTGAGACGGCGTATCTGCTGATCTATGGGCATTTGCCCACGAGCGCCGAGTTGCGCCGTTTCTCAGAATTGCTTACGCAAAACGAAATGTTGCACGAGGACATGAAGTTCCATTTCGAGGGATTCCCGGCCAATGCGCATCCGATGGCCATCCTCTCCTCGATGATCAACGCGGCAGGTTGTTTCCATCCGCGGCTGATGGAAGGGTATCGTCCGGATATTTTTGAACTACAATCGGCACGTCTGATCTCGAAGGTGCGCACCATCGCCGCGTTTGCCCACCGGAAATCTCTCGGGCTGCCCATCATCTATCCGAAGCCCGTCTACAAATACACCGCCAACTTCCTGCACATGATGTTTTCCGAGCCGTATCAGGATTTCGATTTGAAACCCGAGATCGTCCGCGCGCTCGATCTGATTTTCCTGCTGCATGCCGACCACGAACAGAATTGCTCCACCTCCACTGTTCGCATGATCGCGTCCAGCCGCGCCAATCTGTTTGCCTGCGCCGCGGGCGGCGTCTGCGCCCTGTGGGGTCCGCTCCATGGAGGCGCCAACCAGGCCGTCATCGAAATGCTTGCGCAAATCCACCGCGAGGGTGACGACGGCTCGCGGTTCATCGCTGCTGCCAAAGATAAGAAGAGCGGCAAAAAACTGATGGGCTTCGGCCACCGGGTTTACAAGAACTACGACCCGCGCGCCAAGATCATCAAGGAACACTGCGATCGTCTCCTCCAGGTCCTGCATATTGACGACCCGCTGCTCGCCATCGCCAAGAAGTTGGAAACTGCAGCGATGCACGATGAGTATTTCGTCGAGCGCAAACTTTATCCCAACGTCGATTTCTACAGTGGCATCATCATGCGCGCGATCGGTCTGCCCATCGAAATGTTCACGGTCATCTTCGCCATCGGCCGCATGCCCGGCTGGATCGCCAATTACAAAGAAATCATGGATGGCGCCAGCAGCCGCATATATCGGCCCCGCCAGATTTACAACGGGCCGACGGAACGCCACTACGTCCCGATTGAAAAGCGCGATAAGCCGGCCTAGCGAGTGAAACTCCCGTCGGCACTGGTCTCCGTGCTACGCGAGGCGCACTCGGTCGTGGCGCTCACCGGGGCGGGTATCTCGGCGGAGAGCGGAATCCCCACATTTCGCGATGCCCTGACCGGGCTCTGGGCGAAGTTCGATCCCGCCGATCTCGCCACTCCCGAAGCGTTCGCCCGCGATCCGGCAACCGTCACGCGCTGGTACGACGAACGCCGTCAAAAATGCGCTGGTGCCAAACCCAATGCCGGTCACCTGGCGCTCGCGGCTTTGCAGCGAGAATTCCTGCAACGGGGCCGCCGTTTCACCCTGATCACACAGAATGTTGATCGTCTTCACCAGGCGGCCGGCAGCCGCGATGTGATCGAACTTCACGGGACACTATGGGTCTGGCGTTGTACCCAATGTGGCGAAGAGCGCGAAGAACGCGAGCCATTCCGGGAATATCCGCCTCGTTGTCGGTGCGGCGGGACACGGCGTCCCGGCGTCGTCTGGTTCGGCGAAGAACTGCCGGCGCAAGCCATGGCGTCGGCTGAGGCAGCAGCGGAAGACTGCGAGGTTTTCCTTTCGATCGGCACGAGCGCCGTCGTTTATCCTGCGGCGGGTTTGGCGCATACCGCTCGTCGGGGTGGGGCCAAGGTGGCGGAAGTCAACGCTCAGCCCACGGATCTGACGCCGTTGGTGGATTGGTCGATCCTGGCGCTAGCCGGTCAAGCCTTGCCAGAACTGGTCCGGCGAATTTTTGACGTCTAGCAGGGCGCCTCCACAATTTCCTTTTTTGCGGATGATTTACGCCCGGTTATTCGGTAATTTCGAGTTGTGACGAAGCCGCAGAAATGCTTGGTCGGTGTTGCGCTGGCCATCGCATTCTACACCGTGACTGGTTTCTTCGTTCTGCCGGCCATCATCAAATCGCAAATGCTGAAGCGGCTGCCGGCGCTGACTCATCGCAAGGTTGCTGTCCAGCAGGTGAAGCTCAATCCCTACGTGCTTTCGTTCACGCTGCGCGGTTTTTCATTGACCGACACCAATGGCGAAGAATTCGCGTCGCTCCGCGAGTTGTACGTCAATTTTCAACTGAGTTCGCTCTTCAAACGCGGTCTGGTATTCAAAGAGATCACCCTCAAGCAACCTTCGGCGAACATCGTCCGGCTGACCAATGGGCAGTTCAACTTCGCCAATCTGTTTGCGAATTCGACGCCGGCGGAGGCAAAACCTGCCACCACAAAGCAATTGCCACTGGTGATGATCGACAAATTGCAGATCGAGAATGGACGGTTGTCATTCACCGATCTGGATCGACGGAAGCCGTTCGAGCGCCAGTTTGGACCCATCAACATCCGCCTCACACAATTCACGACGCGGCCAAAGGCGGGTAGTCCGTACACCATCGTGGTCGATACGGAGGATGGCGAGGCGTTCGCGTGGTCGGGTGACTTTACGC
This sequence comes from Verrucomicrobiia bacterium, assembly GCA_035516795.1. GTDB lineage: Bacteria > Verrucomicrobiota > Verrucomicrobiia > Palsa-1439 > Palsa-1439 > DATJBF01. Next base: position 48,437 of record DATIZX010000015.1, read on the forward strand.
TGACACCTTTGCACTCCACCGGCACGTTCAAATTGACAGGACTCCACGTCAACAAATACGCGGCCTACGCCGAGGACGCCGCGCCGGTACAGTTTCGCGATGGACGTGTAGATTTCTCCACTGATTATCGTTTCGCCATGCCGGGCGAGGCGATCGAATTGGCTGTATCAAATGCCGTCTTCGAGGTGAACGGGCTGCAAGTTGCAGTCACGCAGCCGAAGCTGGCCGTCGCCGCGATCCATCGACTCCAGCTCACCGTGAGCGGGTTGACGCTCGACACCGCGGCAAAGAATGTCGAAATCGCCGATATTCAACTGGCCGATCTCCAAACGGCGGTCACCCTCCTGCCCGGCGCGGCAACGACACAGGCAGTTGCGGAGACATCGATGCCGGTTCGCGCGGGATCGGCGACCAACAGATTTCACGTGGCCGTCGGCGAGGTCGAGATCGATAACGCATCCTTTCACTTCGCAGATGATTCCATCGAGCCGCACGTTGAGTCCGGCATCGAACAGTTTGGCGGGACGGTGAGGGATCTCACGTCTGACCTGAACACCGTGGCTGCCGTCGATCTCAAGGGCAAGGTGAACGGCTACGCGCCGTTTTCGATCACAGGGAAGATCAACCCGCTCACATCGGACTTGTTTGTGGATCTGGCGTTCGCGCTGAACGACACTGCCTTGATGCCCGGCTCCCCCTATGCCGCAAAATACGTCGGCTTCCCGCTGGAGAAGGGGGCATTGTCGTTGGATCTGCGCTATCACGTCACCCAGCAGGAATTGAAGGCCGACAACAAGGTGCGCGTGGATCAGTTGACGCTCGGTCCCTCCAGTGGCAGCCCCGAGGCGACGAAACTCCCCGTGAAACTCGGCATTGCGCTGTTGCAGGACCGCCACGGCGTCATCGCGCTCGACCTTCCCGTCAGCGGACGGCTCGACGACCCGAAGTTCAAACTCGGCCCACTAATCGTGCAGGTGTTCATGAATCTCATTACGAAGGCTGTGACCAAACCCTTCGCGTTGCTCGGCTCGCTGTTCGGCGGCGGCGAGGATCTTGACCACATCAACTTCCTTCTTGGCACAGCGGATTTTGCGGAAGGCGAACTCAAAAAACTCGAGGCGCTGGCTACTGCACTTTACGAACGACCGGGGCTGAAGCTGGGAATCGCCGGATCGGTTGACCCGGTAAAAGATCGTGAGGCGCTGGCGAAGCTCAAGCTGGAAAGAAAGCTCTCTGAAATGCGGGCGAAAGAACTCGAGGCTGCTGGCCAGAAGGTTACGTCGGTGGATTCGGTAAGGCTGACGCCCGAAGACCGCAAGCGTCTGATCGAGCTGGCCTACGCGGAAGCGATGGGATTGGTGTCCAGCAATGCGTCCCGCGCGAGGACCGAAACGGTCCTATCGCATTTGACGACGAAGACAAACTTCAAGCCGTTGCATCCCGTGGAGGCCTCGACGCATGCCGGGTCGACCGCCGGAGCGTCCGGTGCGGTGGCCACCCCGGCAGACATGGAGGCCAAGCTGATCGAGTTGACGGAAGTCGCGCCGGACGATTTCAAAAAACTCATGGAAGCGCGGGCCACCGCCGTGCAGAGTTATCTGTTACAATCCGGCAAAGTCGCGCCGGAGAAGCTGAGCCTCGTCGAGCCGAAACTGGTCGACGCATCATTCAAGGGCGCCAGCCGTGTGAATCTGTCGCTGCAGTAGCAAAGCTTACGGCCAAGCGGTTGGCCGCGGTCTGCACAATTGTCCGCACACGAAGGTCGAGAGCATTCTGTGAGCGGAACGCGTGGCCGGCGGAAGACGTCTGGGGCTGCAACATGGGTGTCAGAGGTTGTCTCTTGCCAGCTCATTTCAGGTTCGGCTATGCTGAGGCGGTTATGGCGACAACGATTTTAGTCGGGGCCCAGTGGGGCGATGAGGGCAAGGGCAAGATCATCGACGTTTTGACCCAGCAGTCCGATGTGGTCGTCCGCTACCAAGGTGGCAACAACGCCGGTCACACCGTCGAAGTCGGCGATCAAAAATACGTGTTGCACCTGATCCCGTCCGGCATCCTGCACCCCGGCAAAGTCAGCGTGATCGGCAACGGCGTCGTGGTGGACCCTCTCGCGCTCCTTGACGAAATCAAACACTTGCGGCAACGCGGCGTGACGATTGACGGCAATTTGTACGTCAGCGAAACGGCGCACCTTGTTCTTCCGTATCATCGGCTCTTGGATGAGATCCGGGAGGAACAAAAGGGCAAACGCAAAATCGGCACGACGAAACGTGGTATCGGTCCCGCTTACGCCGACAAGGTTGCCCGCACCGGATTGCGAGTGATCGATTTGCTTTCCCCTGAACGTTTCTCCGAAAAACTGCGTCGAAAGATTCGAGAGAATAATGAGATTTTCAAAGCGTTTGGTGCCAAGCCACTGAGTTTTACGAAGGTCAACCGCGACTATCTCCAGTGTGGACGGGAACTTCGGCCACTGGTGACCAATACGGTGATGTTGTTGAATCGGGCGGTGCGCAACGGGAAAAGCATTCTGTTCGAGGGCGCACAAGGCACATTGCTGGACATTGATTTTGGGACCTATCCATTTGTCACGAGTTCGAATGCCACGGCGGGCGGCGCCTGCGTCGGCACCGGGATCCCACCGCACAAGATCGACCGGGTCGTCGGCGTCATGAAGGCTTACACTACACGGGTGGGCGAAGGGCCATTTCCGACGGAACTGCTTGACGATCATGGCATGCTGCTGCGCGAAACGGGCAGAGAATTTGGTGCAACCACGGGCCGACCGCGGCGGTGCGGCTGGTTCGACGCCGTGGCGACGCGGTATTCGGTGATGGTCAACGGCATTGACGACCTCGCAGTGACCAAGCTGGATGTGCTGGATGAATTGCCGAAGATTAAGATTTGTGTTGGATACAAGTCGGGCGGAAAGGTGTATGAGACGATGCCAAATGGCGCCGATTTGCTCCAGCGATGTACACCCGTGTACCAGGAATTCCACGGCTGGCAGACCTCGACGAAACGCGCCCAAGAATTCGAGGAATTGCCGAAGCTGGCGCGGGTTTACCTGCAGAAACTCGCCCAGCTCAGCGGCGCGAAGCTGAGTATCGTCTCGGTCGGGGCCCGAAGAAAGGAAACGATTTTTCTGTAAGCAGGTGTAGCGGTGCTTCTGCGAAGCGCCGGGAAGAAAACAACCCGCGCTTCAAAGATGCGCGGGTACAACGCATGACACAGGCGATTAAAAATATCCCCCGGCACGTGGCGATCATCATGGATGGCAACGGTCGGTGGGCGCGCGAGCGCGGCTTGCCGCGAATTGAGGGCCACCGGCGCGGCGCTGAGAGCGTTCGTCAAGTGGTGCGCGCCTGCGGCGAACTGGGAATCGAATTTCTAACACTTTACGCCTTCTCGATCGAAAACTGGAACCGGCCGAAGACGGAGGTCTCGGCCCTGATGCGGTTGTTGGAGTTTTATCTGAAACAGGAAATCACCGAATTGAACAAGAATAATGTCCGCCTCGCGGCGATCGGACGGATCCACGAATTGCCCCCGACAGCGCAGCGGCAATTGGAACAGTCGATCGAGGTCTTGAGGAAGAACACGGGACTGACGCTCATCCTGGCATTGAGCTACGGGGGTCGCGCGGAGATCGTGGATGCCGTGCGCGCCATCACGCGGGAAGTCAAGGCCGGCCAACTCGACGTGGCGGACGTGGATGAGAAACTGATTTCGCGTCACCTGTACACGCGGGGCATTCCCGACCCCGATCTATTGATTCGCACCAGTGGCGAAATGCGAGTGAGCAATTTTCTGCTGTGGCAGATTTCATATTCCGAGATGTACGTAACCGATACACTCTGGCCAGACTTTCGCAAACCGCAACTGTTGAAGGCGCTGGAGGATTACAGCAAACGCCACCGCCGCTTCGGCCGGGTCAACAGCGGGGAGGCTGAATGAGCCGTGAAGTTGTAGTGGCGCCCGTCCCGGGCGCAAGCACCCCTGGTTCTGCCGCCGGGACGGCGGCTGCTACACAAAAGCCGCGCGTGGGCTTTTTCTGGCGGCTGGTCAGTTCCATCGTGCTGTGGGGCATCATGCTGGCGGTTGTTTTCTGGCTGCCGCCGACCGGCCTTTACGTTTTCATGAATCTTGTGATCGCCCGCGCCTTGTGGGAATTCTATGGGATCTGCGAGGTCAAAGGGTTGCGGGCCTACAAGCGCTGGGGTGTGCTGGGCGCTGTCGCTTTGATTTCGGGAAGCTGGTTCATCTACGGTCAACGCCATTTCACGGAGCGGTGGTATGACTTCGATGTTTTCATCCTGCTGGTGTTTGCCATTGGCGTCTTTATCCGTCAGTTCCCGCAGAAACAGGGAGACCACGGCATCGAGTCGATGTCGGTGACGTTGTTCGGTCTGATTTACGTCGCGTGGCTCTGCAATTTCGTCACGCGGATCAATTTCGCCGCGACGGATGGACGCTACTGGGTAATGTATCTGGTGGTCGTGACCAAGTTCACCGATATCGGCGCCTATCTGGTGGGCTCGGCTTTGGGCCGCCACCGAATGATCCCGCGGATCAGCCCAAAGAAAACCTGGGAAGGGACTGTGGGCGGCCTCGTGTTTGCGCTCGGCGGCAGCCTGTTGTGTTTTTACTCGGTCACGCCACAACTGGCGGTAAGCGGTCTGAGTCTGCAACATGCCGTAGTGCTTGGTTTGTTGCTGGGAGTAACGGCTGTGATTGGCGATCTCGCCGAATC
>DATIZX010000016.1:0-4357 GCA_035516795.1 Verrucomicrobiia bacterium
CGAGGTTACCGGGCGAAACACCGGCAAGAGATTTCTGGTTCGCAGCCTGACAGGCGTAGGTACGATTTTGGCCGCAACCGTCGGCGTTCAAACTGGTACGGGGATCACGGACGCGTTCTCGAATAACGTTCTGCTGCGGGATCCGGTCGATGATCGCGACCCATTGATCGAGCTTCGGCCGCCGCACCGGCTTCTGCCGTTGGTAGCCCGGCGGCACCGAGTAGCGCAGCATCTTGCGCACTGTCTCCCGCGCCAGCCCGAACTCCCTGGCGGTCTCGCGTTCACTCATTCCGTTGACGAGCACTGCTCGTCGGACCCGCGCATACAGTTCCACGGTGTACACCTCCCGGTGTTCCATAAAACATCGCGCTGTGGAAATGTTTGATGGAACCAGTCCGCCGGCGGTCTAATTTTGCTCCGGCCTTGACGCCGCTTCCGCGGCGTCTACTGGTCTATTTTTGCTCCGGCGCTTACACATCTCATTGAAACAAAGTACGTTGAAAATAGGGCATTTAGCGGGAGGCCGGAATCCGCCTTGGGCATGTGTGTTGCAGTTTGCAGCACCTTTAGATTCAATAACTTGGAACGACGCACCTGTTGAACCTTGTGGAAACTTGGGGAACCATTGTCGACAATTTTGACTAAAGTCTCGGAATTGGCTTCGGCGAGGTAATCTCGAAGCTATTTGGATTGAACATTTTATGAGTGTGGCGCACCGGACAACGCACCTGCAAAGACGGCGGATGGTCGGCGCTGAGGTCGTGCGGCCGCGTAAGCGCCACAAAGGCCAGATATTAACAACCCGACGGCTTGGGCAACGCCCTTATTCCGGCAGGTGTTCACCCGCGAGCCAACGAGGCCTCTTCATAATCGCGTTTTCGCTTTACAATGGGTCATGCCCGTCAGAGTCGATGCGGTTTACGAGAACGGCGTCCTACGACCCTTGCAACCATTGGATCTGAAGGAGCACGAGCGGGTTGTGGTCAGCGTTACCAAATCGGCAGCCGAGTCCGCCGGATCCGGCTTGGATCTCGAATACATCGAAAAGATCAAGTCAGAACTACGAGGCAAGCCGGCGCCGGGGTTGGATGAAGTACGGAAACGGCTCTCGAAAATACCTGGTTCGATGGCTGCTGAAATCATTGCCGAGCGTGGGGACCGCTGATTCTTGCCCGCGTACTTTTTTGATTCCAGTGCTCTGGTGAAGCTTTACCACGCCGAGGTTGGTACGCCCGTGGTCGACGAGTTGCTGAACGCCGCGGACAATCTGGTCAGAATTTCTCGGCTTGCTCCTGCGGAACTGATTTCCGCGTTCGCGATCAAAGTCCGAACGCAATTGATCAGTCGGGAGGATGCCGATATTTTCTTGCGCCAATTTCAGAGCGATCTCGTCGCGCGAAAAGTGGAAATCTTCTCGATCGAAGAATCCGCGTTCACAATCGCGGAATGGCTCATCCAACGTTATGCGTTCGAGTTGAGACTGCGCGCGCTTGATGCGCTTCAGTTGGCCATTGCCATCGAGCTACGAGATCGAGACCTGGTCGATTTTTTCGTCGCGGCAGACAAAGTCCTCTGTGAAGTTGCCGGACTGGAAGGATTCTCCGTTATTAACCCGGAACGGTCTTGAATAAGCAGGTGCGCCAGCTTCGATGCAAGATGAACACGATCTTCGCGCAAGATTGGATGGAGCCCTCGCGGAGGGCAAGCGACTTCGCGCCGAAATCCACCGTCTGGAGCAGATCCTCAGTGAACATTCGATCCCATTCGGGGAACGTACACCGGCGGTCGCTACCGATCGTTGCCTCCCGGCTCGCTCCGATCTCGTTCACACCGGAACGCTGTCAGACGGTCAAGCGAAGGTCACATTATTTCGAACTTTATTTCGGGGACGCGACGACGTTTACGCGGAGCGATGGCGCACGAAGGACGGGACTTGGGCTTATCGGCCGGCGGGGAGAAAGGATTGGCAAGCGATCCTGTCAGGCCGGCCTGAAGACCATCGGAAGATCAGCCGGCGAACGCGTGTTCTCTATCCGTTGACGGACGAGATTCTCCGCCAACATTTGACGGGCAAGGAAACGGTTGGAATTTATCCTCTCCTTTTGGATGAAACCTGCTGGGTGTTAGCGGCTGATTTCGACAAGAAAACGTGGCAAGAAGATGCCATCGCGTTTATCGCCACTTGCCAAAGAGCTGGTATCTCTGCGTATCTGGAGCGCTCTCGTTCGGGAAACGGCGCGCATGTGTGGGTTTTTTTCGATTCGAATATTGCGGCGGGCCTGGCTCGAAAGATGGGTTGCGCGTTGCTTACCCAGACCATGGAACGGCGCCACCATTTGGGGCTTGATTCGTACGATCGTTTGTTCCCGAACCAAGATACGTTGCCGAAGGGAGGTTTCGGTAACCTGATCGCGCTTCCACTTCAGTGGGCGCCTCGGCAAAACGGCAACAGCCTTTTTGTGGACGATAATTTTCAGCCCTACCCGGATCAGTGGCAGCTACTGATCTCAGTTCAGCGTGTCGGTGCCGATCAAGTGCAGTGGCTTGTGGACGACGCGATGCGGAGAGGTCAAGTCATGGGCGTTCGGTTGTCGGCCACTGGCGAAGATGCCGAAGATGAGCCCTGGACGTTGACGCCGTCGAAGAGGAAACTTGATCAAAGGATTCGAGGACCGTTCCCAGAACGGGTCGAAATCGTACGCAGCAATCTTATCTTCGTTGCCAAAACCGGATTGCCGGAACCCATGCTGAATCGGATTCTCCGCATCGCGGCGTTTCAGAATCCCGAATTCTATAAAGCGCAAGCCATGCGTCTCTCAACCTGGGACAAACCTCGAGTCGTTTCTTGCGGAGAAGAGCTGAGCCATCACATTGCGTTGCCGAGAGGTTGCCTGCCGGACCTTAACGACCTTCTGCGAGAACACGGGATTCGTTTGAGTATTCGAGACGAGCGTTCTTCCGGCAAACCGATTGCCGCCAGGTTTCAGGGGGACCTTCGCGACGATCAGGTCGAGGCGATTAAGCAACTACTCCGATATGACGAAGGGGTGCTGTGCGCGCCCACCGCATTCGGGAAGACGGTTGCGGCCGCCAAGCTGATCGCTGAGCGAGGTGTCAACACCCTGATCCTGGTCCACCGTCAGCAGTTGCTTGAGCAGTGGCGCGCGCGGCTCGGCGTGTTTCTCGACGTTCCCGCGAAAACGATAGGCCACGTTGCAGGCGGCAAGGACAGCCGTACAGGAATGATCGACGTCGCCCTTCTTCAAGGCCTGCAACGGAGAGGTGAAGTGAAGGACTGCGTTGCCGAATACGGGCACGTGATTGCGGACGAATGCCATCACCTCACGGCCTTCAGCTTCGAGCAGGTGATGAGACAGGTCAAGGCAAAATTCATCCTCGGCTTGACTGCGACCCCGCTTCGGAAAGATGGTCATCATCCAATCATTTTCATGCAATGTGGGCCGATCCGGTTCAACATCAGTCCTCGAGATGCTGCGGTGCGTTCTCCTTTTCGTCATCTTGTCAGACCGAGAAACACTTCGTTTCACATGCCTCCTGATATGACGGACTTCACGATTCACGATGCCTATTCTGCATTGGTCGTTAGCGAAGAGAGAAATCAGCAAATCGTAACAGATATCGTCAACGCCGTTTGTGAAGGAGCCTCACCGCTCGTGCTTACCAACCGAACCGAACACCTTGATCGGTTAGCCCGCGACCTATGCGGGATTCAGCACGTGCTGATCTTGAAGGGCGGCATGAGCAAGAAAGAACGGAAAGCTGTAACCGAGCAACTGGCCGCGATCCCAGAAGGAGTACCTCGCGTTCTGCTCGCGACGGGGAGTTACATCGGCGAAGGGTTTGACGACTCCCGCCTCGACACACTGTTTCTTACGGTTCCGATTTCGTGGCGGGGAACTCTGCAACAGTACGTCGGAAGATTGCACCGCGTTCACCATGGCAAGAAAATCGTCCGCGTATTCGACTACGTTGATAACCAAGTTCCGATGCTCGGCCGAATGTACGAGAAACGGCTGCGGGGTTACCGCGCGATCGGCTATGAGATGGAGTCGGACACTCCGGCGCTGTAGATGAAATTGAGGATGCGAGAAGCCCAAAGTTCAACAAGGCTCAACAGCTTTCAACAAGCTGCCCGCATCTGGTTGAAACAGAATGCATTGAAAATAGGGTACTTCCACTCACGTCCGATAACCGCCTTGGGCGCAGGGGGTCGGGCGTTCAAATCGCCCCGCCCCGACCATTCCTTTCAGGAATTTAGAGCCCAATACTCCGGCTTGAAATTGAGGCTCCCGGCCAGTCCAGCACGCACCCGGCGAATGGAATTGTCATTGGTTTC
>DATIZX010000017.1:0-2999 GCA_035516795.1 Verrucomicrobiia bacterium
CCAGCAGGTCCGAGCAAAACAACGGGCAGTTCGGCACTACATCGACCCGCTGACCGAACCCCTCCGCCCAATCAAAGAGTTACGTCAACGACCACCAGCGAAAAAACTTAGTTCTCGTTTCCGACTGACGAACTTGGGCTAACCGGGCGCTCGTCCTCTTTCAGCGGTCCGCAGTGGAGTAATTCTCCGTGCCGATTTTATCGGTTCGTTGCGCCCTAGGCGCAGCCTGTTGACACCGAATCGCACCCCGGCCACGCCCTCGCCTTTTTTGCAGAGCATTCCCAGTCCGTCATCCAACGGCTTTCTCCGGAGCTTGAAAGCCAATGCCGTTTGGGGGCACAGATTCGCGGAGGAAAAGATCACAGACGTGCATCTCCACGGTTACAAAATGCTCTGCGACACGCGTTGACGAATCTGCTCCAGCCGGAATGTATCCGTAATCTTGCGGCCTTCGGTGTCCGTGAGGAAGAACACATCGCCGGCGCGCCCGGCTTCCGTCGTAATGATGGCGTGGGCGCAATTCACATCCGCTGCCGCCAATGCCGAGAAAATCCGATACAGCAGGCCGAGTTCGTCCTGCGTTTCGACCATCAGCACCGTGTGCGCGTCGGTGGGCGTCGAATCAAACGTCACCGACGGCGGTTCGGCCGGTCCCAAGCGTCGTGAGCCGAGCGGGGGCACAAAGGTGAACGGCTCCACGGTCGTCCCATTGTTGGCGGGCGGTTTCAGCGCCATTTCCAGCAGGCGCGTCATTTTCTCAAGGCGCGACTCGTCCCGCACATGGCCCTCGTCGGCGTTGCATACCTCAAAAACATCGAGCACCACGTTGTCGGCCCGCGTGAAAATATCGGCCCGCACGATATTCAGTCCGACGGCGGCGAACGCACCGGCCACTTTGGCGAGCAATCCCAGTCGGTCCCAAGTGAACACTTCCACCGCGGTTACGCCGCGATCAGGGGAGTGGCGCCACCGCACCATCGGCCGCGTTGCGTCCGTATCGGACTCCCGCAAGCTTTCCAAGAACGCGTGAATGATTTCCAGGTGGCCGCGCAACGTTTCTTCGTCCACCCGCGCCCAGTAACGCGCCGGCATGTGGGTAAAATGCACGTCCAGTTCTTCCATGCCGATCGTGTCGCCAATCGCGGCTGACATCGCCTTGTAGAGTGATGAACGCCGTTGCTCCAGAGTCTGCTGGACGCGGTACTGACACGTCTTCTTCGCTGTACTGGTTCGTATCGGCCGTTGACTCCTAATGCTGTTCACGTCGTTTGTCGCCATGCCATGTGGGGTTAGCAGGCACCATGCACACAATTTTCACGCGGCGACCGGCTTTATAACTAATCTTCGCTGTCGCAATAGGTTGTCCATCCGATGAGATTCTGGCCGACATTCGCTGGCCATCCTTACGCGTGCCGGTTTTTTGTCACACTGACCAAACCCGCTCAATCGTCTTTCGTTCGCCGCGATGGAACGAACCGTGGCTTTTGGTTTGACTCAGACGCATGTTCCAGTACCCTGCTTTTGCCCCGTACGGCGTGTCGTTCACATTCTTTGGAGACTCGAAACTATGACGAAGCTTTCGATCAATGATTTGAAGGAGTTTCGCGGTCAGCGCGCGCTGGTCCGCGTCGATTACAACGTGCCGCTCGACGAGAACGGCGCCATCACCGACGACAAGCGCATCAAGGCTACGGTGCCGACCCTCGATTTCTTGGTCAAGGGCGGTGCGAAAGTCATCTTGTGTTCGCATCTCGGCCGACCGAAAGGCAAACGCGATCCGAAGCAGAGTTTGCGGCCCGTGGCGCAGCGACTCGCGGAGATTTTGGGCCGACCGGTCGCGTTCGTGGACGACTGCATCGGTGAGAAGGCGGATAAAACCATCGGCATCATGCAGCCGGGTGACATTGTTCTATTGGAAAACCTGCGCTTCTACGCCGAGGAAGAGAAGAACAATCCAGCGTTCGCCGAAAAGCTCGCGAAGAACGCCGACCTCTACGTGAACGATGCGTTCGGCAGCGCGCATCGCGCCCATGCATCCACCGAAGGTGTGGCCCAAATCGTCAAGAAACGCGGTGGCAAAGCCGTTGCCGGCTTCTTGATGGAGAAAGAACTCAAATATCTCGGCGGTGCGCTCGCCAATCCGTCGCGTCCGTTCGTCTGCATCCTCGGCGGTGCGAAAGTGTCGGACAAGATCGCCGTCATTGAGAACCTGTTGAAGCAGGCCGACGCGATCCTGATCGGCGGCGCGATGGCGTACACATTTTTGAAGGTGCAAGGTTTCGGGGTGGGGAAATCTTTGGTGGAAAACGACAAGCTCGATCTCGCGAAGGAATTGCTCGCGAAAGCCAAAGGCAAGCGGTTCCTGTTGCCGTCCGATCATTTGCAGGCGACCGAGCCCAAAGCGGGCGCGACGACGCGGATCACTGACGGCCCCAGCATCGAAGACGGTTGGTGCGGTGTCGATATCGGCCCGCAAACGATCGCGGCGTACAACAAGGAAATCGCCGGCGCCAAAACGATTGTGTGGAACGGTCCGATGGGCATCTTCGAGATACCGGAGTTTGCCAAGGGCACGTTTGAAGTCGCCAAGGCCGTTGCGGCCAACAAAGCGGCGACGTCGATCATCGGCGGAGGCGACAGCGCGAAAGCCGTGAAGAAGGCCGGCGTGGACAAGCAGGTGACATTTGTCAGCACCGGCGGCGGCGCATCACTGGAATTTCTCGAAGGCAAAGAATTGCCCGGCGTGGCAGCCCTGAGCGACAAATGAAATGTAGCCGAAGGCTTTAGCCTGCGAGCAGGAGCGCGCACCTGTAAAAGGTGCGACTACATAAGACGAAATCAGAACCAAGGTTTGCCTTAAGTGCCTATCCTAAAACAGCCGCACGGCGGTACGTGATGATCGCGCAGGCGAAATGTAGTAGCCCCAAGTAATTCTGCGCTGTTTTCTCCCCTCGAATGAGGATGCGCCGAAACCGATTCAGCCAACTGTGAGTGCGTTC
>DATIZX010000018.1:0-26286 GCA_035516795.1 Verrucomicrobiia bacterium
AAACAGTTTCACACCTTCTTTTGTGAGATCGCCGACACGGAGCGGATTCTGTTTAAGCATCGGGTCACCGACCCGCAGGTCATCCACGATTGGTGCCACCGCATCGACTACGGCAAGATCCTGCCGCTGCTCGCGCTCGACGGCGAAAAGGTTGTCGCCGACGCCTCGTTGCATCAAACGCTCGGCGGCTGGAAACGGCACATCGGCCGGCTCAGCGTCGTCGTCCACCCCAAGTATCGCGGCAAAGGGATTGCGGGGATTCTCGTGAGCGAACTCATCGACATCGCCCGCAACGTCGGCCTCGAAAAACTCGAAGCCGAATTCCTCGACACCCAGAAGGCCGCGCGCCGTGTGTTTCAAGAGCGCGGTTTCAACGAGTTGCTGGTGTTACCCGAGTACGTCAAGGACATGCAAGCCATCAGCCACGACTACGTCCTCATGGGCCGCCACATCATCACCGACGAAGAATACGCCGGAGCCGGCTGAGTCGCGGCACATGCGGCTCGGCTTTTATCTCCTCTATTACGGCGTCGGCAAGTTTCTCTTTACGGTCATCTTTCGCGGCGTCTTCCGCACCCGAATCGTTGGACGCGCCCGGGTGCCGCGCGAGGGCGGTTTGATGATTGTCTGCAATCACATCAGTTTTGCCGATCCGCCCTTGCTCGGCGCCCTCACGCCGCGACCGGTCCAGTTCATGACCATGGCCGAGATGTTTCGGAAACCATGGATGGCCAAAATCCTGCGGACGCTGGGCTGCTTTCCCGTGGATCGTTCCCGTACGGATGCCGGTGCGGCGCGCGAAGCGATTCGGCGTTTGCGGGCGGGTCGTTGCCTCGCGATTTTTCCCGAGGCCGGCATTCGGCTGACAGAAAAGTCGGTGCTCGGCGGCGATCCGGAATTCAAACCGGGCGCCGGCTCCATCGCGCTGCTTGGCGAAGCGGTGATTTTACCGACGATCGTGCGCGATACGCGCAAACCGTATGTCCCGCGCAACTGGCTGCCGTTCCACCAAGGCCGGCTGCGTCGCGAGACGCTGAGCCTGACTTATGGGTATCCGTTCTGCCTCTGGAACCCGAAAGGACTGGCTTCGGAGGAGCGCCGGCGCCGCGCGCGCGAGACGTTGCGGGAGCAACTCCTGAAAACCGTTGAACTGGATTTGTGATCTGTTAGAGTGGCCCGCATGGTTGCCCAGAAACTTCTGTTTGCGTTGGCGCTGGTTGTCGGAGCCGCAGGCACGACCGCTCAGACGACGCGGGTTGTGCGCCTGACCACGGCCGACGACGTCGGAATCATCGGTACATATTATCCTTCCGAGTTGGAGTGGGCGCCCGCGGTTCTGCTGTTGCACGATTTGAATCGGGATCGATCGGATTGGAACGACTTTGCCTCCCTGCTGCAGAGCAACCGCATTGCGGCGCTGACCATTGATTTCCGTGGACACGGCGAGAGCACGCGCGAGTTGACCGCGAACGGTCCAGTGGAACTAAAGCTCAAGGATTTCACGGAGCTAGATTTGCGGAAGATGTTGTTGGACATCGAAGCGGCAGTAGATTGGCTCCAGATGCAGTCGGAGATCGACAAGAAACACATTGCGCTGATCGGCGCCAGTCTGGGGGCCAACCTCGCTCTACGTTATGCGGCGCTCAACCATGACCTGGCCGGCGTGGCCCTGCTCAGTCCTGGCCTCAACTATCGCAGCATCCGCACGGATGACGTGATCCGACAACTGGGCGGGATGCCCGTGCAAATTTTCGTTTCCCACGATGACGGATATGCTTTCGAATCGTCGAAACGTCTCATCGAAATCCGCCAGGAACTGGGAGTGACGAATACCAACAAGGAGTTGATGGTTTGCACTGGCTCGTTGCACGGCACACCGATGCTTCGCGGCGTGAAGGATTTTCCACAAATTCTGCTGAGCTGGTGCCGGCAGGTCCTTTCCGGAGAGAAACCTGCTGCGCCGACTCGACCGCCTGATTTCACTACGCACGGATCTTCGCCGACCGACCGGTCGGCTCCATCGTTACCTGCGAAATGATCCGGCTTTATCCGGCGTCGGCTGACCGCTCGCACCTGACCAACTATTTGTTCGCTCGAAGGCGCGCGAGACGATCTTTGATCTCCGCATCATCCGGCCGGAGCTTAAGCGCTTGTTCGTAGTGTTCGACCGCCTCGGGCACGTTGCCCAGTTGCTCAAACGCAAGTCCCAGAACGTACTGCGCTTCAGGCCAATGAGGTTTGCGATTCAAAGCGTGCTGCAACGGTCCGATCGCCTCTTGTGCGCGGCCCAGCCTGAGAAGCGTGACACCGAGCCCATAGCTTGCCTCTGCGGAATCCGGCTGGAGCCGCAAGGCTTTTTGAAACTGTCCGATGGCTTTCCGGGGTTCGTTCGCATCGATCAAGGCCGTTCCCAGATTGTTGCAGGCCTGCGCGTAATCGGGATTGATGCGTAACGCCTTCCGGTAATTCTCAATGGCCTCTTTGAGTCTGCCTTCTTGAGCCAAAGCCGCCCCCAAAACGTTGTATGCCTCGGCAAAATCGGGACTGACGCCTACCGCTTTCTCAAAATGCGTGACCGCTTCCGGCACCCGGCCCACGCGCATCAAAACCAATCCGGTCGTGACTTCCGTCTCGGCGCGTCGTTGGACGGTCGCCAACAAATTAAACGCTACCGAAAAAACCAATAGTCCGCCCCAGCAACATCGACTGGCTCGCCGCCATGCCACGTGGTCAGCGGTCGCACATTCCACTTCGAGGATACCGATCACGGCCAGCAACATCAAGGCGGGCAAAAAATCGATCTCAAAACGGCAGCACACGCAATAATAGAAACAGATGGTAAGCGCCCCGATTGCGAAAAGCAGGATGACAGCCACGACAAACTCGCGAAGGATCGGTCCCGCCGGATTTGAATGCGTCCGCCAAGCGAGCGGGACTGCCAGTGCGAACCATGCCAAGGGAACATTCGTAAGGATGCCGAACGGGCTCTCCAAGCCGCCGTGTCCCCGCGGCAATGATGAAACCGCCATGTCCTGTAGGAACGGAAACCGCTGACGCCAGCCCACTGATTTCAGAAAATAGACCCGGAGGTTGAACCAGAGGTAGCGCAGGCTGAAGTGTTGTATCTCGCTTTGCCGCTCGAACGCCAACTGGTAATGCTGCCCGAATTCGAACGGATTCCCAAACCTGAGGTAATTGTAATACAGCAACCCGAGTCCGATGAAAAGGATCGGGCTGACGACCGCCAGCAAAGGAATCCAAATGCGCTGGCGTTCCCGCCAAACGTGGACGACTGGCAGCAGCAGGACGACTGCTCCGAAAAGCAAGGAAGGTCTTGCTCCCAGCGCAAGCCCGTAAGCCGCGCTGGCCGCCAGCAGCCATTTCCATCTTCGCTCTGGTTCCTGCAATGCGCGCCAGATCGCTCCGAGCGACAACATGGTCAGCATGTATCCGCAACTGATCGGCACTTCATAGACATCCGAGCGGGACAACAAAATGGGGATGCCGTTCGCCAGGCCCAGCGCGAATATGCCCGCCGCAGCAATTCCAGAGCTCACGCCAGCGAAGCACTGCCGCCAGAGCGCGCGGAATATTCCTGCGCTGACGAGGAACCCTACGACGCAGAAAATCGCCACGGCTTGTCTTTGAAATAGATAGTGGTCCGTCAACGCTGCGAACGGCCAGAACAGGATCAACGCGGGCGTGATCCCGAAATAGAGATAAAGACGTCCCTTGTAGTAACTCAAGTCCAGCATCCGGTAGGCCGCAGACAAATAGACACTATTGGCCGCCGGATCGTACGGATCGGGGAGCGCAGCGAGACCCGGAGGCACTTCGGCGTCCAGACTCAGATGACCGGCTCGAAATCCTCGTACCAGCAAATTGTAATACGTCTCGGACGCACCGGGGCTTAGCGATTCCACCACACCCGAATGGCTTAAACACGCATAAAGCGCGATCACCACCAGGCACGTCCCGCCCCACAGTCCCAGTTGCCTGCGTCGTGATCGAGTGTCCGGCGCCTGGTGCGCGGCCACATCATTTTGCCTTGAGTCCTGAGCGTGACTAGATTTGTTCAAAGACTCGACACCGTTTCATGCCGCCTCCCCAATTCTGAGAGACTCGACACCGATGATATCGGGATTGCCGTCGCGGATTGCCGACAAAAGTTTGTCGCCGGGTTCCGTGTTGAGTTGAATGCGGCAACAGGCGGCAGCGGCCCCCTCGAAGATAATGTTCTGGACCTCCTCGATGTTGATGTTGGCCCGACGGATTTGGTCCATGACGTAAGCCAGCACGCCGACGCGGTCGTAGTGGCGGACAATCAACTGATACCTGGCCGGCGTCCGCGTGGCGAGATTGACGCAATTGAGCACCAGACCCGTCCTGACAAAGGTCTCGATGATCCGAATAGCTTCCTCGGCAATGGCTTCTTGCGCCTGTTCGGTGGAGGCCCCGATGTGATGCGTGCCGTAGAGACTCGGAAGATCGAGGATCGGGTCGGCGAAGTCGGCTGTGCCCTCGGCCGGTTCCGGATCAAACACGTCCAGCCCGGCCCGAATTTTGCCGGCTTCGACCGCCGCGCGCAGCGCCGCCTGGTCAACCACCTCGCCGCGGGTGGTGTTGATCAGGATCGCCCTGGGTTTCATCATCGCGATGCGCTCAGCGTTGACGAGCTTCTTCGTGTCGGATTTCAGTGCGACGTGCAGGCTGATGATGTCGGCACGGCGGAAGATCGAATCGAGGTCCGGGCAATACTCGACTTCGAGTTCCCTGGCTTTTTGCAGGTTGAAGGAACGCGACCAAGCGATCACGTGCAGGCCGAAAGCCCGAGCGCGCTTGATGACTTCGCGGCCAATCTGGCCGACGCCAACAACGCCCAGGGTCTTGCCGAACACACCGTCCGCCTTGCTGAATTCCTTTTTGTTCCATTTGTGTGCGCGCAGAGCGGCGACATTGTCTGGAAGCCGGCGGTCGATGCCGAGCAGAAAAGCGAAGGCGAGTTCGGCGACCGCGATAGAATTCTTGCCGGGACAGTTGGTCACATAAATCCCGCGGGCACTGGCGGTTTTCACGTCGATGGTATTGACCCCGGCGCCGGCGCGCAGGATAAGCGTCAGTTCCCCACCCGCCTTAATCGTGTCGGCGCCGACTTGTTTGCTGCGGACCACGAGTACCTTGTACGGGGCGACGAGTTTGGGCAACTCCTCAGCTTTGACAGTTGGGTTGTAGGTGATCTCGCAGCCGAGCTTGTTGAGCTGGTCGATGTGCTTTTCGGAAAACTTATCGGCAATCAGAATCTTCATATTGGCCTCCCGGATTGGTTAAAGCAGAGGATAGAACGCAGGCAACCGTATGGCAAGACTGGCGTCAGACCGGTCTTGCTCGTGGTCCGTCACTGAGTTGCGGTTGCGGTTTACCAGTACCAGCCTGGTTTTTGTTTTGCCTTTCCAACAGCAGAAACCTTCGTTGGTTCTTCTGCCATCTGGCCGTCGAGTTCCGAACGCTTCGCAAGGGCCAGATAAGCGAGAATTCCGTGTCGCTTCCCTCCAGGGAATCAACGACACGAAATAGACTCTGGGGAATTTTGGCGGCAGTACCAGGGCCGCAAAGGATGAACTGATAAGCCGAAAGCTTCGTCCAGTGTGCCTCGCCTGCCGAACGCTCAAAGGCTCTGCCGTAATAGTCAAAGTTGCGGCCGGCACCAAGCCAGGCCCAAGACACATCGGCGAAATCCATGCCGACCGCCGCTACTTTCGCGGACGCAGGTTGTTCCCGCAGATTGCGGCGGGCGATCTCGAACGCCGGATTGATGGGAAAAACCAGTTTCCAGGAGCAGACGACCAGCGTGATCAGAACGCACAACGAACAGGCCGCCGCGGTAATCCAGTCCGATCCGGTCGGGTGACATCTTCGCAACCAACGGACCAAGCACAGCGCAGACACGGAGACGGCAAACGTGAGCACGGCCAGGAGAAGGGACAGACGATGATCCACAAAACTCAACCTGGCTCCCGCCCACATCAGGACCGCCATAATTGAAGCGGCGGCAATTGTAATGTCCAGGGACCAGATGAACAGGCGCAGGACGAATGGCCGGTTCGACTTGAGCGCCTGAAGTTGCGCGAGCGCGTAACCGCACAGCAGGGCGAACGCAGGCATCATGGGAATGAGATACCGCGTGCGGTGGAGGTCCAGGATAACGCCGAATACAAGGGCGGTTCCCAGCCCCCAAAGAAGCAGCAACCACACGGCTGTCGTCCGTGCCGACCGTTTGAGGAATACCAGCAGGAGCACGGACCAGGGAAAGATCCTCTGGAACGCGCCCACCACAAAATAAAAAACTCCCCGGAACAGGTTTAGCCACCACGAGAGCGACGATTCGCCGTGAACCGGGATGAGATGGAAGCCAATCTCGGTGGCGACGGGCCCAATGACGTTTGTTCCCCGGCCACTCTCCTCGGCAAGCACGAGCAGCGGCCACGGCAGCACGATCGCCAGAAAAAGCGTGAGTCCCACAGGAGAGAAGAGCCGGCTCCACCGCACACCTTTCCTGCGTCCAAGGAACGCCATCCACGCCAGCACGGTACAAAAAGGAATCAGGAAACCGATGGGCCCTTTCGTCATTGTCGCGCCACCAAGGAAGACCCAAGCCAGGACAGACCCCCACCATGCGTCGCGCGTGAACGCCACGGCAAAACCGCAGAATGAGCCGAGAACGAGGCAGCCCAATACCATGTCCGTGTGGGCGGTATGGGCGCGGCTGATGATCACGTAGGAACTCATGAGCGCACAAGCTCCATAGAGGGCTACACGACGGTTTCGGAACAGCAGCAGTCCCAGCCACCAGGTCAAGGCCACCGAACTCACGCCCGCCAACACGGAGGGAAGCCGTCCCTGCCACAGTCCACGACCGAAAAGCCTGTAGGACAGCGCCACCAGCCAGTAATTCAGCGGCGGCTTCTGTAACCGTTCCTGGCCGTGATAGGAAGGAATGAGGTAGTCACCCGTTCTTTCGGCCAACAAGCCGCCCGTCAGGTAATAGAGTTCATCACTCTGCTCGTGCCCCGGCCAATCATTGTGAATCCCAAAACAGAGCAGAGCGGTCATGAGCAGAATGACGAATTGAATTGTCGTCGCGCGGAATGACTCCGGTGTGCCCTCGTTGCAGAATGTCTGCGGAGTCAGCTCCGTCTGGACGAATTGAGCTCCCTTCTGACCAGCTTGCTTGCCGCCGGCAAAGAATCGGCGTGAGATTTTCGAACTGCTCGACATTTGGCCGCAATGTTGCTCTCGGCAACTCAGTCAAATCTTGGTGCCCGCAGGAATCACGGCGTTCTTGGGAATCACCACGATGCCTTCGCGGATGTAATAGTTCGGCCCGTCGAAATCGGGAGCGCCCGATCTGTCGGAAATGACGACTCCCTCGCCAATATGAACGTTCTTGTCGATAATGGCGCGCTGGATCTTCGAGCCCCGTCCGATGCTCATGTGGGGGATGCCCATCGAATCTTCCTCCAGAATCTCGTGCGAAGTTTCGTAGAAGTCGGAGCCCATGATGATCGTGTCGCGCAACTCGCATTCGGCGCCGATAAATGAGCGGACGCCGATGATGGAGGTCTCCACTCGGGACCGCAGAATCACGCAACCATCGGCAATCAGGGCCTTGCTCACGTGGCTGTCGATGACTTTTGACGCGGGAAGGAATCGCGCATGGGTGTACACCGGTGCGTCGCGGTCAAAGAAGTTGAACGATGGCTGGAGCGAGCACAGCGCGAGGTTCGCTTCAAAGAACGTGCGAATGTTTCCCACGTCCTCCCAGTAACCCTGAAAGATGTAAGCGGAGACCCGGTGCCGACCGATCGCGTCGGGAATGATATGCTTGCCGAAATCCGTTTTGTCGTTGTCGAGAACCTTGCGCAGGATTTCGCGGTTGAAGACGTAAATGCCCATCGACGCCAAAAACTGGTCTTCGCTGCTCGTAATGCGCAAATACGAGAGAAGCGGATCGTGGATTTTCAATTCGTCCAGCAGCGCGGGGTCCTTCGGTTTCTCCGCAAAACGCATCACCCGTTTCTCTTCATTGACCTGCAGAATGCCGAGTTGCGACACTTCGCTGCGCTTGACCGGAATCGTTGCCACGGTGATATCGGCGTAGGTTTCCAGATGTTGCTGCAGGACCTTGCGAAAATCCATCCGGTAAAGTTGGTCGCCGGAAAGAATAATGATGTACTCGTATTGCTCCTGCGTGAGGTATCGCAGGTTTTGCCGGACGGCGTCGGCTGTCCCCTGATACCAACTGGCGCCGCCCAAGGTTTGTTGTGCCGCGAGCACTTCCACGAATCCGCGCGAGAACCGGTCGAACGAGTAGGTCTGGTGGATATGCCGGTGCAGCGAGGCCGAGTTGAATTGCGTGAGGATATAGATGTGGCGGATGTTGGAGTTGATGCAATTGCTGATCGGGATATCGACGAGCCGATACTTGCCGGCAATGGGCACGGCCGGCTTGGACCGTTCTTTCGTGAGAGGGAAGAGCCTCCGCCCTTCCCCACCCCCCATGACCACCCCTAATACATTCATCCGCGTGATTGGTTTCAGTCCTAACGGAGCCATGCTCAGATACTAATGAAGCTGGTTTGGCGCGTCAATTGACAATCATCCGACTTTGCGATAGTATTTGCGCCCATCGGCGGCAAATAAAACAACTGCGATACCGAAGTCCACGCCACTGCGATTCGCCGTCGCCGCCGAGACCCGCTGTTCGGGTGGTGGAATCGCCGTCGCGCGACTTCAGACAAGGAACAGTGTATGTGTGGCATCATTGGCTACATCGGCAAGCGCCCCGCCCAGTCCGTTATCCTCGAAGGTCTCCGCCGTCTCGAATACCGCGGTTACGACTCCGCTGGTCTCTGCATCAACAATCAAGGAAAGTTCGAACTCCGCAAAAAAACCGGCCGCATCAACGATCTCGCGGCCGTCGTTGCCAAACAACCCGCCAAGGGCGAAGCGGGCATCGGTCATACCCGCTGGGCCACCCATGGTGCGCCGACCGACAGCAATGCGCACCCGCATCTCGATCAGTCCGGCAAGATCGCGCTGGTTCACAATGGCGTGATTGAGAACCACCAGCAACTCAAGGAAAAACTCCTCGCCAAGGGTCACAAGTTCCTTTCACAAACGGATACCGAAGTTCTCGCGCACCTCGTGGGCGATTACTACGAGCAGCTCTGTGCTGAAAATCCGGCTGCAAACGGCGCCACGCTGGCCGAGGCTGTTCGACGCGCCCTCAAGGACGTCGTCGGTACCTACGGCATCGCCGTCGTTCAGGTCGATCATCCCAACCTGATCGTGGGCGCCCGGCGCGGCAGTCCGCTCCTCATCGGCGTCGGACGCGATGAAAACTTCCTCGCGAGCGACGTTTCCGCCATCATCGCCCACACCCGGCGCGTGGTGTACCTCAATGATTTCGAGATCGTCACGCTCACGCGCGATGATTTTCAGGTCTCGACCATCGAGGCCGCCACGGTCAGCCCGCAAATCCGGGAGGTCGAGTTCGCTGCCGAGGACGTCGAACGCGGCAAGTTTCCCCACTTCATGCTCAAGGAAATTTTTGAGCAGCCCCACGCCGTGCAAAACGCGTTTCGGGGCCGCATCAGCCGTGAAGAATCCACAGCTCGCCTCGGCGGACTGAATCTTTCGCCAGCCGAGTTGCGCTCGGTGGATCGTATGATTTTCATCGCCTGCGGTACGGCGTTGCATGCGGCGATGGTCGGCGAACATTTAATGGAAGAGTGGGCGCGCATTCCGACCGAATGGGATTATGCCAGTGAATTTCGTTACCGCAACGCGCCGGTTGAGAAACACACGCTGGTCTTTGCAATCAGTCAGTCGGGCGAAACCATCGACACGCTGGCGGCCATTCGCGAATCCCGCCGTAAAGGCCACAAGACGCTCGCAATTGTGAACGTTGTGGGTTCAACTATTGCCCGCGAAGTCGATGGCGGCACCTACATGCACGCCGGTCCGGAAATCGGCGTGGCCGCCACCAAAACGTTCACCTCGCAAATCACCATCATGACCTTGTTGGCAGTGCTGATGGGCCGGATGCGTCACCTCGCCTCGACACGCGGCGCGGAAATCTTGCGAGAACTCGAAGAAATCCCTGCCAAAATGGAACGCGTGCTCCAGCAGAGTGACGCGATTGCCGCCATTGCCAAGAAGTATTGCGAGGCGAATAGCTTCTTGTTCTTGGGCAGGCAGATCAACTTTCCCATTGCGCTGGAAGGTGCGCTGAAGCTGAAAGAAATCTCGTACATCCACGCGGAAGGTTATCCGGCAGCCGAGATGAAGCACGGTCCGATTGCGCTCGTCGATCCGCGTACGCCGTCGGTGTTCATCTGCCCCAAGAATTCCACCTACGACAAAGTCATGGCCAACATCGAGGAAGTCAAGGCGCGCAAAGGCCCGGTCATTGTGGTCGCGACCGACGGCGACGACCAGATTCGCAAGAAAGCGGACGATGTGATTTGGGTTCCCGACGCGCTGGAATCTCTGCAACCGTTGCTGACGGTGCTCCCATTGCAATTGCTCGCTTATCACATCGCCATCCTCCGCGGTTGCGACGTGGATAAGCCGCGCAACCTGGCGAAGAGCGTTACGGTGGAATAGCCGACGACAACGACTGCGCTGCTCGGCATTACGCGCCGGGAACTATGCCACTATCGGCGGCACCGATGTTGGAATGAGCCACTCATCGATTGCGTGTGACCTACCGCAATTCGCGCAGCGGGTGGCAACGTACTGCGCACCGCAATGCGGACAAATGCCGTGCGTCGCGAACATGTCGAAGGGCTTGCGGCAATGGCCACATCCCCAGTATTCACCGGCCGGCGGCGACTCCCCGCAATCTGGGCAGACGAACTCGTTGTGGCGCGGGCCTTTTGCCAGGCGCAGCAAGGCTCGTGCGTGTTGCCACCCGCGCCAGCAGTTCATCAAAATGAAGGCGGCCAGGATGCCGATCCACCACGAATGCAAAAGCACTGCCAGCACGCCGATTCCGGCCACGCCCACAAATCCGATAAGCGTAGCAATCATCAGACTGCGACCGCGACCAAAGACGAACCATAACAACGCCTGGAGAATTTGCCCGCCGTCGAGCGGATACACCGGAAGCAGATTGAAGATCAGCAGCGCGAGATTGATCATCCAGATTGCGAACATCAATCCGTACGCGTCGGGCATCGAGTGCGGCCAACCCAGGTGGCGGCTCATAATCCAAAGTGGCGTCAGCACGGCGAACAGCGCCACATTCACCAGCGGCCCGGCGGCGATGCTCCACAGCACGGCACCGGGTCGCGGCGGCGGATCGACGTACGCCACGCCGCCCAGCGGCCACAACACAATCTGATCAGCCCGGCCGCCGACCGACCGGCACGCCAGCGCATGCCCAAACTCGTGCGTCGTTACAATGGCAAAAAGTCCCAGATACTCCAGAACGTTCCAAATTGGCGACGAGTAATCCCCTTTTCGCAACTGGATCTCGAACGCCGCAACGAGAAACCACGACCAGTGCAGAAACACACTGATCCCAGCAAAGCGGAATAATCGAATTGCACCCTGTTTTGTCGGCAGCACCACTCTTGCTTACCACACGATTTCAGGCGCGACAAGTGCCCGCTCTCGGGCAACGGCCGAGAGCTAGTAGTTCGTCAAAGTTGATTGGAAGGGATAGGGGCGGCATGTTGTACCGACCAAGGAGGTCGTATGCTACGGAAACATGTCGTGCAGTTGGGCGATGGGGATCGCTGCCAACTGCAAGCGTTGCTTTGCAGGGGCCGCGCCAGCGCCCGTGCGCTCAGTCATGCACGCATTTTATTGAAGGCCGCCGACGGCTGGAGTGATGAACTGATCGCGGCACAAATCGAGGTGAGCCGCCGCACCGTGTACCGCGTGCGTCGCCGGTTTGTCCAACAAGGACTTCCCGCCGCCTTGCATCGGCGTGCCCAGCCGGCGCGTCCCCAGCAGCGCAAACTCGATGGCGACGCCGAGGCGCCTCTGATGGCCGTCGCCTGTTCGCCGCCACCCGCCGGCCGGGCCCACTGGACGCTGCGGTTGCTGGCCGACCGCATGGTGCAACTCCAGTGTGTCGAGAGCCTCTCCCATGAGACCGTGCGCACCACGCTTAAAAAAACGAACTGAAGCCGTGGCGCCACCACCAGTGGTGCATTCCGCCGGTCGCCAACGGGGAATTCGTCGCGCGCATGGAAGATGTGCTGGAAGTCTACAAACGCCCGTACGATCCGCTCCGGCCCGTGGTCTGCGTCGATGAGACCAGCCGCCAACTGCTGGCCGACACGCGTCCCGCCCAAGCGGCGCAACCCGGCCGCGTCGCGCGGCAGGACTATGAATATCAGCGGTGCGGCACCGCCAACCTGTTCCTGGTCTTTGAGCCACTGGTCGGTTGGCGGCAGGTGATGGTGACGGAGCGGCGCACCAAGCAGGACTGGGCGGTTGATCCGCGACTTGCTCGACGGACGCTACACGGCGGCGCAGGACAACCTCAACACCCACACGCTGGGATCGCTGTATGAAACTTTTCCGCCGGCGGAAGCGCGGCGGCTGGCGGCGAAGTTGGAACTCCACTACACGCCGCAACACGGTTCGTGGCTGAACATGGCGGAGATCGAGTTCAGTGCCTTGGCGCGGGCGCTGCCCACTCGGCTGGCGGTGCGTCGCGCGTTGGCCGAAGCGGTTCAGGCATGGGCGTCAGATCGCAATCGGGCGACGGTTCAAGTCAACTGGCGTTTCACCACCACCGATGCCCGCATTAAACTCAAACGCCTCTATCCATCAATTGAGCTTTGACGAGCTACCAGGAGATGCCCGAACCCGCCTCAAGCGGTGCATGTTTATACAACCTCTGCTTCCCCCCAAGCAAGAGGATGTCCCCAATGAGGCACGCAAAGGCTCGATTGAGCTTGGCGTCGCGGTTACCGCCGCGCCCGCTTCAACACTGAAGCCCGCGTGCGGAGACGCAGCGAGCTGAGGCGGATAAAACCGGTGGCGTCGCTCTGGTTGTAAGCTCCCTTGTCGGCCTCCATGGTGGCGACGTACGGGTTGTAGAGCGAGACCGGCGATTTGCGGCCAGCAGTGATGATGTTGCCCTTGTAGAGTTTCAATTTCACTGTGCCGGTAACGTTCTTCTGGCTCTCCGTAACGAGCGCTTGCAGCGCTTCGCGTTCGGGTGAGAACCAAAAACCGTAATAGACCAATTCGCTGTAGCGCGGGACGAGCGAGTCGCGCAGATGCATGACTTCCCGGTCCATCGTCAACGTTTCCATCTGGCGATGCGCAAAGTGCAGAATCGTGCCGCCGGGAGTCTCGTATACCCCACGCGATTTCATGCCCACGAATCGATTCTCAACAAGGTCCACCCGTCCGATGCCGTGCTTGCCGCCCAGCTTGTTCAGCGAGCGCAAGACATTGGCGGGCGAAAGTTTCTTGCCACTAACGGCGACGCAGATGCCGGACTCGAATTCCAGTTCGACGTACTCAGCTTTGTCCGGCGCATCCTCGGGGGAGGCGCTCAGCTTGAACATGTCTTTGGGCGGCTCTTTCCACGGGTCTTCGAGAATGCCCGACTCAAAACTGATGTGCAGGAGATTGCGATCCATGGAATACGGCTTCTTCGCGCTGGCTTCGACCTGAATCCCTTTCTCTTGGCAATAAGCCAGCATCTCGGCGCGGCCTTTGAATCGGTTGTGATACTCCGGCAAACGCCACGGAGCGATGATCTTCAAGTCCGGCGCGAGCGCGGCATAAGTCAGTTCGAACCGGCATTGGTCGTTCCCCTTCCCCGTTGCGCCGTGGGCCACGGTATCGGCTTTCTCTTTGCGGGCGATTTCGATCTGAGCCTTGGCAATGAGCGGACGCGCAATGCTGGTGCCGAGGTAATACTGGTTCTCGTAAATGGCCCCCGCTTGCATCATCGGAAAGATGAAATCGCTGGCAAACTCCTCGACAAGGTCGAGCGCGTAGAACTTCGAGGCACCGGTCACCTCGGCCTTCTTGTCAAGTCCCTTGAGTTCTTCTTCCTGCCCGATGTCGGCGCAGAACGCCACCACCTCGCACCGGTACGTTTCCTTCAACCAGTGTAAGATAACGGAAGTATCCAACCCGCCCGAATAAGCGACGATAATCTTCATTCATGCACCTATGACTCGTAACCGCGTGGGTGTGCCTTTTGCCACTGCCAAGCCGTGTCGATGATAGACTCGACCGTGTCGAACCGCGGCTTCCAGCCAAGCTTCGTGCGCGCTTTCGTCGAGTCCGCGACCAGCTTGGGTGGGTCGCCAGCACGGCGCGGCGACTCTTTGGCCGCAATCGGATGGCCGGTGATCTTGCGGGCTGTTTCGATGACCTGTTTGACGGAGAATCCGTTACCACTGCCCAGATTGAAGACGGTGGTCTCGGGGTAGCTCAAAGCCAGGATATGCGCCTGGGCGAGGTCGATGATGTGAATGTAATCGCGAACGCATGTGCCGTCCGGCGTCGGATAGTCGGTTCCATAGATCTCCACATGTGGACGCTGCCCAAGCGCGACTTGCAGCACAATCGGAATCAAATGTGTCTCGTGATTGTGATGTTCACCGAATTTACGGCTGGCACCGGCCGCATTGAAATATCGCAAACAAATGTACTGCAGGCCGTGCAACTTGGCATACCAATCCAGTACCCGTTCAAACATCCACTTGGACTCGCCGTACGGGTTAATCGGCTTCTTGGGAAGATCCTCGCTGAGCCGGTCGCTATCTGGTATCCCGAAGATGGCGCAAGTTGAGGAAAAAACGAATTTGCGCACTCCCGCTTGCATGCAGGCGTCCAAAAGGTTCACACCACCAGCGACGTTGTTGAGGAAATGCTTGCCGGGTTGAACCATGCTCTCCGGTACAAGTGTCGCCGCGCCAAAATGCATGACCGCGTCGGGTTGTGAGTGCCCCATGGCTTTGGCCACAAACGGGCGATCAAGCAGATCGCCTTCTACAAAGTCCGCGCGCGGATCAATCGCTTGTCGATGTCCCTCGCTGAGATTGTCAAAGACGACCACCTCGTGCCCGGCATTGAGAAGTTCCTCGACACAGATGCTGCCAACATAACCGGCCCCGCCTGTAACGAAGATTTTCATGGACGGCAAAAGTATGATAACAGCGCCCACAGTGCAAGCGCTCGTTGAGTCGGCAAATGGCGCCGCATTGACACAGGAATGAGGCGCGTGCTAATGCTTTTGACCATGCATGCTGAAGTTACGATCCCCGTCTACAATGAGGAAAACGATCTCCCCAAGTGTATCGATCGCCTCAGTAAATTCCTTGCAGAACAGAAGCTTTTTGAATCCAGCATCGTCATTGCGGATAACGCTTCAACAGACCACACGTGGGAACTGGCTCAGGCTCTCGAGAAGAAGTACCCCAACGTTAAGGCCGTCCACATCCCGAAGAAGGGCCGCGGCCTCGCGCTACGCACCGTATGGAGCCAGAGCAAGGCTGACATCGTCAGCTACATGGACGTGGATCTCTCGACTGATATCAAATACTACCCTCTCTTGGTGCAGGGGCTCACTGTAGGCTACGACATTGCCATCGGCTCACGCCTAATGCAGGCCTCACGGATCGAACGATCCTCGAAACGAGAATTCCTCTCACGAGGTTACAATATACTCATCAAGTCAATGTTCTGGGCCGGGTTTTCAGATGCGCAATGCGGTTTCAAGGCTCTGCGCCGTGACGTCGCGCTCAAGCTTTTGCCTCACGTCAAGAACAACAACTGGTTTTTCGATTGCGAAACGTTGCTTCTCGCCGCCAGACACGGACTGCGGATATTTGAGGTGCCGGTGGAATGGATCGAAGATCCCGACACGCGGGCGACAATGTTTGGAAGCGTAGTGGAACATTTTTCCGGGCTATTGCGGATGCGGTTCACGGGTTTCGGTCAACACATCTGAGACGAGCGTATCGCACAATGTGAGAGACAATCCTGACAGGAAATGCCTAGGACTCGCAGTCGTTCTGCTGGGCGCAATGGCGATCATTCTGGTCGCCGTCTCCAGCCAGGATTCCGCGACAGTCGACGAAACCACATTTCTGGGTGCGGGGTATACATTCTGGCAGGGGCATCGTTACTACCTCGTTGCTGACCATCCGCCCCTGGACCAAATGCTCGCCAGCCTGCCGCTTCTTGCCATGGACATCCGACTATCTGACAACGCGAAGGCCTTGCTTGGCAAGCAAGTTGGCTACCCTTGGACGCTGAGCTGGGCTTGCGACATCGAGCCAGTAGCATCCCTCTTTCCCAAAGGGCGGAACAACTGGTACTTCTGGGCGATGCCGGAAGGACAGTTGTTCGGCCAAATGTTCGTTTACGATGGCTCGAATAACGGCGACGCGCTGATGCTTGCAGCACGCCTTACCCAAGTGTGCCTGACTTTATTATTGGGCGGCTTCGTTTTTTGGTGGGCGCGAAAGCTTGCGGGCTCCAAGGCTGCAATCTTGGCGTTGGCGTGCTACGTAGCGAATCCAATGGTTTTGGCATACGGTCATCTGATCATTACCGATGTCGCCGCGATGGTGACGATCCCCATCGGGGTGTTCGCTGCTGGTCGGTTTGTGGAGAGGCCCGATCGGAAGACGGCAATCGGCGCTGGCGCGGCCATCGGATGTGCGTTCGCATCGAAATATACGGCATTGACGCTCGGACCGATAATCATCGGCTTGGTTGTTTTGTATCAGGCGGTACAAAAGCCAAAATGGAGTCACTGGGAGACGCTCCTGAAGAACTGCGGATGGGCGATTCTGGTGGGCTGGTTGGTCCTCTTGATAACCTATATCCCAGAGTGGAAGATACCGCCTCCTATCAATGCCGAACAAGCAAGCCGACTCGGCGTGCCACATTGGTTTGAATCTTTGCGGTGGGTACTGACCCCCCGTGACTTCTTCAAAGGACTGGCAATTGGACTGGCTCAGGCCCATCACCCTCGCGACGCCTTTTTGTGCGGCCAGTGGAAACTTGGTGGCTGGTGGTATTATTTTCCCGTTGCGTTACTCCTGAAGTTGCCCATTCCTTTGTTGATCCTGGCAGCCATAGCGCTGGGTTGGCTTTGCAGGCAAATCCGATCCCAAAGCTTTGCCAATCTGACTCCTTGGATGGCGGCGAGCATTTATGTGCTCATGGGCCTGACGAGCAAAGTCGATATTGGAGTGCGTCATATGCTCCCTGTTTGTCCCTTGCTGGCGGTGTGTATCGCGACCCAGTGGCCAGCGCTGTCAAAAGGATGGAGACTCACCGCTTGGGTGTTGGCGAGTTGGCTCGCCGTGGAAGCCTTGTTTGCCTATCCATTGTACATCCAATCCTTTAACGAATTCGTTGGGGGACCGCAGAACGGCTACGAATACCTGATCGATTCCAATTACGATTGGGGACAGGATGCCAAGCGCTTGAAGGTGTTCCTCCAAAAGCAGGGAATCGATCACATTTATCTCAAGTACTTCGGCACGCAGCTCAACATCGAATATCTCCACATCCCCAACACCCGAGTGGACGCGGAACAGGCGCGTCAGATCAAACAAGGTTGGCTGGTAGTTTCCGCGTCCGAACTCATGCGTCCGGAATGGGCTTGGCTCCGCGAGCAGCGTCAACCATTTGCGCGCGTCGCCTACACTCTGTTCGTTTATCGGATGGACTGAGCACCAACCTGCCAGCGGGCATCGGGGTCAACGTCAGATTCCGCCGTCTACGAACCAGCGGCCGGTCTTGCGGTCTCTCTTCAACGCCAGGTTCCATTTCTTGACGTAGCCGCCCTTGAGCTTGACTTCATACGGGACGAAGCGCGCGCCGCTAATCGCCGAGAGAGCGGAAGTGAAAGAATTGCCAATGCTGATCACCTCGACGCCGCCCAGGTAATTCTTGAGCATGCCGGTCATGGCGCAGAATTTCCCCGCTTCATTCCAGTCCTCGCGTCCACACGCTTCGAAGAACGCCCGCGCGGCCTGTTCCGGTGTCAGCGCGGCATACTTCGCGTTGTCCGGCAGGATCTGCATTTCCTGCTGCCAGGCCACATTTGGCGGCAGTTGAAATTGAAACACACCGGGGTCGATCGGCTGGTTGTAATCGATCTGATCCAGCTCAAAAACCAGTTTCTCCCCCGCGTCGGCATGGAGATATATCTTTACCGACTCCAGCAGTTGGCTCTGGTCATCAAACACGTAGACCCGGCGCGTATCGGCTGTACCGAAAAACTTGTTCTTGAGATAATCACCGTTCGGCAATCCTGTCCTGGCTTCGACGGTCACGATGGACTTTGGCTTCCCGTCGGGGCCTTGCTCGTGGCTGAGCGTCACGGGCCAACCGTGGGCCTTGCTGGCCCTCAGTTCTTTGTTCAGCATTCCACTCACATCGGCCATCTCCTGCAGCCATTGCGTGTCGAACGCGCTCGACGACCGGCGCACTTTCAACGCGTAGTCAGGCTTGATGAACAGCACAGTGGACTGGCCGTCCATCACGGCGGTCCGCCCCGGTTTGTCAACCCGCCATTTCAGTTCCGGCTCGAATTGTTTCCACAACTCCACGGGAACAAAATCGAGCTTGGGATTGATGTAACTGAAATTGTCCTGTGGCGACGTGCGCACTTGTCCGCGAATGTGGATAGTCGTGAGTTTGGCCGCGACTTCCGCACCCCGGGCCATGACCACCACGGCGGCGGCTTCAATCTTCGGTGAACTGACGACAGTTAGCAGAATGATGGCAACGGCTACTGCCGTGACACCCAAACCAAATCCCCAACGATGTTTCAGCAACAGGCTCATCAAGGTGTTCCTTTCCGGTTTTACGGGCATTGCCTGAACTTGACGCATGACCGGGTCGACAATGGAAACGCCGGCCGCGGCTTGGCCGCGAGTGACCAATCGCTGTTGCAGTTGGGCGATGGCGGCGCGTTCGACGCTGCACGCCGCGCAGGCTGCGACATGGGCTTGGCACTGGAGAGCTTCGTCGTGTCCGAGCAATCCTTCGAGGGAGGCGACCAGATTGTCCCGATATTCAGCGCAGTTCATGGGTGCTCCGTTTGGTTGACTGTTCGATCGGCGCTTTCGCGAGTTTGTAGCTCCTGGCGAAGCAGGGCGTAAGCTCGCGAGAGCGTTTTGGTGACCGTGCCGAGCGGCATCACGAGTCGCTGGGCCACCTCCTGACAGGACAGCCCTTCGTAATACCGCAGCAGAATCACCTGACGATAGGTTTCAGGCAGAACACCAATCGCTTCTTCCAGCGGATACTCCGTAGGATTTTCGGCGGAGTCGGGCAACGGGGTTTCCGCTGCTTCGCGATTCCGTTGGGACCGCTTGCGCAAGCGGAATTGTTCTTGGGCGACCCGTCCAGCGATGCCCAGAAGCCACGAGTAAAACGATTCCGGTTTTCGAAGCTTCGCCAAAGACCGGAATGCCCGCACGAACGATTCTTGCGCAGCTTCCTCGGCCTCCGAACGATCGCCAAGTTGGTGTGAGAGGTAACAGAACAGCGGACCTTGGTAGCGATGTACCAAAATGCGGAAATCTTCTGAATGCCCGTCGCGACAACGTTGCACGTATTCCTTGTCAGTTAGATCCATGCGATAGCGTTCTCCTGCCAATGCATACCGTCATCTTATAGTGACGCCGGATACAGTTTTGCGACAAAAACAAAAGACGAGTAGCGGCATAGCGCGAAGCTGACCATGACCACACAGAAGGTTAGGAAGCATTCGTGATTTTGACGACTGGAGGCATCGTCACCGGTTTGGGAACGTGCTGCCTTGCATACTGCGTGGCAGCAATACGAGCTTGGTTCTTCAAGCGAGGCCAATTGCACTACAGGTTGAGCAAATACCGGTAAAACTTAACGTCGCGCTTCCAACCCAACTCCTTGTACAATTTCTGCGCGGGGCGATTGTTGGTGGCCGTTTCCAGAACCAGTGTCTTGGCCTTGGTATCGACCGCCAACTGTCGCGCCCGCTTCAGCAACAATGTCGCCACCCCTCGCCTCCTTGCTTTCGGAGTCACGAACAGGTCATACAAAATCCATATGCGTTGCATCGCGACGGAGTCGAATGATGGATAGAGCTGGATAAACCCCATCGCCTCATTCCCATCGATCGCCAGAAAGATTACTGATTCATCCCGTTTCAATCTCTCGCGCAAAAACTTGCGGGCGGTGCCGGGATTCGCCCGTTGCTTGTAGAATTGCCGATAGGTGTCGAAAAGCAAAACGACAACTTTGAGATGACTCGCGTCAGCTCGAACAATTTTCACGCGGCTCCCTCAGCCAATTCCAACGAAAAATCCACCGCTCGCGCCGAGTGCGTGAGCGCGCCGACGGAGATGTAATCGACGCCGCTCTCGGCGATTTGGCGCACCGTGTCCGGCGTGACACCGCCGCTGGCTTCGGTTTTCGCGCGGCCCGCCACCAGTTTCACGGCTTCGCGCAATTCGTCGGGAGTCATGTTGTCGAGCAGAATTTGGTCGGCGCCCACCGCCAATGCCTCTTCCACCTGCTCCAGCGTGTCGGCTTCGATAATCACCGGCGTGTGTGGATGGTTCTTCCGTGCGATCTGCACGGCGTCACCGAGCGCTTTTAACCCCAGCCGATTCAGAACCACGCGATGGTTGTCCTTGATCATCACGGCATCGAACAACCCCATCCGGTGATTCTCGCCGCCGCCGACAGCGACGGCATATTTCTCCAGCGCCCGAAGCGTCGGCGTGGTTTTGCGGGTGTCGAGGATTTTCGGCTTCGCAGGCAGGGACGACTGCGCCACCAAATCAACGAACTGGCGCGTGAGCGTCGCGGTACCGCTGAGGCGTTGGAGAAAGTTCAGGGCTGTTCGTTCGCCGGTGAGAATCGCGCGAGCCGGGCCGCTGAGACTGCAAACGCTTCTCCCCTTCCTTACCGTCTCGCCTTCGTCCGCCAACGATTTCGCGACAACTGATCGGTCAATCTGCCTGAAGACTTCTTCAACCAATGGCAGCCCGGCAACGACGCATGATTCTTTCGCGACAATCACCGCTTCGGCCCGTTGGTCGGCCGGTATCGCCGACTCGGTCGTGATGTCGCCGGCGCCGATGTCTTCCGCGAGGGCGGCGGCGACGACGTTGCGGATCAATTCGGATGAGAGCAGCATTGTAACCACAGAGACACAGAGAACTCAGGGTTTCGGTGACCTCTGTGCCTCTGTGGTTCAATGCGTCGTTTGCCGTTTCTTTACCACATTCGTCTTCAATTTGCGGTCGTATTTCACCTGGCGCTTTTTGCCGCCGGCTGCCCCGACGGCTTCGGCGGCACTCGCACGGTCCGATCCATTGCCTTTCTTCAACTCGGCAATTTCGTCGCGCAGAATTGCCGCCTTTTCAAACTGTAGATTCTCCGCAGCCTCGATCATCTCCTGTTCGAGTTCGCGCAGCAACTCAGCGGTACGGTAGCCGCCGGGCGTCTCGCGCACAACGCTCGCCTCCACCTCTCGTGCTTTGGTCAATTCGGCAAGGCTCAGTTGCAGTTCGCGTTTCACCGTTTTCGGAGTGATGTTGTGCTCCTTGTTGTAGGCCAACTGCTTTGTGCGCCGGTACTCCGTCGTCTCAATAAACTTCTTGATGGAATCCGTCATCACATCGGCATAGAGAATCACTTCTGCGTTGATGTGACGAGCAGCCCGTCCGGCGGTTTGAATCAGCGACGTGGCACTGCGCAGGAAACCTTCCTTGTCGGCATCGAGAATCGCCACCAGCGAGACCTCGGGCAGGTCGAGACCTTCGCGCAACAGATTGATCCCGACGAGCACATCGAAATCAGCCGCGCGCAAACCGCGCAACACTTCGACGCGTTCGATGGCGTCGATCTCACTGTGCAGATACTTCACGCGAATGCCGACCTCGCGCAGGTAATCGGCCAGTTCTTCCGACGTGCGTTTGGTCAGCGTCGTGACCAGAACGCGCTCGTGCTTTTCCGCGCGGGCGCGGCATTGTTCAATCAGGTCGTCGATCTGCCCGGTGAGCGGTTTGACGGTCACCGGCGGATCGACAAGGCCGGTGGGCCGGATGATCTGTTCAGCGACGACCGCGCTGCGCTGCAATTCATTTGGCCCCGGCGTGGCCGACATGAAGACGCATTGATTGATCAACGACTCGAACTCCTGAAAGTTCAACGGCCGGTTATCAAGCGCCGACGGCAACCGGAAGCCGTGCTCGACGAGCGTGGTCTTGCGCGAGCGATCGCCGGCGTACATACCGCCGATTTGCGAAACGGTCACGTGCGACTCGTCGATGAGCAGCAGGTAATCCTTGGGAAAGAAATCGATGAGCGTGAACGGCCGTTCGCCGGGTGCGCGGCCACTGAGATGGCGCGAATAGTTCTCGATGCCGGCACAGAATCCCATTTCCTTGAGCATTTCCAGGTCGTACGTGGTCCGCGAATAAATCCGTTGCGCCTCGACAAGTTTGTTTTCCGACTCGAACCACGCGACCCGCTCTTTCATCTCGGCTTTGATCGCGTCGACTGCGCCTGCGATTTTCGAGTACGGCATGACCCAATGCTTGGCCGGATAAATGGAAAACGTCCCGACCGTTTCAATCTTGTGGCCGGTCAACGGCTCGAACCGTGTGATCTGTTCGACCTTGTCGCCGAAGAACTCGATGCGGACGGCGTCTTCGGTGTAGCTGGGGCAAACCTCGACCGTGTCGCCGCGGACGCGAAAGTTGCCACGCGTAAACTCGGCGTCGTTGCGGTTGTACTGCATGTCCACCAGCTTTCGCAGCAGGTCTTCGCGCGACAGGTCGCCACCAACGGTGACCAACGCCATCATCTCGAAATAATCCTCGGGCGACCCCAGCCCGTAGATGCATGACACGCTGGCGACGACAAGCACGTCCCGGCGCGACAGCAATGAACTGGTCGCCGAGAGACGCAGCTTCTCGATCTGCTCATTGATACTCGCGTCCTTCTCAATGTAGGTGTCGGTCTGCGGAATGTAGGCTTCGGGCTGATAGTAATCGTAGTAGCTGACGAAATACTCGACCGCGTTCTTTGGAAAGAACTGCTTGAATTCGCTGAACAATTGCGCAGCGAGCGTTTTGTTGTGCGAAATGACCAGCGTGGGTCGATCCAATTGCTGGATGACGTTCGCCATCGTGAACGTCTTGCCGCTCCCGGTGACTCCCAACAACGTCTGATGGCGATTTCCCGCCAGCAGCGATTCGGTCAGCGCCTTGATCGCTGAAGGCTGATCCCCGCGCGGCTTGTATTTACTTACGAGTTGAAAAGTCATTGAAGACCACTTTAACATGATCAGTGGCATGAGTGAAGATGACACCATCAACTTTAAGTGCGTATTCTGCGGCGCTGAACTCGAATACCCGAAGGACGACGCCGGCACAGCCCAGGCTTGTCCGTTCTGCTCCGAGGAGATTGTTGTCCCACAACCCGGAGGTCACGACGCCCGCGAGTTGTCACTTCCGATCGAAACGCCCCGCCTATTACTTCGGTGTTTGGACTGGCAGGATTTCACCGACTTGTTCGAAATCTTCTCTGATCCCGAAACCTTCCGGCATGATCCGCCTGTGGCGTGGGATGAACGACAGATCAAGGAGTGGCTGACTGCAACGGTCAACAGCAAATTCTCTGAACGACGCGGTGTGATGGCTCTCGGAATCGAAACCAAGTCCGAACCCAAACTGATCGGGGTGCTTTCCTTGAGCTTCAACACGACTGATCGGCAACAAACGCTCGTCGATATCCGAATCAATTCGCAGTATCTACGTCAGGGATTTGCGACCGAAGCAATGGTCGCCGCGATGTGCTTTTGCTTCAACGATCTCGGCCTGCATCGAGTCACCGCCACCTGCCACAGCGGAAACACAGCCGCGATTGGGTTGCTCACGAAGATCGGAATGCGTCAAGAAGGCGAAAGTGTTCAGGATTGTCAGATTGACGGTGCATGGACAAACACCTTGTGGTTCGCTCAGTTGCGCGAGGAGTTCGTGAAGCGACAAAACCGTTGAAGGGCAATTACTGATTTGATGGCTAGCTAGATCGAGCGTGTGCCGGCAGGTCCGGCACACCGTCGCTGTAGGCCGACTCTGCGAGTCGGCGTGATGTTGGATTCCCAATGAAAGCGCCGCCTCGCAAAGACAGCCCACAAAGACGACCACATTTCGGCAACTTTGTTATCAGCGCATCAGGCGCGTGCCGGTGCGCCCGGCGAGCGCGTCGGGGAGCTTCTCGGGACACGTGATCAGCGCTTCGTGGCCGCCGCTCTCAATGAACTGAATACAGGCTTGGATTTTCGGCAACATTGAGCCCGGTTTGAAGTGGCCTTGGGTGATGTACTGTTTCGCTTCGGCGACCGTCATTTTATCGAGGGTTTTCTGGTTGGGCTTGCCGAAGTTCAAGCACACTTTCTCAACTGCCGTCGAAATCACGAGCATGTCCGCAGCGATTTCCTTGGCGAGCACTGCGGCCGCGAGGTCTTTGTCGATCACGGCGGCGGTGCCGTGCAGGTTTCCCCGTTCGTCCTGTACGACGGGAATACCGCCGCCCCCCGCGGCGACCACAATGAAACCATTCTCGACCAAATGTTTGATTGCGTCAGCCTCTATGATACGCATCGGCTTGGGAGAAGGAACGACGCGCCGCCAGCCACGCCCGGCATCCTCAATCATCGTCCACTTCTCGACGCGCATCCGGTCCTCGGCTTCTTCCTTTTTGTAAAACTGTCCGATGGGTTTGCTCGGTTTCTGGAACGCGGGGTCGTTTTTGTCCACCAACGTTTGCGTCACCACCGTGGCAACAGATTTCTTCAGGCTGCGCTTGTGGAACTCGTTCTCCATTGCCTGTTGAATCTGATAGCCGATGGCTCCCTGGGTGTCGGCGCCAATGGAATCAAGGGGAACCTCGTGGAGCAGACCGCGTGAATGTTCGCTGCGGAGCAGGATGAAGCCGACTTGCGGTCCGTTGCCGTGCGTGATGACGACGCAGAAGCCGCGCTCGACGAGGTCCGTAATGTGTTGGGACGTCTCGACGACCGCCGCATACTGGTCGGACACGCTCATGTGCTTTGAATCTTTGATGAGCGAATTTCCGCCGATGGCGATGACAATGGTTTTCATGGTGACGAACGCGGTTCAGTAAGCACGCGCGGCGGTGGCGTGTCAATCTCCGAACTGCATCGCGGACTGCCGCATTTTTACCCCATCAGCAAGCACAGGCACTACAGATTGTGGGAGCGTTCCCGAGGACGCGACCGGTGGGAGGGCCGCCGCTTTGCGAAGTGCCCAAAGTGCAGAGAAATCGTTTGGCGAAACACGCACCAATATGGCATAGTCGCAACGCTTTCGACCCCACGTTCAGTCGGGAATACAAAACTATCATGACTTCATCTTTGCTTATTGAGAACGGGACGGTGCTCGTCACGAGTCCGGCGCCGACGATTCTTCAAGACGCTTCAGTCTTGGTTGAGAATGGCCGGTTCGTGCGGATTTGCCCGAAAAGCGAAATGAAGCGAACCGCTGACAAGCGGATCGACGCGTCACGCAAGCTTGTGTTGCCGGGTTTCATCAACGCTCACACTCATTTCTACAGCAGCTTTGCCCGCGGCCTCTCTAAAACCAAACCCGCCACAACCTTTGTTGACGTCTTGAAGAATCTGTGGTGGCGATTGGATTCAGCGTTGACGATCGACGACTGCTACTACAGCGCGCTGCTGGCACTGTTGGATTCCATTCGCCACGGCACGACGACGATCATCGATCATCATGCAAGTCCCCGTGCCGTCGTCGGTTCTCTGGCGGCGATCGAAAAAGCGGTGACCGAAACCGGGTTGCGCGCTTGTCTCTGCTACGAATTGTCGGACCGGGACGGCGAGCAAATCGCTCAGCAAGGTTTGGACGAGAACGTTTCGTTCATCCGTCACTGCCAGAAACAAAAAAACGATCGTGTCACGGCACTCTTCGGCCTGCATGCGGCGTTTACGCTAGGCGACAAGACCTTGGAGACCGCGGCGAAGTTGGGTCACGATCTGGGTGCCGGTTTTCACATCCACGTTGCCGAAGCGGCCAGCGACCAGGAATTTTCGGAAGCCAATTTCGGTATGCGGGTCGTAGAGCGGCTCAAAAAGTTCGAAATCCTGGGTCGGCAATCAATCGCCGCTCACTGCGTTCACGTCAACCCTCGCGAAATGGAGATTCTGGCCGAAACACAGACGGCTGTAGTTCACAA
>DATIZX010000019.1:0-40378 GCA_035516795.1 Verrucomicrobiia bacterium
CGGGAAGACCTGCCACACCGTCATGAAGCCCGAGTTTACCGCCTATCAACATTCCGCTCACGCCCGCGTGACGTGCGTGGAATGCCATATCGGCGCGGGGGCCACGTGGTTCGTGAAGTCGAAGCTTTCCGGTAGCTACCAGGTATACGCCACGATCTTCCACAAGTACCCGTGCCCGATCCCGACTCCCGTCAGAAATCTCCGTCCGGCGCAGGAGACGTGCGAACAATGCCACTGGCCGCAGAAATTCTACGGCGCTGTCGAAAAGCTGCGCACACATTTCAAGTATGACGAAAAAAACACTCCATGGACGATCGAGTTGCTATTAAAGGTCGGCGGTGGCGATCCGACGCACGGTCCGGTGGGCGGGATCCACTGGCACATGAATGTGGCCAACAAAGTGGAATACATCGCCAGCGACGAAGCGCGTCAGGTGATTCCCTGGGTGCGGATCACTGATCGACAAGGTCATTCCACCGTTTACGAAGCGAAGGATGGCAAGCTGAAACCGGAGCAGATCACCAGCGAGGCGATGCGCCGGATGGATTGTATTGATTGCCACAACCGGCCTACTCACGTTTTTCACTCGCCCGATGAGGCGGTGGACACCGCGCTGTCCTTGGACCGAATCAATCCATCCCTGCCTTCGATCAAGAAGAACGCTGTCGATGCGCTCACGGCTGACTACCAGACCGTGAACGAAGCGCAGCAGAAAATAGCCGATACGCTCTCGAAGGAATACGTCTCATCCGATCGGGCAACCGTTCAACGAGCCATCGCCGAAGTACAGAAGATTTACCGCGAGAACTTCTTCCCAGAGATGAAATCCTCGTGGAAAGTCTATCCGAACAACATCGGTCATTTCCAATGGCCCGGTTGTTTCCGCTGCCACGACGGCGAGCACCTCAGCGCCGACGGCAGAATTATCTCGGCAGACTGCAAGAGTTGTCATACGATTATTGCCCAGGGACCCGGGACGAACTTACAGACGCTCAGCGCCCAAGGTTTCGAATTTCAGCATCCATCCGAAGACCTGGGCGATGCATGGAAAGGTCAGAAATGCAGCGATTGCCACACCGGCGCCTCAATGTGACCGAATTGGTGGTCGTGTTCATGGCGGCGGCCATCAGCGGCGCGGCGGCGGATATCTCATGCCTCAAATGCCATGACAAGGAGAAGGCACTTTATGCTCCGAGTGCCCACGCGCAGGCAGGGCTGACGTGTGTGGATTGTCATGGCGGCGATCCCAACGCCACCGACGAGACGGCGCACGCTACCGATAATTTCCACAGCCCAACCAACAAACAGGAAGTTGCCGCGCTTTGCTCTTCCTGCCACAGCGACGTGCGGCGGATGAACCCCTATGGGTTACCAACGGATCAACTCGCCCGGTACAAGACGAGCAAGCATGGCGAACAATTGTTCGAGCACAACAACCAGCACGTCGCCGTCTGCACCGACTGCCATCACGTGCACGACATCTTGTCCCCCAAGACGCCGGGCAGCAGTGTGTATCCTCTGAACATTCCGCAAACCTGTGGCCGGTGTCACAGCGACGCGAAGTTGATGTCGCAGTACAAAATCCCCAGCGACGTGGTGCAGCAGTACAAGACGAGTTATCACGCGACGATGCTGTTCGAGAAAGGCGATCTCAGTGCGCCAACGTGTGTGACTTGTCACGGCAGCCATGGTGCCACTCCTCCGGGAACGGCGCAGGTGGGGGAGGTTTGCGGCAAGTGTCATGTCCGTCAGCGGGAGTTGTTTGAGAAAAGCCCGCACAACGAACTTGTGTCAGCAGGGTTGTTCAACGGCTGCGTCAGTTGTCACGGCAATCACGCCATTCAGAAGGCGTCGGTGCAATTGTACGCGGTGACGTGCGTGAAATGTCATGCTACCGATCCGGACCAACTCGCGTTGCGCGATTCGCTGGCCGGGATGATTCGTCAGGCGCAGTCCAGTTACGCGCAGGCCGACGCCGACGTGCACGCCGCGACGGTGCGCGGGCTCGCGACCGATGACGATCAGATCCTCCTACAGGAGGCGAAGACGCAGGTCACTCAACTCGAGGCGTTGCAACACACGCTCTCGCTGGATCAATTGCGGCCGGTCGCCCAACGGGAAGAGCAAATTGTCAAGCAAACGCGGGCCGACGTGTTTCAATTGGAGCGGTTCGAATTCTTGAAACGCCGGGCGCTCTGGCCCATCTGGGCCTTCATGGTGCTGATGGCAACCTTGTTCTGGCTGAAACGACGGCAGGTGGAGAAGGGGAAGCCGCGTGAGTGACGAACGGAGAATCTCACGACGTTCATTCGTTGATTGGCTGCTAACCGGTGGGCTTATCGCGTGGGCCATTGGATTTGTAGCGCCGGTGCTCAGTTATGTCTGGCCGGCGCAAAGGCGCGGCCCCAGCACGCAAACGGTTTCGGCAGGCAAAGCCAGCGGTTTCAAGGATTGGGAATCGAAGATGGTGGCGGTTAGCGGTCATCCGGTGTTGGTGTTTCGCACGCCGCAGGGGTTCCGTGCCTTTTCGGCGATCTGCTCCCACTTGGGTTGCATCGTGGCTTGGAACGAAGCGCACCATGACATCGAATGCCCGTGCCACGCCGGTGTTTTTGACACAAACGGCAAAGTGGTGTCCGGGCCGCCGCCGCGGCCGCTCTCGGAATATTCGGTGGTGGTCGTCAATGGGGAAGTGATGGTGAAGACGGCGTGAGCCTACCCCCCAAAATCCGTCGTTGGCTTGCCGAACGTTATGACATCGATGTGGCAGAGAAGTTTGTGGACGGACAGTTGCACAAACCGCTGCCGCAGGAGACTGGTTTCTGGCATACATTCGGCAGCCTGTCGTTGTATCTCTTTCTGAACCAGGTGGTGACCGGTATTCTGCTGATGATCTATTACCGGCCGACAACCAACACCGCGTTCGAAAGTATTCGCTTCATCATGACCAAGGCGGAATTTGGCTGGCTGATCCGTGGTCTGCATGCCTGGGGCGCGACGCTGATGATCCTCTGCGTTCTCGTACATATGATGCGTACCTACTTCATGGGTGCGTACAAAAAACCACGGGAACTGACCTGGGTATTGGGCGTGTTGATCTTCGGCTGCACTGTCACCTTCGGGTTCACCGGCTACCTGTTGCCGTGGAACCAGCTTTCCTACTGGGCCACCACCGTAGGAACGGAAATCAGCGGGGCGATTCCCGTCGTGGGCAATTACATCAAGTTGTTGCTGCGCGGCGGCGAAGGCGTGAGTGGCGAGACGCTGGCGCGGTTCTACGTGTTGCACGTCGTGGTATTGCCATGGGTGTTAACCACGTTGATTGTGACGCACCTGTTCCTGATGCGCGTGCAGGGTTTGGCCACGATGGAGCGGGTCGGCGAAGAGAAACCCACAGACAAGAAGCACGCCGTCCCGTTCTTTCCGGATCACGTGCTGAAGGAAGGCGTGGTGTTTTGCGCGCTGATTGGCGTGCTTGTGACGTTGATCGTGTTGTGGCCGGTTGAACTCGGCGTCAAGGCCGACCCGTTTGTGACGCCCGAAGGCATCAAACCCGAGTGGTATTTTCTTCCCACGTATCAACTGTTGAAATACTTTCCAAAGTTGTTAGGTATTTTTGTTTCGCTGATCCCGCCGCTACTGCTGTTGCTGTGGCCGTTCTTGGACCGCGGCCGCGAGCGCCATCCCAAGAAACGCCCGGTAGCCGTGACCATCGGCATCTTGGGTTTGTTCCTGGCAATTCTCTTCGGAGTCCTTGGCCATTTTTCCGAGACCACGATCACGTGGCACGAACAACGTTATCAACTCGATATGTACGCCGTGCCGCATCGCCTGCCGGCGGGAGGTGAGGCTGCGCCAAATCGCGCAACCAAAGGCGCGAAATCGCGCGAATCGAACTCGCAATCCGCCAATCATTGAGTTGTGTTGTTTGAGCAATAAACTGTAGCGCAGCCGGTTGCATAATCGCGCAGGACGGCCGGCATCTGGCTTGCCAACCTCAAAAGCAGGTGTAGTATGTCCGGTGTTGCATCGAAAGAGAATTTGGCAAGGAGATGAATCAACAACGTCAAGGAGGCTTAACGATGAACAAGCGTAGCGCGACATTCGCAATGGGTATGACTCTCGCCGCTGTGCTATTGATGCCGTGTAACGGCCGCGCCGTCGAACGTGACGCATCCAATTATGTCGGCGTCAAAACGTGCGGTATCTGTCACAAACAGGAGGCTTCAGGCAACCAACTCGCCATCTGGGAGAAAAGTCCACACGCCAAAGCGTTTGCCACTCTCGGCACGCCAGAGGCGAAGGAAATCGGTAAGAAAGCCGGAGTGGATGATCCACAGAAGAGCGGCAAATGCCTGAAGTGCCACTCGACTGCCTACAATTTCACCGAGACTCAAGCGACTGAAAAGATCAAGCTCGAAGACGGAATCGTTTGCGAGTCGTGTCATGGTCCGGGCAAGAAGTACATGAACAAGAGTACGATGGAAGATCGCCAGAAAGCCGTCGCTGCCGGACTGGTCTATCCTGCGACTGAAAGCTGCAAACTGTGCCACAATGCGGAAAGCCCGACCTTTAAGGGATTCGACGAGAAAGCGGCCGTCGCCAAAATCGCCCACCCGGATCCCAAGGTGAAACAGTCGTTTTGGCATTGATAATGCCAGTGTAGCGAGATGTTCCTGAACTGAAGATCACAGCGCCGAGCATGACCATTGGCCGTGCTCGACGTTTCTTCTCTTTGCCGGGTGACAAGCTGTCAGGAAATCTGGTCTTCTCGCCAATCTGTCGGCATTTGGCTAACCACATAGGGACGCCCATTGCGCGATTTCGCGCACTGTAATATGTTGAGGATAAGGGTGTTGCGATCACATCTCTTTCATTTATCCCTTCACTGGCAAGGCCACTGCTAACCTGCTGCTGGGCGTTCGAAAGCTTCCATGGGACAAGCCAAGGCCAAACAGAACACGCAAGCCAAGTCGCTATTCGCATCGTTGTTAAATCGACTGGCCTCGGTCAAATTTGCTGTTGCCCTTGTGGTCGTGATCGTTGTCTGCTGCGTGATCGGTACGATTGTTCCTCAAGGAGCTGACGCTGGCCGTTATCTGGCCAGGCATCCCAAATCCGCCGCGCGATTCGATTCCTTGGAGAAGCTCGGATTCACGCACGTTTTTTCGAGTGGGTGGTTCATCGGACTGATCTGTGGGCTGGCGGCGAGCGTAGCGGTGTGCAGCGCCCGGCGACTGGGGACAGTGCGGCGAACAACAGGGTTTTCACGAGGTCGCGCGTTTGGGTCGATGTTTACACACATCAGTTTTCTGCTCATATTGATGGGGGCGGTAATTCGCGGTGTTTGGGGGCAGAAGGGGTATGTTGAGTTTCACGAAGGGCAGACCGTTGCCCAATTTGTAACCGGACAAGGACCACAGCCGCTGCCGTTTTCCATCCATCTCTCCAGTTTTGAGATCGAAACCTACAATCAGAAGTCCGCCCCATCACTGGCTGGTAGCGCACTGCTCGTGACGCGGCCAGAGAAGAATCTGGAAGCAGCGTTTCCGATCAAGCTTGGCGTGGAGCAATCCTTCGACGAATTCAAGATCACGATTCTCAAGTACGTCCCCGATTTTGTTGTGGATACGCAAACACACGAGGTCGCCAGCCGTTCTGATCAACCGCGCAACCCGGCGATTCTTGTGGCGGTGGCCGGGCCGACGTATTCGAATCATCGCTGGCTCTTCGCGAAGTTCCCGGGTTTCGTGATGCACACGCCTGACTCCAAGGCGACTGACCCGAGCCCGCTGCAAATGGTTTACCGAGATGACGCGATGCGGGGGAAAGCCCTGCCGAACGCGCCCATCAAGAGTTTCAAGAGCACACTGCAAATCCTCAACGGTAACACGGTGGTGAAGTCCAAGACGATCGAAGTCAACGATCCGATCTCTTACAAGGGATATACGCTGTACCAATCGGGTTATGATCCCAACGATCTCACCTACACCTCGCTGCAAGTCGTAAAGGATCCAGGCGTCGTGGTTGTGTACGCGGGGTTTTGGCTGATGATCGCAGGCTTGTTCATCGTCTTCTATCTCAATCCGTGGCTGAACCAACAAAGAGCGTCCAAGTGCGCAGTGCCCAAGGATTCGGGCACTCCGGCGCCCAAGCACGCAAACACTCGTCAACCGGAGTGCTTG
Source organism: Verrucomicrobiia bacterium (assembly GCA_035516795.1). Taxonomy (GTDB): domain Bacteria; phylum Verrucomicrobiota; class Verrucomicrobiia; order Palsa-1439; family Palsa-1439; genus DATJBF01. The sequence goes on from DATIZX010000019.1 coordinate 6,186, forward strand.
CACACATGAGTCTTTTCGTTGCCGGCTTGAGTTACAAGACCGCACCGGTCGAGTTGCGGGAGCAACTCGCCATCATGCCATCGCGACTTGGCTGTCACGGTTGCCGACTCAAGATTGTCGGCGGCCTTGAAGAAGTCGTGTTGCTTTCGACGTGCAATCGCGTTGAAATCTACGGCGTCGCTCCCGAAGTCAACGGCAACGTCAAATCGCTTTTTCAACTGCTCGCGAAATTTCCTTGTGACGTGCGTGAACACTTGTATGTCCATTCCGGCCCAGAGGCTCTGCGGCATTTGTTCGCCGTGTCTTCGGGGCTGGACTCGATGGTACTCGGTGAAACGGAAATCACCGGTCAGGTGAAGCACGCTTACGAATCTGCCCATGATGCCCGGCTCACGGGTGCGATCCTCAATCGGGTCTTTCAAAAGGCTCTGCGGGTGACGAAAGAAATCCGCACGCGCACTGCCATCGGCCGCGGAGCGACATCGGTCGGCAGCGTGGCCGTCGAACTTGCCGAGAAGATTTTCCGGCAGGACCTTTCCAAGCACACGGTGATGATCATTGGCGCGGGCAAAATGGGTGAAGCCTGCGTGCGCCATCTGGCCAAGAAAGGGGCCCAATCGATCTTGGTGTCCAATCGCTCGTTCGACCGCGCGCAGACGTTGGCGGCGGAATTCAACGGTCAGGCCATTCGGTTTGACGATTGTCTGCAAGCGATGACAGATGTCGACATCGTGGTCAGTTCGACGGGCTGTCCACAGACGATTTTGCATCGGTCGGACGTGGCGAAACTGATGGCGAACCGTGGGAATCGTCCGCTGTTCTTGATCGACATCGCCGTGCCGCGCGACATCGACCCGGCGGTGCAGGACATTGACAACGTTTATCTCTACAACATTGACGACCTCGAAACGATCGTGCGCCAGAACGTGCGCCATCGCGAACAGGAACTGGCGCAGTGCCGCGCCATTATTGACAAACACACTGCCGCGCTGGCCCTGAAAATCGGCGCGGTTCAGGAGAACGAACATGACGTTTGCATTCAACCTCAGCCTGGCTGGCTATCTCACGGCGCTGCTGCTGGCGGCAGCGAACCTGTTTTCCAGTAAACGGCGTTTCGCGACCGCCGCGACCGTCCTGCTGTCTGCCGGCGTGATCGCACAGACGGTATATCTCATCCTGCGCTGGATCAGCGCGGGCCGGGCGCCGTTCAGCAACATGTTCGAGTCGCTCGTGCTGTTCGCTTGGGCGGTGGTCGTGGTTTATCTTGCGTTGCGGATTCGTCACCAGATACCAGCGCTCGGTGCGGCGACGGCCTTGTTGGCGGTGTTGACGTTGGCGTACGCCAGCACCTATCAGGATTCTACGATCAAACCGTTGATGCCGGCATTGCGCAGCAACTGGCTGACGGTGCATGTGTTTACCTGTTTCCTGGGATATGGCGCATTTGCAGTGGCGTTCGCAGCGAGTGTCGGTTATTTGGTCGCAGATGCCATGAAGGCACGGCAACAAATCATCAACGCGTTCGACGACGCGACAGCCAAAACGATTTCGTTCGGATTTCTCTTTCTCACGGTTGGCATCATTAGTGGCGCAGTGTGGGCAAATTCAGCGTGGGGCACGTACTGGAGTTGGGACCCGAAAGAAACTTGGTCGCTCATCACTTGGTTTATCTACGCGGTGTTTTTGCATTGTCGGTTCATGCGTGGCTGGCGTGGACGGCGAGCGGCGTGGATTTCCGTCATCGGATTTGCGTCGGTAATCTTCACCTACTTCGGTGTGAATTACCTGCTGAGTGGACTGCACAGCTATGCGACTTCATGATTTAAGACGCGACCATCCATTTGGAGCAAGTTGTATTCGCGAACAGTCGGCCGCGAAGATTGCCGCCGTACTGGTTGGACTGCTTCTGATAGCTGGCGGTGTTTATGCCATCGACAACTCGGATTGTTTCCTCTGCCATTCCGACCAGACGCTCACCATGACCAACGCGGACGGCAAAGTCGTTTCGCTATTTATTGACGAACAGAAATTCTCGAATTCGATCCACGGCAAGAATCTTTGTACCAGTTGCCACTCCGATATTACCGATGTGCCGCATGCCGAACACCTCAAGACCGTCAGTTGCAGCCAGTGCCATCGGGTGGAAACGCAGATCTACCTCAGCAGCGATCACGGCCAGGCGGTTCACAAGGGCGTGACGGAAGCGGCATCTTGCCAGAGTTGCCACGGCAATCCGCACGAATTGCTCAATTACCGGAACCCGGCGTCGCCGGTGTATCGGACCAACATCCCCGACACCTGCGGGAAATGCCATGCCAACACGGCGGAGATGGAGAAATTTCATCTGCGCCAACGCAACCCAATCGTCAGCTACGAGAAGAGCGTTCACGGCATCGCGTTGTTGCAGAAGCACGAACTGAATGCAGCAGTCTGCACGGACTGCCACGGCTCGCACGACCTGCACCGCTCCACCAATCCCGCTTCCAAGCTCTACTGGCAAAATGTTCCGAACACCTGTGGGAAATGTCACGATAACGTTGAGCAAACCTACAACCGTAGCGTACACGGTCAGGCGGTTAAACGGGGGGTGCGCGACGCGCCCGTCTGTACCGATTGCCATGGGGAACACACCATTGAAGCCGTCAAGCTCGCGTCCTCCCGCGTGTCGCCGGCCAATATTCCGGAGACGTGCGGCCAGTGTCATGCGGCCCAAAGAATCATCACACAGTATCGACTGCCGCCGAATGTGTTCACCACTTATATTCAGAGTTTTCATGGCTTGGCGCTGCAGGGTGGGAACCTGACGGCGGCCAACTGCGCTTCCTGTCACGGCGTGCATGATATTTTGCCGGCGAGCGATCCTCTTTCCACGATCAATCCGAAAAACCTGCCGCAAACTTGCGGTAAATGCCACCCCGGCATCGGCACACGGATGAGCGCGGAGTTTTTCCGCATTCACGCGCCGCCGGGCGCGGCGGAGGGCAAACCGTTCCTCGTAAATTTCATTTCGCGGCTCTACATCGTGTTGATCGTTATAACGATCGGCGGGATGGTGACGTTCAATTTGCTCGATTATCTGCGTAAGACCCGCACCCATATCCGTGCCGTAAACGCCAACGAGCACGCCGAGCTCCGATTGACCCGATTGGCGCGTCTCCAACACTGGTTGCTGCTGGTGCTCTTCATCCTGCTGGCCTACACGGGCTTTGCTCACAAATTCCCCGACGCGGTTTGGAGTTGGCCATTCCGGGCGTTTGGAGAAGAGGGGGCGTACGTGCGGGGCATGATTCACCGCGTCTGCGGTTGGACGTTCGCCGCATTGTTTCTGGCGCATCTGGTCACACTGGTCGGCACCCGACGGGGGCGCAGCTACCTGTACACCTTATGGATGATGCCTCATGACCTGCGGGACGCCTTCGCCCAGTTGGCTTACAACCTCGGCCTGCGACGGACCCCGCCGCCCCATCGTCACTGGAATTATGTGGAAAAGGCCGAGTACTGGGCCTTGGTTTGGGGCTCCTTCGTGATGATCATCACGGGGGCGATGTTGATTTTCACCAACACTGTGCTGCGGTTATTGCCCAAAGTGTGGCACGACGTGGCCCAGGTGATCCATTATTACGAAGCCGTACTGGCGACGCTGGCGATATTGGTGTGGCATTTCTATTGGACGATTTTCGATCCAAAGGAATATCCGATGAATCCGTCGTGGCTCATTGGCAAGAAGGCACCGCATGAGCCACCTGTTTCCGAAGCTGATTCAAAGGTCGCAGACAAAGACAAGAAAGAGAGTCCTCCCGATGCTGCGACTTAGACACGTCGTCTTGATATTGCTTGCCCTTACGTTGCCGGTTTGGGCCGACGAAGAGAAAGCTTCTGACCGTTGTGCGCTTTGCCACGAACAGGACACCAAGGATTGGGCAGCCTCGGCCCACGCGCGGGCGGTCAATCCCGAGTTTCTGGCGATCCGCAAACAGCAGGGAGACAAATGGGAGTGCCTCGTGTGCCACACCAGCCAGTATGATCGCAAGACCGGGCAATTCTCCCACGACGGTGTGAGCTGTGAATCCTGTCACGGCCCGGCGAAGGAAGATCATCCCGACAAGGAAAAGATGGCGTTGCCCGTGACCTCAGACGTCTGCCAAGCGTGTCACAGTATCACGTATGGGGAATGGCGCGTCAGCGCGCACGGCCAGAAAAACGTCCGCTGTTTTGATTGTCACAAGATGCACAGCATGGCCCTGCGCAAGGACGATCCCGACGCGATGTGCGGCACCTGCCACGCCGAGCAACTCAAGGATTTTACCCATGCCACGCACCATGCGCAGGGTCTGCATTGCATCACCTGTCACATGCCGCAGTTGTCTCCGGGCGGGTTGAAGATCGAGGGCATCGGCGGCCGCGGCCACACCTTTACGGTCGGGGCCGAGACCTGCATCCGATGTCACCGCGACCGGGTTCACCAAAACAACGAAGCGGCCACGCTCGAGCAGGAAGTGGCGCAACTCAAAGCGGCGAACCCGGAGGCCTTGGAGAAGAAGGTTGGCTCTTTGGAGGAACGAGCCAACAAGCTACACGCGGATCTGCAGGCGAACCAGCGTGTATTTGTTCCCTTGATCGCGCTGGCGTTCTTATTGGGAGCGTTCTGTGGATATGCGCTGCCTCATTTCCGGGGGCGGAAACGGGACCGTGATTCAAGTGCTCCCACGGACCAATCCACCAGCAAACAACCTTCTGACGTGAAGAAACCATGACAGAGCCACGACATCATCCTTTTGCACAGCGCATCTCGCGGCGCACGTTCTGTCGCCGGGGCGTTGCGGGATTGTCGCTGTTGGCGGTCGGTTCGACCGTGTCATTGGCCGAAAGCGACAGCGCGGATGCCAGCCGGTACGGAGCCGTATTGGTCGATCTCACGCGTTGCATTGGGTGCCGGGCGTGCGAGAACGCCTGCCTTGTGCGTCAAGGTTATCCGGGGTTGCCACCCGCAACATTCGGATACGGGCCCGGCGACGGCAAGCTGACCTTCAAATCGCGGACGTTTGTGGATTTCCGCGACGTCCCCACGTTCGAAGGCCCCATGCGCCATGTTCCCGTGAAACGGCAGTGCATGCACTGCCTGGAACCCGCATGCGTGTCAGTTTGCCCGGTAGCTGCGCTGGAGAAGACGCCTCGCGGATCAGTGATTTGGCGGGACGACCGCTGCATCGGCTGCCGCTACTGCCTGCTCGCGTGTCCGTTCAACGTGCCGAAATACGAATGGAACAATGCGCTGACACCGCGCGTGAACAAGTGTGATTTCTGCGACGATCGAACAGCCGCGGGGCTCTTGCCCGCCTGTGTAGGTGCCTGCCCGACGGGCGCATTGAAGTACGGAAAACACACGGAGATTTTGCAGGAAGCGCGGGCCCGTGTTGCCGCTCAACCCAAGCGATACGTTACCTTGTTTGGCGACCATGTGGTGGGAGGAACTTCGTGGTTGTACCTGTCGGACATTCCGGTGGAACAACTTGGCCTTCCCACGAATCTTCCCACATTGTCCCTGCCGGCGCTGACCTGGAATTGGCTGGCGAAGGTTCCTTACATCGTAATCGGGCTGGGTTTGGTTCTCAGCGGCGTGTTCCGCCTGCGCAGCCGAAAGGAGAACGATGGCTGAGATGGATTTCCTGTTGGTCTTGTTTCGCATCTTTGCCGCGTTGGCGATGGCAGGTTTGGCGGTGATTGCCTGCTGGTTTCTCGAAGGCCGGCAACATCCGCGATCATTCTCGGCTGCTGTGGTGGGGTGGGCGTTCCTGATCGCACTATGGGGTCTGGGAGGATATGCATTTGCCACCCGCTACACACTGGGGTTGGGAGCTGTCACCAATCTCACGGACGCATTTCCGTGGGGGTTGTGGAAAGCCATGGTCTTGTGCGGAATCGCTTTTGCCGCCGGTGGGTTCCTGACCGCCTGCATGGCCTACGTGTTTCGGATTCGCACCTTTTATCCAATCCTTCGTCCAATCGTCTTGGCGGCCTACCTCTGCTACACGCTGTCCGCATCGGGAGCTCTGATCGTCGATCTTGGGCGGTATTACAAAATCTGGATGCCGATCGTGAGCTGGCAGCATCGGTCGGTGCTCTTTGAGGTGTCGTGGTGCGTGATGCTGTATACGTGCGTGTTGACCGTGGAGTTCGCGCCAATTGTCCTCCAAAAGCTCGGATGGCATCGCTTGGAACGTTTTGTCCACGCCATCACTGTTCCGTTCGTCATTTGCGGCGTGGTTCTGTCCACGGTTCATCAATCGTCGTTGGGTTCATTGTTCCTGATCGTGCCTCAGAAGCTGCTGCCGCTTTGGTACTCGCCGTTCATCCCGGTGTTCTTCTTCATCAGTGCGCTGGTCTCGGGTTTCGCGATGGCAATCTTCGTCTCGGCCTTGGCGTTTTGGATTTTCCGCCGGCCCTTGGATCCGAAGGTGCTCACGGCGCTGGCCAAAGGCATGACCCCGTTCCTGATGTTGTATTTGTTCCTGCGGATTGTGGATCTCACTGCGCGGAACGCGTGGGTGGATGTATTTGCTTATCCACTTCAGGGATTCAGCTTCACGGTCGAAATGGCTCTGCTGACGTTACCGTTATTCGTACTGCTGAAGACCCGGTGGTCGGGACGCCGGCGGTGGGCGTTCGCTGCCGCCATTCCGGTGATTCTGGGAGTGATTCTCAACCGGCTCAACGTTGCCTGGATCGGTTTGCTGCCCGCCACCGGCTCCCATTATTTCCCGTCTTGGATTGAAATCGTGATCACGTTGAATCTGCTTTCGTTTGGTCTGGTTATCTTTGGTCTGGCAGCCCGCTACCTGCCGCTGTTTGAGCACTCGTCGACCCGGGCACGAGAATCGTCAACCTCCGTTGCGGTGGCCGGGGAGGTTCACCATGCTGCGACGTAATTTGACAGCGAAGATTCTGGTGGCGGTAGGGTTGACCGTTGCGATCGTCATTGCCATCTACACGTATTTCGTCATCCGCGTTCAGAGCGCTTGGTGGCACGAGCGTACCCAGGCGCAAAATCTCATTTCCGCCTCGATGCTGCACGAATACCTGAATGGTGTCATGCTCAGCGACCGGCACGAGGAGGTGCAGAAATTTCTGCTGCGCATGCGTGATTCCGGTGAAATCCGCCGGGGCCGGATTATCAAACCTGACGGCACTGTCGTGTTCTCCACCGAAACCCAGGAGATCGAGCGGGCGGTCATGAGCACGCCGCCGTCACTTTTCGGTGAAGGGCGGATTTTACAGGGTGAGCGGGTTGAGAATGGCGAACGCCTTTCCGTTGCCATGCGGCCGGTCGCCTTTAGTGAAAGCTGCCAGAAGTGCCACGACTCACGGCAGCAATTTCTCGGTGCCATCGTTCTAGAGCGATCGCTGGCACCCGCCGAGGCGAATATCGCAACCAATCGCAATTTGCTCATCGTTTACGGCGTGGTGATCTTTGTTCTGGTGGGGATCGTATTGTGGCTGTTGATCGTCCGACTGGTCAGCCAACCGGTGACGGCTTTGCTGGGACACATGCGTCGCGTCGAACACGGCGATCTCAGCGCGCATGCCGAGGTCCAAAGTCCGGATGAGATTGGAGAACTGGCGCGGGATTTCAACGCCATGGTGCGCAGCCTGGAAGTCGCTAAACGCGAGTTGCATGCGTCGCATGAGAAGCAGATGCAGCAAGCTGGCAAACTCGCTTCGATTGGTGAGTTGGCCTCCGGCATCGCCCACGAAATTCGCAATCCACTGGCCGGCATTGGGGCGGCGATGGAAGTGCTGACCGAAGAGAAAAATCTCAACGGCCAGCGGGAGGAGATCGTCGGCGAAATCCGCCGTCAGATCGCACGGTTGAACTCCACCTTGCGCGACCTGCTGGATTTCGCGCGCCAACGCGAGCCGGAAATCGTCGCCTGCGACGTTCAGGAGTTGATCAAACCGATGCTCGCGCTCGTGCGACCCGATGCGCAAAAACAACACATCACAGTGGCCGAACAATACGCGCCCAGTTTGCCGTCCATCCGTGCCGATGCCGGCCAGGTTCAGCAAGCGTTGCTGAATGTGTTACTCAATGCCGTCCAGGCGATGCCCGACGGGGGCTCCTTGATAATCGACGCCAGTTTCAGCAAAGATCTCGTGCAGATCCGCATCTCGGATACCGGTGTCGGCATCCCTGCGGAGAATTTGCAGAAGCTCTTTTCTCCGTTCTTTACCACCAAGCATCGCGGTACCGGCTTGGGGTTGACAATCACCCGGATGATCATGGGGAAGAATGGCGGCGCGATTCGCGTCGAAAGTGAAGTCGGACGTGGGACAACCTTCATTCTGGAATTCCAAGCGTTCGGTACTCGGCAATCCTTATCTCGGTTGGGACATTTGGATGCCGCTCCCCTAGGACGGGAGAGAGGAGATGTCGCGGAAAATGGGGCTTTGGAGGTGATGGATCATGGCGCGAACTAAGGTCCTGATCATCGATGACGAGAAACTCGTCCGCTGGTCGTTGCAGCAGAAGCTCTCGCGGGAGGGCTACGAAGTCGAGTCGAGCCCCACGGGCGAAGAAGGATTAAATCTCATTCGCGAAGACGGCTACGACCTCGTGTTGCTCGACCTAAGGCTGCCCGGCATGGATGGAGTCCAGGTCTTGCAGGAAATCAAGAAGCTGGAGAAGGAAATTGCCGTCGTCATGCTGACGGCTGATACCGGCATCGCGCGAGCCGTCGAGTGCGTGAGGCTCGGCGCCCACAATTATCTCTGCAAGCCGTTTGAGTTTGAGGAAGTACGGGTGGCGTTGGAAAAGGCGCGCGAGGACCTGAAACTGCGCCATGAGGTAACTCGTCTTCGCCGCCAGCAACGCCGCAAGTTTGGGTTGGAATATCTTGTTGGCCAGAGTCCATTGATGCGGGGCGTCCGAGAGCTAATCATGCAAATTGGCGAGAGCGACGCGACCACAGTGCTTATTGAAGGCGAGAATGGCACCGGCAAGGAGCTGGCTGCGCGTGCCATTCATTTCGGCAGCGCCCGGGCCAATCAACCGTTCATGGCAATCAACTGTTCGGCGATTCCTGAGAACCTGATTGAGAGCGAGTTGTTCGGACATGAACGTGGGGCCTTTACCGATGCCAAGACAGCCAAAAAAGGACTGTTTGAATTGGCAGACGGCGGAACTGTGCTTCTCGATGAGATTGGCGACATGAAACCGGCGTTGCAGGCGAAGCTTCTCCGCGTTCTGGAGTCGCGGGAATTCAATCGCATCGGTGGAGTACATAATATTCTGGTCGATGTGCGAGTGGTTGCCTCGACCAACAGGAATCTGGAAACCGCGGTTGCAACTGGCGAGTTTCGACAAGATTTGTATTATCGCCTTAAGGTCATCTCGTTAAGGATGCCGGCCTTGCGTGAACAAGGTGAGGACATCCCGTTGCTGGCCGAATATTATCTGGCGCAGTTTGCGGGCGAATTCAACAAACCGCTCAAGCAACTTTCACCCGAAGCTGCCAAAATGCTGCAGCAATATCCGTGGCCCGGCAATGTCCGCGAGTTGCGCAACGTCATCGAGCGTCTCGTGATCCTTGAGAAAGCGGAACGAGTTTTGCCGGAACACCTGCCTTCGGAGTTGCGACTCTGCACGCGACCGAGCAGCCGTTCAATCATTCAGTTGCCACCCGAGGGAGTGGCACTAGCCGATGTCGAGCGTGAATTGGTCCGTCAAGCCATGGAACGGTCCGGCGGCAATCAGAGCAATGCCGCAGAATTGCTTGGCCTTGAGCGCGACGCTCTCCGAAGGCGATTAATCAAGTACGGTTATCTCGCGGCGGGTAGCGAGTTCAGTGCAGCGAAGTGCTGATGTAAATTACGAAGGCTGACAGGGCGATCACAATCAGCCCGATCAAGGCGAGCAGCAATCCTAAAAGTCTGCCTGAAAGCATGTACTTGTCGCGCTTAGCAGCGCTTGTGCCTGTGCACTGCTGATTTGCGTAAACCCGTTGAAAATTGTCTGGACTCAAAAGTTGCACTTTGCTAGTTTGCGCGGAAACGCGCGCGCATCTGCGTGAATCCGCGCGGATTTTGGTTGAGAGTTCCTTTTGTGAGCGGCTATTGAGTAGCAAGTCGCTGGAGTTGTTCGGGTTGCAAAACAGCACCCTCGGTTGGCACATGCATTGCCAAAGGAGTGAAATGGAGGATAGCAAAATGTTGCGAACCGATCATCTTAAACGCTTTGGCGCGTTGGTCACCGCGCTGGCTACATTGATTTCACTGCCCGCTTACGCGAAACCGGCAGGTGCACAACTCGGGGTCGTTTCGGCTAGCGGCAGCCTTACTTCTGGAGGCACCCTCAGCTACCAATTCAACCTAAATGTCATGACCACGCCGGGCAATCTGGTCGTGAAGGCCTCGCTCACCGGCAAAAGGCTCAGGAAGGAATTCCCGGTGCTCACTGTCAGTAACCCTGCGCTGGGTTACACGGCGGACATGGCAGGCACCGCGATTCGCATCCCGGCAAGGTTCTCGGGTAACGCTGTTTTACACGTAAGGGCGAAATACAAGGGCAAGCTAATCGGGAAGCAGACGATTGCCGTAAGCATTGCCGCCCCGCCCGTGACTACGAACCTCTATGATGTGGGTTTTGAAAATCCTGTGACTCTGGATGGCTCGATTGTCCCGACCAGTGGCTTGGGCAGCTCCCTGACTTACACGTGGGTCCAGACCAGCGGCAAGACAGTCACACTCAGCACCAACGGTGTCCCCCAGACCAGTTTCACGACCGACGCCCTGACCAACTTCGTAACGATGACTGGATCTTCAAGCTCATTGTATTATTCCTACGTCCAAAGCGGGGTAACCAACCAGCTGTACGTCGAACCCGAGCATCGGTTTGGCAGCGACAGCGGCATTGCCTTGGACAACCAACAGGCGGGGGTGGCCACGTATGGCTTCAAACTGCTTGTGAGCGATGGTTCAGTCACGCGAACCGGTGTTTTCAACGTGGCCTGTACCATCCAAACGCCAGCGCAGCCCAACATTCCCGTGGGAGTAACCGCCTTTTACAAGGGGAAGACCAATAGTACCAGTTGGTCGTTGACATCCAAACCGACAGGATCGTCGGCAACATTAATCCACACCAATGGACTGATTCCAGAATTGCGCCCGGATGTCGAAGGCATCTACGTCATCAAAGACAACGTGACCGGCCAAACGCTGACCAACACCGCCGCGAGTTGGACCGGCGTCGAGTTCTGTGCCATATGTCACGGTCCCAACAACAACGTAGGGCAAGACGACCTGGTTACACCTTGGAGCCAGACCGAACATGCCACGATGGCCCAGCGCGGGGTGGACGGAGAAGTCAGTTCTCATTACGATGAATCTTGCTTCCAGTGTCATACTGTTGGCTTTAACCAGTCGCCGGCGGCGGCAATCAACGGAAACTTTTATGCCGTCCAGCAGCAACTCGGTTGGCAATTTCCCGCCGTTCTGCAGCCCGGTAATTACGCTGCGATGCCTGCTGAGCTAAAGAATCTCGCCAACATCCAGTGCGAAAACTGCCATGGTCCAGGCAGTCGGCATCCCGGTGCGCCGTCGATCAGCTTGGACGTGAAAGTCTGCGCCAGTTGTCACCAGAGTGGGACCCAAGAGGTCATCGTACAACAGTGGGAAATCTCACCACATTCCGGTGCTTACGAGAGCGATGCGAGCCATGGCGCCAGGTTCGGCTGTTCGCAATGCCATTCGCCTGAGGGCTTCACCCAAGTCGCTCAGGGGGTCTCTGCAGGCCTTAACGCGTTAGGTACAAACGCCGTGTCCGTTCAGGCCGGGCCGTTGAGCTGCCAAGTCTGTCATGATCCGCATCACGCCTTCGGTGATACCACCGGCAACCGTCACCAACTGCGGGTCTATGACACCGTCCATCTGGGCAACCCGCTGTTGGCGACCAGCCCGACGATTACCATCGGTCTCGGTGACGTCCTGACCACGGCGGATTTGCGTTTGACCAACAGCACCATCACGGTGACCAATGCCGGCCTCTCCGCAGCCTGCATGGTTTGCCACAATGCGCGTGAATGGCCAACGCAAATCGCGGTCGGCACCAATCAGATGTACTATGTGACCACGATCCCGGATATGAGCACTGCTGGCGAAATCTTCGCGGGTCTTGGCGCCTACGACTACGGTCTGGCGATGGGCAACTCATTCCACACGCATCTGGCGCAGTGCCAAAGCTGCCACATGTATACTCTCCGCAAGCCCGTCAATGGTGTGCCGCAGGACTCGCTCGTGATTGACGGCGTCGTGACCCCGGTCACCACCGCGGTTTACAACCAGTTCGTGAACGTCTTGGGCAACCACACGTTCGAAATGAGCTACGAATACACGGACACGAACGGTGTGCAGCATACCGTTGATGACATCGCGGCCTGCAACCAGTGTCACGGAAGCTTCGAGCCCGTTGATTCGTTCGACTTCATGCCCGGCAACGCGCAAGACTATGATGGCAACGGCGTGATCGAGGGCGTTCAGACGGAAACGCAGGGGGTATTGAGCAATCTGGCGACCCTGATGTATGCGACGGGCCTCTCCAATACCGTCTCGCATGGCAGCACTACTTACTTCGGTAGCGGCTATTCCACGAACAATGCGGTCTTGGCGGATGCCCAGCACAAGGCTGCTTGGAATTGGAATCTGGAGTATTACGAAGGCAGCCACGGTGTGCATAATACGCAGTTCACCATCCGCATGCTCCAGAGCACTTATACCGATCTAAGCACGAACTACTACGGAGACGTCACCAAGACGTATCAGAACGCGTTTCCGGACGCTTACCTCCGCTGAGAGGTGCGCGGGTCGGTGTTGAAGTGAGGACGCACACTCCGAAGATGTGCTGTGCGGAGGCATTGCTGCCATCGTTCGCAAAGAGACTGATTGAAGGTTGCACCAAGAGGTGATTTTGAATCGATTGCGATCTACAACCTGGGTAACGGTGGCAGCTGTGGCCGTCGTTGGCTTGACGGTCTTCCTTGTCTCCTGCGCGACCGTTGACCAAGTAGTGATGGCACCGCCAATGATTCCGGGGGCGAAGTACGTCGGCATGGATCAATGTGCGCTTTGCCACGAGAAAAAGGTTAAGGACTTCCAGCTCACCGCCCACGCACGACTCCGGCTTCGCGACACCACCAACAAAGAAGAGGTCAAGGATCTCGGTTGCGAAGCCTGTCACGGCCCCGGCAGCCTGCACGTGGATGCCGGCGGTGGGACCCCCAAGCAGCGATTCATCATCTCTGGAAAGAATCCGGACATGTGTTTCCAATGCCATCTCGACAAGAACGCTGAATTCAGCCTGCAGTACCACCATCCGGTGAAGGAAGGCAGGATGAGTTGCACGGACTGTCACGACCCACATGGGGAAGACATCAACAAACCTAAGGGTATGTTCGTTGGCCGGGTCAACGAGGTCTGCGCTCAATGTCACCGCGAGCAGGCCCGCCCCCACGTGTTCGAGCACGAGGCCCTGCGCGAAGGGTGCACCACTTGCCATAACGTCCACGGCTCAATCAACCCGAAAATGCTCACGGAGCGTGACAACAACCTGTGCCTCAAATGCCACGCCCAGATCGCTTCGCCTGTTTTGCCCGGCGCGGTGGTGATCGGCACGATGCCGCACGCGGGTTTCGCCCCCACCGATTTCCTGCGGCAGGGCACTTGCTTTAGTGCGGGCTGCCACACCGCCGTTCACGGCTCCGACGTCGACTCGCATTTGCGGTATTAGGAGAGCGCGGATGAAGAGCTCCTCTTGGAAAATGATCCTGATCGCGCTGCCGCTGTTTTCTCTCTTCACATCGGCATCGGTCCGCGCCGATGAACCCGACACCAACGCCGCCCCCGATATCTCGATTACCTCGGGTGCCCGCTATGTGACCGTCAAAGGTGACAAGGACAAGTTCCGTGAGGATCAATGGATGCGAGATGGTTGGGCGGGTGGCGTAGAGGATGCCACGTATCACCAAACGTTCGGCAAAGATTGGACACTGGATTTGGAAGGCCGCGGCGTTTTCGATGAGGACGATTATAAACTGCGGCTGAATTTGACCAAGACCGACGTCGGCTTCATCCATGCCGGCTTTACCGAATACCGGCAGTATTTCGATCGGACCGGTGGCTTCTTTGGGTCGTTCTCACCGTCGTCATTCGAACTCGACCATGATTTGCACATGCGAATCGGCGGTATCTACTTCGACGCCGGCCTGACCCTGCCGGGCTTACCGAAGATCGTGTTCGGTTACGAGCGCCAATTCAGGGATGGCGATGAATCGTTGCTGGAATGGGGCGGCGTTACGCAAGGGACCCAAACGCGGAAGATCTTCCCTTCGTTTCAGAATGTCGATGAGACCGTGGACATTTTTAAGGTCAATGTCGATCACGACATCAAGAACGTCCATCTCGCTGACGAATTCCGCTACGAATGGTACCGAAATCACACGTGGCGCGACGACGATTCCATCGATCTTAACACCAGCGTCAGCCAGCCTGTCACGGTTCGCGAAGATTACCATCACGACGATTTTTACAACACGTTCCGGGCGGACAGCCACCTGAACGACAAAGTGTATTGGTCGTTCGGCTACCTCTTCAACACGCTCGATGGCGGTGGTGATCTGAGCGCACTCACGCCGCCGCCACTCGGTCCGTTTGACAAGAACTACGTAACCCAAGCCATCAACGCCAATCTTGATTCTCACGTCGTCAATCTCAACACGTTGTTCGGGCCATTCGCTGGGCTGTTCGTTAATGTCGGCGTTCAAGCCGAAAAAACGGACACCCATGGATTTACTGACGCGCTCCTGACGGAACCGATTCCGCCGACCACAACCAACTTGATTCATTCGAGCGAAGACAAGAAGAGCGTGGAAGAAACCCTCGGCCTGCGCTACGTCAAGATTCCCTACACGACCTTGTACGCCGAAGGACGTTGGACAGAACAGCAAATTGACCAGGACGAGCGCGAGACAGAAGACGGATTAACCACCCTGGGTGAAGCCTTCGCGCGCGACACGGACGCCGACATATTTCGTCAAGATTACCGGGTCGGTTTCAACACGTCGCCCCTGCAGCGGTTGAACCTCGCCGGCCGATACCGTCATGCGATTTACCGGAACGATTACGATAATGAGGTGGACACCGAGCCGGGTTATCCGGCTTTCATAACCGCGCAGGATTTTACGACGGATGAATTGATGGCCAAATTAACCTTGCGCCCGTGTTCCCGTTTCATGACGGCTTTTACGTATCAACTGACCACCAGCGATATTGAAACGTCCGAGGCGGGCGTCCCGCTCTTGGTGCCCAAAGGATCTCGCCAGTCGGGCAAGTACGACGCCAGTATCTACA
This sequence comes from Verrucomicrobiia bacterium, assembly GCA_035516795.1. Classification (GTDB taxonomy): domain Bacteria; phylum Verrucomicrobiota; class Verrucomicrobiia; order Palsa-1439; family Palsa-1439; genus DATJBF01. The sequence continues at coordinate 21,582 of DATIZX010000019.1, forward strand.
GCGTCAGCGCGACCGTGACACCGCTCTCGCGTTTGTATCTGACCGGCCTTTTCTCGTTTCAGGACACGCGCACCATTGCCTTTGCCAACGATAATCCCAGCGTGCTCACCTATCGGGGTAATGTTTATACAGTCATCGGTACCGCCGGGTACTCGCTCGATAAGAAGACCGATTTGAACGTCCAGTACACGTATTCGCGCGCAGACGATTTCAACGACAATTCCGCCAGCGGGTTGCCGCTCGGCCTGGCCAACGAAAGTCATGGATTGGTTGTTGGCTTGGAACGCAAGATTACCGACCACATTCTCGCGCGTCTTCGTTACGGTTATTACGAGTACACGGAAAGCAGCAACGGCGGAATCGATAATTACATTGCCCACCTCGCCAGCGCCAGTTGCACCGTGCGGTTTTAGCTCCGCCTCCGAAGAAAGACGTAAAAAACCAGAGAGCCGAGGATCGCACTCCCCTGTTTCGACGCCCCGAATTGGATCGGGGTAAGCCCGAGAGCTTTTCCCTGTGAGTGCTGAGAGGTGTCAACTCGGCTCTCTTAAAACAAAATACCCCTTGAGCAAGCGAGTGCAAGAGGACGGGAAAGAATTCGGAAGGGCCAAAGACAAACAGGCCGAAACCAAGAGCGGACCGATGAAACAGAAAGAAGACAAGTTGTCGAGACGCTCTCTGCCCGTCGCCAAATTGTCAGCCAATTGAAGAGCGCAGGCCCGTTATCATTTTCGCGGAACCTATTGAAGCTCAATCGATTGCCAAATTGGCAGCGCCTATGGCATCGGCACTGCTAAACTCTTCATTATCATGGGCGCGGTTGCAGAAACTCACGAGTTGCGGCTTCTGTTTTGGGAGACCACCGCCGGGTGCAACCTTGAATGCATCCACTGCCGAAGGCTCGATGTCAGCCAGCAACTGATGAAGACCGACATGACGACTGCTGAGTCGTTGAGGTTTGTCAGCCAACTTGCGGCCTTTGCCAAACCGATCCTGGTGCTTTCGGGCGGCGAGCCGCTTTTCCGTCCGGACATTTTTCAAATTGCCGAGCACGCCCGCAATCGAGGTCTGCCCGTCGCGCTGGCGACCAATGGTACACTGATCGATGAGCCCATGGCCCAGCGGATTATTGCTGCCGGCGTCCGCCGTGTGGCCATCAGCATCGACGGTGCAGACGAGACCACCCACGATCAATTTCGGCGTCAGCCTGGTTCGCTGGCCGCGGCGCTCCGTGGTTTCCGTCATCTTCGCTCGCGCGGCATGAGCATGCAGATCAATTGTACGGTCACCAGACACAATGTGCATCAGGTGGAGACCTTGTATGTGAAAGCATTGGAACTTGGCGCCGACGCATTGCACTTGTTCATGCTCGTGCCAGTCGGCTGCGGCGTACAGATCGCAGCGTCAAACATGTTGCCCGCGGAAGAATACGAGCGCGTGCTGAATTGGATGTACGACAAGAGCAAGCTCGGCGAAATCCACTTGAAGGCCACCTGCGCTCCGCATTATTTTCGCGTGATGCGCCAGCGGATGGCCGAGGAACGAAAACGGGCCAAGAATCAACTTCGAATTGGGAAACCGTCCTTTCCGACGCACTCGGACGGGGAAGCGCACCCCCATGATCACTCGTCGAATCGCTCCGGCATGGCGGCCATGACCAAAGGATGTCTCGCCGGCAGTGCGATCTGTTTCGTATCGCATACCGGCGAAGTATTTCCGTGCGGTTATCTGCCGGTTAGCGCCGGGAATGTGAAGCAACAGGATTTGCGTTCGATTTGGGAGCACGCGCACGTGTTTCGTCGTTTGCGCAACGTGGACGAATTGGAGGGCAAATGTGGACTGTGCGAGTTCAAGCGGATTTGCATGGGTTGCCGGGCCCGCGCGTTTTACGAAGAGCACGGCAACTATATGGCCGAGGAACCCCACTGCGCTTTCGAGCCAAAGCGGATGCAAGAAACGGCGGTTTTGCTTAGGGACTTTTGAATGGATGTCTGGCAGCAACTGACGAATTCGGAATCAGTACGACAACAACAAGTCGCTTTTAGCTGCGCGACCGGCTTGCCCCTGACCCTGTTGCCGGCCAGCGGCAACAGCAAGTCAGGGGCGCCACCGACGATCTTCTGTGTGGACGGCTGCATGGGTCCCGGCAGTGGCAAATTGTGCCAGGAAGGACTGTTGGATGCCGAGCATCGCGCCGCCGAGGCCGGGCACGCCATGCATTGTCAGTGTCCCGCGGGTCTCGTAAAGCTGGTCACGCCGGTGATGATTAACCATCGCCACGTCGGAAATTTGTTGGCGGGACCATTCTCCCTTGGAACGCTGGACGCCCGTCAGTTGCAGCGCTGGAAGAACCAACTGAGAAAATGGGGATTACAATCACGGCTTGCCGGCTTACGTGCCAGTTGGCAAAGCACGCCAAAAATCAGCGCAGAGAAATTGGAGGCCGTGAAAACGCTGCTGGAGATGTTCGCGCAATATCTCGCCGAATGCGGACAACGCTTGTTACTGGAGGAGGCAACGCGACGTTCGCCGCTGCTCAAAAAAATCGAGTCTGAATTTGCCGCGCAGGGCGATTACGCCGTCACCGTACGGGAGTTAGCCGATCGGCTAAGCATTAGCCCCTGCTATTTCTGCAAGCTTTTCAGAAAACAAACCGGCCTGACCTTCACGGAGTATCGGATTCAATTGAGAATCGAGACGGCCAAGCGGCTTCTATTAAACCGGCACATGCGGGTTTCCGAGGCTGCCTTTGAAGCCGGATTCGATTCCATCCCCTACTTCAACCGCGCCTTTCGACGTCTGGTCGGCTGTTCTCCCACCCAGTTCCGCGCCTGCCAAGCCAGGTAAATTCAGGTTAAGAAGTCGACAAGCCAAGCGTAGCCCCTGCCCGGGCTGCGTGCTACAAATAAGCGCAATGAAACGGATTGAGCTGAATCCCTCGGTTTCCACGTTTCACCCCGTTTCTCTTTTGCTGGGCCACCGGTCCAGCATGAATGGGTCGCGATAAGGTCAGGCGGGCTCAAGCTAGGGGCCGGCAGCGCATAAGGGCAACTTTTCAAGGGCGGCGCTGTCGGCCACCAAAGCCGCGCAACGGGATTAATCCACTTCTCAAAGCTACCAATCGCTGTTGAAAGCCGACAATTTGTCCACGCTCGCATCATGCGCTGACAAGTTGGCGGGCTCTGGATGCGTCCCGAAGCTCGGTTTGATTGACAATTGTGGCCTCGCAACTTCCTTGCCTCAAATCGATTGCAACAATGTCACTTTTGTGGATTCGAGACAGGGCATAGCCGTTGCTAAGATTGTTTCAGCAGTAACGGGTTCGCGTAAAAAAGGTGAGAAATGGTCAATATCACCAAGCTTTATTGTGGCACTGAACAACCAGCCGATCATCTGCGCTATGGTCAGGGCGATGGCGCGCCGAAGTCCGCTTCCGAGCGCAAACCAATTGTAGTGTGGAATGTCACGCGCACATGCAACCTGCGGTGTGTTCATTGTTACAGCGACAGCTTTGCTCAGCGGTATCCGGGGGAACTAACCACAGGTCAAGCCAAAGCTGCTATCGATGATCTGGCGGGGTTCGGCGTGTCAGCGCTGCTGTTTTCCGGAGGCGAACCATTGACGCGCCCTGACTTATTGGAGTTGATGGCCTACGCGACAAGTAAAGGATTGCGCGTCACCCTTTCCACCAATGGCACACTCATCGACGAAAACGTAGCTGCGAAACTCAAGGCGATCCGGCTGATGTACGTGGGTATCTCCCTAGATGGCATTGGCGAGACCAACGATCTGTTTCGGGGCAAGAAAGGCGCTTTTGACGCCGCCGTGCACGGGATCCATGCCTGCCAGGTTGTTGGGCAAAAGGTGGGCCTGCGGTTGACGCTGACTCGACGGAACTGCATGGATCTGCACGACATTTTCGATTTCATTGAAGGCGAAGCCATTCAACGAGCCTGTTTTTATCACCTGGTGTACACGGGACGCGGAAATCGCGCAGACGAGTTGACGAATGTTGAAATCCGCCGGGCGATGGACATCATTCTCGAACGCGCGCTGGTCTTTCACCAAAAGGGGGCACGCCGCGAAATCCTGACCGTTGATAACCACGTGGACAATGCCTACATCTATCTCAAACTTTGCGAACGCCAGCCCAATCGCGCGGCAGAGGTGTACGAATGGATGAAATGGAACGGTGGCGGCGCGAACAGTTCGGGCATTGGCATCGCCAACATCGACACGCAGGGCAATGTTCATCCCGATCAATTCTGGCAAAGTGCCATGCTGGGCAACGTTAAGGAACGCCCCTTCAGCGCGATCTGGAGCGATCATTCGATTCCATTGCTGGCCGGACTACGCAATCGTCTGCCGCTGCTCAAGGGCCGGTGCGCAAATTGTCGATTCAAAGAAATCTGCGGAGGCAGCTTCCGTGTCCGCGCGTTTCAAGTGCACGGCGATCCGTGGGCGTCGGATCCGGCATGTTATCTGACTGAGGAAGAAATCACGCCGCTCAGAACCGAGATTGCGTTGGCCTTGTGAACGATACGTCGACATCGACGCAGCCGCTGTTGCGCTATCAGCGCGACCGCACGCTCGATCAGGTGCCGGGACTGGGCACTGGCTTGCAGGTCCGATTGGACAAAGATCGTCGAGCCTACATTGCACTTTCGCCGTGCGAGTTGGTGCTCTACTTCAATCAGCCGGAGCACGCCCTCCATTACGATCTGGAAGGACGGTTGCTGAAGATTTCCACCGTCAATCTCTCCCGGCGACGGGGTTTGTCACACCGAGTGCTAATGACGCACAAACGCACTTCCCAAGAGGGCGGCGGGATCGAGCGCACGTTGTTGATGGAGGATGCGGCGGATGCGGCTACCGTGGAAGCCCGAGCGGAGACCGTGGAAGTCCTCGGCCATTTAAATGAAGGGGTGACCGCTCTTGAATTCGGCAAGCCGTCCGTTCGAGAAGCCGTGGAGACGCTCGCGCCGCTGTTAGAGGCCGCCGCCCACTTCAATGTCGTGGCCGCGCGAGCCAGTGCCCAAAGGTTTAGTCAGATTTATGGTCGCGTGGCCGTTCTGCCCCCCGATCAATACAATGCACTGGTCCTGCAAGCTACGGAGGGCTGCGCTTACGGCAGTTGTCTGTTTTGTGAACTGTACAAAGGTGTGTTTTATTCTCTTAAAGAGACGAAAGAATTCGACGACCACGTGCGCGAAGCCGTTCGCTTCCACGGCGAAGGACTACGAGCGCGCCGATCGATTTTTCTGGGCGAAGCGAATGCTCTGGCATTGCCCCAAGACACGCTTCTGGAGTTCTTTAAGGTGTTGAACAAGCATTTCGAGTTGCCGCCGGCGCAAGAGGCCAGGATACCAGCCCGTTGGTGGCTCGGCAGCACGACGCGTTTCGACGGTGTCAGTTCCTTCCTCGATCTATTCACCGGGAAATCCCGATCGACCGATGAGTATTGCGAATTGCACAAGCGGGGGCTACGACGCGTTTACATTGGCTTGGAAACCGGCAGCAACGAACTTTCGCGGTGGCTCTGCAAACCGGGATCGGCGGAGCAGGCGCAACGCCGCGTCCGCGCCCTGAAGGAAGCCGGGATTTCCGTGGGCGTGATTGTCCTGCTGGGGGCGGGTGGGGAGATGTTCGACGCCGCACATCGGCGGGAAACGGCGCGCGTTTTGAACGAATTGTCACTGGGCGCCGGCGATTCCATTTACTTTTCGCCGCTGACGATTTTCCCCGATAGCGAGTACGAGGAACAAACCCGAGCGCTCAGCATCCGTCCATTATCGCCGCAGCAACTCTGCGAACAGGAACAGGCTATCCGCGCCGCGCTGCAATTCGACGCAGAGCACGGTCGCCCCTACATCGCCCGGTATTCACTGGAGACTTTCTTGTACTGACGCCATGCATTGCGCCGAGGAAATCTCCAAGACTGCCACTGCCGAACGCACGATCATTTTGGTGGGTAATCCAAATGTCGGCAAAAGCGTGTTATTCAGCAAGTTGACGGGCAAATACGTCACGGTCTCCAATTATCCCGGCACCACCGTCGAGATCGCGCGCGGCGAAGTCGTCATCGCCGGTGATCGCGTCGTCCTGCTCGATACGCCGGGCGTGAATGAACTCGCCGCCCATACCGGCGACGCGCAGGTGACCTGCGACGTGCTTCGGGATCATCCCGACGCGACCATCGTGCAGGTCGCCGACGCCAAGAACCTCCGCCGCGCGCTGTTGTTGACGCTGCAACTGGCAGAATTGGACCGTCCACTCGTGCTGGTGCTCAACATGATGGATGAGTTGGACAACTGCGGCGGCCATATCGACGTGCGGAAGCTGTCTGAGTTGCTCGGCGTGCCGGTCGTGCCAACGATTGCTACGGCGAACACCGGTATCGAGCTTCTCAAGAAAACCGTCGAACCCGCAACTCCACCGCGTTTGCCACAAGGTTCTGCTCACAGCGATATCGCTCCTGCAATCGACGAATTGCTTCGGCTTGCCAACGAAATCCTCACGCAGGTGTACACGAATGTCCGACCGCGCCGGCCCTCTTTCGCCCAAAAACTGGGCTGGTGGGCGACGCACCCGTTCAAGGGGATGCTGATGTTGCTGGTGGTTCTCTATTTCACCTTCTGGTTCGTCGGCCTGCTTGGAGCAGGAACATGCGTCGATTTTTTGCAGAACGTGGCATTTGCGCGTTACGTCAACCCATGGGCCATCCGCGCGGTCGATGCGGTGTTGCCGTTTCCACACACGCAGGAGATGCAGAAATCCATCTATAAACTGGAATTCCCGCTGACACCGACGCGCGGGATTCTGCTGCACGAAAGCAGTCGGAACATCCTCGCGCCAACCTACTCGCTTGCCCCGGACGCAACGTTTGGGGGGTGGACCCAAGCGAGGCGGTTGGCGCACGATTTTTTGGTCGGGCAATACGGAGTGATCACGATGGCCCTCAGTTATGCTTTTGCAATCGTTCTGCCCATCGTGACCACGTTCTTCCTCGTCTTCAGTGTGCTGGAAGATTCCGGGTATCTGCCACGGTTGGCGGCCATGCTCAACCGCATCTTTCGCACGATGGGCCTGAATGGCAAAGCCGTGCTGCCCATGGTGCTCGGGCTCGGTTGCGATACGATGGCCACGATGACCACGCGGATCCTTGAAACTCGCAAGGAGCGCGTCGTGACCACACTCTTGCTTGCCTTGTCGGTGCCATGTTCTGCACAACTTGGTGTGTTGCTGGCAATGGTTGCCAGCGTGTCCTTTGGTGCAGCCGCTTTTTGGATCTTGCTCAATGTCATGCTGATGATCGCGGTCGGACGACTGGCTGCGCGCTTGCTCGGCGGACCGTCCAGTGATTTCATCCTCGAATTACCGCCGATGCGCCGCCCACAGTTGTCGAATGTGTTGATCAAGACTTTTGCGCGGTTGGAGTGGTATTTAAAAGAGGTGATTCCGTTGTTCGTCCTCGGCACAGCGATACTGTTTGTACTCGATAAATTGCACGCGCTCGAATGGATTGCGCGTCGGGGCGAACCGCTGGTCACGGGTTGGCTCGGATTGCCCCGAGAGACCGCGACGGCGTTCCTGATCGGTTTTCTGCGCCGCGATTTTGGCGCCGTTTATCTGCTCGACGCTGCGACTGGTCCGCACCCGCTGATGACGCCCCATCAGGTGCTGGTGGCCATGGTGACGATCACCCTGTTCATGCCGTGCATCGCCACGCTGTTCATGATCGCGCGCGAACTCGGCAAGAAGACGGCGCTCTGGATTACGATTTTCATCTTTCCGTTCGCGTTTTTTGTGGGTGGTGTAGTGAACTTCTTGGGCAAATTCATGGGATTTTGAAAGTGACCGATTATCTGCATTGCCCGCTCTGCGGGTTCGAGTTTCACAAACGGGACACGCCCTGCGCCAATCAGTGTCCGCTCGGACGGTTCTGCAATCTGATCTGCTGCCCGAATTGCGGGTACGAGTTTGTCGACCAGACGCGACCTGGCAAATGGTGGCGCCGATTGTGGCATCGGCCATTGCCGCCCTTGGCAAGGCCCGATTCCATCCCCTTGGCGGATCTCGACGAAGGGGAGCATAGCGAGTTGGTCTGTTTGAATTGCACGCACCAGCGTCGCCAAAACGCCCTGGCGGTTTACGGGCTGGTACCCGGCAGCCGTGTCATTCTCCAACAGAAACGGCCGACGTTCGTCATCCGCGTGGGAGAAACGGAACTGGCACTCGGACCGGAAGTGGCTTGCCAGATCTTTGTGAAACGTCTGCCGCAGGTCCCTGCCTGAAATCCGGCGGCAGACTAATACCCGAGCAACTTGACCGGGCCGAGCAGGCCACTCGGATGAACTCGCGCTTGGGATGGATCGTATTTCTTGTAGGCGCGATTGACGAAAAAGTACCCGGGCCATTGGCCGGGACCTTTCCAACCAGCAGCAGCCTCTGGGATTGCGTTCTCCGCGCGATTGGCGACTTTGACAACAAGTTCGTTTTTCCCGCCGTGGATCAAGCCGGTAATCTCAACCTGAAACGGAGTCTCAAAGACGGTCCCGGCGGACTTCCCATTGACCATCACTGAAGCGACATCGCAAACTCTGCCCAAATCCAATAAGACTTTGCTCTGCGGCACGCGAGCCAGGCGGAACTGGGTTCGATAAATGGCCGTTCCAGCGAAATGTTTGAGGTCGTTAATTCCTGTCCAGTCAATCAGTTTCGAGAAGGGTCGTTCAAACGGTTTGCGGCCATCAATATGTTGGAAGGTTACGCTCCAGGGCCCTTCGACATTCGCGATGCTATTTGTGCGTTGGCTGGGACGCGAGGTTTGGCCTGCAGCGGGTTTATCACGGCGAATCATCACCAAACGCGATTCTTTCGGGCCAATCTCGATGTCCGCCACCACTCGGTTTCCGTCAATCTGGTAAGGAGCGGGCTCGATTTTCCGATTGCAGGCATTCCAGATTTCCAGGCAACCTTTGGCGCGGAAAGAGAATTTCTCACGAAGAGAATTTTCCAGCGACGGGTTGTGCAGCAAGTACAAGTCATAATCGGCGCCTTCACGCTGCAACCAGGGAATGCGAAGGGGTTCACTCGAATTCAACTGCTGTTCGATCCCAATGTCCTTTAGAATCGAACTCAGCCGGTCTCTTCCGGTCAAGTAGGTTGCTCCCTTTCCATCCTTTTGCGGCGTTGTTCCCGGTTGGTGCGGGAAAAGGGCAGCCACTATCTCGCGGAGTTTTGCCGTTTGAGCATCGTGATCTTTGAACGTCGGCACCTCCGAAGGCAACTGCAGCGCCACAACTGCAAAGCCGCTTTCTACAAACGTCTGAATCTTCTGCATCGTTTCCAACGGCATGACCGCGGCATCGAGAATCAATACGCGATAACGACCGAATCCCACTGCCAGTCGATCGCCGTCCATCTTGGCCAACCGACAGAGCACGCGATCGGTCAATCGGTCGGAAAGTAAGGTGGGGCCTTGCGGGAATTCTCGCGTGCCATACACCGCAATGTCAGCCACCGGTCGTCCTGAGCGAAGCAGCAAACTATTGCGGCTGAAGTAATCCGTCAGCACTCGCAGGTAGGCCCAGAATGGGGAATTATCGTCGATCTCGCAGGCCGCGTAAAAATTCCAGCCAGGAAAACCTGCCGCTGGCGGCGAATAACTGTATCCATGAAACACAAGTTGATTAGCGCCGCACGCAAAGATCGTATCCGCTTGTTCGCGAAGCTCGTGCATGGTGGTGCGCCAATGCTCGGTCAACCAAGTGAAACTTTCGCAGGAGACGATCGGGTGGCCATAAACATGCGCTGCCGCAACCGCCAAATCGCCGCCAAACGGAACGTTCTGCGGCGAGACTTTGAAGTCCATCTCGAACTCGGGAATGTCAGCGACTCCGTAAGAATCTTCCCAGTCGCTCGGACTCCCGTGCGCCTGCGCGCGCGACTCCAAACCGTGCTGGTGACTCCAACGCGTCAGTTCCCCATAACAGTTGTCCACGATTAGATCGCGCAGCGTCTGCTCGTAATCCCTGCGGACTTGTGCGACGAGGCCGGTGCCGGAACGGCCAATCAGATGAAGATAAGGAGTGAGATTATAACCACGCCGCGCACGGAATTGTTCGAGGAAATCGGTTGTCCATGTCGGTTTGCCCAATTCCCAACTGTCGATGAAGAGGCCCTCGAACGTGCTGCCTGCAAGTTTCCCGACACGATCCAGCACGGGTTGCACGCAGTGGTTCAGGTGAAAATCCATCGCCTCCGCGCTCAGGTGATCCAACACCGGACCGGTATCGCGGAGATTCGCTCGCTTGTGCGTACCGACTCCACCCAGCTTTGCCCAAAACCACGTCACTAACCACTTGCCCTCCGGCACGGAAAAGCCATTCTGCCAGTTGGTGACGACCTGCGCAGGCTGATTGTCAGCGCGTCGCATCGTCACGGCAATAATGGGACCGTGCGCTGTAAAGTCTGGCATTTGCTGCTCGGGGCCTTCCACTGAAATCGTTTTCGATTCGAGCATCTGACCGGCATGTTCATTATCGATCCATGGCCCCGCGTAAGGCCATCCACTGCCGGGCGTCAGATCGACTTTCATTCCCAGTTTGGCAGCTTCTTTGACGCACGTCGCGACGCGGTCAGCCCATTCAGGTGAAGCGTAGTTAACCGGCTTATGATCTCCAACGGCCGGCAGCGCATCATAGATGGACTGAATCTCGACCCCAGCCAGGCCTTCTTCCTTCATGCCTCTTAACTCGCGGGCCAATTCTTTCCGCGTCACCGCTCCACCAAACCACCAGTACCGGGTCCGGGGCCGGTATTCCAATGGTGGGTCGGCAAAGTCCTTCTCAAGCTGAGCCGCCGTTGGCAAATCCTGCGCGGGACTTCGGGAGCAAAGCAAGAATCCGTAGAGGATCGCCGCCGCCAATAAATAGAACTTCCGCATCGTTTGGCAGTATGCCGAATCAGGGCGCCGGTCTCAATCCTTCGCAGCGTACGACCCATTGACCGTTGTCAGGAAAACCGGGAGCATGTTTTTTGGGTGCGCCGTCCCAACCTACGGCCATCATTGCGGCGGCGTACAATAAACCGCCGTTGCCCGGTAGATAGACGGTCAGGCCGGGGCGCTGATAATTGTGACCATTGAGTTGGTAATGGTTTTTCGGCGTGTCCAGCAACAAGGCATCCACCGCTCGTTCTGGCTCGTCCAGGCGCGCGGCACACATTGCCACCGTCGGGTAATCCCAACCCCAAGTGTCCGCCCAGTTCCAATTGTTCCAAATCCAGTCCAGCGTCCGTCGCATTGTTTTGCGATCAACTTCCGGCCCGGGCAACATCCCTAATGCCGCGAGTACCGATGGATGGTCCTTTACCCATTTCTTGTCCGAATACGAGGTGGTTGCCGTTTCCGCAAAGAGATACCTGTTGTTCGCGACAGGTAACTTGGCGAGCCCGTTCAGAACGGCATCCCATTTCGAGTCCCGCGGCAAACCAAGACGTTCGCGCCATTTCTGGGCTGTTTGCAAACCCCAGCGCCAGTAGGTCAACTCGAAGGTCGGATTCAACGTTTTATCCTTTGGAAAGATTTCCTGCGCGCATTGCAGAACCGGGCCGAGCACGTATCGCTTGTTTGTTTCGTCCCAGGCCGGATAGGACGCCATGAACTCTGCCGTCTCGAAAACAATCTGCCGATATTTCTCCAGTGTGGCGCGATTGGGGTGCGCGCGATAACAAAGCTCCGCATAGAAGATCGGGTGCGGTTGTTGCCAGATCAGAAACGGTCCGATGGGCGACGGTGATTCTGCCCCGCTGGGGTCCGTCATCTTCGGCCAGCGCGCGCCAGCATAACCCTGCCGTTTGGCGGTGCCTTCGGCACGCGGCAGAATAGATCGGTAATAGCCGAGGCCCTTTTCCAAAAGCGGCAGCCGATTCCACAATGCGAAATGGGCTGCATACCACCAGTGCATCTCCAGATGGAACTTGCCGTACCAACTGTTGTACGCCAGCCCCGTTTCCTGTGGCGGATAACTGCCGGCGCACTGTATTGCGGTCAGGTATTCTGACAAGACGATGCGCCGTTCGAGTTCACGCCAGCGGGGATCCTTGCTCTCCGACAAATCTATCGCCCCACCCGTGGTCCAAAATTGATTCCAGTGTTCCCGCGTGTCAACGCGCGTCTGTTTGAACCCGGGCAGGGCGTCGCGAATCGGTTTCGGAGAGAACGCGCAGACGAATTCCAGCGCGTCCGTGTCCTTTCCCGGCGTGAGCACAAACTTGTGCTTGGCCATTTCCGCCAACTTAGCGCCTCTAGTCCAAGTCGCCCGCACCTGGTATGTCGTACTGTCGAGTTGGCGCACAAACTCCACGACACCGATTTCATCACTTATCACGATAGTTTTATGTGCATCGGGTTTGCTCCAATCCGCGGTCTTGGTCTCACCGGTGCCGTAGGGAAACTGAATCTGAATGGCCAGGTGACCCCGCTTCAGCAAGGGCGACACGACCCGCACCGCGAGCGTGTCGAGCGTCGGGTGACAAACCGTCTGCACATCGACTGGTCCTCCATCGAACTTGAAATGACTGACGAGAATGCCGTTCCATAAATCGAGCGTCTGTTTAATGTCTGTCAAGTCGCTCGGCTGCGCTGTCGTCCCATTGGCCTTGGTCAACAGGAACCCGATTTGTCCAAGGTGGAGCCGGTGTGGATTCATGCGCAGCCAGTTGCTTTCGGCGGTTCCGTGCTTGCTGGGCACGTCAGCATAGCCCACTTTACGTCCGAGCAAGTCTGTAAATTCCCGAAATGCGAACTTGTCGATGCTCCAACCGTGCGGATTCGGAACCGTATGCCAGCCCCATTGCGAGAGTGTGCCAAGTGGGATGGTCTTCTCGTACGCGTCGGCGAACGTTTGCAGTCCGGTCACATCCGCCGTGAAAGCAAATTGGCCATTGCCCACTTGCAGCGGGTTTTCCGGGTCAAACTTGGTGAGAACCACATTGTGCCTCGTCACCAAGGCGTGTCGGTCAATGGGCTCCGCCGCAGCAATTTTCGAAAGTGCGAGTAATAGACAAATAAAGAGGAAGACGCGCACGCTATCCGTCAGAAATTGTACCGGGCAATATTCTCTTTCGTAAACACAAGAATGCCGCCCAACAAGACGTTATCGCCGACAATCTTCTTCGGACCGAGGCGCCCGCCGTCGAATGTCGTATCGCCCAGCTTGAGCTTGCCCGTCGCCAAAGCGTCCGCCACACGGACGGTGAGATAGCCGAGGTCAATTGTGTTCCAAAGAATCACCGATTTCACCGTGCCATCCATCACGTAACTGCGCATGTCGTTGGGCGTCGAGAGACCGGTCACCAATACTTTGCCCGCCGCCCCCGCCTGCTTCACCGCTTCCGCCGCACCGGGAAACGCCACCGAGCTGATCGCGAAAATTCCACGCAGTTTTGGATGGGCCTTCATCAAATCCTGCGCTGCCTGAAATGCCAGCTTCTGGTCTTCGTTCGACGGTTGGATGCTCACCAGCGTCAGCTTGGGATACTTCGCCAGCCGTTCTTTCATGTAGGTGATCCAGGCGTTTTGGTTGGCAGCGGTCAGCGTCGCTGTGATAATGGCCACTTCACCTTCGGCGTTTGCGCCGCCCAGATCTTTGGCCATCGTGTCCACCAATGCATACCCAATATCTTGCGCCGTCGCTTGGTTCACGAGAAACTCGCGCGTGCCAGGCAAACCGTCCGCATCCCAGGTGATGACGTGGACACCTCTCTCACGAGCTTTTTTCATGGCCGGCGCGAGCACCTCCGGATCGTTCGGCGACACGGCGATGACATCCACGCCTTGCAGCGTCCACTTCTCAATCATGCTCGCGGCCTTCTCCGGCGCGCCGTCGCTGGGGCCATCGTAGATCAGCTTCACGTGGCCAAGTTCCTTTGCCGCTTCCTCGGCGCCCTGGGCACAGGTTGTGAAATACGGCAGCCCTTTCTTTTTCGGCAGCAGACAGACCGTGATGTTCTTAGTTTGCGCCGCCGCCTCGCCAACCACCAAACCGGCGGCTATCGCCACCGCGCACCACCAACGCCATGAGCTTTTCATTTGAGAGGAGTATGGAGCGAGCGCAAGCCGGGCGTCAAGCAACGGGTGCTCCCACCGCGATCAGGCGGCTAGCGGCACCTGAAGATGCGCAACAACTTTGTTGCCAGAGAGTGCGGCAAGTCGATAGGATGGGGCCGACGAGCCATGAGTCAGCCGACGGCAACGCAGACCCCCGCAGGCAGTTCTTCGAATGCGTCCGGCACGCATCGAAACGGTTTACGCCTGCCCCGCTTCGATGAGGCCGGATTGTTGGTGGTCATTTTTCTGATCGGGTTGTTGCTGACCTTTGCGGCGGAGCCGATCACCATCCGTGGTCAGACCGTCAACAATTTCTTCCGGCTCAATAACCTGATCCCCAACGTCGCCACGCCGATGTCGTGGATGGCAATCATGGCCATCGGGGAAACCATTGTCGTCGTGGCGGGCGGAATCGATATCTCCGTAGGCTCGATCTTCGGATTGTCGGCACTAGGCACGGCGGCGGTGCTCCAGACGTTTCCCGTCAACGCCAGTCCGTGGGTGGTCATGCCCGTGGCGATCATCGTGCCACTGGGTATCGGGTTGCTGTGCGGCCTGATCAACGGGGCGCTCGTGGTCGGCCTGCGGATGCATTCATTCATCGTGACGTTGGGAACGCTGAGTATCTTTCGCGGGATCGCGCTGATTTCGGTGCCAACCAAATCGTTGCCCTCGGGAGACAAATCGCTCCCCGATGCGTTCACGGCACATTTCATTTCCTGGCAGTACATGGTGCAGCGCAGTCATGGGTTGCCGCTGTTGTTGCAGCCCGTGCCGATGATCGTCATGCTGGTGTGCGTGATCGTGGGCTGGATATTTCTCAGTCACACCGTTTGGGGACGCGAAACCTACGCACTCGGCGGCAATGAAGAGGCGACGCGGTTCAGTGGCCTGCCGGTCAACCGGATCAAACTGCGTGTCTATGTCTTGTGCGGTCTGGCATGTGGCATTGCGGGGATGGTTTCCACAGGTTATTTCGGTTCAGCCAACACCGCGACGGGCGAAGGATACGAACTGACGGTGATTGCTGCGGCGGTCGTCGGCGGCGCGAGCCTGACGGGCGGACGGGGTTCGGCGCTCGGCGCGGCCTTGGGAGCCTTGGTCATCAAGATGATCGAGAACGGGATCTATATTTTGAAGCACCTGAACCTGGGCATCGTGGTATTGCCGTTGTCGAAAGAGTACAGCAAGATTATTATCGGCATCGCTATCATCGTGGCCGTGGCGGTGGACCGATTCAGCGAATTCTGGCGGTCGAAAAGATTAAGCCGCAGGAGCGATCTGTAATCACGGCCGCGACGGATAAAATTCGCTCCCGCCAAAATGAAAAGCCATAGCAGGAGGAAAATGATGAAAAAACTAACCATGTATGTGAGTGCGCTGTTGATCGTCGGCGTCATCGCAACGCAAGCCGCCGACAAACGGAAGATCACCATCGGCTTAATCGGCAAAAGCCAGTCCAATCCAGTGTTCCAAGCCGCCTATTCGGGCGCCAAGGATGCCGCCCGAGAGCTCGGGCCAAAATACGGCGTCGATGTCTTTATCGATTGGGAGACTCCGCCCGACGAGGATGCTCAAAAACAGGCGGAAGCCATCGAGCAACTCGCCCGCGGCGGCGCGCAAGGCATTGCTCTCTCATGCACCGATGCCAACACCGTCACGCCCGCCATCGACAAGGCGATCGAACTCGGTTCCGCAGTGATGTGCTTTGACTCGGATGCGCCTCGCAGCAAACGTTTCTGTTACTACGGTACTGACGATGTCACCTGCGGCAGGCACGTGATGGCCGAATTGGCTCGTGTGATGAATAACAAGGGCATCATCGCCATCCTCGCCGGCAATCAGACAGGACCGAATCTTCAAAAGCGAGTGCGCGGCGTGAAGGAGGAGTTGGCGAAGCATCCCGACATCAAACTGCTACCCGACGGAATATTTTACCATGCTGAAACGCCCGAACAGGCGGTGGAAGCCGTCAACACTGCGCAAACCACCCATCCTGAAATCGAAGGTTGGGCGATGATCGGGGGCTGGGCCCTCTTTGCCAAGAACGCGCTGAAGTGGCCGGCGGGTTCGGTAAAGGTTGTCTCCGTGGACGCGCTCCCGGCTGAACTCAATTATATCCGGGACGGGTACGTTTCCGCTCTGTTCGCGCAGGATTGCTATGGCTGGGGACATAAATCGGTTGAGATCCTACTCGATAAGTTGGTGAAGAACCAAGCTCCCAAAGAGGAACGAATCATCGATCCGCTAACCAAAGTCACAAAAGAGAATGTGGACGAGTACGCCAGGAATTGGGACAAGTGGCTTCGCAAATAGGGCGTGAACGTAGAACGCTGAACGTTCAACATCGAACGAGAACAGTCGGCAGGCGGTCGCGACCGATAATTGCCACCGATTTTGTCCGACGGTTGTTCCATTCAGAGTTCAGAGTTCGAAGTTCAGAGTGCACAGTTCGAAGGTTTCTGCCGTGATTTCCTTCTCTTCCATCAGCAAGGCATTCGTCGGCGTCAAGGCCCTCGACGATATTAGCCTCACGATCGAGCGCGGCGAATGCCACGGGTTGATGGGGGAGAACGGCGCCGGCAAATCCACTCTCGGCAAAATCCTCGCTGGCATTTACAAACCGGATGCCGGCGAGATCCGCATCGACGGTCAGCCGCAGCATTTCAACTCCCCACGCGACGCGGTGCGGGCTGGCATTGGAATGGTGTATCAGGAGTTGGCGTTCTGTCCCGACCTGTCGGTTGCCGAGAATCTCAGCCTCAGTCAATACCCGCGGCGGTTCGGCGTGTTCACCGACCGTCGGGCGATGGACGAGCGTGCGCGACAGCGGCTTGGCGAAATTGGCGTGACGATGGATTTGCATCAACCCATGAAGGCGCTCACTACCGGCCAAGAACAACTCGTCCAGATTGCCGCTGCTGTAAGCACCGGCGCGAAAATTCTCGTGTTTGATGAGCCGACCAGTTCGCTTTCCGAAGCCGAGTCGCAACGTCTTTTTGAACTGATCGAGCAACTTCGGCAACGAGGTGTGACGATGATCTACGTATCGCATCGTTTGCCGGAAGTGTTTCGCTTGTGCGACCGCATCAGCGTGTTACGCGATGGCAAATACGTCGGCACCCTTCCTCGCACCGAGGCCACGCCAGACAGCATCGTGCAGATGATGATCGGTCGCTCGCTCACCGAATATTTCCCGCATCACCTGGGTGCCCCGCCCGGCGAAGTGAAGCTGCGTGTCGAGAATCTCACTTCCCCCGGCAGGTTTGAGAACGTCTCTTTCAGCGTCCGCGCGGGAGAAATCGTTGGCATGGCGGGATTGGTTGGCTCGGGCCGCAGCGAGATTGCGCAGGCGATCTTCGGCCTCGATAAAAATGCCACTGGCCGCGTCGAGATCGAAGGTGCGCCGCTGAAGCTCGGTTCGACCCGGGAAGCGATGCGGCGCGGCGTTGGCTTTCTCCCCGAAGACCGGAAGCGTGAAGGCTTGGTGCTGACGATGAGCTGTCGGCACAATTTCTCGCTCGTCATTCTGGATCGATTGCGCCGCTGGGGCTTGTTGAGCCATCGGCGGGAAGCGCGCGAAGCGGAAACGCTGTTCACCCGGCTCCGCGTGAAAACGCCGTCGATTGAAACCGCCGTGGCGGCACTAAGCGGCGGCAATCAACAAAAGGTGGTCATCGCCAAATGGCTGGCCCGCCAGTTGAAGGTATTGATCGCAGACGAGCCGACACGCGGCGTGGACGTAGGCGCCAAAGCGGAGATTCACGGTCTCATCGACGAACTGGCGAACAACGGCAACGGCGTGCTTCTTATCTCCAGCGAACTGCCCGAGGTCATCAATCTCTCGACGCGCATCCTCGTCTTGCGGGCCGGCAAAATCGTCGGCGAAGTCCCGCGCGAACACGTCACGCAAGAAACCCTGATGCGCCTGATGGCGGGAATTGGGGAGAAGGCGCAAGACGGAAGTCAATAGTCAGGACTTGCATTTGCCTCGTGGGAGCGACGTTCTTGTCGCGACTGGGATGCTGCAAGGATGAACGAGTAAGCGACGCAAGCCATTCTTACTACTCGCCTCCGGTTTCGCTAAATCTTGATATCCTTGACGATCATTGCCGTTCTGTGTCCTGCCTACCGGCTCACGCTCCACTTCATAGTCGAAGCCAAGCTCAATGAAATCCGCAATCAAGGATTTCCGGTCATCCCCGCCGAACTCGACGAGTGGTATCCGCAAGTGCCGAAGGAAGAGAATGCAGCGGATATCTTCACGCGAGCCTTTGCAAACCCGAACCGGTGTTGGGGCACCAATTCGATCGATCAGTCTGCCTCATCCATCACCAACCAGCGGCCATGCTGGCGAGAAGTCACCGAGCGGATGCAGCATCAACTCCTGCCTGCGGTGGGGAAGGCCAAACTGCCACAGGAAGTCCGCCGTTGCCGCAGGAAATGAAGCGGCTTGCGGCCGCTTCATTTCCGATCATCAAGAGGCAGTGGAATTACTTCACGAAGCTACCGGCAAGGCCAAGTGTCGCGACCCCGTCGATCTGACTAAGTGCCTATCCTAAAACAGCCGCACGGCGGTACGTGATGATCGCGCAGGCGAAATGTAGTAGCCCCAAGTAATTCTGCGCTGTTTTCTCCCCTCGAATGAGGATGCGCCGAAACCGATTCAGCCAACTGTGAGTGC